>JAQUVD010000078.1 GCA_028693555.1 Hespellia sp.
TGACTGTTACTAATAGGTCGAGGGCATAACCAAACGGAATAGGTAAATGGATGTTTAAATTCTTTGTATGAAGTTTTGAAGGTATATAGAAAAAGACGGTAGCATGTGCTATCGTCTTTTTCGTTGTATGCATAAAAGCGTGTGTTATGTAATGAGGAATCTAAGAATTGCGGTACTGGCTGGGGGTGATATGCTCGTGTTTTTTAAAAGCAGAGCAGAAGCCACTTTCACTGCTAAAACCAGAGTCAAAAGCAATTTCTTTTATCGGAAGAGATGTAGATTTCAACATATATTTTGCATAAGACATCCGAGTTGCAATCAGATATTGATGAGGGGACATCCCGGTTTCTCTAGTAAAAAGTCTCGTGAAATAAAATGGACTAAGAGATGCCATTTCCGCAAGGTCACTTAGCGAAATAGCTTCTTTAAAATGTTCTGTGATATGTGTAATTACGGTATCCATAAAATCTATTGTAGTATGCTGTGAGGCGTTCGGCTCGATCATAAGAACTTCGGTCAGAATATTTGAGATATATTTGGAAAGAATAGGCTCTCTGATGGAAGAACCGGAGCGGAATAATTTGCAGATTTTATCGAAGAGGTAGCGCATATTCTGGAAACTTTCCGGAACGATGACAGTGCCATAGACACTATGGATGTGTTCGTAGTAGCGTCTGGCCATTGGACCGTCAAAGTGAATCCACATTGCCTCCCATCCGATCATGCTTCCATATTCATGGGGAGCGTAACAGTCAAGGAGAACGAGGGTTCCTTCCGTGGCGGTTATTGTCTGTCCGCCGACTGTGACATCGCAGCAGCCACGTATGACAAGCATCAGCAGGAAGCTGTCAAAACGGTCACGATGCTGAAAATAGCCCGGTTCATAATAGAAGTTCCCAAGATGAACCGGGTAAAAGAATAAATTCTTTGCTGTAGAGCTGGCTGTGTAGACATAATAATCTGATTTTGGAGAAATGTAATGTTCGTTGGAGATCATAGAATACCACCCTTCGCGTAAAAATAGAAAATCTAATAAAAGAATTAGACTATATAGGGAATGTCCAATCCGCAGAGCTGTCTTAAAATCAGTATAAAATATTTTAAATTGAAACACAATCAAATGAGAGCAATTTTTATAAATTCAATAGCAAATATATCTAATGATTAACCCTAAAACACAGACTATAATAGAATCATAGTAAAGCAATAAATAAAAAGAGTTTTATGATCAAAGAACAGGAGAAAAATGAAAATGACAGAAGTTAAGATCTGGGAAGAAGAAGTTGTCATACCGACCTATGAAGTGGGTGTACCGGATAAAAACCCAATGTTTTTGGAAAAGAGAGTATATCAGGGAAGTTCAGGTAAAGTATATCCTTATCCGACTACAGAAAAGATCAGTCGTGAGAAAACCGATAAGGTCTGGCATGCCGTATATTTGGAAAATGAGTATCTGAAAATTATGATTCTCCCGGAATTGGGTGGAAGAATTCAGAGAGCATATGATAAAACGAATGATTATGACTTTGTTTATTATAATCATGTTATAAAACCGGCACTTGTAGGACTGACCGGACCATGGATTTCCGGTGGAATAGAATTCAACTGGCCACAGCACCACAGGCCAACGACTTACATGCCAGTGGATTATGTGATTCAAAAACATGAGGATGGAAGTAAGACACTTCTGGTCAACGATGTGGATCAAATGTATGGAACAAAAGGGATCGCTGCATTTACGTTATATCCGGGAAAGGCCTATATTGAGATTCGCGGACAGTTATATAACCGCACAGCGATGCCACAGACATTTCTCTGGTGGGCAAATCCTGCTGTTCCAGCCAATGACGATACCCAGTCGATTTTCCCACCAGATGTACATAATGTTTATGATCACGGAAAACGTGCAGTATCCAGATTTCCGATTGCAAAAGGGGAGTATTACAAGCATGATTATAGTGAAGGCGTGGATATTTCAAAATATAAAAACATTCCAGTGCCGACATCTTATATGGCAGAGACATCAGAGTATGATTTTGTGGGTGCTTATGATTATAAGAAGGAAGCGGGACTTTTACATGTGGCAGATCACCATTTCTCGCCGGGAAAGAAACAGTGGACATGGGGCTGCGGCGAATTCGGAAAAGCATGGGATCGCAATCTGACGGATGAAGATGGTCCGTATATTGAGTTGATGACGGGAGTCTATACAGAGAATCAGCCGGATTTCACGTGGTTAAAGCCGTTCGAGGAAAAGACGTTTAAACAATATTTTATGCCATATAAAAAGATGGGGCAGGTAAAAAATGCAACGATTCATGCATCATTGAATGTAGAGTGTGCACGAGATCGTGTAAAAGTGGTTGTTTATGCAACTGAAAAATATGACAATGTGCAGATTGTAATTACCAATAAACATAACGTAGCTGCAAGTGCGGCAGCCGAGATATCACCGACATGTATCTATGAAAACACATTTTCGACCTATGTGGAAAAAGAAAGTGATATCTGTGTATCCGTCTACGCGGGGGAGGAGCTTCTGGTAGAATATCAGGCGAAAGATCCCACTATACCAAAGCTTGCGAAACCTATTGAAGCGGCGAAAGAGCCGGAAGAAATCATGACAAATGAGGAACTGCTTCTTACGGCACAACATATTGAGCAGCACAGACATGCGACTTACCAGCCAGACCCATATTATTTGGAAGGCTTAAAACGCGATCATGATGACAGTAGAATCAACAATGCATATGGATTGTTACTGCTCCGTAGAGGTGAATTTGAACGTGCAGAGGAACATTTTCGGATAGCAGTTAAGCGACTGACTTGGAGAAGTCCGAACCCATATACAAGTGAGCCATATTACAATCTGGGGCTGGTTCTGTTTTATCAGGGTAAAATGGATGATGCTTATGACGCATGTTACAAGGCAGCGTGGAGTAATGAGCAACAGGAAATGTCCTTCTATTATCTTGCTGCAATAGAGACGCAAAGAGGGAATTATGCATCAGCATATGAATTGATTGAAAAAGCATTGGTAAAGAATCTACATAATATCAAGGCACGTGGACTTAAAGCAATTATTTTAAGGAAACTTGGACGGAGGAAAGAAGCCGACGCATGGATAAAAGCAAATCTGGAATTGGATCCGTTTGATTACATATCCCAGTTTGAGCTTGCTCTTCACAGTGATGATTCTAAAGCGTGTCTTGCGAAAATGAATCACATGATGCGCGGATATCAGGAGAATTATCTGCAATGTGCAAGAGATTATGCGGAGTCCGGATGCTATGAAGAAGCAGCATCTATTTTGGATGAATGCAAAGCAGATTATCCACTGATATCTTATTATAAAGGGTATTATTTGGCACTGCTAGGAAAAGAGTCAGAGGGGATTCAGGAAATACAAAGAGCCGAGCAGGCATCGCCGTTATATTGCTTCCCGAACAAATTGGAGGATATCGCGGTACTTGAGCATGCAATTGGAAAGAATCCGCAGGGGGCGAAGGCTTACTATTATCTTGGCAATCTTTTGTATGACAAACAGCAATGTGAAAAAGCAGAGAAACACTGGGAAAAGTCGGCAGAATTGGACGATACTTATCCGACCGTCCATCGCAATCTTGCGCTTGTTTACTATAACAAGAAAGGTGATTCCAAGCGGGCAAGGGAGGAACTGGAAAAAGCATTTACTTTGGATGAGACGGATGCGAGAGTTTTTCTGGAGCTGGATCAGTTATATAAGAAGTTGGGCAGAACGTTTGCAGAGCGACTTTCAAATTATGAAAAACACATGGATATTCTGTGTGACCGCGATGATGTCATGATTGAGTTTGTTACGTTATATAATCTGGCAGGAATGTATGAAAAAGCATATGAGGTCATTATGTCCCATACATTTAGACCGTGGGAAGGTGCAGAAGGCAAAGTGACGATACAGTATAAGACTGCATTGGTGGAGATGACAAAAGAAAAAATAGCAGCGTTCAATTATGAAAATGCAAAAGATTTACTGGTTAAGGCTCTGAGTTATCCAGAAAATTTGGGAGAAGGCCGTTTGGAAGGAACCAAGGACAACCACATTTATTATTATCTTGGTATGGTCAATGAAAAGCTCGGTAGTCAGGAGGAAGCAAAGAAGTGCTATGCGCTGGCGAAGCTCGGTGCGGATGAGCCGGCGGGCGTCTTATATTATTATGATCAGCCTGCAGATATGATTCTGTATAAAGGTTTGGCGAACTTGAAAACAGGAAATAGAAAGGCTGCCTATGCATGCTTTAATAAACTGATGGATTATGGAGAACGACATTTACAGGAAGTGACAAAGGGTGATTTTTTCGCAGTATCACTGCCGGATTTCCTGATCTTTGAAGAGGATATGAACCTAAAGAATGAGGCGCACTGTTATTATCTGATGGGACTTGCGAATCTTGGTATGGAGAAAAAGGAAGAGTCCAAGGAAATGTTTGAGAAGGCAATTACGCTTGATTATAATCATCAGAATGCGAGAATCTATCTTAAAATGACAGAATAACGCTTCTTATTTGCTGAATTGCCATGCTAAAAAACAAAGTTAAAAAACAAAATAAATTATGTGAAAAAAGTGCTTGACGGAACCCTCTCATCGTGCTATCCTAATATAGCTGTCGCAAGAGAGGGCAACGAATGAAAAAATAAAATGTAAAAAAGTTCTTGACAGATACATGACTTACATGATATTATGAATGAGTTGTCGCAAAGAACAGCGAAGACAAAGAAAACCAGTAAACACAAGGGTTTCAAGAAGAACCTTGATAATTAAACAATAGACAAACAACCTTGAAAATTTCTATAAGAGAAAATTTTTAAAGAACAGTTAAATTGAAAGATTTAACACCCACCAAGATCTCTAAGCAAGATTTTGGTATAAACAGTAATAACGGGACAGATTAATGAATTGAACTATTTATAGTTCAAGCTAGTAGTTGATCTTGAACAATGGATTACAAA
>JAQUVD010000079.1 GCA_028693555.1 Hespellia sp.
TAATAATAGTTTATGAACGTATTGTGCTATTAATTTGCTTCTGGTCTATAGAAACCGATATAGATAAGACGTATAATTGCATCAACTCAATAAGAAATGTATAAAAAACGAAGATGTTTTTCAGCTAATTTAAGGAAAATATCTTCGTTTTTCTTTTTGCCAGGGATGGATAAGTGCGCACATAATCTTACAAAAACATTTGCATGGCAAGCGTATTATGCTATTATTGAGATTCGGTACCGTAGAAATAACCAAAATATTGGAATATAATGTGGGTACAGAAAGCAAATGTAACAAACAACCGATCCATAATTCGCGAATGATTGGGAAAAGTAACGAACAAGTAAAGGGAACTAGAGGAAACCAAAGGAAAAGTAAACAAATTGAGGAGGATACAACATGAAGAAGAGAGTAATTAGTATCTTGTTGAGTATTGCTATGGTAGCAACCATGTTTGTAGGGTGTGGTGATTCTGCAGGCACAACAGATACAGCGGCACCAGCGAAAACCGAAGAAAAGACGGATGAAGCCAAAACAGAAAAGACCGATACAGCGGCAGCAGGTGAGGAATTAGAGGGAGAAATTACTTTCTGGCATTCCTTTACACAGGGAGCTAGATTAGATGTCATTCAAAAGACAGCTGATAAGTTTATGGAAGAAAATCCGAAAGTGAAAATTAATATTGAAACATTTTCATGGTCTGATTTTTATACAAAATGGACAACTGGTTTAGCATCCGGCAATGTGCCAGATATGAGTACAGCACTTCCTGGACAGGTAGTTGAGATGATGGATGCAGACGCATTAATTCCTGTTGATGATTTGATCGATAAGATCGGGCGTGACAAATTTGCAGCACCAGCTCTTTCTGAGGGCGAAAAAGATGACGCTTGTTATTCATTACCGCTGTATTCACATGCGCAGGTAATGTGGTACAGAAAAGACTTAATGCAAGCGGCTGGACTTGAAGTGCCAAAGACATGGGCTGAATTTGCAGAAGCAGCAAAGGCACTCACAAAAGATGGCGTTTATGGATGCTCATTCCCATGTGGTTCTAACGATATGCAGGCTACACGATTCTTGAACTTCTATGTAAGAAGTGGTGGTGGCAGTTTGTTGACGGATGATTTCAAAGCAGACTTTACAAGCGATTTAGCTATTGATGGTATTAATTTCTGGGTAGATATTTATAAAAACTGTTCGCCGGAAGATTCTGTAAATTATGCAGTTCTTGATCAGGCAAACCTTTATTATCAGGGAAAAACAGCATTTGACTTCAACTCCGGATTCCAGATTTCAGGTGTAGAACAGAACTCTCCAGACTTGGTTGATCAGATTGACTGTGCGCCACTTCCAAAAATCAATGAAAGTGATCCAGATTATGGTGCTGAGACTTCTAATATTCCTATGGTAGTATGGGCTAATTCAGAACATCCTGAAATCTGTAAAGCATTTATGGAAAAACTATATGATCCAGATACTTATACAGAGTTTTTAGCTGCTACACCAGTAGGTATGCTCCCAGCAATTACAGGTATCTCTGATACAGATGCTTATAAATCAAATACTATGGTTCAGAAATTCTCTAACGCTGAACAGGTTATTTCTAAAGCGGTATCGCTTGGTACAGCACTTGGATTTGAACATGGACCTAGTGTACAGGCAGGCCTGCTTACGTCACAGGGCGTAGTTGAAGAAATGTTCCAGGATATTCTTATTAATGGTACAGATGTTGAAACTGCTGCACAAGCAGCAGAAGACAAAATGAATGAGATTTTCAGTACGGCACAATAGTATAGGATTTGAAAACAGGGAAGTATTTTACTTCCCTGTATTTAAGAGAAAGGTGGCAAAAGACTTGAAAAGAAAAGTAAAGTTTGATTATGCAAGATGGGTTTTTGTTTTGCCTGCTTTGATTATAGTTGGAGTTTTGCTGGTGTATCCAATTTTCTCCAGTCTATATTATAGTATGACGACAAAGCATCTGATAAAACCCGCTTATGACTTCATAGGTCTTGCAAATTATAAAGCAGTTTTGACAGATGCTAGTTTTTTTAAGGCATTTTTAGCATCGGTCTTGTGGACTGTAGTATCATTGTTTGGCCAAATTTTTATAGGTTTTACTACAGCACTGGCAATTAATCGTGTTAAATTTGCAAAAGGGATATACCGAACCTTACTAATTATTCCATGGGCATTTCCATCTATCGTAATTGCGTTGTCATGGAAATGGATATTGAATGGAGTATCGGGGTTTTTGCCTAATCTTCTAGTGCAACTAGGCATTTGTGATACATTGCCACAGTTCTTAAGTGACAGTAGCATGGTGTTTATTCTTTAGAGGCACTTGTTTCCAGAGAAGATGTAGACTGTGTTATTGTTGCAACCCCCAATTATCTCCACAAGGAGCCTGTAATAGAAGCAGCAAAACATGGAAAAAATGTATTCTGCGAAAAACCTATTGCCCTTTCCTTTGCGGACTGTGATGCAATGGTAAAGGCTTGTGAAGAAAACAATGTCACTTTTATGGCAGGTCATATTATGAATTTCTTCAATGGTGTTCATCACGCAAAAGAAATTATCAATGAGGGTACTATAGGTAAAGTTTTGTATTGCCATTCTGCACGGAATGGTTGGGAAGATGTTCAGGAATCTGTATCATGGAAAAAAATCCGTGAAAAATCCGGTGGACATTTATATCATCATATTCATGAGTTGGATTGTGTACAGTTCATTATGGGCGGTATGCCAGAGGAAGTAACTATGGAAGCGGGTAACGTGGCTCACAAAGGAGAAGCATTTGGAGATGAGGATGATATGATTTTTATCAATGCTCGTTTCAGCGATGATCGATATGCAGTAATGGAATGGGGTTCAGCATTTCATTGGCCAGAGCATTACCTTCTTATACAGGGAACAAAAGGTGCAATTAGATTAGATATGTTTGATGCTGGTTGTACTTTGAAAGTGGATGGTAAAGTGGATCATTTCTTATTGCATGAATCAAAGGAAGAAGATGAAGATAGAACAAGAATTTATCATGGAACAGAAATGGATGGTGCCATTCAGTATGGAAAACCAGGTAAGAAACCACCGCTTTGGCTGCATGGTGTAATGGTCAAAGAAATGAAATACTTGAATGATATCATGCATGGCGCTGAGCCGACAGACGAGTTCAAACCATTATTAACAGGTGAAGCTGCTCGTGCGGTCATTGCTACTGCTGATGCTTGTACAAAATCAAGATATGAAGATCGTAAAGTGAAACTTAGCGAAATTATTGGTGATTAGTGTAACCTTGTGACAGATTAACTGGAAAAGGAGAAATCTATGAATGGAAAGGGAATAATGGCTGCATTATCGATTGTGTCTTTAACACTTACATCCATTCCAACATTTGCGGCTACAGATGTGAATGAAGAAATTGTGGTAGAAAATGCAAATGAAGATATGCAGGAAATGTCTGAAGGTACTGTAGATGTTGATGCTGAAGTTCCTGAGGATTCTGAAACGAAATTGGAAGTTGCTGCGGAGAAAGCGGAAGTTTTAAGCGAAAGTGTCTCAGAGGCAAGTGTGACATCGCCTATATTAGAAAGAACTAATGTGGAAGTAACAGATGGTAGTGTAGTTGACTTGAGTACAGATTCAGTTGCATCAACAATTCGTAGTCTGACAAATGGTACAGTTTTAATTAAGTATCAATCGACTGTTACAAATCAATATCAGTCACTTTTTAGTGTATCAAATGCAACGGCGGGGAATCAAAATCGGCATTTCCATATTTATATTACACCGACAGGAACGCTGGGAATGGAATTGAGAAATACGGATGATGATTTCAAATATACCATGAGTGCAGAGGGGGTTGTTAATGCTAATAGTACAAATACCATTGCATTTAAAGCGGATAGTGTTGCTAAAGAATACAAATTATTTGCTAACGGGGTTTTGGTTTCTACTTTATCAAAAGATAATTATAAGTTTATTTCAGATATTTTAGGTACTGACACGGTTTCGCTGGGCGGGACTGTACGACAGGGGGTAGTGTCATATCCTTTCGCAGGAAATATTTATGACGCTAAAATATATAATGCGGCGTTAGCAGATGCGGATTTGATTTCTGCTACTTCAAGTGAGACACCTGTACCTACTGGCATTGTTCTTGAAAAAAATAATATTGCTATTACTGAGGGGCAAGGTTATGATTTGAGCAATGAAGAGGGTGCTGGTATAGTCGAATCACTGACACAGGGAACAATCGTTGCACAGTACACATCTACAAGTAATAATCAGTATCAGTCATTGATAAGTATCGGAAACAAAACTGCCGGAAATCAAAATAGACATTTTCATCTTTATATCACTAATATTGGTGAAGTAGGAATGGAGTTAAGAAACAATGATGATGTACTTAAATATACATTTAATCGTCAGGCAGCAGTAAGATCACTGTATCATTCAGAAAATGTACCAAATACAGTTGCACTGAAAGCAGATCCAGTTAATAAGCAGTACAAATTGTTCGCAAATGGTGATTTAATTGCAACATTAGACGTTGACGCTTTCAAATTTATTAATGATATTACAGGGGTTGATAATGTCACTTTAGGCGGAACAAATCGTCAGGGTACAATTGCCTATCCATTCGGGGGAACAATTAATAATATTAAAATCTATAATACGGTATTAAGCGATGAAGAGTTGAAAACTGCAACTGGAGTCACTTCATATGGAACAAATATTTTTTCAGCAGGAGATACAACAAATTCAGATTATTTTAGAATACCAGCACTTTTAACATTAAAGTCAAATACAGTTGTTGCAGCAGCCGATGCTCGATATGGTGGAACGCATGACGCAAAGAGCAATATAGATATGGCGTTTTCTAAGAGTACAGAT
>JAQUVD010000010.1 GCA_028693555.1 Hespellia sp.
TGGCCAAGGCCGGGAACTGTTAAATCTGAGGCTCTATCCATGTGCTCCAGGCATTGGAACAATAAGAAATAAAGAAAAAGAGTGATTTCTTAAAATTAACACTTGACAAGAGGTCACTTCATAACAGTAAGGTAGACGAAGCACTTGGCAAGGTACCAAAGGATTTGAGCATTTACACAGAAGAGTCCGTAAAGAACCTGCAGGCTGCAATCGATGCAGTGCAACGTGGGAAAAATATTTCAGAGCAGGAACTGGTCAATCAGTATGCAGTAAGTATAGAGACAGCAACCCAGGGACTTGTAAAGAAAAGTACAACGCCATCCGATGATGTGGGGGGAAGAATCAGACAACAACAAAGAATCAGACAACAACAAAGAGTCCGCAAACTGGAGATGCCGGAAATACCGGAATGTGGTTTACTTTCTTAGTGGTATCATTTATGGCAGTAGTTATGTTGGGATTTGGACGTAAAAAAGCACATAGAACAAAATAATCTGACCATTGTTTACAACATTGATATTTTATGAAAAATAAAAATAAGTGTGAAAATGTGTTGACAGCATGGAAATGTTGTGCTAGAGTATATAAGTAACTGCCGAAGACAGTAGGTGCTCACAGCGAGCGTAAGTGTTTCACGCCTACCGAGGAAGACGATTTTGTAATGAACGCCTTTGTGTCTTTGGATACAAGGGCTTTTTATATTATTGGCAGTGCACAAAATAAAACAAGGAGGTGCATGAAAGTGGCAAAAGTTGAATTAAAACAACCAATCGTAGCAGCAATCGCAGAAGACATTAAGGATGCGCAGGCAATCGTTGTTGTTGATTACCGTGGACTGACTGTTACAGAAGACACAGAACTTCGTAAACAGCTCAGAGAAGCAGGTGTAACATACAAAGTTCAGAAGAACACAATGGTAAGAAGAGCATTTGAAGGAACTGATTTTGCAGCTTTAGATGAGCATTTAGCTGGACCAACAGCTATCGCAATTTCTAAAGATGATGTAACAGCTCCGGCAAGAATTCTTTGCAACTTTGCAAAAACAGCCAAAGCTTTAGAATTAAAAGCAGGTGTAGTTGAAGGAACTGTATATGATGCAGCAGCATTAAATGAGTTAGCATCAATCCCTTCAAGAGAAGTATTACTTTCAAAATTACTTGGAAGCATTCAATCACCAATTACAAACTTTGCTCGTGTTATCAATCAGATCGCAGAGCAGGGTGATGCAGCAGATGCTGAACCAGCAGCTGAAGAAGCAGCAGCAGAAGCAACAGAAGCTTCAGTAGAAGAATAATAAAATTAAAAACAAATTAAATGGAGGAAATTAAAATGGCTAAAATGACAACAGCTGAAATGATCGAAGCGATCAAAGAGTTATCAGTATTAGAATTAAATGAGTTAGTAAAAGCATGTGAAGAAGAATTCGGTGTTTCTGCAGCAGCAGGCGTAGTAGTTGCAGCAGCAGGTGCAGCAGGCGGAGAAGCAGCAGCAGAGAAAGATGAATTCGATGTAGAGTTAACAGCAATCGGTTCTGCAAAAGTTAAAGTAATCAAGGTTGTTCGTGAAGTAACAGGTCTTGGATTAAAAGAAGCAAAAGAATTAGTTGACGGAGCTCCTAAAGTAATCAAAGAGGGCGCATCTAAAGCTGAAGCTGAAGATATCAAAACAAAACTTGAGGGCGAAGGCGCTGAGGTTACACTTAAATAATTGTGGTCGCGAAAGCATCAAGCCATACAACGACAAAAACGGAACGGGAAATTCCCGTATCCGTTTTTGTTATTATATAAAAAAATATGTTGACAAGCAAAATGACACTATGATATAGTATAAGATGCACTATTGTGGAAAGGTATGCCACGAAAGTGCATGGAAAACATATCATAGTGTTTTTTCGTATGAACAGCAACATTTTACGGGCACCTGTCGCCCATCAAAAAAATATATGAGGAGTGAAACGTCAATGGAGAAAAACAGAATTCGTCCCATCAAAAACGGAAAAAGTTCACGCATGAGCTATTCCAGACAAAAAGAAGTATTGGAAATGCCGAATTTAATTGAAGTTCAGAAGGATTCCTATCAGTGGTTTCTGAAAGAAGGATTAAAAGAAGTATTTGCAGATATTTCTCCGATTGCTGATTACAGTGGTCACCTTAGCCTGGAGTTTGTAGATTTTAAGCTTTGCGAGGATGATGTAAAGTACACCATCGAGGAGTGCAAGGAAAGAGATACAACTTATGCTGCACCTATGAAGGTAAGAGTTCGTCTTTACAATAAAGAAAATGATGAGATTAACGAACACGAGATATTTATGGGAGATCTCCCTATTATGACAGCTACCGGTACATTCGTGATCAACGGTGCTGAACGTGTTATCGTAAGTCAGTTAGTTCGTTCACCTGGCATCTATTATGGGATTGCACATGATAAGATCGGTAAAGAGCTTTATTCAGCAACTGTTATTCCAAACCGTGGAGCATGGCTGGAATATGAGACGGATTCCAATGACGTTTTTTATGTACGAGTAGATAGAACAAGAAAGGTACCGATTACAGTGCTCATCCGTGCACTCGGAATTGGTACGAATGCGGAGATTCTTGAATTATTTGGAGAAGAGCCTAAGATCCTTGCAAGCTTTGGCAAAGATACAGCCGAGAGCTATCAGGAAGGTTTATTAGAGTTATACAAAAAGATTCGTCCGGGCGAGCCTCTTGCAGTAGATAGCGCAGAGAGTCTTATTACAAGTATGTTTTTCGATGCAAGAAGATATGATCTTGCAAAAGTTGGACGTTATAAATTCAATAAAAAACTGGCACTTAAGAATCGAATCGCAGGTCATGTACTTGCGGAGGATGTTACGAGTCCATTGACAGGAAAAGTGGTTGCTGAGAAAGGAACCCTCGTTACTCGTGAAATCGCAGATGAGATTCAGAATGCCGCAGTTCCATTTGTATGGATGCAGGGTGAAGATGAGAGCCGCAACATCAAAGTGTTATCAAGTATGATGGTTGACCTTCGTGCAATTGTGGACATTGATCCACAGGAAGTAGGGGTTACCGAACTTGTATACTATCCGGTATTAGAAGGCTTGCTGGAAGAATCGGCAGGAGATATTGACGAATTGAAAGATCTGATTCGCCGTGACTTATCAGACCTGATTCCAAAGCATATTACAAAAGAAGATATTTTAGCGTCCATCAACTATAACATGCATCTTGAGTATCGCATGGGAAATGAAGACGATATTGACCACTTGGGTAACAGACGTATCCGTGCGGTCGGTGAGTTACTGCAGAACCAGTACAGAATCGGTCTGTCCAGATTAGAGAGAGTTGTTCGTGAAAGAATGACAACACAGGATCAGGAGACGATTTCACCACAGTCGTTAATTAATATTAAACCGGTAACGGCAGCGGTTAAAGAATTCTTTGGTTCTTCACAGCTGTCACAGTTCATGGATCAGAATAACCCGCTTGGAGAGCTTACTCATAAGAGACGTTTATCTGCACTTGGTCCTGGTGGTCTTTCGCGAGACAGAGCCGGATTTGAGGTGCGAGATGTACATTATTCTCATTATGGAAGAATGTGTCCAATCGAGACACCTGAAGGTCCGAACATCGGTCTGATCAACTCGCTTGCTACGTATGCAAGAATCAATGAATATGGATTTATTGAAGCACCTTACCGTAAGATTGATAAGACAGATGCAGAGAATCCGGTTGTAACAGATGACGTTGTTTATATGACAGCCGATGAAGAGGATAACTATCACGTGGCACAGGCCAATGAACCATTAGATGACGAAGGACATTTCGTTCATAAGAATGTATCAGGTCGTTACCGTGAGGAGACACAGGAGTACGAGAAGAGCAGATTTGACTACATGGATGTATCGCCGAAGATGGTATTCTCGGTTGCTACAGCATTGATTCCTTTCCTGGAAAATGACGATGCGAACCGTGCCCTCATGGGATCCAACATGCAGCGTCAGGCTGTTCCGCTTCTGACAACAGAAGCTCCTGTTGTTGGTACCGGTATGGAACCAAAAGCGGCGGTCGATTCAGGTGTATGTATTGTTACAGAACAGGCTGGCATCATTGAACGCTCGACATCAACAGATATCACTGTAAAACATGATGACGGAACAAAGACAAACTATAAATTAACGAAATTTATGCGCAGTAACCAGAGCAACTGTTATAACCAGAGACCAATCGTTGACAAAGGCGAGAGAGTTGAGGCAGGACAGGTTATCGCTGATGGTCCTTCTACCTCCAATGGTGAAATCGCTCTTGGTAAGAACCCGTTGATCGGTTTCATGACATGGGAAGGCTACAATTACGAGGATGCGGTATTATTAAGTGAAAGACTGGTACAGGATGATGTCTATACATCCGTTCATATTGAAGAATATGAAGCAGAAGCCCGTGATACAAAGCTTGGACCTGAGGAAATCACTCGTGATATCCCGGGAGTCGGTGATGATGCACTCAAAGATCTTGACGAAAGAGGTATCATTCGTATCGGTGCTGAGGTTCGTGCAGGAGATATTCTTGTCGGTAAAGTAACACCTAAGGGTGAGACAGAGCTGACTGCAGAGGAGAGACTGCTTCGGGCAATCTTTGGAGAAAAGGCTCGTGAAGTCAGAGATACATCACTCAAAGTACCTCATGGTGAATATGGTATCATCGTTGATGCAAAGGTATTTACGAGAGAGAACGGCGATGAATTATCACCTGGAGTGAACCAGTCAGTTCGCATCTACATCGCACAGAAGAGAAAGATTTCTGTTGGAGATAAGATGGCCGGCCGTCATGGTAACAAGGGTGTTGTTTCCCGTGTGCTTCCGGTAGAAGATATGCCATATCTTCCAAACGGACGTCCATTGGATATCGTACTGAACCCACTGGGTGTACCTTCACGTATGAATATCGGACAGGTGCTTGAGATTCACTTGTCACTCGCATCAAAAGCGTTAGGATTTAATATCGCGACACCGGTCTTTGACGGTGCAAACGAGATAGATATTATGGATACACTTGATCTCGCAGATGATTATGTCAACTTAGAATGGGAAGAATTTGAGAAGAAACACAAAGAAGAGTTACTTCCTGAAGTGATGGAGTATCTGTCTGAGAATAGAGAGCATAGAAAGTTATGGAAGGGCGTGCCTCTTTCAAGAGATGGTAAAGTTCGTCTTCGTGATGGGCGTACAGGAGAATTCTTTGATGGACCGGTAACAATCGGACACATGCATTACCTGAAGCTCCATCATCTGGTAGATGACAAGATCCATGCTCGTTCAACGGGTCCTTACTCTCTGGTTACACAGCAGCCGTTAGGTGGTAAAGCACAGTTCGGTGGACAGCGATTTGGAGAGATGGAGGTATGGGCACTTGAGGCTTATGGTGCATCATACACATTACAGGAGATTTTGACAGTCAAGTCGGATGACGTTGTTGGTCGTGTGAAGACATATGAAGCAATTATCAAGGGAGAGAACATCCCTGAGCCTGGTATCCCTGAATCATTCAAGGTACTTCTGAAGGAGCTGCAGTCACTCGGACTGGATATTAAAGTTCTGGATGACCAGGAAAATGAAGTTGAGATTATGGAAAGTGTTGATTACGGCGAGACAGATATGCGCTCGATCATTGAAGGTGACAGAAAATACCGTCGTGACGATGAGAACGAGTTCCAGGATCATGGCTTTACAGCTCAGGAAGTGGATGACGAAAAAGGATTCATTGATGTCAGTGAAGATAACAGTGATGAAGAAGATGCAACTATTGAATTTGAAGAAATTTTAGATGAAGAATAGGAGGAGCCTTTTAATATGCCAACAACAAATGAACAACAGTACAAACCATTGACTTTTGACGCAATTAAAATTGGCCTGGCTTCACCAGAGAAAATCTTGGAGTGGTCAAATGGAGAAGTAACAAAACCAGAGACGATTAACTACCGTACTTTAAAACCAGAGAAGGATGGCCTTTTCTGTGAAAAGATTTTCGGTCCAAGCAAAGACTGGGAATGTCATTGTGGTAAATATAAAAAGATTCGTTATAAAGGCGTTGTGTGTGATCGATGTGGAGTTGAGGTAACAAAGGCTACTGTGCGTCGTGAACGTATGGGACATATCGCTCTTGCAGCACCGGTTTCCCATATCTGGTACTTTAAGGGGATTCCAAGCCGTATGGGATTGATTCTCGATATTTCTCCTAAGACATTAGAGAGAGTATTATATTTCGCTTCTTATATTGTGTTAGATAAGGGCGAGACAGATTTAACATACAAACAGATTCTCTCAGAGGCTGAATATCAGGAAGCCAGAGAAAACTGGGGAAGCGGATTCCGCGTAGGCATGGGAGCAGAGTCCATCAAGGAACTGCTTGAGAATATCGATCTTGACAAGGAATACGTACAGCTTCAGGCTGATCTTGAGAATTCATCAGGACAGAAACGTACAAGAATCGTAAAACGTCTGGAAGTTGTAGAAGCGTTCAAAGAATCCGGAAATAAACCAGAGTGGATGATTATGACAGCAATCCCTGTCATTCCACCGGATTTACGTCCAATGGTTCAGCTAGATGGTGGACGTTTTGCAACATCAGATTTAAATGATTTATACAGAAGAATTATTAACCGTAACAATCGTCTTACAAGACTGTTAGAGTTAGGCGCACCGGATATTATTGTGCGTAACGAGAAGAGAATGCTTCAGGAAGCGGTAGACGCATTGATTGATAATGGTCGTCGTGGCCGTCCGGTAACCGGACCTGGTAATAGAGCATTAAAATCATTATCAGACATGTTGAAAGGTAAATCCGGCCGTTTCAGACAGAACCTTCTTGGTAAACGTGTTGACTATTCCGGTCGTTCCGTTATCGTAGTTGGACCGGAACTTAAGATTTACCAGTGTGGTCTGCCAAAAGAGATGGCAATTGAGTTATTCAAGCCATTTGTTATGAAAGAATTAGTTGCTGATGGTACAGCACATAATATTAAGAATGCGAAAAAGATGGTAGAGAGACTTCAGCCGGAGGTATGGGACGTACTCGAAGGCGTAATCAAAGAGCATCCGGTTATGTTAAACCGAGCACCTACGCTTCATAGACTGGGTATTCAGGCGTTTGAGCCAATCCTTGTAGAAGGTAAAGCAATTAAGCTTCATCCATTGGTTTGTACTGCTTACAATGCCGATTTCGATGGCGACCAGATGGCTGTCCATCTTCCGCTTTCAGTAGAAGCACAGGCAGAGTGCCGCTTCTTGCTGTTATCACCGAACAACTTACTGAAGCCATCGGATGGTGGTCCGGTAGCGGTTCCTTCACAGGATATGGTACTTGGTATCTACTATCTGACACAGGAAAGACCGGGAGCCAAAGGGGAAGGTAAGTTTTTCAAGAACTTAAACGAAGCGATTCTGGCATATGAGAATCAGGTAGTTACACTGCATTCAAGAGTAACGGTCCGTGTGACAAAGACGATGCCGGATGGAACGGTAAAGACAGGAAATGTAAACTCAACTGTAGGACGTTTTCTGTTCAACGAGATTATTCCTCAGGACTTAGGCTTTGTAGACCGGAGTGATGCAGAGAATGATCTTGCGCTTGAGGTTGATTTCCATGTAGGAAAGAAACAGGCAAAACAGATCCTTGAAAAAGTTATCAATACACACGGCGCAACAACAACGGCAGAGGTACTTGATAACATCAAGGCAATTGGTTACAAGTATTCTACGAAAGCGGCTATGACCGTATCGATTTCTGACATGACCGTACCGCCTCAGAAACCGGAGATGATCGAAGAAGCACAGAACACAGTAGATTTGATTACAAAGAACTACAAACGTGGTCTGATCACTGAGGAAGAACGTTACAAAGAAGTTGTAGAGACATGGAAAGCAACGGATGATAAATTGACAGAGGCGCTTCTGACAGGTCTTGACGAATACAACAACATCTTCATGATGGCCGATTCCGGAGCCCGTGGATCGGACAAACAGATCAAACAGCTTGCAGGTATGCGTGGATTGATGGCTGATACAACCGGCCGTACAATCGAGCTCCCAATCAAGTCAAACTTCCGTGAAGGTCTTGACGTATTGGAGTATTTCATGTCTGCGCATGGTGCTCGTAAAGGTCTTTCTGATACAGCCCTTCGTACAGCCGATTCAGGATACCTGACAAGACGTCTCGTTGATGTATCTCAGCAGCTGATTATTTATGATACAGACTGTACACCGGTCGGTGAAGAGATTTCGGGAATGTATGTTAAAGCATTTATGGAAGGTAATGAAGAAATCGAGAGCCTTCAGGAGCGTATTACAGGACGTTACTCATGTGAAGATATCAAGGATAAAGAGGGAAACATCCTCGTTAAGAAGAATCATATGATTACACCGAGACGTGCAGAACGTGTTATGAAAAAGGGCGTTAATGCAAAGGGCGGTGAGATCGATGAAGTGAAGATCCGTACCATCTTAACCTGTAAATGCCGTAATGGTGTCTGCTCGAAATGTTATGGCGCGAACATGGCAACCGGAGAATCTGTTCAGGTTGGAGAAGCTGTTGGTATTATTGCAGCACAGTCCATTGGTGAGCCGGGTACACAGCTTACAATGAGAACATTCCATACCGGTGGTGTAGCCGGTGATGATATCACACAGGGTCTTCCTCGTGTCGAGGAGCTTTTTGAGGCAAGAAAGCCAAAAGGACTTGCAATTATTACAGAGTTTGGCGGAACTGCGACAATCAGTGACACAAAGAAGAAACGTGAAGTAATCGTTAATAATAGCGAGACTGGAGAATCAAAAGCATACTTAATTCCTTATGGTTCAAGAATTAAAATACTTGACGGCCAGGAATTAGAGGCTGGTGATCCATTGACAGAAGGTAGTGCGAACCCACATGATATCCTTAAGATCAAGGGGCTGCGTGCGGTACAGGATTACATGATTCAGGAAGTACAGCGTGTATACCGTCTTCAGGGTGTAGATATCAATGATAAGCATATCGAGGTGATTGTGCGTCAGATGCTCAAGAAACTGCGTGTGGAAGAGAGTGGAGACAGCGAATTCTTACCGGGAACTATGGTAGACGTACTCGAGATGGAGAGCGTGAATAAACAGCTTGCAGCAGAAGGCAAAGAATTAGCGACCGGAGAGCAGATTATGCTTGGTATTACAAAAGCATCGCTTGCAACGGAGTCATTCCTTTCCGCAGCTTCTTTCCAGGAGACAACAAAGGTTCTGACAGATGCAGCAATCAGAGGTAAAGTCGATCACCTTGTCGGTCTGAAAGAGAACGTAATCATTGGTAAACCAATTCCAGCAGGAACCGGTATGAGAAAATACCGAGATGTAAGACTCGATAACGAGCTGACATTAGGCGATACAGTTGAGTTCGATGAAGAATTAGAGTTCGATGAAGATTTGATGGATCCGATGGAAGTGACAGAAATTTCAGAAGAGATAGAGATTACAGAAGAATAATCCTTGTAAAAGGATGAGATAAGAGGGATGTGCATTTCCATGCACATCCCTCTTATTCTTCAATGATTTGAATCTGCAGATAGTCAAACTCAATCTGTTCGATAAAACTATCCTGATAGAAATTTGCTTTCGAATGACGCTTGAAATCAGTGATATTCGAATTCAGCCATATTGGCTTTTCAAGATCAAATTCGTAGCACACAACATCCAAAGCGTTAAAAACCTTATGCGTACGTGTCTCGTCAGTCTCATCGCAGATGACAGTGTCCTTTAATAAATGATTGTCTTTTATTTCTTTTGCCCATAAACGGAACATATAAATTCACTCCTCGTCTGTATAGAATAATCAGGTAATGCTAGTGTGTTTGATTATAAACGGGAGGAAGAAAAAAAGCAAGTAAGATATCCCTTTTCGTCTTGTTGTTTTATCAATTCTAAGTTAAAATGAGGAAAAGGAAATGTAAAGGGATGGTATGTATGAAAATATGGAAAAGACATAGATTACAGGCTTTGTCAGTAATCATTCTTCTGATTGTGTTATGCAGTGTGTCTGCATTTGCGAAAGACAGTACAAAGACTGTGGATGTGATGTTTACGCATGATCTGCATTCTCATCTGGATTCATTCGAGACCGTGATAGATGGAGAGAGTGTCAGTGCGGGAGGACTTGCACGAATTAATACATTGATAAAGCAGCAGCGGGACAAGAATCTAGATACACTGCTTGTGGATGGCGGAGATTTCTCAATGGGGACATTGTATCAGACGCTCTACGAGACAGATGCCCCGGAGCTTCGTATGCTGGGATATATGGGGTATGATGCGGTGACGATTGGAAACCATGAGTTTGATTACCGTTCAGAGGGGCTGGGCAATATGCTGAAAGCCGCAGCAGGCAGCGGGGAAGTACTGCCTTCTTTTGTTGTCAGCAATGTTGACTGGGATCAATCAACCAGTGATGGAGCAAAACAGGTGAAAGAGGCTTTCGACGATTATGGAATCAAAGAATACATTGTGGTGGAAAAAGGAGATGTAAAAATTGCGATCATGGGTATCTTTGGCCTGGACGCTATGGTCTGTGCACCTACTTGTGAACTGGCTTTTTATGATCCGGTAGAGGGTGCGAAGAAGACAGCTGCGAAGATTCAGGAGAAGGAAGACGTGGATATGATTGTGTGTCTGTCCCACAGCGGAACAGATGAAGATCCTGACAAATCGGAGGATTTGAAGCTGGCAGAGGAGGTCCCTGATATCGATCTTATTATTAGCGGACACACACATTCTACGTTATCAAAACCAGTGGTTTCAGGAGATACCGTCATTGTGTCGTGCGGAGAGTACGGGAAGAATCTCGGCAGTCTGTCGATGCAGCAGAAGGACTCAGGAAGATGGCAGCTTACTGACTATGAGTTGGTTCCAATCACACAGGACATAGTGGCAGATACAGTGACGGAGGAGAAAATCAATCAATTCGGGCAGAATGTCAATCGGGACTATCTGGCACAGTTTGGATATACGAAGGAAGAAGTGTTAGCACAGAACTCTTATGAATTCTGTGATGTGAATACAACGTATGAGGAACACACGGAGCAGACACTTGGAAATATCATGGCAGATGGATTTGCTTATGGTGTGGATACTTTGGATGATGAAGATAATCATCCGGTGGATGTTGCGGTTGTTCCGAGCGGTGTCATTCGTGAAACCTATGCAGTGGGAGATATTACAGTTGATTCGGTGTTCAACTCATTTTCACTGGGAATCGGACCGGACCGTATTGTCGGCTATCCGCTGGTCAGTGCATACCTGACAGGAGAGGAACTAAAGACAGCGCTGGAATTTGATGCATCCATTTCTGATCTGATGCCTTCGGCAAGACTTTATTTAAGCGGGATCTATTTCACATATAATCCAAACCGTATCATTCTGAACCGGGTCACAGACTGTTATCTAAAGAATCCGGATGGAACCAGGGCGGAAATAGAAGCTGATAAGCTGTATAGAGTTGTGTTTGACTACTATTCGGGGCAACTGATTGGTTCTATTTCTGAGAAGAGTGCGGGACTGCTGAAGATTGCGCCAAAGGATGCTGATGGAAATGTGATCGAGGATTTTGATACTGCAATTGTGTATCATGAGGGAAAAGAACTAAAAGCATGGCAGGCGATTGCCACATACATGCAGTCGTTTGATAAGAATGAAGAAGGCATTCCACAGATTCCTGAGAAATACAGTGAACCGGAGGGACGAAAAGTAGTGGACATGAATACGGATCTCGTGAGCCGCTTTTCTCATCCGAACAAATATGTTGCAATGTTTGCGGGGGTGATTGTTGTGGGACTTATCATAATGATACTGTTGATTGTTCTGATATCCAAAATCGTAAGAAGAGTAAGAAAAAAAAGAAACTAAAGAAAGAGCGTATCCGATGCCAGAGAGTGGAATCGGATATGCTCTTTTACAAAACAGATTCAAAGAGAAAAAGAAGTTTAGATGTATTCTAGTTTTTCAAAATACTGCATAAGGATATTCGCGCAGTTCTCGATGCCAAGCTCGGAGGTGTCGAGAATCATGTGGTAGTCATTGACATCGCCCCACATCTTACCGGTCTCCTTATGGTAGTAGTCTGCACGCTGTTTGTCTGTGGATTCTACCAGTTCCTTTGCGGCTTCATAAGAAAGCGTGTGTGTCGTCATAATACGATGAATACGATCTTCCTTATCTGCATATACATAAATGTTGAGCACATTCAACTGATCCTTTAAAATGTCGGAAGCACAGCGACCGATAATGATGCAGGGATTCTTCGCAAGCTCTTTGACTGTGGCTGCTTCATCCGTGTAATTCTTCTGCGCCTGTTCATTGTGAATAAAATCTTTATCATAAACTGGAATCTGAAGTCTTTCAGACAATTCTTTGGCAATAATACTTGCTCCGGTTCCGAAACGACGACTCATAGTAATTACTAATTTCATGGCATTTCCTCCTTTGTGTCTGCAAGTGAAATATTATTTTCTGTGTAGTTTAGTATAACATTAGTTGAAAGAATTCACAAGACAACATTGATTTTCCGAGGGGAATATGATAAACTCTTTCAAATTGAGTGACAGTTGTAACTACAGCGCAAAGAGGAGAAATGCAAATGAAAAAGATATTGGATCACATATTTATCGATGGACTCAGCGGTATGGCACATGGCCTGTTCGCGACGTTGATCATTGGAACGATTATTCAGCAGATTGGGACTTTTCTGGGCGGGGATGCAGGCAGTCTGATCTATGTGATTGGTAAAGTGGCAGCGGCTATGACAGGAGCCGGTATCGGTGTCGGTGTTGCAAAGAAGTATAATGCCTCGCAGCTGGTGACGGTGTCAGCGGCAACGGCCGGCATGCTCGGTGCATTTGCGAGCAAAATCCTTGCAGGCACAGTGATTGGCGCGGGTGGCGAGATGATATTTGCAGGACCGGGGGAACCTCTCGGCGCTTTTATTGCGGCATTTGTCGCAATTGAACTCGGCAATCTGGTGGCAGGCAGGACAAAGATTGATATTCTTGTGACACCCATTGTGTCTATCGGATGCGGAGGAGCGGTAGGGCTTATTTTAGGACCCCCGATTTCCGGATTTATGACGTGGCTGGGCTCTCTGATTAACTGGGGCACAGAGCAGCAGCCTCTGATGATGGGAATTGTTGTATCCGTTCTTATGGGAATGTTCCTGACACTTCCAATCAGTTCTGCAGCAATCGGGATTGTGTTGAATCTTTCCGGATTGGCAGCAGGTGCAGCTACGATTGGCTGCTGCTGTAATATGGTTGGATTTGCAGTGGCGAGTTACCGGGAAAATAAGATGGGAGGACTGATTGCACAGGGAATCGGAACCTCCATGCTTCAGGTCCCGAACATTGTGAGAAGACCGTTAATCTGGCTTCCTGCCATTATTTCCAGTGCCATATTAGGGCCGATTGGGACGATGGTACTTCATATGACCAGCAATGCAACCGGCTCAGGAATGGGGACGGCAGGGCTCGTCGGTCAGATTATGACATGGCAGACCATGATTCAGACAGAGGCGGGGGGGATCGTTATGTTTAAAATATTATTGATTCAGATTATACTACCGGCAGTGCTTACACTTCTCATTTCAGAATTCATGAGAAAGCATGGATTTATCAAGCAGGGAGATATGAAGCTGGAGCAGGATTAATCTCCTTTTCGTGGGGAAGCATTCGTATAATTCAGGGGGAATCTCATGACAGACCCCACTAAGTATGGTATAATATATTACAACTAGAATCGGCAAGAAAGAAGGTTGACCGCATGGGAGAAGAAGTAAGGATGCAGGATGCCATTAAGAATTATGAGGATGTTGATAGTTGGAAGACAGTCATTTTCTTATATAACGCTGCACTGAAGGAAGTTGGAACGAAGCTGGACATTTTGAACGATGAATTCCAGCATGTTCATAGATATAACCCGATTGAACATATTAAGACAAGGATTAAAACTCCGGAAAGTATCGTGAAGAAGCTCAAGCGATATGGATATGAGACCTCCATTGAGAACATGGTGAAATATATCAATGATATAGCGGGGGTTCGTCTGATTTGTTCGTTTACATCCGATATTTATCGGCTTGCAGAGATGATTGGAAATCAAAGTGATTTAAAAGTACTCTCTATTAAGGACTACATCAAGAATCCGAAGGTGAGCGGGTATAAGAGTTATCATATGCTGGTGTCGGTTCCGATTTTTCTGTCTGACAGTGTTGTAGATACGAAGGTCGAGATCCAGATTAGAACAATTGCCATGGATTTCTGGGCAAGTTTAGAGCATAAGATATATTACAAATTTGAGGGGCATGCGCCGGAATATATCAGCCGTGATCTTCAGGAATGTGCAGAGATGGTATCAGCGTTGGATGAGAAGATGTTATCTCTCAACGAAGCGATTTTGGCCTGTGTGGAGGAAGCGAACCAGCAGAAAGAGGTCGAGGAAGGTGCAAAGATGCGCCGCGTGATCGGAGAAGCGATATCCAAAGAGGCAGTGAAGGAAGTTCCTGTGAAATAAAACAGATTTCACTCTGTAAAGAATAAATTTAAAATGTTAATTATAAAATATTTATAAAGAAAAGTATTGCCAAACCACTCTATGAGGTGTAAACTTATGGAGTGGTTTTTATTTTACCACGCTAAAGTGATAACGAAATGCACAGTTACAGCTAAAAAGGATTGTAGTATTTTCTTTAGGTCACGAAAGGAACTGAATTATATGACAGGACAGGATTTTTTAGAAAAGCTGTTGAATTCGTATCAATCGGCTTTCGATATTGAACGTTCTTTTGATATCAATGGGGATATGTACGACGCGTATGCGAGTTTCAATGTAAGCAGTGCCAGATACGTCCTTATGAAAAAGGCGGAGCTTTGGCGGGCAAATTGTTATGAGCATACTTTTTTTTCGTGTAAAGAAGTACTTACCGCAGAAGATTTCATAAGATTCAAAAAAGAGATTACAAAATACGTAGAGCCGAAGTTGGTGCGTAGTGGTGAGAAATACACACAGAAGGATCACATGTACACCTATATTACAGGTATCTTTATTGTCGAGGAAGGCATTTCCGGGGAAGAAAAAAAGGCTGCTAAGAAGTTCCGCTTTTTTAAAAATTATCTCTTTGGAATACGCGGATATTGCGAAGCCAGAATCCTGATATTTGATATGAAGAACAAAAAGGTATTTGGAAACCCGGCGGCAAGGGATTTAGTGAAGGGCTATAAAAAGGTATTTTAACCTTTAAGAATATATAGCATGCAATATGAATAAAAAGGAAAAGGAGAGTAGATTTATGAACGCAGCAGTTGTATTAATCATTGGTATCGCAATTCTTGTGATTGCATATCTTACTTATGGCAGATGGCTTGCAAAGCAGTGGGGGGTGGATCCAGGCAGGACGACACCATCACACGAATTAGAGGATGGAATGGATTATTGTCCGGCAAAGGCACCTGTATTATTAGGCCATCATTTCTCGTCAATCGCCGGAGCGGGTCCAATCAATGGACCGATTCAGGCAGCAGTATTCGGGTGGGTACCTGTTCTTTTATGGGTATTGATCGGAGGTATTTTCTTTGGAGCGGTTCATGACTTCGGAGCATTATTTGCATCGATTCGTCATAAAGGACAATCCATCGGTGAAGTAATCGCTGACACAATGGGATCAAAGGCAAAGAGGCTATTTATCATTTTCTCATACCTCACATTAATCCTGGTAGTAGCAGCATTTGCATCAATTGTAGCGAATACATTTATGGCAACCTTCGATGCGAGCGGAGCAGTTGATATGGCAGCAAGTGCAGCAAATGCTTCGACAGCGATGATTTCAATTCTCTTTATTTTGATTGCAATCGTATTCGGTTTCTTGGTATATCGCAGAAATGCACCACTTGGCGTCTCTACGATCATCGGTGTTGTAGCAATTATTGCATGTATGGCAATCGGTCTGAACTGGCATCCGTTATACTTAAGCAACCAGACATGGATGATCATCGTAGGTGTCTATATCACGATCGCATCTGTCACACCGGTATGGATCTTATTGCAGCCTCGTGATTACTTGAGTTCATTCCTGCTTTATGGAATGATGATCGTAGCAGTGGTTGGTATTCTTGGCGCGACACTGATGGGACAGGGCGGATTAGATATCCCTGCATTCACTGGGTTTGTAGATACACTTGCACCTGCAAGAACCGTAGAAGGAACACAGGTTTCACTTGGTTATATGTTCCCTGCATTATTTGTAACAATCGCCTGCGGAGCAATCTCAGGATTTCATTCACTCGTAGGATCGGGAACGACAGCAAAACAGCTTGATAATGAAAGAGATGCACAGCCAATCGCTTATGGCGGCATGTTAATCGAGTGTGCGCTTGCTATTATTTCTCTCTGTGCAGTTGGATTCATATGGAATAAAGGATTTACAACAGGAGAACTTACTGTACCGACCAAAGTATTTGCAACCGGTATCTCTGAGATGGTTGCGACAGTACCGGCATTAGCAGGAACAAAGAATGTGATCTTTTCATTATTGATTCTTGCAGTATCAGCGTTCTGTCTGACATCCCTGGATACAGCTACACGTCTTGCACGTTACATGTTCCAGGAATTCTGGCTTGAGCCGGGACAGAACGTAAAAGACGCGACCGGATATAAGAAAGTTCTGGCAAATCCATATGTATCGACGGTGATTACAGTAATACTTGGTATTGGACTTGGTATGACCGGATATGCGAAAATCTGGCCATTGTTTGGAGCAGCCAACCAGTTACTTGCAGCACTTGGTTTATTAGCAGTTGCAACATGGCTTGGCAAAGTTGGAAAGAATAACAAGATGTTCTTATTCCCAATGGCATTTATGCTGATTGTAACGATTACATCATTGGTTCTTACAATTAAAGGCAAAATTGCACAGCTTGCAGCAGGAACAGAAGTTGGCTGGGCAGTTGCATTACTGGTTCTTGCAATTCTTCTGATTATCTGCGCAATCGTTCTTGCTGTAGATGGTGTGAAGACACTGGCAGGACAGTCAAAAGAAAAAGTGGCATCATAATTGTAGATGATTTCGGGCAGACACTCCAAATTCCGCTTTGTATGCGCGTGAAAAGGCGGAGTAATTCGGGAAGCCACTGTCAAAGCAGGCTTGTGTAATGGGGGTTCCCTGCGAGATCAGTTCACGGGCAAGAAGCAGCCTTTTATAGGCAATGTAATTATGAATGGTATATCCGGTTTCTGATTTGAAAAGACGCATCATGTAATACCGGCTGATATAGAATTTACTTGCAAGTAGGTCAATGTCGAGTGATGTGTCAAGATGCTCATTGATGTAGTGCATGATATCAACGACTTTCTTATTGTAGAGGGCATCACCTAAATAATCCAGACGATTCTTTAGGGCAGCACGGTTCAATTGAATCATAAATTCCAGGAACAAAAGCTGGCGGTAGAGAGAGCTTGCATATTCCGTATCGGAGAAGGAACGTTCCATCCGGTTCGTTATTTTAAAAAGAGAACATTCCAATGACTGGGCGCGCAGGACATTGGAATGTTCTTCTTTTGCTTTCTGGAAGCAGTAGCTCAGATCATATTCTTCTGTCTGATAAGCGTCAATAAAACCAGGAGAAATGTAGACGATGATACGTTCGTAGGGAATGGAAGGATCCACCTCAATCTTGTGGATATCATTGCGGTTTACAAGAACAATATCATACGGCTGCAGTTCATAGGTCTTGCCTTCGATGAAATACTGGACTTTGCCGCGGATAAAGATTGTGATCTTATGAAATTCATGGTAGTGGTAATCGTATTCTCTTTTGATATGATCCACTAAATGAAAAATTCGAAAATCACTATTTAAATACCCCTTTTTCTCGTATTGCTCCATCTTGTGCTCCTCCTGCTATTGGAAAAATTATATCTTTAGCATATCACAAATGGCACTATTTGCAATATAAAAAGCACGATATGCATATGATTTGTAAATGATGCTTGGTATAGTTATCTTATTAGGAGGTATTGGTATGAAGATGACATTAGAGAGATATCACGGATTGGGGAATGACTACGTTGTATATGATCCGAATCAGAATGAGATGGTCTTAAATCAGGCGAATGTGAAGATGATTTGTAACCGTAATATGGGGCTCGGTTCAGATGGGGTCTTAGAGGGACCGATCATGGATGGAAAGCATATGGCAGTCCGCATTTGGAATCCGGACGGAAGCATTGCAGAAAAGAGCGGAAATGGTGTTCGGATTTTTGCCAAATATCTGAAGGATGCAAGTTATGTACAGAAGAAAACATTTACACTCAAGACCGACGGCGGAGATGTGGAAATTGCTTATTTAAATGAAGATGGAAGCCGTCTTCGTGTATCAATGGGAAAATTATCCTTCTGGAGCGATGATATCCCTGTTACAGGTGAGAGGCGTGAGGTGATCAATGAAGATATGGTATTTGGCAGAACGCTGTATCCTGCAACCTGCGTATCCATTGGTAATCCGCATTGTGTCATTCCGATGAGAGAAATCTCGGAGCCGCTTGTATGCAAGATTGGCAATTATTCTGAGATGGCAAGATATTTTCCGAATCGTATCAATACACAGATTATGAAAGTCATCGATCAGGAGAATATCGCAATCGAGATCTTCGAGCGAGGCGCAGGCTATACGCTGGCATCCGGAACGGGAGCGTGTGCGGCGGCAGGTGTTGCCTATAAGCTCGGTCTTACGAATAACAAGGTGATTGTTCACATGCCGGGCGGAGACCTGCAGGTAGAGATTCGTGAGGACTGGGAGGTCTATATGACAGGTGATGTCTTCTACGTGGCAAAAATCTGTCTGAGCAACGAATTTGTGGAAAAATTACGGGTACTGTAAGTCCTTTTTAAATCCCTTCGGGTGTGATAGAATATTACTATCACATTTAGGAGGGATTTTTTATGTCATTACAATTTATTTTCGGCAATTCCGGTTCCGGAAAATCGCATCACTTGTATCAGAATATCATAGAGAATTCCATGAAGAATCCCAAGCGGAATTATCTTGTAATTGTGCCGGAACAGTTTACGATGCAGACCCAGAAGGATCTGGTGTCCATGCATCCGAAACATGGCATTATGAATATTGATGTTCTTAGTTTTGGACGGCTGGCGCATCGTATCTTTGAAGAAGTCGGTGGAAATCATGGCACGATTCTTGACGATGAGGGGAAGAACCTGATTCTTCGCAAGATTGCGGGGGATTATGAGGGAGAGCTGCGCGTGCTCAAGGGAAATCTCAAGAAACAGGGCTATATCAGTGAGGTGAAGTCGGTCATCTCTGAATTTGTGCAGTATGATATTGGTCTGCAGCAGGTGGACGAGATTCTCGGACAGTTGGATCCGAACCAGTATCTTTCTTATAAATTGCAGGATATTCGTACGGTCTATGAAGGATTTACAACCTATCTGCAGGATCGCTATATCACGAAAGAAGAATTGTTAGATGTCCTCTGTGAGGTTGCGGGCAGGTCGGAGATACTAAAAGACAGCGTTCTTGCGCTGGACGGATTTACCGGATTTACACCGGTGCAGAATAAATTAATTCGAAAGCTGCTTGGAATCTGTTCGAAGATTCTTGTGACTGTGACGATTGACGGATCGGAAGATCCATTTGCATACCGACACCCTTATCAGATGTTTGCACTGAGCAAACAGATGGTGACGGGACTTGTGCGGGTAGCGCAGGAAGCACATGCGACCATTGATTCACCGATTACTTTATATGGGCGGCCTGTGTACCGTTTTCGAGAGAATGCGCCGCTGGCATTTCTGGAAGAGAACCTGTTTCGATATTCAAAAAGGATGTACGAGAGCGAACAGAGTGCGATTCAGATCCATGCAGCATCCAATCCGAAGAGGGAAGCACAGTTTGTGGCAGAAGAGATCAGACATCTTGTCAGAACGAAAGGGTACCGCTATCGGGAAATTGCGGTCATTACGAGTGATTTGAACATCTATGCCAATCATCTGGAAAAAATCTGCACAGAATATGACATTCCGATTTTTATGGATCACAAGAAGAGCGTACTTTTGAATTCTTTTGTTGAATATGTGCGAAGTCTCCTTTCCATGGCGGCACAGGGATATACTTATGAAAGTGTGTTCCGGTTTCTTCGAACAGGACTGACCCCATATGATGATGAGCAGATTGATGAGCTGGAGAATTATGTCATTGCAACCGGAATACGAGGATACAGACGATGGCAGCAGGCATGGGTTCGGAGAACGAAAAACGCGGAGGATGAAAAGTTAGCATACCTGAATGCACTTCGTGTTCAATTTGTGGAAATGATGGATTCGCTTGCATTTGTATTAAAGCAGAAGAAAAAAACGGTGCAGGATATTACAACTGCAGTCTATGAATTTCTGGTAAAAGAACAGATGCAGGAGAAGGTGCAGGCTCTTGAAGAACGGTTTACAGAAGCAGGTGAGCTGGCACTGGCGAAGGAATATTCACAGGTGTATCGGATTGTAATTGATTTATTTGATAAATTTGTGAGTTTATTAGGAAATGAATATGTTTCTATAGAAGAATATTGCGAGCTTTTGGATGCAGGACTGGAAGAAGCAAAGGTGGGAGTTATCCCACCGAGTCTGGATCAGGTTATGATTGGTGATATAGAGCGGACAAGGCTCAAAGACATCAAAGCGCTTTTTCTGATCGGTGCAAATGATACGTTAATTCCGGGACAGCTCGGCAAGGGTGGTTTTCTTTCTGAACGGGACAGGGAGCTTCTGGCAGAAGAGAATGTGACATTGACGCCGGGAGCGAAGGAGAAGGCATATATTCAGAAATTTTATCTTTACTTGAGCATGACGAAACCGACAGAACAACTGTATTTGTCTTACAGTCGTCTTGGCTCGGATGAGAAAGCAGCCAGACCGGCATATCTGATCGGCGATGTGCAAAAGCTCTTTCCGGTGATTTGGGTGGTGAATGAAGATGCCGTTTCCTTTGCTGAGAAAGAAAATACATTGGATGGCGGAATTGAATTTCTAACGAGAGGACTTTTGAATCGGCAGCAGGGGTTAAGTAATGAGTGGAAAGCAATCTATACATGGTATTACAACCATCCAAAGTACCGCAAAAGGGTAGAAGCGATTGTAAAGACTGCATTCTTTCAGAAAAAGAGAGAACATCTCTCGGAGCAGATTGCAAAAGAACTGTATGGCAGGGATCCGAACATCAGCGTGACTCGTCTGGAGAAATTTACGTCCTGTGCCTATGCACATTTTCTTTCGTATGGATTACATTTGAGAGAAAGGGAGGTCTACGAGTTCCAAAATGTAGATCTCGGAATTATTGCGCACAGCGCAATTGAAAAGTATTCGCGCAAATTACAAGAGCGGAAGTCTGAATGGACGCAAGTGCCGGAAGAAGTCAAGGAAGAACTGATTGAAGCAAGTGTGAGTGAAAGTGTTGTGGATTACGGCAATACCGTGTTATATAGCAATGCGAGAAATGAATATATGATTACCCGGATCAAACGACTGATGAATCGCACGGTGTGGGCGATCACCAAACAGTTAGAGCACGGAGATTTTAAGCCGAGTGAGCAGGAGTTTAACTTCGGCGCGGGGAAGATTGACCGCATTGATATCTGTGAAGAAGAGGATAAGGTGTATGTCAAGGTGGTCGACTATAAGACGGGCACGAAGGAATTTGATCTGTCCGAGCTTTATTATGGGCTTCAGATGCAGCTTGCAATTTACATGAAGCAGGCGATGGAACTGGAAGAGAAGCGGCATCCGGGAAAGCAGATTGTGCCATCAGGTATCTTTTATTATCGCATCAAGGATCCGATTGTGGATAAGGCTTCCGATTTAGAGGTGATTGAAAAACAGATTCTTGGCGAGCTGAAGCTGGATGGAATTGTGAATGCGGGTAGACAGAATATAGAACATCTGGATCGGGGGCTGCAGGGAAAGTCACTCGTCATTCCGGTATCCGTGAAAAAGGATCAGGATCTGGGAAGTGCATCTAAGACTGTCAGTGAAGAAGACTTCCGGAGGATTTTTGATTACAGTGGAAAAGTGATGGAACAGACAACGCAGGAGATGCTTGCAGGAAAGGCGGATATCGTCCCGTCGGTTTATAATGGGAAAAGCAGCTGTGAGTACTGCAGTTTTCAGAATATCTGTGGATTCGATCTGCGGCTGGGATATGCGCAGAACGAATATGAGAAATTGTCGGATGAAGAGGCGATCGAACGGATGAAAAGTGATGGCAATGTGACTGAAATAACAGAAGGAGAGGCATAAGATGGGGGTAAACTGGACAGAAGAACAACAGAAGGTCATTGATGTCCGCGACCGGAATATTCTGGTATCGGCAGCGGCGGGATCCGGTAAGACTGCAGTTCTTGTGGAACGGATTATACAGAGACTGACCGGTGCTGACCCGATTGATGTCGACCGGCTTTTGATTGTGACATTTACAGAGGCGGCAGCGGCGGAGATGAAGGAACGAATTCGTCTGGCGATAGAGAATGAGCTGGATTTGCACCCGGATGATGTACATCTGCAGAGACAGGCAACTTTAATTCATAACGCGTCCATAACCACCATTCACAGCTTCTGCCTGTCTGTGATTCGAGATCACTTCCATGCAATTGATTTAGATCCCGGCTTTCGAATCTGTGATGAAGGCGAACGGAAGCTTTTATGCCATGACACGGTCGAGACGTTGCTGGAGGAAGCCTATGATCAGGCAGACGAAGCGTTCCTTCAGTTTGTGGAGCGGTTTGCAACAGGACGTGACGATAAGAAAATCGAGGAATTGATTCTTAGATGGTATGAGTATTCCAGAAGTTACCCGCAGCCGGAGCAGTGGATCCGGGAATGCGTGAAAGCATATCAGTGGGATGAGCAGGCAGGGAAACCTCGTTACATGGAACGTATTGTTCAGATTCTTGGGGACTATCTGCGGGATGCACAGTCTATGCTGGAAGCAGGGCTGCAGATTTGTGATCAGCCGGATGGTCCTTATATGTATCGTGAGATGCTGGAATCGGATCTTTTTTGTGTGAGCCGGATTGCAGATGCGGCAGCATTTGAGGAAATGTACGAAGCCATTGGGCAGATTTCATGGAAACGTTTATCGACGAAGAAGGATATTGCGGTATCGGATGAGAAAAAAGAGGATATCAAACAGATTCGCACGGCAGTGAAGGCGCTCATCAAGAAAATAACGGAAGATTATTTTTCGCTACCGCCGGAGGAAGCGCGCCTGGATATGAACAATGCAGGGGAGTCTGTCAGTGTACTGGCGGAGCTTGTGCTTCGTTATGGCAGCATGTTCGCAGAACAGAAGATGGCAAAGGGCATGATTGATTTTGGAGACATGGAGCAGTTCGCCCTTCGCATTTTAACGGAAGAGAAAGATGGAAAGCTTGTGCCCTCCATGATTGCGAGAGAATATCAGGATCAGTTTGTGGAGGTCATGATTGATGAATATCAGGACAGCAATCTGATTCAGGAAGCAATTCTTACAAGTGTGTCAACTGTAAGCCGGGGCAGGAATAATATTTTTATGGTGGGAGATGTGAAGCAGAGTATCTATAGCTTCCGGCTCTCGAGACCGGAGCTGTTTATGGAGAAGTATTATTCTTATACGCTGGAGGATAGCGCAAAGCAGCGAATTGATCTGCACAAGAATTTTCGGAGCAGGCAGCAGGTACTAGACAGTGTCAATGATATTTTCGAACAGATTATGCGAAAAGAGCTTGGCGGTATTACCTATGACAGTTCTGCGGCACTTTATCTGGGTGCAGATTATGAAGAACAGTATGATGAAAATATGCGCAATATCAATGATACAGAAGTCATTCTGGTTGATACCTCCCCGATTCCGGTCGTGGAGAACGGTGAAATGGTTGGAGAGACAAAGGTTCCGGCAAGGGAGACAGAAGGGCGGGCAATCGCACAGAGAATCAAGGAGCTTTTGCGTACCCAGAAAGTGCGGGATAAGGAATCGGGAGCGTATCGACAGGCATCTTATAAAGATATTGTTATTTTGACCCGAAGTGTGAAGGGGTGGAGCGAAGAATTTGCGGACGTTCTGAATCGGGAAGGCATTCCGACTTATGTAGGAAAGACGGAAGGATATTTTGAAACGTATGAGGTAAGTCTTCTTTTGAATTATCTGAGTGTTTTAGATAATCAAAAGCAGGATCTGCCACTGAGTGCCGTGCTGACTTCGCCAATGACAGGCTTAAATGCAGAGCACATGTCGGTGATTCGCACTGCATATTCCAATGTGCCGTTCTATGAGGCGGTGGTAAAGTTTGCGAAAGAGGCGGAAGCGGGAAATGATTCTGACTGGATTCTTCGGCTGCAGCATACGATGCGTCAGATTGCCCGTTACCGCGAGATGGTTCCGTATACTCCGATCCATGAACTTCTGTGGAAGATGATAGATGAGACTGGATATGGAGATCACATACTGGCAATGCCCGGCGGCGCACAGAGAAAAGCAAATGTAGATATGCTCGTGGAGAAAGCGGTCGCATTTGAAGGAACGAGTTATAAGGGGCTGTTCAATTTCATTCGCTATATCGAGCAATTGAAGAAATATGACATTGATTATGGCGAAGCTGCGATGACGGATGATACGGCAGATGTGGTGCGTCTGATGAGTATCCATAAGAGCAAGGGACTTGAGTTTCCGATTGTATTTGTGGCTGGAATGGGCAAACGGTTTAATATGAAGGATATGACAGATACCCTGATCATTCACTCAAAATGGGGTGTCGGTGTGGATGCGATTGACTTAAAGTACCGTACAAAATCACCTACGCTGCTACGAAAAGTGATTCAGGAAGAGAAGAAGATTGAGACACTCGGAGAAGAACTTCGAATCCTCTATGTGGCGCTTACCAGAGCAAAAGAAAAACTGATTATGATCGGCACTTTAAATGATCCGAAGAAAAAACTGGAGGAGGAAGTGCAGATTTTAAATTACTCAGAGCTGATGTCTGCGAAGACATATTTTGACTGGGTACTTACAGCAATTGCACATACACATGAAAATATTCCGGCAGAGATTCGCGTGGTGCATCCTCTGGAACTTGATGAGGTGGATACGGTCGAAGCAAGTGCGGATATGATTGCAGAACAGGTGCTTCTTCATTGGGATGAGCAAATTGTATACGATGAAGGAATCCGTCGGAAGCTGGATGAAGAGCTGGGGTATACGTATGCGTACAGTTCGCAGGAGCAGTTGAAAATGAAATTTACCGTTTCAGAACTGAAAAAGCGAATCAGCCAGATGGAGACGGATGATACAGGCGAAGAACTGTATGGACAGGAAGAACTCGCACCGATCATTCCGGCATTCCTGCAGGAAGAGACAGAATTAAAAGGTGCATCCAGAGGTACGGCTTACCATAAGTTTCTGGAGTTGTTGGACTTTAGGAAGGTGTACGATGTGGCGGCGGTGAGAGAAGCGATTGCCTATTTCGAATCGGAAGAGAAGATGACAAAAGAAATGGCAGAATGCATCCATCCGGATGATATGATGCGATTTCTTACGAGCAATTCCGGCATGCGTATGCATCAGGCGGCACTTGCCGGAAAGCTTCATGCAGAACAGCCCTTTGTGCTTGGTGTTGATGCGAAAGAAATCTATCCGGAGCAGGACAGTAATGAGATGATACTCGTGCAGGGAATCATCGATGTGTATTTTGAGGAAGATGGAGAACTTGTGGTACTTGACTATAAGACGGATAAAGTAAAAAGTGCATCGGAGCTGATTGAACGCTACCATGGTCAATTGGATTATTATGCCAAGGCACTGGAACAGATGACTGGGAAAAAAGTGAAAGAGAAGATTATTTATTCGTTCACGTTAGGCGAGGAAATAAAAACATTTTAAAATATCTGTTATAATAAAGGAAACACGTAAATCATGAATGAGGTTTTAATATGAAACATAATAATACAACAGGTGGTTATCAAATCAGTCCGGGTATGTATGAACTGAATGGTGCGACAAAGGTAGAGGGAGCTGTGAATTTTACAATCACATCGACAAAAGCGACGTATTGTGAGCTTGCTCTGTTCCATCGGGAAGAAGCAGAGCCGTACGCAGTCATACCATTTCCAAAGGAGTATCAGATCGGTCATGTCTTCTCCATGATGATACATGGTCTGGATATAGAAGAATTCGAGTATGCCTATCGAATGGACGGACCGAACTGTCCGGAAAAGGGAGAGGTTTTCAATTCAGAAAAATATTTACTCGATCCTTATGCCAAAGCAGTCGTGGGACAGAGCAAGTGGGGTGTAAAACAGCAGGGGGAGAATTCTTATAAAGCGAGAGTTGTCCGTCAGAATTTTGACTGGGGCAAACAAAAACGCCCCAATCTTCCGATGGAAGAGCTGATTATCTATGAACTTCATGTGCGAGGATTTACAAAAGACCCGTCGGCAAAAGTGGAAGCACCCGGGACGTTTGCAGGGCTGAAAGAGAAGATTCCGTATCTGAAGGACCTTGGTGTCAATGCGGTGGAAATGATGCCGATCTTTGAGTTTGATGAATGTAAAGGTCATCGGGCAGAGGATGGAACCGAGCTTTTGGACTATTGGGGATATAATACGGTGTGCTTCTTTTCTCCCAATACCAGCTATGCAAATGCAGTTGAATATAACAGAGAAGGAACCGAACTAAAAGAGCTGGTGCAGGAATTTCATGAAAATGGAATGGAAGTCATCTTAGATGTCGTATTTAATCATACGGCAGAAGGGAATGAGGATGGTCCGTTTTTCTCATTCAAAGGAATTGACAACAACGTCTATTACATGCTGACACCGGAAGGCTATTATTACAATTTCAGCGGATGCGGCAATACATTAAACTGCAATCATCCGGTTGTACAGGAAATGATTCTGAATTGCCTGAGATACTGGACGATTCATTACCGTATCGATGGATTTCGTTTTGACCTGGCCTCCATCCTCGGACGAAATGAGGACGGAACACCGATGAGCCAGCCGCCGCTGCTTAAAAATCTGGCATTTGATCCAATTTTAGGGAAAGTCAAATTAATTGCGGAGGCATGGGATGCCGGCGGTATGTATCAGGTCGGAAATTTCCCATCGTGGAATCGGTGGGCAGAGTGGAACGGGAAATACCGCGATGATATGCGAAGCTTTTTAAAAGGTGATGCAGGAAAATTAGAAGCCGCTGCGCTTCGCATGATGGGTTCGCCGGATATGTATGATCCCAATACCAGAGGTCGCGATGCGTCCGTTAATTTCCTGAACTGCCATGATGGATTTACCTTATACGATATGTATGCTTACAATCAGAAACATAATGAGAAAAATGGCTGGAAGAATACGGACGGTGATAATAATAACCTCAGCTGGAATTGTGGAGAAGAGGGCGAGACGAAAGACCGGGAGGTCAGAAAGCTCCGTATCCGCATGATGAAAAATGCATGTGCGGCGCTTATGATGAGCCGCGGAACACCGATGCTGTTTTCGGGAGATGAATTCGCGAATACCCAATTTGGAAACAATAATGCATATTGTCAGGATAATGAAATCGCGTGGATTGACTGGACCCAGAAAGATACATTTCGAGAATTCCATGAATTCTATCGGTATATGATTCATTTCCGCAAAGAAAATCCGGTCATCTATGCAGAACAGGAATCTTCAGTGATCGGACTGCCGCCGATGAGTACCCATAAAGCAAACCCCTGGGATCCGGATCTGTCAAAAGAGGAGCGGGGACTTGGAATCTTGTATGCGGGGAAATTAGAAGATCAGACAGAAGATATCGTCTATGCATTTTTCAACACAAACTGGGAGCAAATGCAGATTCAGCTTCCGGCTTTGACAAAAGGCTCCTGGCAGTTGATTGTGGATACGGCATATGAGGAGAGCGTGCTGGAAGGAAAAGAAATTTATCTGACCAATGGAGATTATCTGTTAAATCCGCGGTCTGTGATGATATGCAAGGCAATTATTTGAAAATTGTCTGAGAAAAAAGAAAAAATATGAAATTATATCTTGACTCACATATCGTTGTTTGATATAATTGCAATTGTGTCGAGCGAAAGGCTTTGATACATCTGCAATTATATGGCGCAGTAGCCAAGTGGTAAGGCAATGGTCTGCAACACCAGTATGCACCAGTTCAAATCTGGTCTGCGCCTCTTGATGAAAACCTCGCAATCCTTGAAATTTGGATTGCGGGGTTTTTGTATAATATAGTTGAGGAGAATTAATGATGTTTGTATTCTTCTATTTCCTTTTCCAATTCTCTGATTCTTGCTTCGGCAGCGTCTGCTCGAATCATTTCTTCACGTTCTGCAATCTTCATATATTCAATAGACACCTCCTTGTTGGATTTTACTTCATCCACTCCTGCTTTTTCTTTTTTGAGATTTTCAGCATAGAGTTTTTGAAATGATAAGTTGAATCTTAGATGGCAAGCTGCCTAGAAATATTTCAAGATTTTATGCTTATATTTATTGCAACAAAAATATATGAAAATGCAAGAAGAAAAGAAATATTTATAGGATATGATGTGGAGAAAAATACAAAAATGTGATACCTTTATCTTAAAGAGGCGATAAAAGACGGGAGGAACAACATGCAGCTACGCTGTGGTGATGCAACGATATATTACGAAGAATACGGAACTGCCGGGCAGCAGACCATGATTCTGCTTCATGGGAACAGTGATGACCATACCTACTTTCGAAATCAGATTGCGTATTTTAGAAGAGGCTTTCATGTGTTTGTGCTGGACACAAGGAGTCATGGGCAGAGTACACACGGAAGGCAACCATTAAGCTTTGATTTACTGGCGGAAGATCTGCACATATTCGTGGCGAAGAAAAATCTTACAGACATGATTTTATTGGGCTTTTCAGACGGTGGAAATATTGCGCTTACGTATGCTCTGAGATATCCGGCAGGTATCCGGTGTATGATTTTAAATGGTGCCAATCTTCATCCGGAGGGGATGCGGCAGGTGGTCCATAAACTTACGGTTCACCTCTATCAGATCCTAAAGCGGTTTGCGCCATATTGTAGTTATGTCGAAAGAAAACATCAGGTGATCGGGCTGATGGCAAATCACCCGCACATTTCAACAGAGGAGCTTCACACGCTGAAGATGCCGATTCTTGTGATTGCAGGGGAATACGATCTGATTCGTGAAAATCATACGCGGCATATGGCTCATGCGCTGCCAAGGGGCAGGCTTGTGATTATGAAACGGGCAGACCATTTTTGTGCGCGAAAGCAGCCACAGAGATTTAATCGTATTGTGCATCGATTTATCATGAAAAATAAATAACATGATCTATCGGTCTTGACAAATAAAAACAGCAGTGCTAATCTATAAAAATAGTATGTAACTTTTCGGGAGGCATTCACTATACATAACACCAATGGGGTGGCTATGTGTATGAATGTTTCCTTTTTTATGTAGGAAAACAGATGATGCATAGTACACTCCTCGAAAACGAAAAGGAGAGAGAAAAGATGAAAGACAAAATTTTTGGTGTGCTACAGCGTGTGGGACGAAGCTTTATGCTTCCAATCGCAATTCTTCCAGTGGCAGGACTGCTGCTTGGAATTGGAAGTTCCTTTACAAATGAGACCACGATTGCAACCTATGGATTGGAAGGGGTGCTGGGAGACGGAACTGTGCTTCATGCACTTCTCGTTATCATGAATTATGTAGGAAATGTTATATTTGCGAATCTGCCACTGATTTTTGCGGTCGGTGTCGCAATCGGTATGGCAAAGAAAGAGAAAGAAGTTGCAGCACTTGCAGCTATGATCGCATATTTTGTTATGAATACGGCAATCAATGCGATGCTGATCATCAATGGTCAAATTGTGGATGGCGAGATTGCGAAGGATGTATTAGAAGGAACAATTACGACATCATGTGGAATCCAGACACTTCAGTTAGGGGTATTTGGCGGTATTATCGTTGGTCTTGGTGTGGCTGCGCTCCATAATCGGTTTTACAAGACGGTTCTTCCGAATGCATTGTCATTCTTTGGAGGAACAAGATTTGTCCCAATTATTTCAACCATTGTATATATGTTCGTGGGGATTGCACTTTACTTTGTATGGCCACCGGTACAGAATGGAATTTATGCATTGGGTGGACTTGTTTCTGGAAGTGGATATATTGGAACCTTGATTTTCGGATTAATTAAGAGAGCATTGATTCCGTTTGGACTTCACCATGTATTCTATATGCCTTTCTGGCAGACTGCGGTTGGCGGAACGATGGAAGTTGCCGGGAAAGTTGTAGAAGGCGGACAGAATATTTTCTTTGCACAATTAGCGGATTCTGCCAATATTGCACATTTCAGCGCAGATGCAACCAGATATTTTTCAGGAGAATTTATTTTTATGATCTTTGGGCTTCCGGGAGCGGCACTTGCAATGTATCGCTGTGCAAAGCCGGAGAAAAGAAAAGCTGCAGGTGGATTACTTCTGTCAGCGGCACTCGCCTGTATGCTGACCGGTATTACAGAACCGCTTGAGTTTTCATTCCTGTTCGTAGCACCTGCACTTTTTGCCGTTCAAGTCGTACTGGCAGGTTCCGCATACATGATCGCACATATGCTGAATATTGCGGTTGGGCTTACATTTTCAGGTGGACTGCTAGACTTCTTCCTGTTTGGTATCTTACAGGGAAACGCAAAGACAAGCTGGATGCTGGTGATTCCGGTTGGAATTGTGTATTTCTTCTTATACTATTTCATTTTTACATTCCTGATAAAGAAATTTAATTTCAAGACACCGGGCAGAGAAGATGACGATACGGAGACGAAATTATATACAAAAGCAGATGTGAATGCGCGAAAAGAAATAGGAAAAGATGATGCAGAGGCTGAGGCTGATCCGATGAGTGCTGCGATTACAAGAGGACTTGGCGGAAAGAAGAATATCAGCGATATTGACTGCTGCGCAACGAGACTTCGCTGCACAGTGAACAAGACAGAACTTGTAAATGATGGTATACTAAAAGCAACCGGAGCGTCCGGAGTCGTTCGCAAAGGAGATGGAGTTCAAGTCATCTATGGACCAAATGTAACCGTTATTAAATCGAATCTTGAGGATTATCTTGAGACAGCACCGAATGAAGAATATATACCGGAAGCACAGGCGGAGGAAGATGTTGAAGAGACGAAGGAAAAGACGGAAAAAAGGGTGGTAAAGACGATTACGATCTCCAGCCCAATTACGGGTATGGCAGCAGATCTGTCCACAACACCCGATGAAGCATTTGCCGGAAGAATGATGGGAGATGGAGCCGTTGTCACACCGGAAGACGCCGTTGTCGGAGCACCGGAAGATGGAGAAGTTGCATTTGTATTTGAGACGAAGCATGCGGTTGGCTTTATGACAGATTCGGGTGTGAGTCTTTTGATTCATGTTGGAGTGGATACCGTGAAATTAAATGGAGAAGGATTTAAAGTACTGGTTGAGAATGGTCAGAAGGTGAAAAAGGGAGAGCCGATGTTAGAGCTTGATCTTGCATATCTGAAAGAGCACGCCCCTTCCATTGCAACACCGGTACTTTGTACCGAGATGGAAGAGAATATGAAGATTCGTCTGCTGCATGAAGGCGAGATTGAAGCGGGGGATGCGTTATTTGCAATTGATATCTGCGAGTAGCATTCTCTGCAGGAAGTATCACTATGGAGGTAAGTCATGTATCGAGTGGGAAAGGTGTTGAATCACAATGCAGTGATTGTAATATGGTCAGAGGATAATCGGGAATATCTGCTGATGGGAAAAGGCATTGGATTTGGAAAAAAAGTCAGTCAGGAGATCAAAAAAAGAGAGGAAGATACCGTGTATTCGATGAGGGAGGTTTCAGAGCATGGAAGCGCGAAGGCCATTCTTTCCGACGTGTCGCCGGAGTGTCTGGAGCTGGCGGATGAGCTTTTGGGAAAAGCGGAAAAAGAATTCGGTGTGATTGACCGTTCCATCCTTTTTCCAATGGCAGACCATATTGCATATGCGCTCAAACGTATTCGCGCCGGAGAACAGATCAGCAATCCATTGACGGACGACATCCGGGTACTATTCTATAAGGAATATAAGGTGGCAGGAGAACTAAAGGCGCTGGTCGGAGATCGAATGGGACTTTGCATCGATGAACATGAGATTGGATATGTTGCATTGCATATACATTCTGCAATTGATGCAGAGAAGGTTTCCCAGTCGATGCAGATGGCGAGAGCGGTGCGAGAATGTGTCTCGATAGTGGAGCAGGATACCGGCAAAGAAATTGATGTATCCACACTCGCGTATAACCGTCTGATGAATCATGTGCGCTATATGGTTGCGCGAGTACATACGGGCGAGAAACTGAAGGTCAGCATGAATGACTATATGCAGGTGAAGCATCCGCTCTCGTTTGAGACAGCGAAGAAGATCTGCGATGAGATGGGGCGCAGTCTCAATTGCCAGTTTGAGGAGATAGAAATCGGGTACCTTGCCATGCATATTGAACGCTCGACAGAGCAGGAAAAATAAAATGAATGCGGTTCTTGTGAGGCTGCGTCTCTCGATAAAAACCCCGCAATCCAGATTTCAAGGATTGCGGGGTTTTTGTACGATATAGTTGAGGAGAATTAATGATGTTTGTATGTTTCTATTTCCTTTTCCAATTCTCTAATTCTTGCTTCGGCAGCGTCTGCTCGCTTGCGTTCTGTCGAGGCATTTTGACGTTCTTTTTCTGTGTTGATACGTTCCATGGCAGCAGCTTCTTCTCGAATCATTTCCTCACGTTCTGCAATCTTCATATATTCAATAGACACCTCCTTGTTGGATTTTACTTCATCTACGATTGTTTGAATGCTGCGAAGCTGTTCGTTGGTTGCATTCTGAACATTGGTATCTTCCATATAGTGTAAAAGCGCTTTTAAATCGGCTGGTGGATTTCCCTCCGTACCCTTGGTGTACAAAAATAGGGTACTGGCACCATCGTTGTAGGGGAGAGTAGGAACCTCCACACATTGATTACGAATCGTGTATACCATTCGATTTAATCCAAATGGATCAAAGGGAGAAATGATGATTACAAATACCTGTTTTAGATATTTATAACTGTCTCCGGATTTTAAGCATCCCATATCAATCTTTGCATGATAGAAGCGAACACGTTTTGGAAGTTCCTTTTTCTTGCTTTCGCCATTTTCAGCTTCGACATCATAGATAGAGCCTACTTCCTGTGCATCCGGCTGCTCTTCAACATACACATCAATTCTAGTTCCGTGCATTTGTGGTGTGATTCCATAATACACCTTCTGCGGAACGATTGTAATTGACTTGAGCTTAATTTTTAAAATAATGTCTAAAAGCTCTTTGAAAAAAGGTTCTCCCCATTCGGGAGAAGATGATACCTTGTTCAACAGAAAATCGTCCAGCAGATTCAGATTTTCTAATTGATGTGTGACAACCGGAACATTCAAATTTTGAACATTCTTCTCTTGTGACATTTCCATATTCTGTTTTCCTCCTTCACAGGAGGCTCATCTTTTTCATCCACTCCTGCTTTTTCTTTTTTGAGATTTTCAGCATAGAGTTTTTGAAATGATAAGTTGAATCTTAGATGGCAAGCTGCCTAGAAATATTTCAAGATTTTATGCTTATATGTATTGTAACAAAAATATATGAAAATGCAAGAAGAAAAGAAATATTTATTGGATATGATGTGGAGAAAAATACAAAAATGTGATACCTTTATTTTAAAGAGACGATAAAAGATGAGAGGAACAACATGCAGCTACGCTGTGGTAATGCAACGATATATTACGAAGAATACGGAACTGCCGGGCAGCAGACCATGATTCTGCTTCATGGGAACAATGATGATTATACCTACTTTCCAAATCAGATTGCGTATTGTATAATAATTTTGACAAAGAGGTCATTTCTTTTGGGTAAAACACTGGAAATGGTCTCTTGTTTCGTATATAATAAACCCAAGAGACAAAATTATTTTAGGATATCAGAAAAATATTTAGAAGAAAGGGGAATACATGAGGAGAAAAGAGAGGCATCTTGTAATTTCCTTTGAAGCTACGACGATGGCGATGATGATGGAAGAACTTTGTAAAAAGCAGCATATGCCCGGCAGAATCATTCCACTTCCACCGGTTATTTCCGCGGGATGTGGTCTGGCGTGGATGGCGGAAGCGGAGAATGAAAAAATGTGGGAAGCATTTATGCAGGAACATGGAATTGTCAGTGAATCCATACAGTTTGTTGAAATATAGAAGCGGAGAATGAGATGGAAGAAATATTATTTTGCAAGAGTGGAGGCTGCACAGCGAAGCTTGGCGCGGGTGCGCTGCATCATGTGCTCTCCAAATTAGAAAAGAGAGAGGATGAAAATCTGATTGTGGGATTTGATTCTTCGGATGATGCGGCGGTCTATCGATTGTCGGATGAGATTGCAGTTGTTCAGACACTGGATTTTTTTCCTCCGATGATAGAGGACCCTTATCTGTTTGGACAGATTGCGGCGACGAACGCACTGAGTGATATTTATGCAATGGGCGGGACGGTGAAGACGGCGCTGAATATTGTGTGTTTCCCGGAGACAATGGATCTGAATATACTTGGAAAAATTCTGCAGGGTGGAAATGATAAGGTGCTCGAGGCGGGTGGAAGCCTTGCAGGTGGTCATTCGATTCACGACCCGGAAGTGAAATATGGACTTTCTGTGATGGGGACAGTTCATCCGGATCATATCCTGAAAAATAATGGCTGTCAGGAAGGGGACGTCCTATTATTGACGAAGCCGCTTGGTGTCGGAATTGTCTGTACAGCGCTTCGGATGAAGGCGGCAAGTGAGCACGCGGCAGAGCAGGCGATTGCGTCCATGACGACTCTGAATAAGTATGCGGCTGAGATTTTTCGGGAGTATGAAGTGCATGCCTGCACAGACGTGACGGGGTTCGGATTTCTGGTACATCTGCTCGAGATGCTGGATGGCTCCTATTCTGCATGCGTTGACAGCAGTCAGATTCCCTATATATCAGAATGCAGGGAGTATATAGAAGCGTTCTATCTGACCGGGGCAGCGCAAAAGAACCGCAATCATGCAGGAAACCGCGTGGAATTTCGGCGAAAGGATCCAGTCATGGAAGAGCTCCTGTTTGATGCGCAGACGTCAGGTGGTCTGCTGGTGAGTGTGCCGGCAAAGCAGGTAGGAGAAATTTTGGGAAGATTTCACGGGCAGGGAATGCTCTGCAGCATGGTCGGACGGATTATGAAGAAAAAAGAAAAAGATATTTATGTAGAATAAAGGGGAAAAATGATGAGTGAACAGATAGATGCGAGAGGAATGGCTTGTCCGCTTCCTGTCATTGAGACAAAGAAAATGACAGAAAAGATGCAGCCGGGTGAGAAGGTAGAGGTCTTGGTGGATAATGAAATTGCGGTTCAGAATCTGAAGAAGTTTGCAGCGCAGAGAAATTATCCGGTGCAGGCAGAGCAAAAAGAGGACCATGTATTTTCGGTATGCATGACCGTACAGGAGGAGATTCCATGTGAATTGTCGGAAATCCGTCAGGACGAGCTGGTTGTTCTGAGTGCAGGTGTGATGGGAACAGGCGAGGACGAACTGGGAAAGGCACTGATGAAGGCATTTGTATTTGCCCTTACGAAACAGGATCACTATCCGCAGACGGTCCTATTATATAATGGAGGTGCATTTTTGTCATGTGAAGGTTCGGATTCACTGGAAGATCTAAAATTCTTAGAGGCGCAGGGAACAGAGATTCTGACCTGTGGAACCTGCCTGAATTACTACGGACTGGGAGAGAAACTTGCGGTTGGCGATGTGACGAATATGTATGATATTGTAGAGCGGATGCAGAAAAGTGGCAAGATCATCCGTCCATAATACAGGCGTTTAGAATCATTTCGGATAAGAGAGGAGATACAGGATGTCTGAGCGAATCATTGTCCGTGGCGGTGGAGATCTTGCCACGGGAACAATTTACAAATTATATAAAAGTGGATTTCAGGTGCTGGTGCTTGAGACGGATTACCCATCTGCAATCCGGAGAAACGTGGCATTTTCAGAGGCTGTTTACGAAGGAAGGCAGCAGGTGGAGGATGTCACCTGTTACCGCGCTGACACGCTGGAAGAAGCAGAGGCGATGCTCGCAGCGGGCAGGCTGGTCCTGCTGGTTGATCCGGCGGGAAAGAGCATTCCGATTTTTCAGCCGTTTGCTGTTGTTGATGCAATCCTTGCGAAGAAGAATCTGGGTACAGATAAATCGATGGCGGAGCTTACAGTGGGAGTAGGACCGGGGTTTACCGCAGGGGTGGATGTCGATGTTGTCGTGGAGACGAAGCGTGGTCATCAGCTCGGGCGTCTGCTCTATGAAGGTGCTGCGATTGCAAATACCGGAATTCCGGGAATTGTGGGAGGATATGGACGGGAGCGGGTCATTCATTCTCCTGCACAGGGAACTATGGAAAATATCTGTCATATTACAGATATGGTGGAAGCAAACCAGATAATTGCTCTGATTCATACAAAGGAGGGCAATGTCCCGGTAAAAGCCGGGATTTCCGGTCTGCTTCGCGGATTTATCCGTGATGGTTATCCGGTGACAAAGGGATTTAAGATTGCAGATGTAGATCCGAGAGCAGACGAATATCAGAAATGCTTTACGATTTCGGATAAAGCGAGATGTATCGGCGGCGGTGTGCTGGAGGCCATCCTGCATGCGCTGGCAGAGAAAGAACGTGGGGAAAAGAAAGAAGGATGAAAATGATTTATGCGGATTATGCGGCAACGTCCGGATATGTGCCGGAATGTGTGAGGAGTGCGGTGATGAATGCATTTGCACACCCTGGAAATGCGGGGCGGGGAGCACATGAGCAGGCACTCGGTGCAGGAAGAATTCTTTTGGATACGAGAAGATCCATTGCAGAATTCTTTGATGCGCCGTCCCCTTCCGGAGTGGTTTTTACGAGTGGTATGACAGAGAGCCTTAATACCGTGATCAAAGGAATCCTGACCAAAGAAGATCATGTCATTACGACCTGGGCGGAACACAACAGTGTGCTGCGTCCATTGTATGAACTGCAGGATCAGGGGATGGGACTGACTATTACAGATCCGGATGTCACACAGATCAGCAGGCACCTGCAGGAGAATACGCGTATGGTGATCATGACACATGGCTCGAATGTGACAGGAGCTGTCTACGATATAGAGGCGGTAGGAAATTTCTGCAGAGAACAAGATATCCTGTTTGTGGTAGATACGGCACAGACGGCGGGGCATTTTCCCGTTTCTATGAAAAAAGCCGCAATTGATGTCTTATGCTTTACCGGTCACAAGGGTCTTTGTGGTCCACAGGGAACCGGGGGCATGTGCATCGGTGAAGGGGTTCGGATTCGGCCACTCAAGACAGGCGGGACCGGAATGGATTCCTTTTCACGAAAGAATCCAAAGCATCTTCCGGAGTCATTGGAAGCGGGCACGATGAATATTCCCGGCATTGCGGGATTGTGTGCGGCGGTAGGTCAGTTCTCTGAAACTGGTGTCAGACAGCGCTGCAAAAGAGAACAAAAGCTTGCCAAACGATTCTGGCAGGGGGTGAAATCCATAAAGGACATCCGGCTCTATGGTGATTTTTCGGATTTTCAGAACAGGACTGCGATTGTATCACTCAATATCGGCAGCTATCCATCTGCCTCTGTCAGTGATGAATTAGAGCAGCGTTTTGGTATCCTTACACGTTTTGGCGCGCACTGCGCACCACTGGTGCAGGATCATTTTGGAACGAGAGAACAGGGAATGGTCCGGTTCTCTTTCGGATTTGAAACGACGCAGGACGAGGTAGATGCCTGTATCAGAGTAGTGAGGATACTAGCGGAAGAATGAAACGATAGAAGAAAGGAGAGAGACAGTTGATCATTGCAGTTGTAGGAGCCGGTGGAAAGACAACACATATCCATGAGCTTGAAGAAAAATACCGGAACCGGGGGAAACGTGTGCTCATTACGACAACGACGCACATGATGCAGGAGGCGGGCTGCGTCCTGTCGGAAGATGCGGAGGCAATCAGGCGCCAGCTGGGCGAAAATGGGACCTGTATGGCTGGAAATGCAGCAGAGGATGGAAAAATCGGAGCTTTTTCAGCGGACTTTTTTGCGAAAATCCGGCAGGAAGCGGATATTGTGCTTGTGGAGGCGGATGGGTCGAAGAGACTTCCGGTCAAAGCACCGGCAGAGCATGAACCTGTGATTCCAAACGGATGTGACCGGATTGACGTGGTGATGGGATTAAGTGCGATTGGAAAGCGGCTGAAGGATGCAGCGCACCGCAAGGAACGGGTGATGGAATTGACGGGGCTGTCAGAGGAGCATATTCTGACAGCGGGAGATCTTCGGGACATTATTATGAAGGGGTATGTCATGCCTCTTCGAGAAAAGTATCCCGAATGTGAGGTGCGCATCTACCCCGGACAGGTTCGTACATTGTATGAACAGGTGATTGCGGAGATTCTGAAGAAAGAAGATATAGATGGATGAAAAAGACAGATATCATATTGCTCGCAGCCGGTGACAGCAGACGCTATGGAGAGGATAATAAGCTGCTGGCGGTTGTAGATGGAAAAGCGATGTTTACCTATGCGGTTGATATGGCAGTAAAGGTCAGGCAGAGACAAAGGGATCAGGTTGGAACAATTGTCGTGGTCTCAAAATACAGGGAAATTAAAGACTATGTGACAGCACAGAAGAAAGAGTTTCTCCTGTATCAGCAGAACGACCATAGTGAGAGAGGTATCTCAGAGTCGATTCACATCGGAGTAGCTGCAACGGATCAAGGACATGATGCGGTATTTTGCGTGTGTGATCAACCACGGATGAAGGTGGAGACTGTGTGCCGTCTGATTCAGGAATTTGCAGGGTCCGGAAAGAAAGCGGGAGTTGTAACAGATGAAGAGGGAAATCAGGGGAATCCATGTATCTTTGCCTCATCGATGCGACAGGAATTACTGACAATCACAGGGGATACGGGAGGAAAGAAGCTGATTCACAAGCTGCCACCGAATGCATGCCTATATGTGAAGGCGGAGAAAACAGAGTTAGAAGATATTGATGTGCAGAAGAAATAAAAAGTGTGTTGCCGGATTTGAGAGCAACACACTTTTTATTAGGATTTTTACGATACTATAAACATTTTAGGAGTTAGGCTGATACACTTTCTTCCTCTGTGGAAGTAATGTCAGCCTCTTCTGATTTTGGCAAAATCAGATTTAAAGCAACCGCTACGATCGTAGCGATGACAACCGGTGATTTACCGAACACGGTTGAGACCCATGAAGGGAATGTCGCAAGTGATGCAGCGGCTTGTGTAATGCCGACACCAAGAGCAACAGCAAGACCTACAATAGAGGAATTGCGATAATTCATTTCCTGTGAGGTTATGAGCCGGATTCCTGTCATGGCAATGGAAGCAAATACCGAGATGGTAGCACCGCCAAGTACGCACTGCGGAATCGTGGTCAATAACCCGGAAAACTTAGGTACAACACCTGCAATCAGAAGAATCAGAGCGGCAAGTCCGAGGACGCAGCGGTTGATTACTTTTGTCGTTGTAACGATACCAACGTTCTGACTGTAGGAAGCGGTTGGAAGTCCGCCGAGGAAAGCACCAAGGATATTTGAAATTCCATATCCCACAATGGCACCCTTTAATTCTTTATCTGTTGGCTCACGGTCCATACTTCCCGTTGTTGTGGCAGTGAAATCACCGATCGCCTGAATCGAATTGATGGCAAACAAAAGACCGATTGCGATGCAGGAAGATGGCTCAAATGCAATGCCAAAATGCATAATTCTTGGAAGCTCGAAGAAATTTGCAGATGCGACAGCACTCAGATCAATCATACCAAAGAATCCGGCAACGATATATCCGGCAACAATACCGATCAGAATCGAGGCTAATTTTGCGAAACCTTTTGCATAGTGATTGAGTACTGTAACGACTGCCAAAGTGAAAATGGCAACAAGCCAGTTCTGCCAGCTACCGTAAGATTCACTCGAAGTACCGCCTGCCATATAATTGATTGCAGTCGGGTATAAAGATAAACCGATGGTAAATACAACAGTACCAGTAACGAGTGGCGGGAAAAATACTCGAATCTTATCGATAAAGAATCCGATAAAGAGGGAGATGATTCCTCCAATTATCTGCGCACCTAAAATGGTGGCAATGTTAAATTCGCCTGCAATTGCCTGCATACTAGCCAGATAGGCAAAACTGACGCCCATGATAACCGGAAGCCCGGATCCCAGCCGAAAACCATCTCTTTTTCCGAGTGGAAATAACTGTAACAATGTGGACAGCGCAGATACAACCAGCGCAGCCTGAATCAGTAATACGCGATCATTACCGTCTAAATTAGCTACATTAGCTACAACGATTGCGGGTGTGACACACCCGACAATCATAGCGACAACATGTTGAAGTGCAAGTGGAAGCGCCTGAATCAGTGGCGGTCTCCCATTTAAGTCAAAGACGGAAACGACTCCTTTTTTATCCATATAAAACCTCCTGTTTTATTGGTGGATCGAAGTACCGGTTTTGCCCAATATTCCATCTTTGGCCTTTTCCAATAATGTGATTAAGGATGTGCGTCCCGGTTTAGATTCTGCAAATTCTGTTGCAGCCTGTACCTTTGGAAGCATAGAGCCCGGTGCAAAATGACCTTCTGCCATGTATTTTCTTGCCTGCTCTGTTGTAATATCTGAGAGCCATTCCTGGTTTGGCTTGCCGAAGTTAATTGCAGCTTTTTCTACTGCGGTCAGAATAATCAGACAGTCAGCATCCAGTTCTTCCGCCAGAAGACGGCTTGCAAAATCTTTGTCGATAACCGCGCTGGCACCTTTTAAGTGTGTTCCCTGTAATGTGACAGGAATTCCTCCGCCGCCACATGCGATGACAAGCTGTCCATCATTTACTAAAGAGCGAATCGCACGAATTTCAACGATTTCAGCCGGTTTTGGAGAGGCAACGACACGGCGGTAGCCACGTCCACTGTCTTCTTTTACGATATAGCCGTATTTCTCAGCAGCGAGAGTTGCTTCTTCTTCGGTCATAAAGTGTCCGATTGGTTTGCTCGGAGTTTCAAATGCAGGATCATCGGCACTCACACGAACCTGTGTAATCATAGTTGTGACTGGAATATCAGGAATATTACGAATCAGCATTTCTTCTCTTAATGCATTTTGCAGATCATAGCCAATATAAGCCTGGCTCATTGCGACACATACTGACAATGGTGTGTTTGGCTGGTTTGGATTCTCTCTTGTCAGAGCAGCCATAGCATTGTTGATCATGCCGACCTGTGGTCCATTTCCGTGCGCAATCACGACTTCACAGCCTTCTTCAATTAAATCAATAATAGCCTTTGCCGTGATCTTTACTGCGGCCATCTGCTCCGGGAGTGTATTTCCCAGAGCGTTTCCGCCGAGTGCGATCACGATACGTTTCTTCTTTTCCATAATCATCTACCTCTGTGGGTTTATTTTTATTTAAAAATTCTTGGAACGCCTCTTTCTTCTAATGCTTTTAAGATTGCAGCAGGATCATCGAATTTGCTTAACATGATCATTGCAGCGATTACGTATGGTTTGTAGCTGGCTTCTTTGTATAATGGATCACGGTAACGGTCGAATACACTTGCCTCTACTTCTCCGTCTTTACAGCTTACATCGTTGATGTCGGCTGGTAAGCAGTGAAGGTATAATGCTTTACCGTCTTTTGTTGTTTTCATTAAGTCTTCGGTGCAGCACCAGTCTTTGTGCTCAGCGTTCTGTGCAAGTAATTCCTGCTCTAACTTGTTGATACCTTCTGTGTCACCCTCACCGTAAAGAGTTGTACGTGTTTCCATAGCAGCGAATGGAGCCCAGCTCTTAGGATATACGATATCAGCATCTTTGAATGCTTCAGCCATGTCATTGGTACGACGGAAGGATCCACCTGATTTTTCAGCGTTTGCATTTGCAACGGCTTCTACTTCCGGCATTACTTCATAACCTTCCGGATGAGCTAATACAACTTCCATGCCCATACGAGTCATCAGACCGATGACACCCTGAGGAACAGAAAGTGGTTTGCCGTAAGAAGGTGAATAAGCCCATGTCATTGCAAGCTTTTTACCTTTTAAGTTCTCTACGCCGCCGAACTCATGGATGATATGTAACATATCTGCCATACACTGTGTAGGATGATCGATATCGCACTGTAAGTTTACAAGCGTAGGACGCTGCTCTAAGATACCGTCTTTATTTCCCTGCTCTACAGAATCAGCAACTTCATGCATGTAAGCATTTCCTTTTCCAATGTACATGTCATCACGGATACCGATGACATCAGCCATGAAAGAAATCATGTTTGCTGTCTCACGAACGGTCTCGCCATGTGCAACCTGAGATTTTCCTTCGTCAAGATCCTGAACCTCAAGGCCTAATAAGTTACATGCAGAAGCGAAAGAGAAACGTGTACGTGTAGAGTTATCTCTGAATAAAGAGATACCAAGTCCGCTTTCAAATACCTTTGTGGAAATGTTGTTCTCTCTCATGTAGCGAAGAGCGTCAGCAACGGTCCATACAGCTTCTAATTCGTCATCTGTCTTCTCCCATGTGAGAAAGAAGTCGTTGTTGTACATTTCTTTGAAGTTTAAAGCGTTCAATTTATCAATATAAGTCTGTAATGTTTTCATTTAATAATCCTCCTAAGATTCTGAATTGTTTGATTGGTTATTTACAAAATTATTTGCAGTAAGCAGTTGGAAGCGCAGCGTATACAGCAGCACATTTCACAAGGTCTTCTTTCCATGTCTTCTCGTTTGGAGCGTGAGCCTGAGCTTCTGCACCAGGTCCGAATCCGATACAAGGAATTCCGTTACGTCCCATGATAGAAACACCATTTGTTGAGAAGGTCCATTTGTCTGTAACCGGACGTTCTTTTCTCATTGTATCTGTCTCAGGGGAGCCGCTTCTTGTTGTTCCGTAGAGGTTTGTGTAAGCTTCTTCCATTGCCTTTGTTACCTCATGTGTCTCAGGAATTGCCCATGTTGGGAAGTAACACTCGATTGGATATACAAGTCCTGTGTAAGATGGACGCTCATACTGATACATAGAAACAGCGACATCATCTCCGTATTTCTGAACGCTTGGAAGAGCACGGATCTCATCTAAACAGCTTTCCCATGTCTCACCGAATGTCATACGACGGTCTAATGATACTGCACAGGAGTCAGCAACGGCACAACGGCTTGGAGAGGTATAGAAAATCTCAGATGTTGTAACTGTTCCACGTCCTAAGAAACGAGCTTCTTTATAATCCGGGTTGTATTTCTCGTCTAACATTTTTACAAGGCCTTTGATCTCTGTTCCGTCTGCTGCGTCATTTTCATTTAATGCGCGCACATCCTGTAAGATGTCGGCCATCTTGTAGATTGCGTTGTCTCCACGCTCTGGAGCAGAACCGTGGCAGGATACACCCTTGACATCAATTCTGATTTCCATACGTCCACGCTGTCCGCGGTAGATACCGCCGTCTGTTGGCTCTGTAGATACAACGAAGTCCGGACGAACCTTGTCTTCTTTGATGATGTATTCCCAGCAGAGTCCGTCACAGTCTTCTTCCTGAACCGTTCCGGTTACTAATGCTGTGTATTTATCGTTTAATAATCCAAGGTCTTTCATGATCTTTGCACCGTATACTGCAGATACGATACCACCCATCTGATCGGATGTTCCACGTCCGCCGATCTCTGTGTCTGACTCGAATCCGTCATAAGGATCAAATTCCCAGTTTTTGATGTTACCGATACCAACGGTGTCGATATGAGCATCAAAACCGATCAGTTTCTCGCCGGTTCCCATGTAACCAAGTACATTTCCCATGGGGTCGATGTCGACTTTGTCAAATCCAACAGCTTTCATTTCTTCAGCAATACGGTCGATGTGACCTTTTTCTCCGCAGCTCTCGCCCGGAATCTTAACGAGATCTCTCAAGAACTTTGTCATGTCTTTCTCATAGCCTTGTGCAGCTTCTTTGATTTTTGTGTAATCCATTTTGTACCTAACCTTTCATATTAGTGAGAATGTTGATATGTTACGTTTTTATATAAAAAGCGTTCACTTTTTATTTTTCATTTCCATCCCAGACGATTGATTTGTAACGATCTGGGTCTGTGTCACCCTCCGTAGAGAAGAGAAGGACTTTGGAATCTTTATTAAGACCTAAGTGTTCTTTTAATTCTTTGTATTCCGGCATTGTCATGATACATGCGAGAGTGCCGAATGGAGCGGCTCCGGATTCTCCGGATACAACCTGTGTATCTCCTTTCAATGGAGCGGAGAGCATTCTCATGCCCTTTGCTGCAACCCAGTCAGGAGCTGCGACAAATGTGTCCACATGATTCTTTAAGATGTCCCATGAGATTGTGTTTGGCTCTCCACATGCAAGACCTGCCATGATGGTTGGCATATCGCCGTCTACGATTCGTAATTTTCCGTCGCCGGCAACTGCACCTTTGTAGAGACATGCTGCTGTATCAGCTTCTACGACAACAACGATCGGCGGATTCTCTGGATAACGGTTTGCAAAGTAGCCCTGAACAGCGCCTGCGAGTGATCCGACACCGGCCTGAACAAATACATGAGTTGGTCTGTCACACCCGAAGCCACGGAGCTGTTTGTCAGCTTCTAATGCCATGGTTCCGTATCCTTCCATAATCCATGCAGGAATCTCTTCGTAACCATCCCATGCGGTATCCTGTACGACAACACCGTTCTTTACTTTCGAAGCGGCATCGGCTGCCATACGAACACATTCATCATAATTGACTTCTTCGATGGTTGCGGTTGCATTTTCTTTTAAGATATTATTCAGACGGGTCTGTGTACTTCCCTTTGGCATGAAGACAACTGCCTTCTGTCCGAGTTTATTTGCAGCCCAGGCAACTCCACGTCCGTGATTACCATCTGTAGCTGTAAAGAAGGTACATTGTCCGAACTCCTCACGGAGCTTTTCTGATGTGAGTACATCATATGGAAGTTCTGCAACATCCTTTCCTGTCTGTGAGGCAATGTATCTTGCCATAGAGTAGGAACCGCCGAGTACTTTAAATGCATTCAGACCGAAACGGTAAGATTCATCCTTTACATAAATCTGTCCCAGTCCTAAGTAATCAGCCATATGTGTAAGGTTTGCAAGTGGTGTCTCGCTGTATTGAGGAAAGCTTTCGTGGAAAGCCTTTGCTTTCTCGACCTCTGAGATTGCCATTACAGGTAAGTTCGCATCAGCAGATTTAGGCATTTTATTTATTGCCCATTCAATAGATTTCATTTTATTACCTCCTAAAAAATTTTTTGGTGAATCAGTTCTTATAAAGCCATCATAACATAAAAATCGAATTTGTAAATAGAAAATCTAAAAATTTTTTAGGTTATCTAAAAATTTGTGTTGCAAAGTAGTGATATCAATGATATAGTGAGGATAACAAAGAAAATATTGTTTAATATGTACAAAGCAGGAGGTATTACTATTATGAAATTAGTAAAGTCAGACAAAGCACCAAAGGCATTAGGTCCTTACTCACAGGGATACGTATATCAGGGAGTCTTATACTGTTCAGGACAGATTCCAATTGATCCAAAAAAGGATGATGTTGTGGCACAGGATATTGAAGGACAGACAGAACAGGTATGTAAGAATCTGGCAGAAGTATTAAAAGAAGCAGGAACTTCTTTTGAACAGGTAATAAAGACAACCTGTTTCCTGAGCGACATGGGAAACTTTGCAGCATTTAATGAAGTGTACGCAAAATACTTTACATCGAAGCCAGCCAGATCCTGCGTAGCAGTAAAGGATCTTCCCAAAGGCGTGTTATGTGAAATCGAGCTGATTGCAGCCGTAGAATAAGGAGGTTATTTATGATACTTGTTGGAAATGGAAAATTAGTAACCAGAGATGATGCCAATCTGTATTTTGAAAATGGAGCTGTTGCGATTGACGGAAGCAAAATTGTGGAAGTAGGAGAAGCTTCTTTATTAAAAGAAAAATATAAAGCTGCAGAATGGATTGATGCAAAGGGTGGTGTCATCATGCCGGCATTCATCAATACACATGAACACATTTACAGTGCAATGGCAAGAGGATTTTCTATTAAAGGGTACAATCCGAATGGATTTCTTGATATCTTAGATGGGCAATGGTGGACAATTGACAGACATCTTACCTTAGAACAGACAAAGTACAGTGCCATCGATACCTTTATTTCAAGTATCCGTAATGGTGTAACAACGGTATTTGATCATCATGCAAGCTTTGGACATATTACAGACAGTCTGTTTACCATCGCAGATGTCGCAAAAGATCTTGGAATCAGAGCGTGTCTCTGCTACGAAGTGTCAGACCGTGACGGAATGGACAAAGCAAGGGAAGCGGTTATGGAAAATGCAAACTTCATCAAATATGCGTTAAAAGATGATACAGACATGATTGCCGGAATGATGGGAATGCATGCACAGTTCACAATCTCGGATGAGACGATGGAATTTGCAGCAGCAAATAAGCCGTCTGAAGTGGGATATCACATTCATGTAGCAGAGGGAATCGAAGATCTTCATGATTGCTTACATAAGTATGGTAAGAGAATTGTAGATCGTCTGATGGACAACGATATTCTTGGAGAAAAGACACTTCTCGGTCATTGTATCTACATCAATTCTCATGAGATGGATCTGATTAAGGATACGAATACCATGGTAGTTCATAATCCGGAATCGAATATGGGAAATGCCTGTGGATGTCCTCCGACCATGGAACTGGTACACCGTGGAATCCTGACGGGGCTTGGAACAGACGGATATACACACGATATGACAGAGTCATATAAAGTAGCCAATGTACTTCATAAACATAACCTGTGTGATGCCAATGCAGCCTGGGGAGAAGTACCGCAGATGCTCTTTGAGAACAATGCAAAGATTGCAAACCGCTATTTTGATGCACCACTGGGCGTATTAAAACCGGGAGCAGCCGCAGATGTGATTGTCTTAGATTACAATCCACCGACAAGACTGGGGGCTGATAATATCAATGGACACATTTTATTCGGAATGACAGGAAGAGATGTTGTCACAACAATTGGAAATGGTAAAGTACTCATGAAGGACCGTGAAGTCAAGGTGATCGATGTAGAACAAGCGATGGCTAAGACAAGAGAAGAATCAGCGAAACTCTGGAAGAGTATTAATGGATAAGGAGAAGACAAAATGAGCGATATTATGACATGTATACCTTTTTCACAGCTTTTGAACTGGGTATTAGAAGAACGGGAAACGAAAGAAAGCGTGTTTGGAGTGCGCAGACCCTATGTGGCAGATCCGGCGAAAGCAAGGGAGTTATTTGAAAGAAAGCTCGAGACTGTGATTGGACCGGCAGCAGGACCAAACAGTCAGCTTGCACAGAATATCATTGCTTCATACTATGCAGGAAGCCGTTTCTTCGAATTAAAGACGGTTCAGATCATGGATGGTGCAGAGCTTGCAGCCTGTGTGAACAAACCATGTATCAAAGCAGATGATGAGTGCTATAACTGTGAGTGGTCTACTGAACTTTACGTGCCACAGGCTCAGGATGAATATATCAAAGCGTGGATGCTTCTGCATGTAATTGCAAAAGAATACGGCCTTGGTCTTGCAGATGGATTCCAGTTCAATATCAGTGTTGGATATGATCTTGCAGGAATCAAATCAGAAAAGATCGATACCTTTATCAATCATATGATGGATGCAAAGGATACAGAGTGCTTTCAGGAAGCAAAAGCATACCTTCTTGCCAATGTGGGGCGTTTTGAGAATGTCACAGCAGAAGATATCGAGGCGATTTCTTCGAACATCTGCAATTCCGCAACGATTTCTACACTGCACGGATGTCCTCCACAGGAGATCGAAAGTATTGCAACTTATTTATTAGAAGAAAAAGGAATCCATACCTTTATCAAATGTAATCCGACACTGCTCGGATATGATTATGCAAGAAAAACAATGGATGAGATGGGCTATGACTATGTCGCATTTGGAAAATTCCACTTTGAGGATGATCTTCAGTATGAAGATGCGGTTCCAATGCTCCAGAGATTACAGGCATTAGCGGACGCGAAGAAATTAGCGTTTGGCGTGAAGATTACGAATACATTCCCGGTTGATGTAAAAGCCGGAGAGCTCCCAAGTGAAGAGATGTATATGTCAGGAAAATCCCTGTACGCATTATCACTTTCTGTGGCAGCGAATCTTTCCCGTGACTTTGGCGGAAAACTGCGTATCGCATATTCCGGCGGAGCAGATTATTTCAATATTGAAAAGATTGTCGGATGTGGTATCTGGCCTGTTACAATGGCAACAACGATCTTAAAACCAGGTGGATACCAGAGACTGTCCCAGATTGCAAAGGCACTTGAGAAGTTCGGTGGTCAGGAATTTGCAGGCATCGATGTGGCAGCACTGGAACAACTGGTGGAAGAAGCAAAAAATGACAAACATCATACAAAAGCAGCCAAAATGCCTGTATCCAGAAAATCAGGAGAACCGGTTCCTCTGATGAACTGCTACACAGCACCTTGTCAGGATACCTGTCCGATTCATCAGGATATCCCAACGTATCTGCAGCTTGTTGGTGAAGGCAGATACGAGGAAGCACTTCAGGTTATCATGGATAAGAATGCACTTCCATTCATGACAGGAACGATCTGTGCACACGGATGTATGAGCGCATGTACCCGTAATTTCTATGAGACACCGGTACAGATCAGAGGAGTGAAACTAGAAGCGGCACAGAACGGATATGAAGCAGTCTTAGCGAAACTTGCAAAGACAGGTAAGAGTGATAAGAAAGTGGCTGTCATTGGCGGAGGTCCGGCAGGCATGGCATCTGCTTACTACCTTGCAAAAGGCGGTGCAACTGTCACATTATTTGAAAAGACAGAATCACTCGGCGGTGTGGTAAATCACGTGATTCCCGACTTTAGAATCGACGGAGAAGTGATTGCAAAAGATGCATCCTTCCTTGAAAAATTAGGCGTGGAGATCGTATACAACAGCATGGTAGATGATGTGGAAATTCTAAAGAAGCATGGATATGATGCAGTCGTACTTGCAGTAGGAGCATACAAGCGTGGAAATCTTACAATCGAAGGAACAACAGCGAAGAATGCACTGGAATACTTAGAAGAATTTAACCAGACGCAGGGGAAGGTTGCCCTTGGTCAGAATGTGGTTGTCATCGGTGGCGGAAATACAGCGATGGATACAGCAAGAGCAGCAAAACGCAATGAAGGCGTAGAACATGTATATCTTGTATATAGAAGAACGAAACGCTATATGCCTGCGGACGAAGAAGAATTATTATTAGCAATAGAAGATGGTGTGGAATTCAAAGAACTGCTCGCACCTGTAAAAATGGAAAACGGAACACTAGTCTGCAAGAAGATGATACTTGGAGAAATCGATGCATCCGGCCGCCGCGGTGTAGAAAGTACGGATGAAATCGTAGAGATCCCTGCCGATACTGTGATTGCAGCCGTAGGTGAAAAGGTTCCAACCGATTTCTATGAGAAGAACGGTCTGAATGTAGATGAAAAGGGACGCCCTAGAGTATCTGACAAGCTGGAAGCAAGCACACCGGGTGTATATGTGGTCGGAGATGGCCTGTATGGTCCATCCATTGTTGTAAAAGCGATGGCAAATGCGAAGACAGCAGCAGAAGCAATCCTAGGTGAAAGCGTATCAGGTGATGTTGCGATTGCATCTGAAAAAGCTGTAATCTATGAGAAGAAGGGAATCCTTGCTGAGCCGGAAGCAATCGGACAGGAGAGTGACCGTTGTCTTGGATGCGCAACCGTATGTGAGAACTGCGTAGATGTCTGTCCGAATAGAGCAAACATTTCCATCAAGGTTCCGGGTATGGAGATGGAGCAGGTGATTCACGTTGACTATATGTGTAACGAATGTGGCAACTGCAACAGCTTCTGTCCATACGCATCGGCACCGTACCAGAGCAAATTCACACTGTTTGCGAGTCAGGCAGACATGCAGGACAGCAAGAATGACGGATTTGTTGTGCTCGATGCTGCAAGGCATGAATATCAGGTTCGTTTCCTTGGAAATATAAGTACCGTAAAACCGGCAGATGGCAATATTCCATCCGGTATCGTAGACATTATGAATGCAGTATGTGATGGTTATGGATATCTGATTCCATAGAATCGAGGGAATAATATGAAGAACAAAGTACCCCGTTTTGTTGCACGGGTATACTGCAAAGGCTGTGAGCACTCACAGCCTGATGCAGAAGGGAAAGATTGTACATATGGCTGTATCGGGTGTGGGGGCTGTGTAGAGAGCTGTAAGCTTCACGCGATCACGATTGGCGAGCATGGAGCCGCAGTTGTGGATGAGAAAAAATGTGTGGGCTGTGGATTGTGTATCAAAGCCTGTCCGCAGGACATTATTCACAAAGTAGCTGCCGATCATAGTTTCCAGCCACTCTGCTCGAACAGGGACGCTGCAGCAGCTGCAAAAAAAGCATGTGATAATAGCTGTATTGGATGTAGAATCTGTGAAAAGAACTGTCCGATGGGAGCGATTACAATCGAAGGCAATCATGCAGTCATCGACGAAGAATTATGTACAGATTGTGGATTTTGTCTTGTAAAATGTCCGCGCGGGGTTATCGAGGATGTGCGTGGGCTAATTTGTAAAAACAGATAGAAAGGAAGCAGGCATTATGATAGAAATCTGTGTGAATGGAACAGAATATCAAGTTGAAAAAGATCAGACACTGCTTCGCTTTCTGCGCGATGTGTGTAAATTGAAATCTGTAAAAGACGGCTGCAGTGAAGGTGCCTGCGGGACCTGTCATGTCTTGATTGACGGTGTGCCACAGAAAGCCTGTGGTCCAATGATTTCTATGGTACAGGGAAAAGAGATTCTTACCATAGAAGGGTTTACAGAACGTGAAAAAGAGATTTATGTCCGTGCATTCGGCGAAGCGGGAGCAGTGCAATGTGGGTTCTGCATTCCGGGTATGGTCATCTGTGCAAAAGGTCTTCTTGATGTGAATCCAAAGCCGGGCAGAGAAGAGATTGCATGGGCACTGCGCAATAACATTTGCCGCTGCACCGGATATAAGAAAATCTTTGATGCGGTGGAACTTGCAGCAAAATATCTGCGGGAAGGCGAAAGTGAAGAATCTGCGTACAGCTGGAGACTTGGTGAGCGCGTTCCCCGTATTGATGTACGGGAAAAAGTACTGGGTTACGGTGAATATGTAGACGATATGGAAGTCAAAGATCTCGCATATGGAAGTGCTGTGCGAGCTGCGCATCCAAGAGCAAGGGTCTTGTCTATCGATAAGAGCAAAGCACTTGCAATGCCGGGTGTCCTTGCGGTGATCACAGCAGAAGATATTCCGGGCACTCTGGAGGTAGGGCATATTGTCAGAGACTGGGATACCCTGATTCCGGTTGGAAAATGTACCCGATATCTGGGAGATGCGATCGCAATTGTAGTGGCAGAGACACCGGAACTGTTAGAGAAAGCAAAGAAACTAGTAAAAGTAGAATACGAAGTGTTACAACCGGTTACGAATCCTTATGAAGCAATGAAGGAGGATGCACCGAAGTTACATGAGAAAGGCAATCTGCTTGCACACAAGCATGTATCACGGGGAAATGCGAAGGAAGCAATTGAGAACGCTTCCCATGTATTGAAACAGAAATTTGCGACACCGTGGACGGAGCATGCATTCTTAGAACCGGAATGTGCAATCGCGATGCCGGATGATGACGGCGTGCTGATCTATTCTACTGATCAGGGTGTGTATGCAACGCAGCATGAATGTGCACCGATGCTGGGACTCCCGAATGAAAAGGTCCGTGTCATCAACAAGCTGGTTGGAGGCGGATTCGGCGGGAAAGAAGATATGACTGTACAGCATCACGCAGGACTGGCAGCAATGATTGTAAAGAGACCGGTGAAGGTGAAGCTGACCAGAGCTGAGAGCATGATCATCCATCCAAAACGCCATCCAATGGATATGGAATTCACTTTAGGCTGTAACGACAAGGGAGAAATCCAGGGAGTTATGGCAGAAGTCATCGCTGACACAGGTGCATATGCATCACTTGGCGGACCGGTACTAGAAAGAGCATGTACACATGCGGCAGGACCATATCACTATGAGAACTTTGAAATTGACGGAAAAGCGTATTATACCAACAACCCGCCGGCGGGGGCGTTTAGAGGATTCGGCGTCACACAGACCTGTTTTGCAATTGAGATGCTGCTGACGAAGATGGCAGAAGTGGTAGGGATCTCGCCTTGGGAAATCCGTTATCGAAATGCAATCCGTCCGGGAGAAGTACTTCCAAATGGTCAGATTGTGGATAATGCAACCGCACTTGTAGAGACACTTGAGGCGGTGAGGGATGTCTATGAGGCCCATCCATATGCAGGACTTGCATGCGCGATGAAAAATGCAGGAGTCGGAGTCGGACTGCCGGATTACGGGCGTTGTATCATCGGTGTAAAAAATGGAAAACTCCATATTCGTTCCGGAGCATCGTGTATCGGACAGGGACTTGGAACCGTACTGGTTCAGATGGTTGCACAAACGACAGGTTTTGCAAGGGATGATATGATTTACGATGCATCCAACACCATTGATGCACCGGATTCAGGAACGACATCCGGATCAAGGCAGACTCTGATTACAGGGGAAGCGGCGAGAAGAGCATGTGAATTACTGAATCAGGCATTGGAGTCGAAGACCATAGAGGAGCTGGAAGGGGAAGAGTTTTATGGAGAGTACCTCGCGGCAACAGACGCGTTAGGTGCAGATGTACCAAATCCGGTATCCCATGTAGCTTATGGTTATGCGACGCAGGTATGCATTTTAAATGAAGATGGAACAATTGAAAAGATTGTAGCAGCCCATGATGTTGGCAAGGCCGTAAATCCACTGTCTATTGAAGGACAGATTGAAGGCGGAGTTATCATGTCACTGGGATTTGCGCTAACAGAGCAGTATCAGTTGGAGGAATGTGTTCCGAAGACAAAGTACGGAACAATTGGACTATTCCGCGCACATCAGGTTCCACAGGTAGAGAGTATCATTGTGGAGCGGGAAGGACTAAATGTAGCGTGCGGTGCGAAGGGCATCGGAGAGATCACTTCAATTCCGACGGCACCCGCAATTGCCGGAGCTTATTACAGGCTGAATGGAAAGTTCCAGACAACATTACCACTGACAGATACACCTTATGAAAGACCGTAAAGGGGGAACGAAATGAGTAGATTATTGATGGCGGCGGCAGACAAAGTAGAGACGACCACGGAAACGATGATGAGAGAATTTGAACAGCGAATCGTGGCAAGTCCTCCGGGCGTCTGTCCTGTAGATTTACAACTTGCATTTTTGAAAGTATGTCATGCACAGACATGTGGAAAATGTGTTCCATGTCGAGTTGGACTCAGACAATTAGAAAACTTATTGGAAACGGTTATGAATAATGAAGGTACGATGGAGACACTCGAGCTGATTGAACGCACGGCGAAGAGTATCCAGAATACCGCAGACTGTGCAATTGGATTTGAGGCAGCAAGAATGGTGCTTGTCGGCATGGAAGGATTCCGTGAGGATTACATTTCCCATGTCACACAGAAGAAATGTATCGGTGCATTTGAACAGCCGATTCCATGTATCGCACTCTGTCCTGCCCATGTAGATATTCCGGGGTATGTGGCACTGGTGAAAGAAGAACGCTATGAGGATGCAGTGCGTCTGATTCGCAAAGACAATCCATTCCCAACAGCATGTGCTCTGGTCTGTGAGCACCCATGTGAAGAGCGATGCCGCAGAAATATGCTGGACAGCTCCGTGAATATCAGAGGGCTCAAACGTTTTGCGGTAGAAAAAATACACGCAGACGTTGCGCAGGTTCCGAAAAAAGCGGAAACGACAGGAAAGAAGATTGCAATCATCGGCGGGGGTCCAAGTGGTCTGACCGCAGCATATTTCCTACAGTTGATGGGACATCAGACCGTTGTGTTTGAAGAAAAAGAAAAACTGGGCGGTATGCTCCGTTATGGAATTCCAAATTACCGCTTCCCAAGAACACGTCTGGAGGAAGATGTAAATGCAATTCTTTCCACTGGCGTGGAAGTGCGCTATGGACAGAAGATCGGAAGAGATGTGACGCTCGAAGAGCTGCGCCGGGAATATGCGGCTGTCTACATCAGTATTGGCGCACAGATCGATAAGAAATTTGAGATTGAAGGATCACAGAGCAATCACGTCATTCCGGCGGTCAATATGCTGCGTGAAATCGGCGAAGGCACTACCCCTGATTTCTCAGGAAAACGTGTGGTGGTCATTGGCGGTGGAAATGTTGCAATGGATTGTGCAAGAACCGCAATTCGTGCCAATGCAAAGAGTGTAAATATCGTGTACCGAAGAAGAGAAAAAGATATGACAGCATCACCGGATGAGGTTCGCGGTGCAATCGAGGAGGGTGTTGAATTAACCGTGCTTCAGGCACCACTTCGCATAGAGGCGGATGAACAAGGAAATGTGGCAGCACTCTGGACACAGCCACAGATCAGTGGCGTGTACGACAAGGCTGGAAGACCAAGCCCGGTCAAGGCAAAGAAAGAGCCGGAGAAAATCCAGTGCGACATGATTCTGCTCGCAATTGGACAGGAGATTGAATCAGAATCATTTGCAAAAGAAGGCGTTGAAGTAAAACGCAACCGTCTCGTTGTAGATGAGAGCGGCTGTGTGGCGGGAATGCCCGGTGTCTATGCAGGCGGTGACTGCGTGAGCGGTCCGGCTACCGTAATCAAAGCAATCGCAGCCGGAAAAACAGTGGCAGCGAATATCGATGAATATCTCGGATTTGAACATAAGATCCGTTGCGATATCGAGATTCCGGAGCCGGCGATGGACAACAAGATCCCAAGCGGAAGAATTCATCTGACCGAGCGTGAAGCAATTGAGAGAAAATGTGACTTTGAAGGAATAGAAAATTCTATGAGCTTAGAGGAAGCACAGCAGGAGTCTTCAAGATGTCTGCGATGCGACCATCATGGATGTGGTGTACTGAGAGGGGGCAGGGAATTAGAATGGTAAATATCACTTTAAATGGAAAACAAATCCAGGTTGAAAAGAACCTTACAATTATGGAAGCTGCGAAACAAAATGGTGTGATGATTCCTTCTCTGTGTTTCCTGAAGGAAATCAACGAAATCGGAGCCTGTCGTGTCTGCGTTGTTGAGATCGAAGGGAAAGACCTTCTCGTACCATCCTGTAATACCAGAGTGGAAGAGGGCATGGTCATCTATACGAACAGCCCGAAGGTGCAGAGTGCCAGAGAGTCTATCGTACAGATGATTCTCTCTCAGCATGAATTTAAGTGCGCAACATGTGTGCGTAACGGAAACTGTGGACTGCAGAAGGTAGCACAGGATCTGAATATTTTAGAAGTGCCATTCCCTACAGAAATTGAGTATCAGGACTGGGATCAGACATTTCCGATCATCCGTGATTCTGCAAAATGTATCAAATGTATGCGATGTGTGCAGATTTGTGATAAGGTGCAGGGGCTGAAGGTATGGGATATTTTAAATACCGGAAAACGTACTAGCGTCAACGTCAGAGATAATCAGGATATCTCGAAAGTGAACTGTGCAATCTGTGGTCAGTGTATCACACATTGTCCAACGGGTGCACTTCGGGAACGGGACGATACAAGAAAAGTACTCCGCGCAATCGAGTCAGAAGATAAGATTGTCGTGGTACAGATTGCACCTGCAGTGCGTACTGCATGGGGCGAGCAGCTTGGTCTTAGCAAAGAGGAAGCTTCTGTCGGCAAGATGGTTGCGGCAGTGAGGAGGTTAGGCGTGAACTACGTATTTGATACTGATTTTTCTGCCGACCTCACAATTATGGAAGAAGGTATGGAACTGCTTGACCGCGTGAAGAGCGCAGCAAAGCCAATGCCGATGTTTACTTCCTGCTGTCCGGGCTGGGTGCGCTTTATGAAGCTGGAATATCCGGAATATGTGGAACACCTGTCGACTGCAAAATCACCACAGCAGATGTTCGGAGCAGTTACAAAGAGTTATTTTGCAGAGAAGCTTGGAGTGGATCCAAATCAGATTTTCTGTGTGTCAATTATGCCATGTGTAGCCAAAAAATACGAGGCTGATGTAGAGCAGGTCAATGATTCAGAAGCAGATAAGGATGTTGATGCAGTTCTGACAACACGTGAACTGGTGCGTATGATGCATATGTGTCAGGTGAATGTAGACAGACTGGAGGAAGAAGAATTTGACTCACCACTTGGAACCGGAAGTGGTGCCGGTGTGATCTTCGGAGCAACCGGAGGTGTAATGGAAGCGGCACTTCGAAGCGCGTATTACTTCCTGAATGGAGAAAATCCGGGACCGGATGATTTCGCAGTGGTACGTGGAGAAGATGGGATCCGTGAAGCAACGGTAGAGATTGCGGGCGTGAAGCTTCGTGCAGCAATCGTAAGCGGACTTGGAAACACAAGAAAGCTGATGGAGAAATTGAAGAAGAAACAGGTTGAGTATGACTTTATTGAGATCATGACATGTCCGGGCGGATGTGCAGGCGGAGGCGGACAGCCGATCCATGATGGAGAGGAACGAGCCAAAGAGCGTGGAGATATCCTGTATCAGTTAGATCAGGACAGCACACTTAGATTCTCACATGAGAATCCGGATGTTCAGACCATGTATCAGGAATATTTCAAAGAGCCGCTCTCAGAGGTGTCACATCATTTGCTTCACACACACCAGAAGGACTGGGAATTGTAAAAATGAGGGGATTGCTGTAACTCCTTCAAAGTGGTAAAATCGAAATTAGAAAAGAAAACTTGCCTTCAACGTCTGGCTTCGCAGAGAATGTCCGGACGTTGGAGTGTTGAAAGCAGGTGAAGATATGAAGCCCAAAATAAAAGTGCAGATCGTATCTGAGGAGGGAGAGAGCTTCTTTGGAATCGGTGTTGCAGAATTACTACATCATGTGGATGAGACCGGGTCGCTCAACAGTGCCTGTCAGAAGATGCATCTGTCTTACAGCAAAGGCTGGAAGATTGTAAACCGTGCAGAGAAGCAGCTGGGACATCAATTTATAGAACGGTCCAGCGGCGGTAAGAACGGAGGCGGTTCGCTGCTGACAGAAGATGGAAGAAGGTTCTTAGAACAATACGACGAATATAATAAGAAGGTGCAGGAGGCAGCAAAGAAGCTTTATCAGACTTCTTTTTTATTTTCGTAGCGTTATGTTTTTAAAAACATAACGAAAAAGACAGGAGGAAGGTATAACATGAAATTAATCAAAACGGTAGACGCGGCGGGGACCGTCCTCTGCCATGATGTGACGCAGATTATTAAGGGCGTCACAAAGGACGCAGTATTTCGGAAAGGGCATGTCATTGTGGAGGAGGATATTCCCATCCTGCTTTCCATTGGAAAAGAAAATCTGTATGTGTGGGAAAATCAGGAAGGGATGCTGCATGAAAATGATGCGGCAGAGATTTTGCGGCAGATTTGTCAGGGCAGTCACATGCATCCATCGGATGTGAAGGAAGGCAAGATAGAATTGATTGCGGACTGCGACGGTATCCTGAAAATTAATGTCCCGGCGATGAACAGGGTCAACGCCCTTGGGGAGATGATGATTGCCAGCCGTCACGGCAATTTCCCGGTCAAAAAGGGAGACAAGCTTGCGGGAACAAGAATCATTCCACTGGTCATTGAGAAAGAGAAAATGGACCGCGCGAGAGAAGCCGCTGGTGAGGCACCGATATTAGAGATTCTGCCGTTTCGAAAGATGAAAGCAGCAATCGTGACAACGGGAAGCGAAGTCTATTATGGCAGGATCAAAGATACCTTTACTCCGGTTGTAATTGAGAAATTAGAGGAATATGGAATAGAAGTCATGGGACAGACACAATGTAATGATGAATCCCAGATGGTGACAGACGCAATCAAACACTGGATCGGTGAAGGTGCACAGATGATTCTCTGTACAGGCGGTATGAGTGTGGATCCGGATGATCGCACGCCGCTTGCAATCAAGAATGCCGCGACAGAGATCGTTACCTATGGCGCACCGGTGCTTCCGGGAGCAATGTTCATGCTTGCGTATCATGAGGATGTGCCAATTATGGGACTTCCTGGATGTGTCATGTACGCAAAGCGCACCATATTTGACCTTGCACTGCCTAGATTACTTGCGGGAGAGCGGCTCACAAGAGAAGACTTTTACATATTGGGGCAGGGCGGATTATGCTTATCCTGTCCGCAGTGCACATTTCCGAATTGTGGTTTCGGAAAAGGAGGAAATTAGATGGATGAATTGAGTCATTTTGACGAGAAGGGAAATGCGTTCATGGTGGATGTATCCCAGAAAGACGAGACGAGCCGCGTGGCTGTTGCAGAAGGCTGCATCCGCGTAAACCGTCAGGTGTATGAGGCAATCGAAGGAAAGACCGTGAAAAAAGGCGATGTGCTGACCGTGGCACAGGTCGCAGGAATCATGGGAACAAAGAAAACAGCAGAGCTGATTCCGATGTGCCATCTTCTGAATCTATCGAATGCAAAGGTAACATTTGAGATGATGCCGGACACATTGCAGGTAAAAGCGGTGTGCACAGTAAAGACAGAAGGCAAGACCGGCGTTGAGATGGAGGCGCTGACCGGTGTGTCAGTTGCGCTGCTGACCATATACGATATGTGCAAAGCGATTGATAAAGCGATGGAAATCGGAGAGATTCATCTTTGTACAAAAAGTGGAGGAAAAAGTGGAGACTATAAAAGATTTATTCCATAGAAAAATAGATTATGTCCGCATATCGGTGACCGACCGCTGCAATTTCAGGTGCACATATTGTATGCCACAGGGACAGTTCATCCCCATGAGTCATACGGATATTCTGACATTTGAGGAGATTGAAAGGCTTTGCAGGGTCTTTGTCAAAGTGGGCATTCACAAGGTCAAACTGACAGGTGGAGAACCACTTGCGAGAAAGAATTTCATTTCTTTAGTGCGAAAAATAAATCAAATCGAGGGGATTGAGCAGGTGACGATGACAACCAATGGGTCACTGCTTGGCGGCTACGTATCAGAGCTTGCAGAAGCCGGACTGGCCGGGATCAACATTAGTCTGGATACTTTGAAACCGGATGTGTTTCGGAAACTGACCGGGACAGATGAGCTTTCCAATGTTCTCGATGCGATCCACAAGACGAGCAGGGCAGGGATTCCTTCGGTAAAGATCAACTGTGTGCCGATGCAGGGGGTCAATGACGATGAACTCTGTGAGATTGCGGCATTTGCCAAAGATGCCCCGATTGAGGTCCGTTTCATTGAGATGATGCCAATCGGACAAGGGAAAGGGCAGGCTGGAATCGGCGAGGCAGAAGTGCGGCGCAAGTTAGAAGCAGTCTATGGAAGCCTTGGACCGGTGGATGAACAGCTCGGAAATGGACCGGCATCGTATGTGCAGCCGGAAGGATTTCAGGGTCACATTGGATTTATCAGCGCGATTTCACACAAGTTCTGTGAAAGCTGTAACCGTATTCGCCTGACATCAGATGGGATTCTAAAGCCATGTCTGCAGTATGCAGGGCATGTGAGCCTGAAGGAGCTGCTGCGGACAAACGCGTCAGATGAACAGATTGAAGCCGTGATCAGACAGACGATTTTAGAAAAACCGCAGTGTCATCAGTTTCGAGAGACAAACGATGCTGATTCGAAGAAAGAGCTGTTGGAGGAACGAATTATGGCAGGAATCGGAGGGTGAGAAAAGAGATGAAAAAAGAGAGAGAAGCAGAGGAGAGCAGCAGAACTGGCATTGTCAGGGCAATCTGTATCAGTGAGCGAAAGGGAATTCAAAAGCATGAGGTCGATTACGCCACGTTCCAGCCGGATTATGGCATTGAGGGCGATGCACATGCCGGGCGGTGGCATCGACAGGTCAGCCTGCTCTCGGATGAGAAGATTCAGGCGTTCAACGAAAAAGGTGCAGATGTGAAGCCGGGGGCATTTGGCGAAAATCTTGTTGTCAGTGGGTTTGACTTTCAGAAGATTCCGATAGGGACTCGTTTTGGATGTGGAGCGGTGGTGCTTGAACTGACGCAGCATGGAAAGGAATGCCACAGCCACTGCGAGATCTACAAGAAAATGGGCGAATGTATCATGCCGACACAGGGGACATTTGCAGAGGTGATACAGGGCGGAACTATTCACCGTGGGGATATATTGGAACAGCTTACACAGCGGGATGAACGTTATACCGCCGCGGTCGTAACGCTGAGTGATTCCGGTGTGCGGGGAGAGCGGGAAGATAAAAGCGGTCCCCTGATTGCAGACACACTGGAAAAGAATGGTTACCGTGTCGTTGAACAATTGCTGCTGCCGGATCAGCAGAAGAAGATTGAACAGCAGCTCATCAGACTGGCAGACAGCAGAGAAGTGAATCTCATTATTACAACCGGTGGGACCGGATTTTCACAGACTGACTGCACACCGGAGGCAACGCTTGCCGTGGCACAGAAAAATGTGCCCGGAATCGCAGAGGCCATTCGAAATTACAGTATGACAATTACGAAAAGAGCAATGCTCAGCAGAGAAGCATCGGTCATCCGCGGAAACACATTGATTATCAATTTACCGGGAAGCCCCAAGGCAGTTGCAGAATGTATGGACTGCTTTCTGGATCAGCTTCCGCACGGACTGGATATTCTGACAGGAAAAACCGGAAACTGTGCAAGATAATGGATCAGAAACAGTAAAAAAGGAGAACAAAATATTATGAAAAAGAAACTTTTAGCAGGTATGTTAGCAGTAATGATGGTAGTTTCCATGGTAGGCTGTGGAAGCGCAAAGACAGACAGTACAGAAGGTTCGGCCACTAAGACAGAGGAGAAAAAGACTGCGGATGAACTGGATTCGACAGAGATTACAATTTTTGCCGCAAAGAGCCTGAATACGGTCATGGAAGAACTGATTGCAAAATACAATGAGACACAGCCAAATGTAACGGTCACAGGAAATTATGACAGCTCAGGTACGTTGATGACGCAGATTCAGGAGGGCGCAGCATGTGACGTATTTTTCTCCGCAGCACAGAAACAGATGGATACACTTCAGAATGAGGACAAACTCGTTGTAGATGGAACACGTCACAATGTAGTGAATAATCAGGTGTGTGTTGTGACGCAGACAGACAGTGCGACAAAGGTAACAGGACTCGAGAACCTTGGCGATGCGGCAAGTCTTGCAATTGCAGACGGAAGCGTACCGGTTGGTAATTATACAAGAAAAGCACTGATTGCAGCAGGTACCTTAGAGAAGGTCGATGATTCTTCTACGATTACCACACAGCAGATTTCGGATGCACTTGGCGGTGTGGAAATCAATGAATGCGCAAATGTTGGTGCAGTTACATCCGCAATCAGCGAGGGAGCGAATGAGGTTGGAACCGTATACAAATCAGACACCTATGGATTTGAAGATAAGATCAAAATTTTAGAGGAAGTCAGCTACGATCTGACCGGAGATGTCATCTATCCTGTTGCACAGATCCAGAACAAAGAAGCAGATGAACTGCAGCAGAAAGCCGCACTTGATTTTGTGAAATTCCTGATCTCAGATGATGCAAAAGCAATTTTTGATTCTTACTATTTTGATACAAATGTAAAAGACGAATGATAGAAAAAGGAGGATATGGGCATGGATGACTGGATGGAGCTATTTCAATCTTTAGACTGGAGTCCGTTATGGATTTCCCTGAAAACAGGAATCGTGGCAACCATATTCTCTTTTTTTCTGGGGATATTTGCTGCAAGGAAAGTTCTGAAGGCAGGAAAGAAAACAAGAGCAGTACTGGATGGAATTCTTACGCTGCCGATGGTACTCCCACCGACTGTTGCAGGATTTTTCCTGCTCTTAATCTTTAGCACCAGACGTCCGTTTGGTGCGCTTTTATATGACAACTTTGACATAAAAGTGGTACAGACATGGCTGGGCTGTATTCTCGCAGCGACCGTGATTTCATTTCCGCTGATGTATCGCAATGCCAGGGCAGCGTTTGAACAACTGGATGTGAACCTTGTGTATGCGGCAAGGACGCTGGGCATGTCTGAGACAAAGATCTTCTGGAAGGTGATTGTGCCGACGGCGGGACCGGGAATTGCGTCCGGTACGATTCTGACATTTGCGCGGGCGCTCGGGGAATATGGTGCAACCTCTATGCTTGCAGGAAATATACCCGGAAAGACAGGAACAATCTCACAGAAGATTGCGATGGTCATTCAGGATGGAAATTATGCATTGGCAGGAATCTGGGTTTTGGTGATTATGCTGATTGCATTTGGGATTATTGCAGTTATGAATCTGGTGGCAGGAAGCCGCTCAAAAGACACGAAACGATGGTAGGGGAGAGCATATGGCGATTACGGTAAGGCTGAAAAACAAGCTGGACAATTTTGAACTGGATATTAATTTCAAATCGGAGAGCAGACGAATTGGAATTCTGGGGGCTTCCGGCTGCGGAAAAAGCATGACGCTCAAAAGTATCGCCGGGGTACAGCGTGTGGATGCGGGCTATATTGCAATCGATGATACGGTATTTTTTGATTCTGCGCAGAAGATCAATCAGAAGCCGCAGAAGCGCAGGATTGGATATCTCTTTCAGAATTATGCGCTTTTTCCGACGATGACGGTAAAGCAGAATATCATGGCAGGGCTGCATGGAAGTAAGGCAGAGAATGAAGCAAGGGCAGAGCGCATGATCGAGAAATTTCAATTGAAGGGACTTGAAGATCGTGTGCCGGATCAGTTATCAGGGGGGCAGCAGCAGAGGACAGCACTTGCAAGAATTATGGCATATCAGCCGAATGTAATTCTTCTGGATGAGCCGTTTTCGGCGCTGGACAGCTTTCTAAGTGACCGCCTGCAGCAGGAAATGTTAGAGATGCTGCAGGGGTATGAAGGAACGGTGATTCTTGTTTCACATAACCGTGATGAAATCTATCGGTTCAGTCAGGAACTTTTGATCATGGAGGATGGAAAGATTATTACCCAGGGCGATACGAAGGCAGTATTTCACAGTCCAAAGACAAAGGCTGCGGCAAGACTGACCGGCTGCAAAAATATTGCGGATATCGCATATGTGGACGAACATCATTTCCGGATACCGCAGTGGGGCTGTACGATAGAGACGGAAAGAGAACTTCCGCGCAATACTCAGGCAGTAGGTTACCGTGCACATGAATTCGTGCCTGTCTGGGGAGAGCGGCAGAAGAACTGCATCTTATTTGAGCTAAGCAGTATGGCGGAGCTTCCCTTTGAACGAAAGTATTTTATTCGGGGAAAGGATGATACAGAAATCTGCTGGTTCGTGCAGAAGGATCAATGGAAGATACTGGATCAAAAAGGAAGGCCGGATTATATTCAAATCCGACCCGAAGAATTATTGTGCTTAAAAAGATAGCATGCGATCTATTTATTGATCTCAACATAACTGTATAAGGTGTATTTGGAAATGTTGAAGAATTTCGCAACCTTATCGCCAGACTTTGTAATCAGGAAAGCGCCGGCATCATTTAAATAGTTAATGGCCTTGATCTTGTCGTCCTTTGTCATAAGTGTGACAGGGACACCCACCAGAGCAATGGACTGATCAATCAGCTCGTCAAGGATGTCATTTACATCAAGAGTGATCCGCTTTGGCGATTGCGGTATTTCGTTTTCGCTCGTAGTTGGACAGGATGTCAGTGAGGAAAGAACACCTTCCAGTGCGAGCAGGTTCGTAATGTCATAATTAATAGACAAAACATAGCATGGTTCATCGTTATCATCGTGTACATAGATGGTGCTTGATTTTAAGATATGTCCGTTGTCTGTTTTGGTAAGGTAAGCCAAATGATCGGGAAGTGGACCATCATGGTGCTTGAGCGCGTCAAATACAGCACCGGATGGACTTCCACCGACCTTACGATTCGATACATGTCCGTTCTCTATATGCACAATCGAATGCTCCAACTGGTTACGAGCCAAATCATGAACAACGACCTCACAGTTTTCCCCAAATTGTGTCGCCAATCCTTTTGCAATCTGAATCAATAGAATTAATCTTCCACCTGCCATATCATTGCAACCTCCTCATATCATGTTTCTTAGACTTATTTTCATCATACCATAATTCCTTTGAAAATCAATACAAAATTATTTAGAAGTGAATAATTTTTTTTTGAAACCTGCATTGATTTTTGCGAATACAGGTGATACTATGAGAATAAATAGGAGGATGCGGATATGACAATGATAAAAGGTGGAATAATTGTAACTTCTTCAGGAACCTTTACCGGTGATATCAGAATCAAAGAGGGAAAGATCTTTAAAATAGGAAGAAACCTGTCAGCGGGAGAGGAGAAAGTCATCGATGCAGAGGGCAGATATGTCCTTCCGGGCGGTGTGGATGTGCATACGCACATGGATCTGGATGTTGGAATCGCGCGGGCGGTCGATGATTTCTATACGGGAACGGTTGCAGCGGCGTGTGGCGGTACAACCACGATTGTGGATCATATGGCGTTTGGACCGAAGGGATGCCCACTGGGGCATCAGGTGGAAGAATACCACAGACTCGCAGATGGGAAGGCTGTGGTGGATTATGGCTTTCATGGTGTCATGCAGCACATCGATGAAAACACATTTTCGGAGATGGAGGAGTTGTTTCAGGAAGGTATTACCAGCTTTAAGGGATATCTGACGTATGACTACAAGCTGGATGATGCACAGATCTATGAGTTGATGCGAAAGATGAAGGAACTCGGCGGAATGCCGGCGTTCCATGCGGAGAATCATGATGTCATCACGTTTCTTCGAAAGCAGTTCGTGGAACAGGGAAAGACACAGCCGATGTACCATGCAAAGTCCAGACCAGCCGAGATGGAGGCAGAAGCAGTAGCACGGCTTTTGAAAATTGCCCATTATGCAGGTGATGCACCGGTGTATATTGTTCATTTATCGACAGAAAGTGGTCTGCAGGAAATCCGGGAAGCGAGAGCGCGGGGACAGAAGAACATCTATGTGGAGACGTGTCCGCAGTATTTGGTATTTGATGAGAGTATGTATCTTCGGGAAGATGCACTGAAATACATTATGTCACCACCGCTTCGCAAAGAAACAGATGAAAAGGCTCTTTGGGAAGGTCTTGCCAGAGATGAGATTCAGGTGGTCGGGACGGATCACTGTCCATTCCATTATGCAGTCGAGAAACAGAAAGGCAAAGATGACTTTACGGCATGCCCAAATGGTGCACCGGGCGTGGAGGAACGCATGCGGGTGCTCTACAGCGAAGGGGTTGCAAAGGAGAGAATCTCGCTGTCACAGTTTGTGAAGGTTACAGCAGAAAACCCGGCAAAGGCATATGGTCTGTATCCGAAAAAAGGCGTGATCCAGCCGGGAGCGGATGCTGATCTGATCCTCTTTAATCCGATGGAGACCGAGGTGCTGACAAAGAAAAATATGAGAAGTGCTGTGGACTACACCTTGTATGAGGGCATGCAGGTACAGGGCAGAATTGAGAAGGTACTGCTTCGGGGCAATGTCATTGTGGAGGAGAATGAATTTATCGGAGAAAAAGGACAGGGAGAATTTCTTGTTCGCGGAAAGAGCAGATAGAATCATCTCCCGTGTCTTAATTGTGAATGAAGTGATCCAGAACCTTCCGACAGTCTAAAATGTCCCGGATCGAAACGGATTCGTCCGGCTTGTGGGCATGCTCTAAGTTGCCCGGACCAAAGGAAATGCAGTTGCAGGTATGCAAAACTGCGGCGGCAACGGCGGAGTCGGTGTAACCGGTAAAGACAGAAACCTTAGGAAGCTGATGATGCACAGCCTGATAAGCGGCGCGAAGACGCTTGAATAATAGGGAATCTTCCTCGTATGGAATCGGCGGACGGTTCCCGGTAATCTGATAATGTCCCTGCATTCCCGGCACACACTGATTCGCATACGAGATGGCGTGATCAAGCAAAGCCTCGGCATCCCGGTGTGATGCCGGGGGAACAAGGCGCATATCGATGGTTACGGTGCAGGAATCGGATACCGCGTATGGCACCGTCCCGCCGGAAATCTGACCGAAGCATACGGTAGAGGTCCCATAATAGGAATCCTTTGGAAATGCGGTCATGTGTTCGCGAATATAAGTGATGGCGGCAGCCATTCCGGCGATGGCATCAGCCCCCTCTTCCGGGTTACTCGCATGGGCGGCTTTTCCCTGCATTGTGAGCTGGAACCAGAGACGACCCTTATGACCCATCATGATTTTATGATGGGTCGGTTCGGTATCTAGAATCAGAGCGTCAGCCGGAATCCAGCCGGAAGCGAGTGCTTTTTCAATGCCGCGCATCTTGTCTTCTTCATCGACCGTAGCAATGAAGCGAAGCGTAGAAGAAATGGAGTTCCCACGGCTGACAGAGAGTGCAGTATCAGCAAAAGCAGTGAGCGCACAGGCGAGACCGGATTTCATATCGCACGCACCGCGTCCATAGATGCGTCCGTCACTTTCTACGGCGTCAAAAGGCGATCCGGTCCAATCATTGCCGACCGGAACCGTGTCCATGTGACAGACAAATACGAGATCCGGACTTTGTGACTGGCATGGAATGACTGCCATGATATTTCTGCGTCCCGGCATCACCTCTTCGTCTGTAATCGTGACGATGGAAGCGGGGAGCTGACAGAGATAGTTAATGATATAAGTAGAAATAGCTGATTCATAAGTTCCTGGATCGGTGCTTTCTATTTGGATTAACTCCTTTGTGATTGTGATGGGATTGGTTGTAAACATGATAAGAACCTCCTAAAAGAAATCATGGTCATATTGGAATACTTTCATCATATCACAGAAAAGAAAAAAGAAAACAAAGATTTTTAGATAAACAAAAAATAATTTTGAAAAGTAAGGAGAAACAGGATGGCTGCTACATTGTATGATCGTGTAAAAGAAGAATTTCAGAAGGAAAACAAAGACATCAGTGAAGTGAAACAGGAATGGTTTGAACCTCAGCCAAGACTTGTAATCTGCGGCGGCGGACATGTGGCAGGTCAGGTGGCCGCTCTGGCAAAGATGCTGGATTTCTATGTGCAGGTGATTGATGACCGGGAAGAATTTGCAAAGAAAGAGAACTTCCCAAAGGTCGATGAGGTCTGCGCTCATCCATACGAAAACGTATCGGAACTCTTTCCGAAAGAAGACAATACGTATTATGTTGTTGTGACAAGAGGGCATGCCGGGGATCGAATCTGTGTGGAACAGATCTTAAAGGGGAAGTATGCATATCTGGGGATGATCGGAAGCCGGTCGAAGGTTGCAAAGACATTTGAATTGCTGATAGAAGAGGGATTTGATGAGGAACAGGTGAGAGAGATTCATGCCCCGATCGGTCTTGCAATCAAGGCACAGACACCGGCAGAGATTGCGGTTAGCATCATGGCGGAAATCATCGAGTGCAAGAACAGCCGGGAAATCAGTACGATGACAAAAGAACTGATGCATGCCGAAGAAGCAGGAACTCTTTGTATTATTACAGAAAAGAGTGGATCTTCGCCGAGAAATGTGGGAAGCATGATGCTTGTAAAGCCGGATGGAACAATTACTGGGAGCATTGGTGGCGGAACCGTGGAGAATGCAGCGATTTCACATGCGAAAGAAACCACAGAGATTTCGGAAGTGACCTATGATCTGTCCAACAGTCAAAGCGCAAAGTTGGGCATGATCTGTGGAGGAACGAACCGAATCTTATTTGTTCCGCTCACCTGAAGTAGTGCTTACAAGTTACAGCGGATAGATATTGATTCTTTGTATGAGTCCGGTATCCGTGAGCTTGGATAGAATCACACAGACCGGAATGACCTTGCCGCCATAAGTGATAAAGTAGCGAATGGAATCCTCTCCCTGCGATTCGATGCTGGTGATGGGATATGCCCCACCGTTGACTCCGAACTTGTGGTGGTACATCATCTCAACTGCCATACGACCCTCCAGATGGATGGTGTCGAGTCCAACCCTGATCGGCGAGGAGTCATGAAGCACACCGTGCAGATCAAATAAATCGGCAAGTGCAATGTTGTCACCTTTCTGCATACAGGCTACAAATTTATCTAATATCCGTTTTTTATTCATATTTCTGGTCTCCTTTGCTATTTTTGATGATAGTGTCAAACTTGTTCTGAACGAAGAAGCGCATCGATTCCCCCATCGATAAATAAGATAGAACCATTGATTCCACTTGCAAGCTTAGAAGCTAAAAATACGATTCCATTTGCAATTTCAACGGCGTCTAAGAATTCTCTTCTACCATAGCGGGTAGGAATCGGAATGAGCAGGGCCGAGTCCATCTGCTGCTCTGTCAATCCCTGCGTCATAGGTGTTGTAGTATTACCCGGTGCGACTGCGTTGATGCGCAGTCCGTCCGTTGCCCAGGAAGGCGAGATGCGGCGAACCCATTTGGCAAGCGCGCGTTTGCTGGAACTATATGCAGACGGTTGCAATTGTGGTGGGATTGTCTTAGCGAATTCAACAATGCGATCTTCATCCATAACATTGCAGAGCATGTCAACCCAGTCAAGACGGACCGTGCTGTTTGTGATAGAATTTGAAGAAGTGATGACGCAGCAGCCCTGCTTCTTTTTCAGTAAATCGCGGACTCCTTCTGCCATTTCCACACTTGCAATAAAATTTAATACAAAAATATTTGCTGCGGGCTGCGAAGGTCCGACACCGGCATTGCAGATCATGCAGTCAATCCCATCCGGATAGCGGTTGTGGATTTCTAAAAGCGCAGATGCCCGTCCGTCTTTGGTGGAAAGATCGGCACATACATCCCCGCCCTTATAGTCGATGTTAAAAACTTCTTGTCCTTGTTCGAGAAGGAGCCTTTTTACTTCGGCTCCGATACCGGTCGTTCCACCGGTGATTACACAAATTCCCATATACAATTTTCCTCCTTTATCATGAGCAGCATCCGCTGTCTGGTGATAGGGAGAGTATAGCGTGTTTGGATAGGAAAGCATGTTGCCCGGGCAACGAATTGGAAGATTATTCCGCGTGAAAATAAAGCTGGGCAGTCAGTACCTTGAAATGATTGCGGTGATAGGTGATGAGACCTTCCTGCTGCATCAGACTCAGTTCGTGGGAAAGCTTGCTGCGGTTTACACAGAGATACTCCGCCATCTCTTCTCTGGAAAATGGAATATCAAACTCTTTCGACTGGTAGAAGCTGCACTGCATAGAGAGAAATGTCAGAACCCGATCCCGAAGCCCTGTTCTGGAAATAATTTCGATTTTATTCATTTTACGGATATTTTCACCTGCAATCAGAGCAAGCAGACTGTCCATCATAAGCAGGCGGATATCCTCCGGCAGGATGCCCCTTTTGGCAAGCCTGTCATATGGAAATTCATAGACAACACAGTCCTGCAGGGCAGTGACATAATAGGTACTGATTCGTGTTTTGGTCGCAGAGATATCTGCGCCAATGATATAGGAGGGCACGAACTTCAGAATGAGACTTGTGCGTCCGTCCGCATATAATTTGTTCGCAGCACACGTCCCTTCCAGCAGAAGAAAACAGTGATCGACCTTACGACCATCCCAGATCAGAACATCCCCTTTGGCAAAGGATTTTTTGACCGGATGTAAAAGAGTAAGAGCCTCTGCCATCTGTGTGGCAGATAACTGTTCGAAAATACGGGCGTGTTTTAAAATACTGCTATATTCCATGCGAAATCCTCCGTTTTGTGCTGTCTCATTTCGTGTCGATATTATGATTCATTTTATACAAAATAAAACCGGGTGTCAAATGAATGGACAGAGATGAGAATCGTTGGAAAGTAAGGTTGAATAATAGGAAGAAAGCAGATATAATGATAAATAGAAAGCAGTATGAAAGCACAGGACAAAGGAGAGGGTGGACATGAGTAAATTATTAGATAAATGCAGAGCTTACGGCGCAGATGTAGATGCCACGATGGATCGTTTTATAGGTGATGAGGAATTATTTGGGTCTTGTATGGAGCAGTTCATACAGGATGAAGGATTTGCAGGAGTGAAAGAGGCGATTCAGAAAGAAGATTATAAAGCGGCATTTGAGTATGCTCATGCCTTGAAAGGTGTTGCAGGTAACCTTGGGCTGACCCCGCTCTTTCATGAAATATCTGCTATGGTAGAATCGTTCCGTGCTGGTGATTACAGCCAGAGTAATCAAAGGATTGGAATCCCGGAATATGGAAGGCTACTATGTTCATACGAAGGAAGAGGCGCTGAAAAAAGCATTGGAACTGATTCCAAAAGGCAGTAAGATCAGTTGGGGCGGTACCATGTCGGCAGAAGAGATTGGACTGACAGAGGCTCTAAAGAGTGGAGATTATGTAGTGTATGACAGAGACGAGGCAAAGACACCGGAAGAAGTCAGAGAAGTCTATCGCAAGACATTTGACTGTGATTTCTTTCTGGGAAGTGCCAATGCGATGACAGAAGATGGTGTCATGGTAAATGTGGACGGAAATTCAAACCGAGTATCTGCATACGCATTTGGACCGGCACATGTGCTTCTGATTGTCGGAATGAATAAGGTCGTAAAGACAGAGGCTGATGCAATGAGCCGCGCGAGAAATGAAGCGGCGCCAATCAATGCACAGCGCTTTGATGTCGGAACGCCATGTGCGAAGAATGGAAGCTGTTATGACTGCAAATGTGAAGATTCGATTTGCTGTCAGATTCTGACGACAAGATTTTCAAAAGTAAAGAATCGATTTAAGATTATTCTAGTGAATGAAAACCTTGGATTTTAGAAGACTGGATGTAGATGATGAAGAGACAGAACAGAAAAAGAAGACATAGAAAAAAGAAAAATACGGTAAGCAATGTGATTTTAGTAATTGCAATTGCTGTATTTCTAGTATCTGCATTTATGCTGATAAAATCATTGCTGCCATACATACAGGGAAACGCCGGTTATAAAAAGATTCAGGATCTTGTGATTGATCAGGATGCAGACGAGGAAACGCCCGCAGCATTTTCCGTGGACTTTGCGGAGCTGGCGAAGCTAAATCCTGACACGGTGGGATGGATTCGGTTTGACGAGCCATCGGTGATCAACTACCCGATCGTGCAGGGGGCGGATAACAGTCAGTATCTCACGCAGAGCTTTACGGCGGATGATAACAAGCTGGGCACTATTTTTGTAAATATGTATAACCACGGTGATTTTAGTGACAGAGAGACGATCATCTACGGTCATAATATGAGCTATGGAAGTGATATGTTCACAAAGCTGAATGAATATGAGGCAGAAGATTTTTACAAAGCATACCCTCACTTCTATATCTATACGCCGAATGGTAATGTCAGTACATATCAGGTTTTTGCTGCTGAGTATGTTGAGGATGCTTCGGAAATCTATGGTGTTGATTTCGCGGATGATGAGGCATTTATAAACAGAATCAATGTGATTAAGGCAAATGCACTGTATGAGACGGGCGTGGAAGTGACCGCACAGAATCAGATTGTGGTGTTATCGACATGTACGAATTATGCAGAAGATGAAAGATTTCTGCTTATCGGTGTCAAGAGTAGTGAAGAACCAGTAAAGAAACAGTAGAGACAGAATAGAGGCTGATATGGATAGATTTGAAGTTGGAGATATCATTCGAATGAAAAAACCGCACCCATGTGGAAGTACAGAGTGGAAGATTCTGCGAGTGGGAGCGGATTTTAGACTAAAATGTATGGGATGTGGGCATCAGATTATGATATCCCGCAAATTAGTGGAGAAGAATACAAAAGAAATTAGAAAAAACGCTTGAAATAGTATCGCTTTTATGGTAACATAATAACTCGCGGTGACTAGTCGGAATAGACCGGCAGACACTGAAATTCCTTGTTCCCGACATGGATCGGGGGCCAGAGACCATAAGGAGGTACCAAGACATGAACAAATATGAATTAGCTGTTGTTGTCAGTGCTAAAATCGAAGACGACGCTAGAGCAGAAGTAATCGAAAAAGTAAAAGGTTTAGTTACACGTTTCGGTGGAAATGTTACTGACGTTGATGAATGGGGTAAGAAAAGATTAGCTTACGAAATTCAGAAGATGAAAGAAGGCTTTTACTACTTCATCCACTTCGAATCTGATTCTACATGTCCTGCGGAAGTTGAAGAACGTATCCGTATCATGGACAATGTACTTAGATTTTTAGTTGTTAGACAGGAAGCTTAGAAAGAGGCTTATATGAATAAAGTAGTATTAATGGGAAGATTGACAAGAGACCCGGAAGTTAGATACTCACAAGGCGAGAATGCGCTGGCAATTGCCAGATATACATTAGCTGTTGATCGTAGATTCAAGCGTGACGGAGAAGCAACTGCAGATTTTATTAACTGTGTTGTATTCGGCAAGTCTGCTGAATTCACAGAGAAGTATTTCCGTCAGGGAATGCGCGTCACAATCAGTGGACGTATCCAGACAGGAAGCTACACGAATAAAGATGGCGTGAAAGTATATACAACGGAAGTTGTAGTGGAAGAACAGGAATTTGCTGAAAGCAAAGCGGCAAGCGATGCAAACCGTGGAAGCTTCCAAAGCAGCGCTCCGGCGCCTGCACCAAGTGCAGATGCTGGTGATGGCTTCATGAATATTCCAGATGGAATAGATGAAGAACTTCCATTTAACTAACCTAGAGCACTTAGTGAGGTACTTTCGAACTTAGTGCGAAGGTTGTTCGAAAGAACTTAGCGAGGTATTTTCCGAGCTTAGTAAATCGAACTTCCTCAATGTGATATCTACTCCCTAAATTAAAATAGGAGGTAAATGAAATGGCTTACGAAAAAAGAGAAGGCGGATTCAAAAGAAGAGGCCCAGTACGTAGAAGAAAAAAAGTTTGTGTATTCTGTGGTAAAGAGAATAACGAAATTGATTACAAAGATGTAGCTAAATTAAGAAAGTATATTTCTGAAAGAGGCAAAATTCTTCCTAGAAGAATCACAGGAAACTGTGCAAAACATCAGAGAGCTCTTACAGTAGCAATCAAGAGAGCACGTCATATCGCACTTATGCCATATGTACAAGACTAAGTCTTAGACATAGGATGTTTGCAGACAACATGACTTTATAAAAGCATTTAGAACCGTCATTACATATGTAATGGCGGTTTTTTTAATCATCGAAGCTAGACGCGTCTAGATTTTTGGAGAATGTAGAGAACGAAGGGAATGTAAAAAGGCATAAATATGGAAAATCCTGTATTTACAAATTTGTACTCTCGTGGTATAGTGAAAAAATCAACGAAAGAATCATAGCTTTCGCCTTGTTATCATTGGTATTTCACCAATTTATTCCATTTTACTTGCAGTTGCAAAAAATCCCACTTTGTAATGCATACATTTTTATTTATTCAGTTGCACAGTCGTGCACAGCACCCATCTAAATTGCGTGATTTTACAAGGAATCAGATACTTGTATAATCAGTGCAAATCACTTATAATCAAAGGAGAATTATCATGAGAAGAGAAAAAACAATTGAAGAGCGTTATCAGGAACTGAAAAGTCTCGTACCAGACAGATTAAGAGCAGAATTTGATCAAATCGAAGCTGGTGAAAGGTTACCGGAGCTTACGCAGGACATTCCATTCAAGAGTATCTATGATGTAGATGTTCATCCAGAGCGAATAGAGGAATTATTAAGTTTGGTTTTTCAAGAGTCATTTCAGATTACAGGGTCAGCCAAGGAAGAAGCATCAAAAGCATCCATATATTCTAAGAAGACAATATTAGATATACTAGCAAGACTGTCTAACAATGGATTAGCCAATGCGGAAATGCAAGTGGCGGCTCAGGAGTTTATTGCACAGCGGACTGAGATTTATGCGTCGGAATTGATTATTATGCAGTACTCTGTTCAAAAGAATCAGTTAAAATCAGAGATAACTTATAAAGATGTGCCAACAAATTACCTTGTTGTTCTTATGAAAGAAAGTCCGAAGCTGTTCAAAGATAATCCTTCGTTTATCCATAGGAAAATGGAAGTTACTGACACGGGCGTTCCATTGACTTCTTTAGCAAAAATTGTCTATGTGGAATTAGATAAATGTGTGGCGCAGGTTAAGGCCGGAATGATACCGGCAGATATGGAGCAGCTATGCAATCTTTTGGCTTTTATAGCGGATGTAAACAGCGAGAATGCGAAAGAAATCGCAAAGAGCAATCCCAATTATAGCGCGATTCAATTAGAACTTGCCAATATGGTGAGAGACAGGGAGGCGATGTTTGAGATGTTAGCAGATAAATATGAAGAGATTATTCATAATTCGGAGGTGAATCAGGCAAAAGAAGAAGGCGAAATAATAGGAGTGAAGAAAGGCGAGCAGCGCATTCTAAAGTTGGCGAATGCGATGCTTGAGAACAATCAGATTGAAGATATTAAAAGACTCCAATCTGACAAGAAATTTCTTGAAGAGATGCTTGTGAAGTATCATATCGATTGAAAATGCAAGTGTGATTTAGGCAATAATATGTTACATTTAAATAAATACTTGAAGACCCCATTTGAACGGAGGTAATGTTATGGAGCAAAGAAACAGTGTCAAAAAAGCGCAAAAAAACAAAAAGAGAAGATATCTAATCCAGAACTTGAAAGAGAGATAGAAGAAAAACATATCAAATCATCCCCAAAAGATTTTAACGATGTGGGAGGCTTCCCAAGACCACCTTTATCAGGTGGAATATTATAAAAAAATGCTAGGGGTATTTTAGAGTGAGAGTTTGCAACATGAAATTATTCATTTCTATATCGCACTTATGCCCTATGTACAGGACTAAGTCTTGTACATAGGATGTTTGCGGACAACATGAATTTATAAAAATATCTAGAACCGTCATTACATGTGTAGTGGCGTTTTTTGAATATAAGGATGTAATTGTCATCTTTAAGCTGCCAGAATAGTCTGTCGACTACTGGCAGTTTTAATTTTATAATCAATTTAACAGCTAGACATGGTAAAGGAAAGGCAGGAATATGCAGAAAAAATATTTACAGTTATTAACAATGATGTCAGAAACCTCAAAAGCTTATTGGAGTTCTGTGGAATTGGGAAGAGAAATTGGCTGTAGTTCTCGGACGGTACTCCGATATATAAAAGAGTTAAAAGAAAAAGAGACGGAGGGCGGTTTTCGTATCGAGGTTTATAAAGGCAAAGGATTTCAGCTGAAGGTAGAGGATTCGGAACTCTTTGGACAACTTTGGGAGAAGGAAGAGGATCGGGAGGTCTCGGCGGTTTTGTTTCGACTTTTACTAGAAGAAACCTGCAAATTAGATGATCTGGCAGAGATGTTTCATTACAGTCGATCCGGAATGTCCGGAATTATGGAAAGAGTAGAATATGAACTAGAGGAACAGGGACTTAGACTTTTGAGCAAACCTTATATTGGATTTCTTGTCCATGGCAATGAAATATATATACGTAATTATTTATACCTGCTTTTAGAAGGAAAGAATCTTGAGGAGTCTATGAAGGTTTTAATGATGGATGAAAAAGCTGTTGAAGCGGTGCGCTCGTTCATCTATCAAGAATTAAAGGGGAAAAATGTAGGAATCGTAGATAGCTGTGAATTATTTTTCTTGAAATATTTGGGGATACAGCAAGCTCGAATCCGTCTTCACAGAATGATCAAAACAGACTATTTTGCGGATATTGGTAACACAGCACATCTGTTACAGGATACCGCTGTGGCAGAGCAGATTGCGTTGATCTGGCAGAAACACACAGAAAAAAAGTATTACAATGAGATTGAAAACGTGTATTTGGCACTCGTTTATCGGCAGGCATTTTGGCAGAACGGTATTGTTGATATGATAAATGAAAAGGATCTTAGATTTTATCAAAGGATTGTAGAGCGGTCATTTACAAGGATTCACAAAAATTATCAAATCAATTTATCAAAGGATGAAATACTGGTAAATGGTTTGATTCTTCACATTGCATCTAATTTTCGCCGATATCTGTTGGGAATGGAAATGAAGAATTTATTTTACAACAATGTTTTGGAAATTTACCCGACGGCATATTACTATGCGATGGAAGTGGCTGAGGAAATTTCAAATTATACAAAGCTGTCTTTGAGTAAATATGAAATAAGTTTTCTTGGAATGCATTTTGCTTCCTTTTTAGAAAGAAATCTAACAGTCAGAAAATGGAGAAGTGCTATTATCTGTGTGAGTGGCTTCGGTACTGCGCAGTTGCTGGAAAGTAAGTTGATGAATCGATATCAGAGTATCGAGATTATTGGATCATTTTCGACTGAAGAATTAGAAAGAGAACCTCAGGATGTGGATTTTTATATTTCAACTGTTCCATTGAATCGTGAAAAGACACGTGGAAAACCATGGGTGCAAATGTCACCGATTTTGAGCTTTTCAGAACAGCTTTCGTTAGAACAGGTTATAAACGAACTGAATAATAGAGGGAGCTGGAAGAAAAATGGTGTGGAAAAACATTTTGTGTGTATGAAGAAAAAAATGGAAAAAGAAGAACTTCTTTTAGATTTATGCAGAGAGTGTAGAGAAGAAGGGCTGATTTCAGATATTGAGGCAGAAGGCATTTTATCCAGAGAGGAGCTGGTATCCACAGAAATTGTTGAGGAAATTGCCATGCCGCACGGGTTAATTGAAGGGGAAAGTTTTTTGGTGTTTGCAATTCTTCCCACACCTGTCATGTGGGGGCGGACGAAGGTGAAAGTGGTTGTTCTAGGATGTTTTCAACGCGGTGACGAGCGTATGAAAGAAGAATTGGAATTCCTTTTCCGGTTATTTTTAAATGAAGAAATAAGAGGAAAAATTCTTGCAAGTGAAAACGAGGAAGAACTGGAAAAATGTATTGAGGGTTATTATGGAGGAGCGTATGTTACTGAGAAAAATGTTGACTGAAAATGTTGTGAGACTTGATGTTGAAGGACTATCTACGCCACAGGAAGTAATTGAATATAGCGGACGTCTTTTGGCAGATGCAGGTAAGACAAATGAGGCTTATGTGAAAGGGATGGTAGATGCCTACAATACGCTGGGAGCATATATGGTAATGGCACCCGGACTTGCAATGCCACATGCAAGACCAGATGGAAATGTAAAAGAACCGTGCATCAGTTTTGTGAAACTAAAGGAGCCGGTGAATTTTCATCATCCGTGCAATGACCCGGTAAAAATTGTATTTGCATTGGGCGGTGTATCGGATGACGGACACATCGATATTTTAAAAAGCTTAAGTTCCCTATTGGCAGCAGATCATATTATTGAGCGGCTATCGGTGATAGATACTTATGAGGAGTTGATGAAATTAATAGAAAAGGAGGTAAAGGAATGAGGGTTGTAACTGTATGTGGAATGGGGTTTGGTACGAGTCTCATGCTTTTGATGTCAATCAAAGATGTCGGGAAAAAGTATGGGGTAGATGTCGAAGGTGAAGCGACAGATCTGGGGTCTTATAAGGGCAGACCGTGTGATTTTATTGCTGCGTCCTCAGAAATTGCAAAACAGATTCAGGCGGATGTGCCTGTGGTAGCAATTGAGAATCTATTGGATAAAGCAGCCATTGAAGAGAAAATCAAACCATTTTTAAACAAGTAGAGGAGGAAAAGCTATGATTCATTTTTTAGTTAAATTTTTAAGTGAACCAACAATTGTAATGGGACTTGTTGCGATGATTGGATTAATCGCTATGAAGAATCGTCCATCGACGGTGATTCAGGGAACTATGAAGACAATACTTGGATTTTTGATACTATCCGCGGGTTCCAGTCTAATTTGTACGGCACTCGTACCGTTTAGTACAATGTTCAACGCAGCATTTGGGATCACGGGTGTTGTGCCGGAAGACAATGCACTGGTGGCGGCGGTGCAGACTGTGTTGGGCTTTGAAACACCGATGATTATGTTACTTTCGTTTGTTATCAATGTTTTATTGGCAAGACTGACACCATTCAAATACATTTTCCTAACCGGTCATATGATGTTTTCATTTGCTGGAACGATGGCGATTGTATTGGATCAGATGGGAATCAATGGATGGACTGCTGTTGCGATTGGTTCTGTAATACAAGGAATCTGCATGGTATTATTCCCTGCCATTGCACAGCCGTATACGCGGAAAATTCTGAAGACGGATGACGTAGCATTTGGTTTTTGGGGAAGTTCGCTGATTGTTTTTTCCGGCTTTATCGGGAAGCTTGTCGGAAAGAAGGATAGAGACGAGGAGAATGATACTTGGGAAAAAGTAAAGGTTTCAGAAAAAGTGGATTTCTTAAAAGATATGTCTATCCTTATGAGCATTGTTATGATTATTGTATATCTCTTTACCGCATTTGTCGCAGGTAGTGATGTAGTGGCTGAACTTGCGGGCGGACAGAATATGGTTGTTTATGCAATCATTCAGGCGATGACATTTGTGGCAGGTGTTCTCGTTCTCTTGCAAGGGGTCAGAATGTTTCTGGGAGAGATTATTCCGGCGTTCAAAGGAATCAGTGAAAAACTCGTTCCGGGAGCAAGACCTGCACTTGATGTACCAATCTTTTATGCGAGTGGTCCGGTAGCAACTACTGTTGGATTTTTATGTGCCATGGTTGGTGGAATCATAGCAACTTTAATTTCAACACAAATGGGAGTTGTTGTACTGCCGGGAGTTATTGGGTTATTCTTTATGGGTGGAGCAGCAGGTGTGTTTGGCGATAAGCTTGGAGGAAAAAGAGGCTGTGTTGCCGCATCATTTGCACTGGGATTCTTATTTACTATGATAGTTGCAGTCGCATATCCACTGATTGATGTTACCGGATACGGAGTTGAAGGATTGTGGTTTGCGTCTACAGATGCCATTATTGTGGCTGTATTGATGCGGCTTGCAGGAATGGCGGCCGGACTGTGACTCTAGATAAAAGCAGAAATATGTAAAAAGAAAGGTGGAGATATTATGGGAAAGGCACGAACCGTAACAGGCGATATAAAAGCAGAGGAAATGGGATTTACGTATCCCCATGAACATCTGTGGGCAGTTCCGCCGGAATGCCAAAAGGATCGGGATTTGGAGTTAAGTAGTTATGAGGGAAGTGTGAGAGAACTGTTGAACTTTAAAGAAATAGGTGGTTCGACATTGGTAGAGGCATCCACGTTGGATTATGGAAGAAATCTATCTAAATTGAAAAAGATGTCAGAAGAAACCGGAGTTCATGTGATTGCGACAACGGGATTTAATAAGCATGTTTATTATCCGAGCTGGGTTTCGGAAAAAAGTACGGAAGAAATTGCGGAGATTCTGGCAGCAGATGTGTTGGAAGGACGGGAAGGAGTACGAGCGGGATTTATCAAAATCGGAACCTTTTATAATTTGATTCATCCGTTAGAAAAGAAGACAGCAATTGCAGCAGCAATCGCCCAGAAAAAATGTGGTGCTCCGATATGGGGGCATACAGAAGCCGGAACAATGGGGATAGAAATATTGGATATTCTTGAGGCGGAAAATGTAGATTTCTCCACAGTGGCATTGGGACATCTTGATCGGAATGCAGATGAATACTATCTTTTGAAACTGGCGGAACGCGGTATTTATATTCAGTTTGACGGTCCGGGCAAGGTGAAGTATTATCCGGATAGTGTACGCGTGTCTCTGATTAAATCTGTGATTGCTCATGGCTTTGCAGATCAGCTGCTTATTTCTGGAGATATGGGACGAGCTTCCTATTTGGAAGGATATGGCGGCGGACCGGGTTTTCGGTATATTAAAACAAAATTTATCCCGAGATTATTGGATGAGGGTGTTAGTCAGAAAGACATTGATAAAATATTTATAGAAAATCCAAAACGCTGGCTGGCTGTATTTTAAGGAGAACAAAATGCTGGAAAATGTAAAAATTGTTTCTATTATACGGGAAGTAGAAGTCAAAAATGCTCTAAAAATTATGGAAGCACTGTCTGAAGAAGGAATTACATATTTTGAAGTATCTCTGAGTAAGGTTGAAATGGGGTTGGAATGTATTCAGGCGGCACAGGAATACTTTGTGGGAACAGATGTGAAAGTAGGAGCAGGTACTGTGTCAAAAAAGACAGAAGTGGATAAGCTTAAGGGGTGGGGCACACCGTATATTCTCACGCCGGGATTTGATGAGGAACTGGTCGAATACGCGTTGGAAAAGAAAATGGAAGTGCTGCCGGGAGTGCTCACACCTTCCGATGTCCAGAAGGCGGCAAATCGAGGATTGAAACTGTTGAAACTATTTCCTGCTGATGCATTTGGAAGAAAATATGTGAAAGCTCTAAAGGGACCGTTTCCAGACATTAACTATGTAGCTGTTGGCGGTGTGACTTCTCAAAATGTAGCTGAATTTTTTGAGAATGGTTATGCGGGGATTGCAGCAGGTAGTAATTTGGTCCCGAAGCAGGCATCAGAAAAGGATATTAAGACAATACGAGAGTCAGCAAGACGGTACATGGCAGCATGCAGAGCGAAATAGAACGGAAAGGGAAAATGATGTATATTGTAAATGAAATGACATGGCCACAGGTCGAAATGCAGATTAAGGAAGTTCCGGCAGCAATCCTCCCTCTTGGATCTACCGAACAGCATGGGTATCACCTTCCCTTAGGAACCGATGTATTTCTGGCGCAGCGACTCGCAGAAAAGATATCAGAACAAACAGGGGCGTTGGTACTGCCAAGCATGAATTTTGGATATTCATGGGTTTGGCGAGACCGGGTTGGAACGGTTTCGTTGAGACAGCAGATTCTACAGGAAGTTTTAAAGGATATTGTGAAGTCTGTGGAGCGATATGGTGTTAAAGTGTTAGTGATTTTGAATGGACACGAAGCAAATTCAGCAACGATGAAATATGCAATTCGTGAAATTCAGGATGAGACAGCCGTGAAAGTAATCGGAATGTTTTATCCGGGCTTACAAGACGTCTATGGAGAAACGATGGAATCACCAACTTGGGGCGGAATGTTTCATGCATGTGAATTTGAGACATCTCTTATGCTTGCAGTTAGGGAGGAACTCGTTCATATGGAGAAAGCGGTAAAGGAATATCCGGCGAAACCTATTTTGTATGGCATGGATAATACTTCCATTGGTGATCTCAGTGAATCAGGTACTTATGGAGATCCAACAGTAGCAACTCAAAAAAAGGGCGAGGTAATGTTGGAACAGTTTGTGCGGAACGGCGTTGACATCTTGAAAGTTTGTCTGATGAACTAAGGGCGGAGGATGAATGTATTAAAAAGGTATGAAATCTTTGAGAGTTATGGGGAAATTTAAATCAAATGTAAAGAAAAAATGTTAAATAGAGAGAAGCTCTGTCCGTAATGGATAGGGCTTTTGTTTGCAGTCAGGATGATATAGAAAAGTAAAACTTGAAGTACAGTGAGTATGAAGAATGAAATTGAATTCAAACAAAAATATAATCCAAGATGTAGATTGAGGACAAAATTATGCTTTTCAAGGACAAGAAGTCTAATTGAATTGTAGTATGCTAAACTTACTTTAATAACGTATTCGATAAATTAATATACGATAACAAGCGTGGAATGCTTATCATAACATTGACGTTCTCTAAACGGCTAATAAGACTTGTTGATACGTCTATTTTTCGACCCAAATCCTCTTGAGTTAAATGTGCTCTCAATCGTGATTGTTTTACTCGTTGTCCAATTTTATTTTTCGTTTTAGTGCCTGCCTTTTGGAGATAGTGTAACAATTTTTTTTATAAAAATAAGTTTCTGATTATTTTTTCATAAATTTTCATGTTTTGCCTTTGGAAAGTGGTAAATTCCTTACACTATCAGACTCACCATTTCAGCCTTTACACCGTTCAGTGACGCATGGGCGTACAGGTTAAGTGTGATATTGATGTTGGAATGCCCATGATGTATTGTAAGCTCTTTGGGTTCATGGTATAGTAAAAAATCAACGAAAGAATTGCTTTTGCTTTGTTGTCATTGGTATTTCACCAATTTATTCCATTTTACTTACAGTTGCAAAAATCCCACTTTGTAATGCATACATTTTTATTTATTCAGTTGCACGGTTGTGTACAGTACCTATCTAAATTGCTTGATTTCACAAGGAATCAGATACTTGTATAATCAGTGCAACTCACTTGTAATCATAGGAGTATTATCAGGAGAAGAGAAAAAACAATTGAAGAGCGTTATCAGGAATTGAAAAGTCTCGTACCAGACAGATTAAGGGTAGAATTTAATCAAATCGAAGCCAGTGAAAGGTTACCGGAGCTTGCGCAGGACATTCTATTCAAGAGTATCTATGATGTAGATGTTCATCCAGAGCGAATAGAGGACTGAGATTTATACTTCGGAATTGATTATTATGCAGTACTCTGTTCAAAGATAATCCTTCGTTTATCCATAGGAAAATGGAAGTTACGGACACGGGCGTTCCATTAACTTCTTTGGCAAAAATTGTCTATGTGAAATTAGATAAATGTGTGGCGCAGGTTAAGGCCGGAATGATACCGGAAGGTATGGAACAGCTATGTAATCTTTTGATTTTTATAGCGGATGTAAACAGCGAGAATGTGAAAGAAATTGCAAAGAGCAATCCCAATTATAGCGCGATTCAATTAGAACTTGCCAATATGGTGAGAGACAGGGAGGAGATGCTTATGAAGTATCATATAGATTGAACTGATGAAAGCATACCGATGACATTGTAGAAGCTACCGTACATTAAAAAGAGTATGTGAAATATTGACAAAACAATACAATCATCATATTATATACTTAGTAATACAAAGTACTTGTAAAATGCAAATCAAAAGGTGGTGAATGTTTTTGAATGATAAGTATGAAACTCAGATGAAAAAGGGTGTCTTGGACATGTTGGTTTTGAAACTTTTGGAGAACGAAGAAAAGTACGGATACCAAATTATCAGCGAGCTAAAGGAAAAAAGTGGAGAACGGTTTACCTTAAAAGAAGGAACACTCTATCCGATTTTGTACCGTCTGGAAGATGAACAGCTTGTAGTGAGTAAGTGGAGTGAACCGGAAGGAAAGAAAGTGCCTAGGAAATATTACGGTATCACCCAAATCGGAAAACAGGAACTTTTAGAACTGGAAACACTATGGCGAGATATTTATCATAATGCAGCGAAGATTATGGAGGGCAGTCAGGATGAATGACAAGATGAGTGAAAAATTAATAAATGAATATATGAACAAAATTGCAAAAAAACTGCAATGCTCGAAAGGAAAACGTGAAGAGATAAAGAAACAAATCAGTTCGGATATCAACGCCGAGATAGAGGGTGGAATGAACTGCAAAGAAGTGATAAAAAGAATGGGAACTCCGGAAGAAATTGCAGAGGACTTTAATCATAATTTTTCAGATGAAGACAAGAAAAAGAGAAAGAAAGAAAAATGGAAGAAACGCATTTCCATCATAGCGGCAGTGATAGTAGTTCTTGCCGTTGCAGTTTACTGGGTATTTCCGAAACCAATTGCGATTGAAAACAGTAAATATTTCACGGAGGAGAAGTTGCAGTCACAGACAGAATATATCATCAGTTTAGTTGCTGATGACGATTATGATGCGTTAGAGGAAAATTCAAATGAATCGATGCAGGCAGTCATGAATCCGGAACCTTGGGAAGCGGCAAAAAACAATTTTGGCTCTGATTGGGGAGAACTTCAATCTTATGGCAAGACATATATGTCAGAAATTAGCCAGGCAGGGAAACATCTTGCTGTAGTACAGACAAATGTATCGTTTGAAAATGTGAATGTTACATTCACGATTTCGTTTGATAAAGACATGAAATTATCCGGGCTATATATGAAATAGGTCTGACGGTCTGATTGTGAGGAATTGGAGAACGATATATGGGATTTTGGATTTTTATGTTATTAATGAATGTCATCATACCATTTACGATGATTGGGTTCGGGAAATATTTCTGTAAAAGTGGACCAAAAGATATTAATATGGCTTTTGGGTATCGGACCGGAATGTCTATGAAAAACAAAGAAACGTGGGTGTTCGCACATTAGTATATCGGGAAATTGTGGTATAGAATCGGCTGGATGCTTCTGGGTGTTTCGGTAATAGCGATGCTGATTCTCTATGGACGAGAAAAAGCTGTCGTTGATCTGTATGGTGGTTATATTTGCATTGTCCAGCTAGTAGTACTCATTTTGCCTATTATAACAACGGAGATTGCACTGCGGAAAAGCTTCGATAAGAATGGAAGGTATAGAAAATAATTACATTCGCATATAAAGATTGAGATAGCCATCGCGTCAGCGATTTGATATAATGAAAATAAAATATAAGGTGCTGACGCAGGTAAAGTGAGGGAGTAGAGTGATGGGAAAATTAGCATATCAGAAGGTGTATGATAGCATCCGGAAAAGAATAGAAAAAGGTTTTTATCCGGCAGGATCACTTATGCCGATCGAATCAGAATTGGAAAGTGAGTATGAAGTAAGCAGAACGACCATTCGTAAGGCAATGCATATGCTGGAAAGTGAAAAGTTTATAGATATTACGCAGGGGAGAGGAACGATTGTCTTAAGTGGAAAGGCGGAACAAAATTATAACCATGTAAATTCTGTTACAGAGTCTTTGAAAAAAAGAGGTTATGATGTAACCACAAAAGGGCTTTATATTGACTTGTGTCCGAATACAGAACTCATCCGAAGAAAGCTGCAATTAACGAAAGAAGAACAGGCAATCAGAATTCAGCGGGTGCAATGTGCGGATGGTATACCGGTCTGCATTATGACAAACTATATTGCAGAAAAAAATATTCCTGATATTTTAAGGGAAAAACCAGCCATCACATCTTTATATAAATATTTACGGGAGAGGTATCATTTGTATGTAGAATGGACGAATGATATGATTTCAGTAGGCGCTGCCAGCTTTTTTGAATCACAGATATTAGAGACTGAGCCGGGATTACCGCTGATGATTATTGAACGTGTATGCTATGATAAAGAGGATCATCCGATCTGCTGCGATGAGGTGAGAATATTGGGAAACTGGTATCAGATTCAGATTACTACGAGAGGTAGAGACGAATGAAACAGAATGAAAAAACTCTGAATAAAGAAGATTTTAGAAGGCTATTCCCAACAATGATTGATTTAAGCTGTGTAAGAGGGTGTCATAGCAGGATTGAGATTCATGAAATGGCTGTGCTGGCAAAAGAAATTCAATGTGCCGCTGTGTTTGCAATGCCTTCGCAGACAAGTTATTTAATTAAAGAAATGAAAGGTACGGAGATTCCGGTCGGCGGTGTAGTTGGATTTCCTTCCGGAGCACAAACAACAGCAGTGAAAGTATTTGAAGCCACGGAATTAGTCAAAATGGGCTGCCTTGAGCTGGATATGGTTATGAACCAAAATGAACTGAGAAATCATAATCTGCAATATGTAAAAAAAGACATAGAAGCAGTTGTAGAAGTGGCAAAGGGGATTCCTGTTAAAGTGATACTGGAAATTACAAATCTTTCCCGCGAGGAAATAGAGACCGCCTGTAAGATCATCTCCGAAACAGGTGCGAAATATATAAAATCAGGTACCGGGTGGATGCAATCAGGGACAACGGTGGAACACATAAAACAAATGCGAAAATTCACAAAATCAGATATAAAAACAAAAGCGGCAGGAGGGATTGAAGATATGGACATGGCATATCAAATGTATCTTTCAGGCTGTGAACGATTTGGACTTGGAATAAATAGAGCAAAAAAGTTTCTAAAAGATATCTAAAAGGTATCTAAAAGAGCATCTTAAGATGTTGACAATCTAGTATAGGAATGATAAAGTATTAACAAATGCAGATGTTTTGCATTTCATGGTTCCAAATATAAAAAAATATAGGAGGTAGTGAAATGAAAGGTTATGCAATGTTAAAAATTGGAGAGTCGGGCTGGATTGAAAAGGAAAAGCCGGCATGTGGTCCACTGGATGCAATTTGTAAGCCACTTGCAGTTGCGATTTGTACATCAGATGTCCACACATTATGGGAGGGAGCTATTGGCGATCGTCATAATATGATTCTCGGACATGAAGGATGTGCGGAAGTTGTAGAAGTTGGCTCAGAAGTAAAGGATTTCAAACCAGGAGATCGTGTACTGGTACCGGCAATCACACCAGATTGGAACTCCTTAGAAGCACAGGCTGGATATGCAATGCACTCTGGCGGAATGCTTGCCGGATGGAAGTTTTCGAATTTCAAAGACGGTGTATTCTCAGAGTATTTCCATGTAAATGATGCAGATGGAAATCTTGCAATTTTGCCGGAAAGCATTAACACAGTGGAAGCTTGTATGCTGTCTGATATGGTTCCAACCGGATTCCATGCAGTCGAACTGGCAGACGTACAGTTTGGAGACACAGTTCTTGTTATTGGTATTGGACCGGTTGGGTTAATGTCAGTAGCAGGTGCAGCACTTCGAGGTGCATCAAGAATTATTGCAGTTGGTACAAGACAGGTTTGTATTGATGCTGCAAAAGGATATGGGGCAACAGATTTTGTTTCATATAAGGATGGTTCCATTGAAGAGCAGGTGCTCGCTATGACAGATGGAAAAGGTGTTGACCGTGTCTGCATGGCAGGCGGAGACTGCTCTACATTTGAAGCTGCTGTAAAATGTCTGAAACCAGGTGGAAAGATTGGTAATGTGAACTATCTTGGTTCTGGAGACTATATTAATATCCCGAGAGTAGAATGGGGTGTTGGTATGGGACATAAGGATATTCGTGGTGGTTTAATGCCGGGCGGAAGATTGAGAATGGAAAAGTTAGCAGCACTTGTAACAACCGGAAGATTAGATCTCGCACCGCTTTGTACGCATGTCTTTGAAGGCTGGGAGCATGTAGAAGAAGCCCTCCTTCTTATGAAACAGAAGCCACGTGAACTGATCAAACCAATCGTTAAGCTGGCGGATTAGGAATATGAAGATACTTGTTATTTCAGGTTTTCTCGGAGCAGGAAAGACAACGTTCATTAAAACGATGAGTGAGAAGCTGGGTCGTGATTTTTGCGTCTTTGAAAATGAGTATGCACAATCGGATATTGATAAAGCAATTCTCTTAGAAAATAGTAATATGAATGTTTGGGAACTGACAGAAAACTGTATTTGCTGTTCTGGGAAACAGGATTTTGCAACATCAATATTAACAATTTCAAATACAATTGATCCAGAATATTTGATTGTAGAACCGACAGGAGTAGCAAAACTATCTTCTATTTTAAACAATATTCAAAAGATTGAATATGAACGTATCTCACTTTTAAAACCAATTACAATGATTGATGGAAATCGGATTCAGTCACAGAAAAAAGACTTTGCAGATATCTATATAGACCAGATTCAAAATAGTGAATTTGTGATTATTACAAAATGTGAAAACATGGGTGCTGAGGATTTGTGTGAGATTGAAAAAGAAGTACATCAAATCAATCCGAATGCAGAAGTCGTGCTTGAACACTATAAGAAGCAAAATGAAATTTGGTGGAACACACTGTTAGCTAGAAAAATGGATGGTACTTTGGAATTGGTGGAGAATGATGAGAAAGAAACGAATCTCGAAAAAATGAACCTGACAAGTATAGAGATTCCAAGTATCGTCCATTTAGTGTCTTTTTTAGAGATGGTTGTTTTTGGCGTATATGGAAAAATATATCGTGCAAAAGGCTATTTGTATTGTGGTGAAGAATGGATTCATTTTGAGATTGTTGACGGAATGTACTCGGTTACCGGAATTACGGAACAAGAAGAGGCTCAATGTATATTTATTGGGGAGACTTTAAATCGTTCTGGACTTCGCAGGATATTGACACCATATTTAAAGAGATATCATAGTAATGATGCAAAATTAATTCGTTATAAATAGTATATCTATATCATATTTATATGTAGCAAGGGACTGTAAAAAGCCCCTTGTTATTTTTTTACGAATTTTACAATATACTTGAGTTTCCGCAAAATGTAATTTCAAAAGAGATAACTTCTTCTAAAGTACCAATCTGTCCTATTTTTGAAAAAAATGAAAAGACAGTATTGTGAATAGAGGTACTGAAATAAGCCCCGCCGG
>JAQUVD010000011.1 GCA_028693555.1 Hespellia sp.
TGCATATTTCAGGTTTAGAAAATCCTTCTAATCTAGTAGTTAATGCACGTATTTCTGCATTTGGAACAATCACATCATCAATACCTACATCTATTGAAAATGGTACCTTTATATTTTTTATTTTACCCACCAATTTTGTTTTCACACCCGGATATTTCTTTTCTAATGTAATCTGTTCTGTTCCAGTTACTTTCAGTGTTATATAATCATTTTCACTTTCTTGTTCACAAATTTCCTGCATCACAGATTGAATATTGCCTAGTTCATTGGACATCCAGCGAATCATAAAGTCCATATCTCTGGTAGGTCTACTGTCAAATTGGGTTAATGTATATATAAACATGCCCCCTTTTAAAATCATATTCTCTCTAAATTTTGAAGTTGATAATCTTCTTAAAAATTCCTCCTGAAAGAAAAGCTGAAGACTCAACTGATAGTTAATCCCTTCCTTCTTTGCCTGATTCTTTAATCTGGCCAATACAGATGCTTCAATATTAGTTATAGCCATGTCGCAAGTACCTCCCTTACCTTTTTCTCTACACGTAGCAGCTTTGCATACTCCGCCAGTCTTGCCCTATCTTTTTTATCATCTCGAAGATAATGTTGAATCGCAAAATTAAATACCTCTGCATCTATCTTCTTTCTATGCAGCAGACAATCACATATTGTTCTGTCCCTATCGTAAATAGATATTTCAACCCCATCTATTTCCACTTTTACTGCACCTGCGAGCAGACGATTGGTGGCAATAAAGTGTGGTTTAATCAGTGGATAGTCTATTTTAAATCTGGTTCTTGCACTTTTATTATCAACTGCAATATGCCATGCTGAAGGTGTTCTTTCTGTGTATCCATAGTAATCCAGTGCACTTTCCATACAGATAATGCTATCTGGAAAAAGCTTTGCAATCAAAGGTATATCAGAAAAAGAGTTTTCATCTATATACTGATAGTACCCTCTGCGAATCTGCTCAACCTCGCCATTATCTACCAATTGTTTCAGATTCCTATAATAAATCCCATTTTCAATGAGCTGCGATGTACGCATAACGCCATCATATTTTTCAAATATTTTTTTTATTTTCTTTTCCATTTTCTCTCCAATACGTTCTATTACATTAAACTATACAATTTCTATTTGGTTTTTGTATAGTTTAATGTAATTATACTGCATACATCTCTGATTGTCTATTGCAATTTATTAATCAATGGATTAGAATACTTTTTACAGCCCCTTCTTTTTTTCTTTTACCAGAAATCTCACACTTTATTCATACAAGAAAAGCCGCCCCAAAAAAGGCGGCTTTTCTCAATTTAGATTATTGTTTGGAATTTTTTTTACGAGTTTTCTGTGTGATTCCAACAGTTACAATTCCTCCTGCGGAAAGCATCAATATCGCTAACCATAAAAACATATTACTGTCATCTCCGGTCTGAGGAGTGGTTACATTCTTAGCTTTGTTGCTATCATTATTAGTGTTGCCTTTGTCTGTAGCACTAGTTTTCTTCACAAGCCCGTCAATGGCTTTTTGAATAGCGGCAGCATAGCCATCAACTGTTTTCTGCTCTGTGATATTCTTTCCTCTTACTACTGCATTTTTAGCATCGTTCAATGCTTTTACGCTTGCGTCGGTGTAAATGGAAAGGTCAGCAGGTATTTTGCCAATAGCAGTATCTACCTTGCTGTAATCCGCACCTTTATATTTCAGAGCCTTGATCGCATCTCGAATGGCTGTCGCATATCCGTCAACAATGGTCTGCTCTGCCTGTGTTTTATTTCTATCAACAGCGGCTTTTGCATCATTCAACGCTTGCACACTTGCGCTCGTATAAACGGAAAGGTCGGCAGGAATTTCACTGATTGCCTTATCTACATCTGTGTAATCCGCTGCTGTTGGTGTAGGCGGGGCTACATAGGCACTAATTTCAATGTTCTCTGCTTCTGAGGCAAGAACTGTACCGCTTGCTTTGACACGGATGTCATAGCTTTGGTTGGGAAGTCCTGTAATCGTAGTTCCTGTAATCGCCGTCCATGCAGCCGTAGAACCAGACACTCGGTATTCCATCGTGCTGTTCACACCGCTGATTTTTCCGTTGTTATTTGCAGCCGTGGAGCAATCCGTTTTAGTAAGTCCAGCTGGCTGTGCTGCCTGTGTAACAGTTATCGTCTGTACATCGGAAGCGGAGGTTGCCACTCCATCGCCTTTGTCATAAACCTGTACACCATTTGCTGCGGTAACACCTGTAATATTCATTGTAGTATCTGTTACATCAATCCAGTTAGCACCACCATCTACGCTGTACTGCATATTGGTTGTAATGCCTGTCAGCGTACCGCCATTTTCACTCGTTGCAGTAAATCATCCTGCATTTGGTGTATTAGCCTTTGGCAGAGTGACCTCAAGTGCAATTTCACTAAAATCACTTGCATAATCTGTCTTGTTATCTCCGTTTAATTGCTCGGAGAAAACTTTCAATGTGTAATTGCCTACGCCAAGACCAGTCGGGATATTCACAGTCTGTGTTCCGTTTTCACTACTCTGTGCAATATTTCCGTAGTAAAGCACGTTGCCACTTGCATCGCACAGCATAGTCGATACATATTCGTTTGAACCTGTTGCAGCATTTGAATAATCAATGGATATACTTCCGCCTGCTGCGACAGTAGCGCTGCTTCCAGAGGTTAAACTAGCAATAAAGATACGGCTTGTATCCAGTAAAGTGACTTTCCAATTTTTTGTTGCGTCAGTATACTCAGAAACAGAATTTAACGCGGCGGCACCTACGTTGCCACTTGATTTGCCGCCTTCGGCGGCAGATGAGAAGAGAACAGAGTTCAGATTTAAGTTAAAAGCGGGACGCACACCCGGGTAGGTATGATCTACACCGTAGTTATAGACAGTGCCGTCCTCGATCACGAAGCCCGCATTGTAAGAATAATTGTAGTTGGGCGACCGCAGCCACCAACCGCCAGCGGCTCCGTCGCTTGTCGTTGTTGCAAGTCCCTCATCTCTATGATTTGCCCCTATGTATGTTGCCGCTTCCGCTGCTGATAAATAAAACACCTTCTCATCTGCAAGAGAACTCGTTCCCCAAGGAAGACTATATTGGGTTGCTTCAGCATCACTTTTGCTCACGCTTTTGAGGCTAATTTTTCAAAAGCTGTAAATGCATCGCTGTCTGCAAATGCAGTACACCGACCTTGAGCGTCACTGTGCTGCCATTCGTTTGGATTGGTCTGTCCTTCATTTGCTATCCCTTCTGCATCAAACGGCTTATTATTTTGCTCCAGCAGATATTCAGACAGCAGGAACATACCTTGTGCTGCACCTGTATTATCTGCGTCTGCGTCAAGCACTTTCCACTTGATGTCTTCGCCGTTGTAGTTTCCAAAGTACACGAAATCCTTGTCCGCTACGCCGCTTGTTCCAAGTTCCATGTTTTTGGTTGTGGTATCTTCGGCATTTGCCACCACACTGTTAAATGGCACGATACCAAGTACCATTGCCACCGCTAAGAGTAGCGATAAAATTCTCTTTTTCATTGCGTTTCCTCCTGACAAGATGATTGATTTGCAGGTTCCGATTTTTCATCGAGATATTTTTCCTTAAGCATACTACACATCTGACACAGCATATCCATCTGGGGCTTTAAGTAACCTTCGTCCTCAAACAACGCATAGTGTACACTGGCACGTACAAAAGTAAAAATCATCGGCTGTATGATTTGCCACGGAATACCCAAACGACGCTCCAGCTGCTTTGCATACTCTGTGTATCTCTGCTCCACGCCCTTGAAAAATTCTTTGCCGTATTCCAGATATTTGGGAGAGGTGTACACCTGATACATAAAGCGGTATTTTTTGCCGTGCTTTTTTGCTGTCCAGTAGGGCACTTCCTCCACAAAGCGTTTAATATCCGCCGGGTCTTTGGGGGACAGTGCCATAAATTCGTCCTCCACCTTTGCCATACAATAGGCGGTAGACTGAATAATTAAATCGTCGATGCTGTCAAAGTACACGTACATATTGCCCGTCGTCATACCACAAGCCTTTGCAAGTGCCTTCAGCCCTGTTGATGCTATCCCGTTTTCACAATAACAGTCAAAGCACTGTTCCATAATTTCAATTTTTCTTTGTTTGTGCTGCTCTGATACGCCCATGTTTAACCGCCTTCCAACTGTAGTTACTAATTACTTAATCAGTATAGCGTAAATTCAAAGGATGCTCAATAGTTTTTCCGAAAAAGGTCTTGTTTTTTTGCTTTTAATATTATTTAAAGCCATGTCGCAAGTACCTCCCTTACCTTTTTCTCTACACGTAGCAGCTTTGCATACTCCACCAGTCTTGCCCTATCTTTTTTATCATCTCGACGATAATGTTCACTATTAAGATGCAAACACTTGATAACTTTTGTAATATGAGTTAAATTGTTTATTAAGGAAATGGGTTTTCACCGTATTTTAAACGGGCTGCTCGTTTCCTTTTTACTACTCATATGATAATATCTTTTTAGGAGGTTTTCCTATGCTTGGCTTTATCATCTTTTTTCTGACAGATATCTTCATGACAGCTATTTTCATGGCTGTATACGGCGGACGGCGCCGCTATCATGATGGAATGCTGCTGTGCGTGCACATTCCGGAGTATGCGCTGCACGATTCCGAATTAACCGAATTTATAGAACACTATAAAAAGCAGATTCGATTATTTTACATGAGCAACATCATCATTGGCGGTGCCATCAGTTTTCTTATCTTTTGGTATCTTTCTATTTTCATGATGATCTGGTCCCTATGGCTGCTTCAGCTCATGGCGGGCTCTTTGCTCCTAATCTATAAAGCGAATCGGATATTGTACGAAATGAAAATAAGACGCGGCTGGGGCCTTGGCTATGAAGATGATGATATCTATTGGAAAAATGGATTCTATGCCAATCCCAAAGATGACTGTTTTCTAGTCGCGGATCGTGTCTGCTCATCAAATTTAACCATGAACATGGGAAAGAAATCCGGACGTCTTACTGCTTTGACTGGAATTGGAGTGACCGTCCTTTTACTCGTTGTCTTGTGCGTTGTATTTCTCATTACTGACTTCACACCACGGACACTTTCTGTATCCGGTCATGAAGTTCAGATTTCAGCTCCGATGTACGACATCGCGTTTGATACAACAGAAATTGCATCTGTCGAATTGCTCGATTCAATTCCGGAAGATCATTTTCGTAAGACCAACGGACTTTCCGATAATCGTCAGCAGGTTGGAAGTTTCCGTGGAAATGAACTAGGCAATTGCAGATTGTATCTGTATCGGGGATACACGCCAGTGCTGAAAATTCAATTAAAAGACTATACGGTTTATATCAATAGTAAAGACCCAGATGAGACGCAAAAATGGTATCAGGAACTCACATCATCCTGATACCATTTTTCTTATAGTTCTTTGAAATTTAATGTCAATTTTCCCTCATAAATCCCCACTGGTATTTCATCTTCAAATGTATATTCCTTTAGATCATCATTTTCAAGATCATACACCTGAATACGTTTCTTTTTGTAATCAACAATCCAGTATTCTCTCACCCCATAAGTGCGATATTTAAATAATTTGATGACATAATCCATACGAACAGAACTCTCTGATACAATCTCTACCACTAAATCCGGTGCTCCATGACAACCCTTCTCATCCATTTTCGATTCGTTGCATACAACCACGACGTCCGGTTCCACGTAGTTATTCGTCTCGTCTAAATAAACTGCATATGGGGCAATGTATGTCTTGCATCCGCCCTTCTCCGCCTTAACAAATTTGCGAAATTCACTATAAATGAATCCGGCAATATCCTGATGTGTTGCGGTGGGTGTTGCCATCATATACAACGTTCCATCAATCAATTCTGCTCTTTCACCTTCTGGCAGATTTTCAATATCTGCAACCGTATATATCGTTTCTTTCTTTTTCATGACAGCATATCCCCCATCAAAATAATCATTTCTCTGTGCTAATCCCATTATAGCATATCCTCCTCTTTTTGTATCAATGATCTACAATGGGCACTCCCCTTTCTTCACTTGTACTCTATCCTTCGACTGCTTCCACCTTAATCAGATTCGTATTCCCAATGTCCCCAGTCAGTTGTCCACCAGTCAGCACAACATTATCACCCTTTTCCAGTTGAAACGTTTTCTTCGCATTTTCCATCGCTGTCCGGAACATACACTCCATTGTCTCAAATTTACAGCACAATACCGGAGTCACACCCCAGCTTAAGTTGAGCTTGCGCCACACTTTTTCTGACATTGTCATACCAACGATGTCTACAGGGCATCGAAATCTGCTGACCATCCGAGCAGTTCTTCCACTGATCGAGTTGACGACGATACAGCTTGCATTCACGTCAATTGCCATGGCGCAAGCGGAATGCGAGATAGCATCTAAATTATTCTTGATTGTAAATTCGGCAACTTTAAATCTCCTTGCATAGTCAATGCCACCCTCGGTGTATCTCACAGTTTCTGCCATGCTGCGTACCGCTTCCACCGGATATTTTCCCGATGCAGTCTCCCCTGAGAGCATAATCGCTGACGTCCCGTCATAAACTGCGTTCGCCACATCGGATACTTCCGCTCTTGTCGGTCTTGGATTGTGAATCATAGATTCCAGCATCTCGGTCGCCGTAATGACGCGCGTCCCAAGCATTCTGCACTTACTGATCAGGTACTTCTGAATCGAAGGTACTTCCATTGCCGGAATTTCAACCCCCAAATCTCCTCTTGCTATCATAATTCCATCCGCAATTTTACAGATATCCTCCACGCATTCTACGCCGGACCGATTCTCTATTTTCGCAATGATATCAATCTCTTTCCCACCATTTTCATTCAAAAAATCTCTCAACACTCTTACGTCTTCTCCGGTTGAGACAAACGATGCGGCTACATAATCCACATCATTTTCAATTCCGAACAATAAATCTTCTTTATCCTGTGTACTTAAAAATGCTTGTTTCATAACTTTTCCCGGAAAGTTCATACTCTTTCGGTTAGAAATATCTCCGCCCACAACCACTTTGCACCGTACTTCGCCACCTTGAATCACAGTGACTCGAAAGATAACCAATCCATTATTTACCAGAATGGTATCACCCACGTCTAAATTTTCAGCTAAATGTTTGTAATTCACAGACACTCTTGTGTGATTTCCAATCACATCCTCTGTTGTAAATGTAAAATCATCGCCTTCCTTCAATGTAATCTGTCCCTTTTCAAAAGTGCCGATGCGGTATTCCGGTCCTTTTGTATCAAGCATAATAGGAATAGGAAGTGCCAGTTTGGTTCGAACATTTTTAATTACATCCATCTTCTTCTGATGTTCTTCATGCGTACCATGCGAGAAATTAAGTCTCGCCACATTCATACCTGCTTTACACATTTCGATTAAGGTCTCTTCTGTTTCACAGGCAGGTCCAACTGTACATATAATTTTTGTTTTACGCATGTTTTTTTCCTCCTGCTTTTTTCTTTTCTATGCTCTGTTCCATCTTTTCTACTATGACAGCCTCATCTTCCTCCTGTTCTTTTTGTGATTTTTTCGGTCCATTTTCCACCCACCAGCAAAGCCCCAGCGATGCTAATGTTGCTACAATTAATAAAATAAATATAATATCTCCAAACATGATTCTATCCTCCTGATTTTACGTACACCAAGAACATCTGCCCTCAATAAACAGACTTTCCCGGATGTAACGCATCAAAATAAACCCGTGTGTTCCACAGGCAGGTTACAGTTTTCTCATGTTAGATTCGTTTTTTTCCATCCTGATTGTGAATGTAATTTAGAAGTACTGCCACATAACGCTTGTCATCTGTTATAACAAGATTCGCAGTAAAGTAGAAGATAGATAAGCCCCAGTATAGCAAAAGCGCACAGAAGAAGACAGCAGTAAGTCGGATTGCTCTCTCTGTCGGTGCTGTTTTTGAAATAGACTCCTGAATCGAAGAAGTGGAAATGCCGCGCGTCCCCATCATCTCAGTTGTACTGATATCAACATCAGACAAACGGTCACTTCCGATTTGATAATGAAATGCACTGTGATTTTCAGAATTTGATACGCCAAAAACATCTGTCTTCACTGACTTGAAGCAGATGGCAGAAAATACAATACTGAGCAATAAAATCATACATAATACTTTCTTTTTTTGGCTGTTCATCTTGTCACCTCAGCGTTACTATATCACATGTGTCACTGAATATCAATCATAGCCGATAGATATTAGAACACGATCCATTGCTTTTGCCAGCTTGATAGAAAATTCATTTGAAACAAGCGGTTCTTCTCCATCTATAATACATCTTCCAAACTGCTCTGCTTCCAGTTTATAGTTGCTTGCTACATTTAATTGATGAACTTCTTTTTTATTTTCTTTTTTTATTTCATATGTCACCGGCCCGTTTGCATTAAAGGGAATATGGGATTCCAACGTACCCTCTGAACCATAAATCACATAGTAGTCACCTCGTTGACCGGAACACATAGCTGATGTCATAACTGCACGTGCCCCTGATGGAAATTTCAAGTAGACAGAAGAATAATCATCCACTCCATTGTCCATAAAATCAGCAATCCCCCGAACGTCCTCCGGTTCCTCATCTAGTAGTTGCATAATCAGGCTCAAATTATAACAGCCCTGATCATACGTGGTTCCCCCAAGTGTTTCTTTTCTCATCCGGATATTTTCTTTTTCCCATTTCTTTACAACAAAAGAACTTTCAATTAAAATGGGTTTCCCGATCACACCTGAGCGAACTGCCTCAATCGTCTCTCTTGTTGCATTACTTTGCAGGTATGCAAAAGCTTCCATAAGAAGTACATTCTCTTTTTTACACACCTCCACCATTTCCTCCACTTCTTCTGCCTTTCCGGCAAGTGGTTTTTCACACAAAATATGTTTCTTTTTTTTAGCAGCCTTCAGAACCCATTCGCGATGTAAATCATTGGGAAGGGGAATATATATTGCTTCAACCTCTACATCATCTAACAGCATATCGTATGAATCATAGGTCTTTTCAAATCCAAATTTGTTCTGAAATGCCAGTATTTTTTCAGGATTTCTTCCTGCTATTGCATATAATTGACAGTTATCTGCCTCAAGCATTCCCGGAAGTGTATGATTATTTGCGATAGTTGCAGTTCCCAGTACTCCCCATTTGATTTTTCTTTTTTTCATGAAATTTTCTACCTCCAAATTTCTTTGATTTGATCTACGTATTGTTCTGCATTCTTTCGGATTGCATCAAAATTCATATCTGGACTAATCAGATTTGAACCAATGCCAAATCCCGCTGCTCCCATCCGTGCAAATTCTTTCATATTGGTAAGATCAACTCCTCCCACCGCAAATATTTCCAACTGTTTGAGTGAACTTTTCATATCCTTGAGGTAAGAAGCCCCCATCCTCCCTGCCGGGAAAAGTTTTACGATGTCTGCACCGGCATTCCACGCTGCAACAGCTTCACTCGGCGTTAGCACTCCCGGAAGCGAAGCCATCTTCAATTCCTTCGTTTTACGTATAACATCATCGTCTACATTTGGCGAAATGATATATTCCGCGCCTGCATAATATGCATCTGTAACCTGCTGCACCGTGAGAACTGTCCCCGCGCCAATTCTCATCTTTGCACCAAAATAGCGAGAGCCCTTCTCAATACATCGAAGTGTGTCTTTTGAAGCTTCTTCATCCGCGGGATTAAACGTAATTTCAGCCAAAACGATTCCGCCTTCATAAAGTGCCTCTAATACCGCTTCAATCCTTTCGCTTGAAATTCCTCGTAAAACAGCAATCAAACGTTCTTTTTTTATAAAATCAACTATCGTATTCATACTCCCTCGCCTTCTTTATGGGTTTACACAATTTACAATGATTCCTGCTGAAAATTTATTCGCGTTTTCAACTGCAATATTTAACAATCTGCTTCTTGACTCTTTAGGAGCCCATGAAATATGTGGTGTTATAATAATATTCTTTGCATCTAAAAGTACATTCATATGTTGAATTGGTTCTGTTGATACAACATCCAATGCAGCACCACCTACTTTTCCGCTGTTAAGAGCTTCTGCCAGATCTTCTTCAACAATCAGTGGACCTCTTGAGTTATTAATAATCAGTACGCCGTCTTTCATTTTTTCTATATTGCTCTTATTGACAATTCCTTGTGTTTCAGGAAATAATGGACAATGAAGCGCAATAACATCCGAAGCTGCCAGAACAGTATCTAAATCTGTATATTTACATGTTTTAGATTCGAGTTTCGGATTCTGATATGCATCATATGCAAGTACATTCATTCCCATAGCCTGCGCAATTCGTCCCGTTCCCTGTCCGATCCTGCCAAACCCAATAATTCCCATTGTCTTGCCAGCTAATTCTATTAAGGGATGTTTCCAGAAACACCAATCAGCATTGTTTTCCCATTCCCCATTTTTCACTGCATCAGAATGCTCTCCTATGTGATGGCACAGTTCCAACAGAAGCGCAATTGCAAATTGAGATACCGCATCTGTTCCATATGTAGGTATATTCGTAACCACAATTCCTTTTTCCCTGGCTGCATCCACATCTACAATATTATACCCCGTTGCAAGCACTCCAATATATTTCATGTCAGGACACTGTTCCATTGTTTCCTTTGTAATAGGTGTTTTATTCGTAAAAACAAACTTCGCATTTCCAATGCGTTCTACAATGTCCTCTTTTACTGTTCGATCATAAACCACAAGGTTCCCTATTTTTTCCAGACCTTCCCAACTTAAATCTCCTGGATTTAACGTATATCCATCTAACACTACTAATTCCATCATTGCACCTCCGTATTTTCAACAATATATGTCTGATCCACTTTTGCACCAGCAATCATTAATGATACATCACTTCCACACATATTCATTTGATACCCTCGATTAATCCATTTCACTGTTTGTTCTTTTCCTCCAAAATGAACCCCCGCATACTTACCAGCTGCTTGAGCTGCATTCACAATTTTCTGTAATGCAGTTTCCATCGTCTCACTGTTAAACTGACCTAAAATTCCATAATCTTGTGACATATCGTTTGGTCCAACAAATGCAATATCAATTCCTTCCACAGCTATAATGTCTTCTACATGATTGACACCCTTCTTAGACTCTATCTGACATAATAGAATAGTATCCTTATTTGCCTGCTCCATATACTCTTTTCCATTTACCTTCTGATAACCAGTATGCGGTCTTGACAGAGATACTCCGCGGTCTCCAAGCGGTGCATATTTTGAATACTTCACTAAAAGTTCTGCCTGCTCCTTTGTTTCTGTATTAGGCAGAAGTAATCCGTTTGCCCCCATTTCTACAAATTTCAAAACAAGTTCTCTTCGAATCTCCGCAATACGTACAATCGCAGGAATTCCTATCCCTCGTGCTACATTAATGATTCTGGCTACCTCTCCATATTCAAAACAGCCATGTTCACAATCAATTATAAAGAAATCATAACCTGCAACCTGCAAAATTCTTGCGATATCCGGATTTTGAAATGTCGTGACCATTGTTCCTATAATCCGTTCTCCATTTTTTAATTTATTTTTAAGCTCTGCCATCTTCATCTTTATTCTTCCTTTCCAAATATAAAATACTTTTCTCAACCATTTCATTCATACGATTTAAATCTTTTTGTTGTGGTATTTCCAGACAGACCCACGTATCTGGATTTGTTTTCGCAAACATCTTCATCAATTTTATTACATCAAAATCTGCATGATCCTCCAACGCCGGAATCAGTTTATGATTTCTTGTCTGTTTCATATGGTAATAAAAAATACGTTTTGAAAACTTTTGATAATAAGAAATCAATTCCGCTTCCATTGGATTAATTACTGTTGTCTCTGTCGTAAAGTTTGCGGCATCAAAGGTAACGCTCATTTCGGGAAGGCGTAACAAGATATCTTCCATCCCAAAATAAGTTTTTCCATCCCCTTTGATTGGTTCCATAGAATTCTCAAAACAAAGAAAAATTTCCAGTTCTTTTGCTGTTTTAATATATAACTTTAAAACATGAATAATTTTATTCATTTCTTCTTCTGAATACCCTTTTTTTCCTGCAATAGCCTGCGCTGCAATCAATACTCTGCAACAGGTCCCTTTTCCAAACATCACTGCTCTTCGCATTCCTTCATAAAATCTTTCATCCTCTTCAAATACATTTCCATTATCCCATGAATAATGGATTCTGATTTGATAAGAATCTGCAATTTTCTTGATTGTTTTGAGAGTTTCTATTGACATCATCACCTCAGGATCGCGAACTTCAACCCAGCTAAATCCTCTCTCTGCCGCCTGAATAATTAAATCCTTTAACGAAATTTCCTGTTTTTCCAATACCTGTTTATAGCAGTTCGTCGCAAGTCCTATTCCTGTTTTTATTCCTTTATACGATACAAGTTTCTTCATATAGATTCTCCGTTTCCAGACTCACTTTACAGGGATCTCCTTTTACAAATTCCTCAATTTCCTTCATATTCGGAAGTGCTCTGCCTATTGATCCCTGCTTTGTAACAGCAAGCGCGCCTGCACAATTACAATAAATTGCTATTTTTTCCAGATCCCAGCCTTCCTGAATACCATAAACCAGCATTGATGCAAAAGTATCTCCCGCACCAGTTGGATCGATAGCATGAACCTTCAATGCACTGACTGAGACAACCTTTTTCCCATCACTTAAAATTGCTCCATTTGCATCTTTCGTCAATGCAATAATTTTCGGACCTTTTTTATGCAATTCTTTTAAAATTTCCATCGAATCTTCTTTTTTTGTAATAAACTGTGCCTCTTCTAATGTTGGCGCAATGACATCTGCTGTTGCGATTCCATGATAGAGTCTTTCAATTGCATCATCACTTTTCATTACCTCTTTGCGAATATTCGGGTCAAACGAAACCAGCACACCATTTTCTTTTGCAATGTTTATACATTTCTCACATGCTTTTCTCATGCTTTCACTCAGTTCAAGAAGCATTCCAGAATAGTGAATTGCACTTGCGGATTTTATGTACTCCTCATCTACATCTTCTGGCCCAAACATACTTCCTACTGATTTATCCCGATAGTATTGAAAATTTCTTCCATCCTGAAGGTTCTCCAAGAACGAAAGACCTATCTGTCCCTGCGAAGAGACTACCACTCTAGAAAGATCCACTCCTTCTTTTTGCATCACTTTATATGCAAACTGACTGAGGGCGTCCGAGCCGATTTTCCCTATAAATGCAGCACGATCGCAAATATTTGCGTTTGCGCAGGCAAAGATCCCTGATGAGCCGCTTGCTGTTTTTAAAATACTGCCCTCTTCATTTATTTTCAAATTCGGTTCTACGGGAATGAACTCTACAAGAAGTTCTCCAATAGAAACAATTTTTCCCTTTGGGTTATTCACCTTCATGTGCCACCTCACTTTTTTTACCTTTCTTAACAATTCTCATAATAAACGGGCCAATCAAGGCAGCACAGGTAAATACAATTAATACAAGCGAAATCGGGCTTGTGAAAAACACCCCAAAAGAGCCACTTGAAAGTGCCAATGCTCGTCTTAAATTTGATTCTGCCATAGAACCCAGAATCAGCCCCAAAATCAATGGCGGAAGTGGAAAATCACATCTTTTTAGAAAGAATCCGACCACACCACAAATCAACATAATAATTACATCAAAAACAGAGTTATTAATTGCATAAGAACCAACCAGTGAGAGAATCATAATTGCAATCCAAATATACTCTTTTTTGAAGTTTAGCAACATCGCAGATGCTTTTGCCGTTGCCAGTCCAAATACTAAAATGACAATATTTGCAATAATCATCATGATCATTATTTTATAAACAAAAGGCCTGTCATCCACAAACATCATTGGTCCTGGCTGCAATCCATACATCATTAATGAACCAATCAACACTGCGGTAACTGCATCTCCAGGAATTCCAAGAGTCATCATTGTTGTCATTGCTCCACCTATAATGCCATTGTTAGACACACATGTAACCGCCAGACCTTCCTCTGAACCTTTTCCATAATTTTCCTTATCTTTTGAAACTTTTTTTGCCTGGTCCCAACAGATAATAGATGCAATATCACCACCTGCACCTGGAATTGCTCCAATCACTGTTGAAAACAGTGCACATATAAACGTAATTGGTGCAAACGTTCTAAACTGTTTCCATGTTGGAAGGATACGCCCAATCTTTGTTTTCTCTTTCTTTTCAAGCACACTCGAAGAATCAAAAATCTGCGTCAGTACCTCACCAAACCCAAATAATCCAATCATAACTGCCACATAAGGAATTCCTTGCAATAAATCCATGTTCCCCATCGTGAAACGTGGATAGGCATACATCGAATCCAGTCCGACTGTTGCCAGTAAGAACCCAAAGCATCCCATCATAATTCCTTTTATGATTGATTTTTCAGAAATACCGATAATCATCGATAAACCAAATAATGCAAGAGCAAAATATTCAGCAGGTCCAAATTTTAATGCAAATTTCGCGATTGGAAAAGCTGCAATCATCAGAATGATTGAACTTATGATTCCACCAATTACAGAGTAAATTGTATTAATTCCAAGAGCCAGCCCTGCCTGTCCTCTTTTTGTCATTGCGTATCCATCCAGTGTTGTCATAATAGATGCCGGAGTTCCCGGGGTATTCACCAGTATTGCCGAAATACCTCCTGCCCACACACCGGAATTGTATACACCAATCAGCATTGCCAACCCTTGTGCCGGCTCCAAACTAAATGTAATTGGTGTCAAAATCGAAATCGCCATCACAACAGAAAGACCTGGCAATGCACCAATCAAAGCTCCAACTACCACTCCAATTGTCATAAAGAGAAGTACATCCGGCGATAAAACTGCGGTTATTGCTTGTATAATCATTTTTTCTCACCCCCTAATTGTTCAGCATTACATTCAGCAGATTCTGAAAAATAAAATAAATTGCTATGGAAGCAACCACAGCTCCCGGAATATATTTTTTCAAATCCAATCTGAGCACAACACCAATAATACACAAATACACAGCACAAATTACAACAAAATGAATGGTTCCCCATAATACGATCATCACAATTGTTGCAACGATAACAATTGCAATTTTTATTAATCCTTGTTTCTGCTCATTTGTAAATGGTTTTCTTTGATTTTCCGTTTTTCTTAATTTCTGAATTGCCTTTATAATGACTAAAATATTTAACACAAAAATGACAACACATAGTACCTGCGGGAAAAACCCGGCACCAGGGACACCATCCGATGTCCCTCCCGGAAAAGAAAAGGAGTTTACAAACGCTAAAGCAGATATAATCATTGCAATACCAGATATTACAATTTCTCCAATCATATCAATTCTCCTTTACAATCATATCAAATGACTATTTCGATAGCAGGCCGGCTTCATCAATTAGATTTTTGTATAGGTCTGTCTGTCCTGAAATAAATGTTTCGTATTCATCACCGGTTAAAAAAGCTGGTTCCATTCCTCTCTCTGCCAAGAAAGATGCGAAGTCATCTGAATTAACTGCCTTTTCAAGCGAATCTACAAGTTTATCACGAACTGCCTCATCTAATCCTTTTGGTGCTGCAAATCCACCCCAATGAATCAATGTATAGTCAATTCCTGACTCTTTTAATGTTGGAACATCAGAGAATACTTCGGCTCTTTCATCTCCCATCGTTGCCAATACCGTCAGTTCCTTTCCATCTACACCAGAGATTAACTCAATGGGTGCTGCTACGCAGGCATCCACGTGCCCACCCATCAACGCTGCGATTGATTTGCTTGATCCATCAAATGGTACATGGTTAAAAGTCACACCAGCTGCGTTCTCAAGTCCAATTGCTCCAAGATGCCAAATAGATCCTGTTCCTGCATTTCCAATCTTTACTTCACCCGGATGATCTTTTGCATATTGAATGAATTCTTCTATAGTAGAGAAACGATCATCACCGGCTTTGATGACCAGTGCTCCTACAGTTGTATACGCTCTTCCCAGACAATCCAAATCATCTGATGTCAAATCTGCATATCCGAGATTTTTTAACATAACCATCTCAACAGGTGTATGCCCAATTGTGTAGCCGTCAGGATTACTTGCCTGTACATATGACATTCCAACAGCCCCGCTTCCACCCGGCTTATACTGGCATACCATTGTCTGTCCTAAGTCCTTTCCCATCAAATCAGCGATTTCTCTTGAAATCTGATCAGAAAGGCCACCGGCACTTGACTGAACAATCATATTCATCTGCTGATTTGGAAAATCAGTTGTCCCGCTATCCGCAGATCCCTTCGATCCTGAATTCGATACACACGCTGTTGATAACATTGCAACTCCAATTGCCGCTACTAATACTTGCACTACTCTCTTTTTCATTTTTTTCTCCTTTTGATTTAAATTATTAATGGTATTTCGCAATTAATAATTAATATTTTTAATAACTTCATTTTATCATTTTCATTTTTCAAAGTCAATATTGTATGATTATTCTAAATTCACAAATTATTTCATCATTTTTTATTCACTATCACCAAAAATTATTAATTCACTGTTGACATTTATTAATTATTCATTTATAATATTAATTATATTATTAATAGGAGAGATTTATTATTATGAAAAAGAAAATTACTTCCAACGACGTTGCCAAACTTGCGGGTGTATCACAAGCAACTGTATCCATGATTTTAAATAATAAAACCGGACCTTCGTTCAGCGAAGATACGAAAAATAAAGTTTTAGACGCTGCAATCCAATTAGGTTACAAGACACCTTCTCTTACGGGCACAGCAACCGGTGAAAAATTAATTGCCGTTTTTATTCCAACCCTATCCAACCCATATTACACACAGCTCACGGCTTCCATTGAAAAATACGCTCTCATGCAAGGTTACAAAATCATCTTATGTAATACCTCCCGAAACAAGGATTACGAGAATTACTATCTGGACTATTTTTCTCATTCCAAAACGGCTGGTATCATATTTACATTCGTACCAAGCTACCCTAAACTTGTAGAACAACTGTCACAGTCGATACCAATTGTACTCATCGGCGAAAAAAAAGATGAAATCACGATCCCTTCTATAGAATTAAGCAATATAAAAGCAGGCATTCTTATGGGAGAATACCTGCTCTCGTTGGGACACAGTCATATTGCCTTTTTGTCAACACCTATTCAAAATCTAAGTAGTGCACGTCAGCAGCGCATTAATGGAATCAAACAGGCTATGGCTGAACACAATGTCAGTGATAATCTTGACATCATAATCAGTGATCACATTGTTGAAACAGATCAAAATAGTATTCCTTACGAGTACTCTGTCGGTTACGAGCTTGCAATAGAGTACACAAAGCGAACGAACGCAAAGGCCACCGCCTTTATAGGCGTAAATGATATGACCGCACTTGGAATCATATCAGCCCTAAGCAAATCAGGATATAAGATACCAGAGGACTTCTCCGTAGTTGGATTTGATAATATTTTCGTCAGTAGTGTCTCTATTCCATCCATCACTACAATTGAACATCATTTAAATCTGCGCAGCCAGTCTGCAGTTGATTTAATTATCAGCCGACATGCCGAATCCACATTAAGTAATCACATTTCTCCGCAAATCAATAAAATAGAGTATGATCCGCAATTAGTTATCCGCAATTCAACCGGACCGGCAAATCACTAATTTTCGTCATTCTGATACTCGTGATAATTAGTCTCACCTGTCAGTTTTCCCTAGTTTTGAAGAACGGAATTTCTATATGAAATGCTTTCGTATATCCGCGTCCATCCTTCGCTTTCTCATACGGCTGAAGAAGGGTAATGGAACCTCCATGAAGTTCCACGATTTTAGAAGCAATGCTCAGTCCCAGACCACTTCCGCCCCGATGCACCCTCGACTCATCTGCCATCACAAAGGGATCGAAAAGATGGTCGCAAATATTTGCTTCAATTCTGACTCCTGAATCAGCAACATCTACACTGACACGGTCATACAGATTCTCTACGGCGATAAGAAGCACCGTATGTTCCGGGTTATGCCGGATTGCATTTTGGATCAGATTCGTAAGTGCCCGGGACATCTGCACCACATCAACCGATGTAAGAATCGGCAGTTCTGGAATGTCCATAACAAGTTCAAATCCTGCCGCCTCAAGGTCTGAATAATTCGCAGCGACTGCTTCCATGATGACTTCAGACAGATTCAGCTTTTCACATTTCAACCGAAAGCCCTCGCTATCGAGCGTTACATATTGGAACAATAGATTGATCAACCTGCTCATCTGAATGGATTTAGATGAAATTGCGGTCAGATATTCCTCCTGTTTGTCTGTATCTGTCACCATATGATTCTTTAACGCATCTGCATAACCGGAAATGGTCGTGATCGGTGTCTTCAGATCATGCGCAATGTCCGATAACAATAGATTCCTCTGTTGTTCAAAGATCTCACGCTCACGCGCGTCCTGCTTTCTGAGCTCTCTCACTTCCTGAACCACCCATCTGCTATATACCAACGCGGCAAACAGATATGGTAACAGATAGAGTATCAATCCAGCTAACAGAATCACTACCAACAACAATAATGTCTTTGTTCGATCCTGGGCAGGAAGCCGGGCAAGATAGTCCTCCCAGCTATGGGAAGCCAGACGATTCAGCATGACCTGCAACGGCGCGCGCACCATCTCCGGGAACAGATTGACAAGCCCAAAACCCGCAAACCAGAGCAGGGCTACGACTATCGTAATCGGTGAAGAACGTGTCGCATTCATAATATACAGAACATCAATATGAAAATGTGCATTAATAAACGGATAAAAAACTGTGGTAAACAACAGGCTGAGCAGACTCTGACTAATTGCGATAAATAACAGCACCACGATCAGTCTTCGAATCAGAAATCCTGACAATTGTTCTTTCTGCTTCATTTCGCAGCCTCCATACGGTAACCAAGACCACGAATCGTCTTGATATAGTGCTTCTCCTGGTCGTTGAGCTTGGTTCTTAATTTGCTGATACATACCATGACATTATTATCATCTATCATGTATTCTTCCTGCCAGCCCGCCGAGAAAATCTGCTGCTTCGTGAACACCTTGCCCGGATTCTCCATAAGAAGCAGTATAATACGGTATTCCACAGAGGTTAACTCAATCTCTACGTCATTTTGAAAAAGACAGCATCTCTCTGTATCCAGCCTCAGATCACGAAGCGTAAGTGCCGGCAGTTCCTTTTCTTTTGCTCCAAGCGAATAGAATCTGCGAATATTCGAATGAATCCTCGCCACTGCTTCCAACGGGTTGAATGGTTTCGTGAGATAATCATCTGCGCCCAGATCCAGACCTAAGATCTTATCGCTGTCCGCACTTTTCGATGAGAGCATCATGACAGGAATATTATTGGTTTCTCTGATCTTCTTTAGAACATTCAGACCATTCATCTCCGGCATCATGATATCCAAAACCACAAGATCAATCTCGTTTTCTTTCAAAACGTCCAAAGCCTCAAGACCATTTGAGGCCTCGAGGACTTTGTATCCGTCTTTTTCTAAATATAATTTAAACAGTTCTCGTATTTCTTTTTCATCATCTGCAATTAAAATTTGATAATTCATACCTTCACCATCTCGTCCTTAGAACTCATGAATCACATCTTCCACTTGATTCGACTGTATCTGGCTTTGCTGATAATTCTGTTTGAGCACTTCATATAATGCCGCATCGGTCATGTTCACATAAGGTCCTACATAGAATATTTCCAAAAGTCCACATGTAAAGACGGAAAGAAGGTGCCAGAGAATAAATGACAGATCTAATACAAATGCCTTCCACTTATTTCCCTGCATCATCTGCCTGCTGAGTGAAAATGCGGTCTCCATACTCATATCCGGATTCTCTGCGAGCAGATATGGAATCATTCTATACTCATATCCCTTGATAATACCCGGAATAATCAATAATAATGACCACAAGATTGTATACAGATCACGGAAAAACATGATTTTCACACCGTTCCTGTAATTTTTGTCAAAGCCGGACAATACCTCTTTTACTTCTGCTTCCTTGTTCAGATTATTTACAAAGAATCTGGAACACCCCACTACAATCGGATTGAGAATGAATGCCCCAATCAGAAATATAATTGCAAAACAGATCAGGAAGATAACGATTGCCACGATACCCACAACAATCACTGCTGCTGCATCTACTGCCGGTGTGTGTGTCATAGAACTCTCTACTGAATTCGTAACCGCAGTGCTGTTACCGTTTCCCTGCATACGGTTGGCAACTGCACTCCCGAAATTCGAGCCACCCGCAAGTAACATAATGATCAGTGAAACCAACACTGTTTTCCAATAATTTGATTTAAATCTTATCTTTGCTTTTTCTTTTAATTCTTTTCGTGTCCACATAATCCGGACCTCCTTTTTTGAATTCATTTTATTTGATGAACTCAGTATAACAGGAGAACCTTAACGCAAAAGGGGAACTATCTTAACTTAACCTTAATCAACCATGTAATCTCTGTAATCGGCTTCACATGCGAACAACATGTATCTTCCTCCAACAAATCCCATATAACCGTCCAAAACATCATATCCCTTCATCTTGACCATCCTTTCTATATCTGAGTCCCTGCCTGGTTTCTCTTTGATATAGATAGGATAACAAAATCAATGGGTTATAAATCGGACTTATCTAAGATCGATTAAATGATATGCCCGTGTTCCGAGTCCGATTTTCTCGGCATGCTCCATGCATGATTTCCACTCTGATTCCGGTGTCGAATTCACAAAGTTGTCTTTCTGGTCTACAAATCCCGGTTTTCTCATGTTGCGGTCAATCTGTCCTCCCGGCAGCGGCTCTGCCTTCAGACAGGCATCTGCACAGGCCTGATCGAGCGCCAGCGGATCAAAGGATGCGAACATTCCGATATTTGGCAAAATCGGTGCATCATTCTCACAGTGACAGTCACAGTTTGGAGAGACATCCAGCACTAAAGAAATGTGGAAATTTGGTCTTCCGTCCACAACAGCCTTCGTATATTCTGCCATACGGCAGTTCAATTCCTTCACTGCTGCATCATTCGTAAATTGAATCGCATCAAAATTGCATGCTCCAATACATCGTCCACAGCCCACACAATTAGCCTGATCAACACTCATCTTTTTACTTGTCTCGTCAAATACCAGACCATTGTTCGCACATTCCTTCTGGCAGCGTCTACATCCCACACAGTCTGCAGTTTCAACAGATGGCTGTCCATTACTGTGCTGATCCTTCTTTCCTGCACGCGAACCGCATCCCATACCAATATTTTTCAATGCTCCGCCAAATCCTGTCATTTCGTGGCCTTTGAAATGCGATAGACTGATAAATACATCTGCATCCATCACTGCCCTGCCAATTTTTGCAGCCTTAATATATTCGCCCCCAACAACAGGCACTTCCACATCATCCGTTCCCTTTAATCCGTCTCCAATGATAATGGGACATCCTGCCGAGAGTGGTGTGAATCCATTTTCCCATGCGCAGTAAAGATGCTCTAAGGCATTCTTGCGACTTCCCGGATACAGCGTATTACAATCCGTCAGAAACGGTTTCCCCCCAAATTCTTTTACTACATCCACAACCGCTTTTGCATAGTTCGGGCGCAGGTAGCTGATATTTCCCATCTCGCCAAAATGCATTTTAATTGCCACGAACTTATTCTCTAAATTCAAATCAGCAATTCCTGCTTTTTTGATTAATTTCTTTAACTTTGTTGGAAGCCCATCTCCATTTGCTTCCGTGTGAAAATCCGTAAAATATACGTTTGCTTTTTCCATTTCAAAACCTCCTAATCGTGTACTTACTTTATCCTAACACATCTTCGATTTTTTTCATAGCTTCTGTAATCCAAAAAAGAAACAGAGCAGCAAATTGCCGCTCTGCAAAAATCTTTGAATTTCTTTTCTCTTACGCTTCGCCTAGTCCGCTTTCAATTAAGTCAACCAGCTTTTTCAAATCTTCTTCTTCGTTTTCGCCATTGCACTGTACGGTAATTTCTGTGCCAGCTTTGATTGCTGCTGCCATCAGATTCAGGATGCTTTTTGCCTGAACTGTCTTATCGCCTGTCAGTATTACGACATCCGATGTGCATTTCATTGCCTCTTTTGCAAGAACGCCTGCCGGTCTTGCGTGAATTCCGGATTCGTTTTTAACGACTACTTTCTGAGATACCATCTATTTTTCCTCCTCTTAATATTCTACACCAAAGTGCTCGAATAAGATTTTTTCTGCCTCTGCACTCCATAAGCCTTTATTTGCTTTGCATGCTGCATCCAGTTTTGCAAATAATGGATCTGTTTTTCCAAGCTCCTCAAAATCAGCAATTGCTGTAAGTGGCATATCGAACTGTGTATAAGACAGCTTCTTTCCACCCGGAATCTTAGGAAGATTGCATACAGTATCTGCTACGCAGTCAAGTCCTCCAACATGTGTAACCATAACTGCAGGGTTGATGATTCCTTTTGCTGCAAGATCCAGACTTTCTACAAGGTCATCCGTATTTCCACCTGTTGTTCCCATGATGTGTGCACTTGTGTAATGTGCATTGTATAAATTAATGTTTGCAGAGAACTGATTGTCTGTAGGTCCTGCAAAGAAGTTCATACATCCGTCAAATGCCATAACCTTATCTCCAAGCTCTGCAACTGCTTTATTTGGAATGTATACGAAGACATCATCATAGCCATGTCCTTCTGATAAATCCATCAGATATTTTACCGGATCATCTACCGATGCTGTGTTTGCGTAAATGAGTTCTACTCCTGCTGCAGCTGCTTCTTCCTCAGAAATAACTTCGCGTGCTCTTGCAAGCTTTGCATCATCAATATCAGTTACAACGATTCTCTTTGGTTTGTTCTCAAAGCAAAGGCCATAGCTGACTGCTCCTAATCCCATTGGTCCACATCCGCCGAGTACGATGATATTTCCACCTTCTTTTGTACCCATTGCATGGTTGTAATTCTGTTTATTTGTATGATAATTTGCGTGATATCCACCTACGATACAGCTCATTGGCTCACCGAGGGACGCTTCAAAGAATGCATCTCCATCATAGTTGAGCAGACATCCAAGTTCCATTACCTCGTGAGGCATGATGCAGTATGTAGCAGCTCCACCACAGAATTCATAAGAATATCCAGGTGAGTCCAGTTTTCCCTGATAGTTCAGTGCCGGCTGAAGGGCAAATTTCTGACCAACTTTGTAATCATCTTTCCATTTCTCTCCAACCTGTGCAATGACACCTGCACACTCATGTCCTACGATAATTGGATTCGTTGCCATATTCTGTGGAGCTCTTTTATGCTTTAATCCCTGATCTGCTAATTTATATGTTGACATACAGATACTGTCACTCATTACTTTTACAAGAATTTCATCCTCTTTGATTTCTGGTAATTCAAATTCCTCACATCTCAAATCATATGCTCCATACATTCTGACTGCTCTTGTTTTCATTTCTTTGATCTCCTTTTCATTGATAAATTTATTTGACTGTGTAATCCATTTGTTACTTATTTTAAAGTCTCAATTTCTACCTGCTTTAACAACTCTTCTACCATTTCCTTCTTTGGTGGCTTGGTTCCGATTGTCATAACAGCTCCTGCTGAGACTGCCATACACATTGCAATTGTCTTTTCTGCCGTGTACTTCTGATCCCATGAATATGCAAGTGCTGCAACCATTGCATCTCCTGCGCCTACCGTAGAATGTGCTTTGACATTCAAGCCTGCACATCTGTACTTCTCACCGTCAATCAAGAACATTGCACCGCTTTTTCCCATGGATACAGCAACTGTGCTGACCCCTTTCTCTAGCATCTGCTTTGCAACTCCAAGAACCTCTTTCTCAGATGCGCGGTAATCAAATCCTGCATACTGCTCCAGTTCAAACCGGTTTGGCTTGATGATATCCGGTCCTGCCTGAAGTGCTTTTGTGAATAATTCTCCGTCTGCATCCAAGATGACTTTTGCACCTTTTCCATGCACGAGGCGGATGATTCTCTCGTAAATATCTTTTTCAACGCCCTTCGGAATACTTCCAGCCAGTACGAAAAGTACATCTTCATTTGCATAGCCTTCGATCTTTTCTAAAAGTTTCTCTACATCTTCTTTTGTAAGCTCCGGTCCCTGTTCGTTTAACTCTGTTAATTCACGATTCGCTTCTACTACTTTTGTGTTGGTCCGAGTTTCACCTTCCACTTCGATGAAATCTGTTTGAATCCCCTCTCGATTCAGTACGTGCTCTATGGTCTTTCCTGCATCTCCTGCGATAAACCCGATTGCTGTGCTTTTCCCGCCCAGCTCGTTGATTGTCTTCGATACATTGATTCCTTTGCCACCGACATCTTTCTCTACGCTTTTAATTCGGTTTAATTCACCCTTCTGGAGCTGATCCACATCGATTGTTTTATCGATTGCAGGATTCATTGTAACTGTAATAATCATACTAATTCTCCTCACCTTTCAACATTTCATATACTTCCTGTGCCGTCCCGTTCACAAGCTTTTCGACACTTCCTTCATCTAACATCTTCTCAGCAATCACGGATAAGATCTGTAAATGTTCTTCTCCAACACCGGCGATACCGACAACAATTTTTGCTCTCTCTGTTCCCCAAGGTGTTCCTTCCGGGAAAATCATAACTGCAATACCGGAAGCTTTAATTTCTTTCTTGGCTTCCTCTACTCCATGAGGCAGTGCCAGTTCATTTCCCATGTATGTAGAAAATGACTCTTCTCTTTTGATCATTGCTTCTACATATGGCTGATCCACATATCCGGAATCCACTAACATCTGTCCGACCGTCCGGATTACATTTTCCTGTGTATCCTCTGTGCAGTTCACACGAACATTTTCCGGATACAGAAGTGCAAGTTTTTTTGGTTCTTCTTTTTTCTTAAAAAACATCTTTTCTTCCTCCTTTAAATTTTATATTTTTTTGATTTTCTTTTTTCTTTCTGACATCATTATAAGCCCTGAAACACACGAATTACAATCCAAAGAAGATGGGCTTTGACGTCATCAAATAGTGCCAATTTCTAGGTTTGAAAAAAGTGTCAAAAAGGATATGACTTTTCTGACTTGTCATATCCTTTGATTTATCTTGTTCCGTTTTTACTCTGCCTTCCCCACAGAACCAAACAATGTCATCTTTTCCTTGACCATTTCCTTTACTGCATCACATCCCGGTGCTAATACTTTTCTTGGGTCAAATCCCTTTCCCTCTAAATCTCTTTTGTCTTCAAAATAGGTTCGTGTTGCCTCTGTAAATACAATCTGACATTCCGTATTCACATTAATCTTAGCGACACCAAGATCAATTGCTTTTCGAATCATCTCTGCCGGAATTCCTGTTCCTCCATGTAGAACCAGAGGCATCTCATCTGTCTTTTTTTGAATTGCATCTAATGTCGTAAAACTTAGACCCGCCCAATTTTCGGGATACTTTCCATGAATATTGCCTATACCGGCAGCCAGCATGGTGATTCCCAAATCTGCGATCATTTTACATTCATCGGCATCTGCGCATTCACCCTTTCCAATCACTCCATCTTCTTCACCACCGATAGCTCCAACCTCGGCCTCCAGTGAGAGACCTTTTACTTTTGTAAGTTTTACTAATCTCTTTGTCTTTTCAATATTTTCCGAGATCGTCTCATGCGATCCGTCAAACATAACAGAGGTAAAACCTGCTTCAATGCATTTTAGACAAGCATCGTATGAACCATGATCCAGATGCAGCGCCACAGGGATTGTAATATTCATATCTTCAATCATCCCCTTTACCATCCCCACGATGGTCTTATAGCCAGTCATATATTTTGCCGCCCCTTCTGACACGCCCAATATGACAGGTGATTTTGTTTCTTGTGCTGCCTGAAGAATCATTTTTGTCCATTCAAGATTATTGATATTGAACTGCCCCACCGCATAATGTCCTGCTTTTGCTTTCTGTAACATTTCCTGTGCCGTTACTAACATTTATAAACACCTCTTTCTTTTAATAACAATTGCTCTGCTTCTTCACACCATACATTATCATTTTTCTCACAAATATCTGCCAGCTTCGCAAATAGCGGATCATGTTTCCCCAATTCTCTAAACTCAGTAATTGCAGTTAATTCCATCTCAATATGCGGATAGATTAGTTTCTTTCCCCCCTCTATATGTGGCAGATTTAAGATCGTATCCGGTGCTGCGTTGATTCCACCAATATGTGTAATCATAAATGATGGATTGATGCGTTTCTCTTCCGACAATTTCAACGATTCCAGCATATCCAATGTAGAGCCTCCCGAAGTTCCACAGATATGTGTGCTTTCATAATGCACGTTATAAAAATTAAATGGCACTTTGAAATGATTATCTGTGGGACCTGCAAAGAAATTCAGACAGCCATCATTACCCAGCAGATCATCTGCCATCTCAATCAATGCTGCAACCGGTGCAAATACAAATACCTCATCAAAGCCGGCACCATCTGTATACTTTTTCAGTTCTTCCAATGGCTGATCGTATTTATCCGGATTGATATAGATTAATTCTTTTCCTACCTTGGATGCAGATTCCGGTGGAATTAATTTTTTTGCGCGTTCTAATCGCTCTGCGTTAATATCCGCAACAACAATCCTTTTGGATTGATAAGGTCCATTGACCGCATAATCGATTGCTCCGATTCCCATTGGTCCGGCACAGCCCAGAAGTGCAACCGTCCCGTTTTCTTTCAATCCCATCTGATGTTCATATACATACTGCGTTGTATGATATGTAGCATGAAATGCTCCAATAATGCAGGACATCGGCTCTGCCAGAGATGCATTCGCAAAATAATTTCCATTATATGGAAGAACACACCCCAAATCGATTGATACTTTTGGAATAATACAATACGTTGCATTTCCGCCATAATATTCATAGCTATACCCAGCGGAATATCCACTTGGAAGTCCCATTGCCGGCTGCAGAACGAATTTATCCCCTTCTTTAAATTTGTCCTTAATCTTTTCTCCAACCTTTACAATATAACCGGAAAACTCATGACCTGTGATGGTTGGATGCTCCTCGCTCACATCATCCGGAACCCGCTTGTGCTCTCCGCCTCTGATTGCTGCCTTATAAGTTGATAAACATACACTATTCGAAATAACCTTTACTAATAACTCTTCCTCTCCAATCTCCGGGAGTTCATATTCTTTAATAAATACATTCTTTTTTCCTGCCAGAACGGCTGCCTTTATTTTCATATCGTTCACTGCTCCTTTTCTTGACTTTCTACAATTTCATTAAATAACGCCTCTAAGTTCTGATCTTTCAAAAAGTTCTGAATTGTAACAATTCGTTTGCCTGGATTTGCTTCTCTCGCACGCTCATATAAGCTTTGATGTGTCACAATAACATCCGCTTCCGTTGGCACTTTTTCGATTGCATAATGATCTACAGGTACTTCAATATTGACTGCTCTCAGCTTTTTCTTAAATGCATTTGCTCCCATTGCACTACTTCCAAGTCCTGCGTCACAGGCAAAGATGATCAATTTTATTTTTGGGGCTGACACACTTTCCGTTGTGTCTGTCACCTGGCTCAAAATATCTTTACCTTCTGACTTCATGTTTTTGGATTTTTCCTGTGACTGCGTAAACTGGCTGTCGTCTGTCTCTTTTGAGTTCTTAATAAACAATGCGTTAACAGCAAAACTGACTGCTGCCGCAACTGCGACTCCCAACAGCACTCCCAATATATTTCCCTTTGGCGTAAGTGCCAGATAGGAGAAGATTGATCCTGGACTTGGACCTGCAACCAATCCCACATCCAAGAGTGAAAATGTAACGATTCCAGCTCCTGATCCTAATATCATACCAATGATTGTAATTGGTTTCATTAATACATACGGAAAATACATTTCATGAATTCCACCAAAGAAATGGATAATAATTGCTCCCGGCGCCGTCTTCTTTGCCTCGCCCTTTCCAAAAAGCGAATAAGCAAGTAACAATCCTAATCCTGCTCCCGGATTCGAAGCTACCATGAAATAGATTGATTTTCCACAATCTAATGCCTGTTGCATTCCCAGCGGATAATATACGCCCTGATCAATTACATTGTTCAAAAAGAGAACTTTGGCAGGTTCATTCAGAAGGGCTACCAGTGGTAACGCTCCGGCATTTACAATTCTCTCAATAACTGTTGTCAATGCTCCGTTTACCTGTACGATTACCGGACCAATAAAAGAATACGACAAGAGACACAGCAGCATTCCTATGATGCCCAGCGAAAAATTGTTGATGATCATTTCAAATCCCGCCGGTATTTTTTTATCAATCAGAGCATCAAATTTTTTCATGATCCATGCCGAAAGAGGTCCCATAATCATCGCCCCTAAAAACATCGGAATATCTGCCCCAATGATCAGTCCAATAGCTCCAATGGCGCCTGCCACACCACCTCTGTCACCATAGATCACCCTTCCTCCTGTATAAGCAATCAACAGAGGTAATAAATAAGTCGACATTGGTGAAACCAATTCCGCAAATGCTTTGTTCGGCAGCCATCCTGTGTCAATAAACAATGCTGTAATAAATCCCCACGCAATAAATGCGCCCATATTTGGTATGACCATCGCCGTCAGAAAGCCACCAAATGCCTGCATTCTAGCGCGAAAGTTCTTTTTTCCCTTCATAAAAAATCTCCTTTACATTTTCAAAAAATCCCCATCTTGTTCCATAAATAATTCCAAATCAGCCGAACTTAAATTGTTTAACGCGCGTGTTACATTTTTGCTGTCACTATTCTGATAGAATTTGACAGCCTCATTTTTTGCCAGGCCTCCGGCAATTTTTCGATCGATCAATCTCTTTTTTAACACTTCTCTATCTCCACGTATACGAATGGAGTAGTCACATAATTCTTTTAATGAAGACCAGTTACCTTCATTAAGCAGCAGCCAGTTTCCCTCGATTAAGATGATATCTCCTGTCACTTTTACTGCATCTTCCACTACATCATGAATTTTGCGGTCATAGACCGGCCATGTAATGTTCTTCTGTTTCATTTTTACTATCATTTCTTTCAATTTATCTAGATCAAAGGTTTCCGGACAACCTTTAACCATCTGCATCGGAACAAGTTTTCCGTCTATGAGCGCATCATGTGTCTTAATATAGTCAGAATGATAATGAAATCCATCCATTCCAAGTGCCTGAATATTTCCGGCATCCGATATGTAATCTGACAGATATTCCAAAAAACTAACCAATGTACTCTTGCCAACGGCAGGTGCCGCGGATAGGAATACAATAATTCTCTCTCCCTTTTTTTTCTGAAGTTCTGTCAGATGACGTAATAAAGGTTTAAATATTTCTTCTATGACTCGCTTTGTATATTTACACTGCACATCTAATCCATTAATAACAAATCGGTATTCTTCCCATTCTTTCATTTTAAAATCCCCAAAATTTCTGATTCTGTCTGACTGTTAAAAAACTCTTCCATCCTGTCATCATCCATTAATAAATCTGTTAACTCCGTTAATGCATCTATGTGTGTATTTGCATCACCTGCCGCAAGTGCCATGACTACTTTCACTTCCATGTTCTCTGGAAACAGCACGGACTCGTTCAGTTTCAGACAGGATATGCCGGTCTTTTCAACCCCCATTTCCGGTCTGGCATGAGGAAGTGCAAATCCCGGAATCAATACCATATATGGTCCATTTTGTATAACATTTTCAATCATGGCATCTATATAGGATTCATGAATACAGCCATCTTCCAAAAGCGGCTGCGCCGCTTCCCTGATTGCTTCCTCCCACGAGCTCACTTTGTCTTTGATTCTAATTCTATTTTTCACTGTCTCAATAATCATTTCGTTTCCTCCTCTTCTTTGTTATACATATTTTTCATATAATCATTAAAATATTCTTCCAATATCTCCTGTATCTGATTAATAATAGTTTCTCTGTCTCCATTTTTCAGCATTTCCAAAAAGTCATCCTCTTCAAATATTTTCATTGCAATACTTGAAACTGCAAGTTTTTCTCTCTGATCTGCTTTTGGTATCAGCATAATGACTATAACTTTTGTTTTTTTGAAATAGGGATCTGAAAACACATCGCCTTTTGGCAGAAAAATCATAAATCGCGAACTCTTTACACCGTTGGATTTTGTATGTAAAAATGTGATTTTATATTCCTCAATCACCTGCGAGGATAACTTTTCCCGTTCCGTTAATCCAAGTACAATATCCTCTATCTCCTCCGCGCTCTCCCCATTTACACGTCCGGCCTCTTTCACTGCATCTTGAAACTTTATATCTGCCGGAACATATCGGATCTGAAAATTCTTTATGATAGACTCTATCTCATTTGTAATTGCCGCCGCTTCACCAAAATCAATCTTCCTAAACTCTTTCCTGCGTTCTTTGCAATATGCATACAATTCTATCTTTTCAGATATCTTTGCGAAATCTGCACGTGTGAGCATTGGATTTACCTGTATCCAGTCCATTTTGGATTGCAGCGGATATGTTGAAATCAGAAAATCTAATTCGCCTTCTTTCATTCTCGACAACTGATCCTGTGCAACAGATGTGACATGGATTTGTCTTGTATAATGATATCTAAGTTCTGATGCCAGAAGGCTTGCGATTCCAATTCCACTGGAACAGACAACACCGATACCTACGATTCGTCTTTTTTGTTGTTTCTGTTTGATCCGAATGAGTGCTCCTCCAAAATGAAGTGCCAAAAACCCGATTTCATCATCCGACATACGTTTCCCTGTGGCTTCTTCTAATACCTCTGCAGCCATTTTTGCTTTCATGTATGTATCCGGATACTTTTCTTTTATTTGAGACAGCAATGAATTTTTTACCGGCAATCCATATACCAATCTTGTCAACGTTGGATTTAGATGCGTTAAAAGCCCCTGCACGAACATTTCATCATTTTGTAATTCAAATGACTGTTCCGGTTCAAATACTTCCGTCATTTTATAGATCAATTTTCTAATAGGGAAAACATGATTTTCAATTTGTATTTCATCATAATCTACTCCAATGCTCCGTACCTTGCATCCTTTTACAAAAATATGAAGATTCCATCGTTCACCATGATTGAAACGGATTTGAAACTGCTGTTCTATCATCACAATCACATCGTCAATGATATTAGATTTCCCTGCCATTTCCTCCTGATGTCCCGGGCAATCAATTTCTTTTCCCGCTTTTATTCTAGATACAGCAATGGTCAGATATTGGAGCAACAGATGATACGATTCTCTTGTTAAATTACTCGTTCTCTCAAACTGTAACTCCTCCAATTGATTTATGAGAATTACTTCTACGTCATGATCTAATAAACAATCCGCTTCACAGTTCTCAATCCAATGCAATACGGCTCTCCGATAATTTTCCTCCTCATACACTAATTCGATTCCATTATTTTTCTGAAGCTTTATGCCGTTCTGATCAAACCATGTTCTGATTTCTTCAAGATCATTCGTGATCGTTGTTTCACTCACCTTTAATTCATCTGCATAATAATATACTTTTTCAATTTCATCAGTGAACAGTAAGCTTGTAATCAATCGGTTCTGTCTCAGTTCTTTATTCTTGGGATCGAAATCATCACTTTTTTCTATCTTTTTGAAAAGAATGAGCTTATCTTCCGGATCTCCCTGTATCTCAATTCCATTTTTCGATCTTCTTTTTAAAATAAGATGATATTCTTTTAACTGCGACTCAATATAGTCCAATTCACGAAAAACTGTTCTTCTGCTGATTTTCAATGTTGTAGCAAGATCATCAGCCTTGATGGGTTCTTCGCTTTTCAGCAATAAGAATAAAATTCGAACAATCCTTGGATTAAACTCCATTTTGTGATTCCTCCTTCCCTTTTATAGCTTGATTATAAATGCTCTATCGCACAGTTTCAAGAAGTTCAACTTCAACTTTGTCCTTTCAGAAAGTGCCAATTTTACAATGCTCTTTTCTACACGAAAAAAGGTTGTTTGTTATGTACTTCTATTTCTGTACATAACAAACAACCTTTTGTTATCTCTTTTATCTATCGTTCTAAATACTGATGAAAGAAGGTCCGAAGCACCTTTGAAAGTGCTGACCTGATTTCCTCTTCATCTCCCTCTGACAAGGTCATTAGGAAATCATAATCTTCAATCAGAGTGCTGCTGATAAATCCAAGTATCTCACTATTTATTTTGATATTCTCATCCATTGGAAGCAGCATGACAAGGACGACACCGATGCCCTTAAAATATGGATCTTCAAATGCCTTCTGATTCTGCGTGCGATACACAGTAAAGCTTGGCTTGATGACCCCGCGTGTACGGGTATGAATCAGTGCAAACCCAAATTCTGCAAAAACCTGACTGCCGATTTTTTCCCTCTGCTGCATATCTTCGCGTATCAGATCCTGTCGATCCATATACGGCGACATTTCCTCGGAAACAGCAATCAAAAGCTCCTCAAATCCTATCGTCTCGCTTACTTTGGTCAAATGCATCTCTTTTAGAATCGTTTTAATCTGCATCGCTAAAATGGTCACTTCCTCCATTTCGACTGAGAACTTCGATTCTTCCTGCTGCTTTCTCGGTATCCGTTCGTATTCGTATACCTTCTTTCGAATCTGCTCGACATCCTCCCCATTTAGCAGTGGATTAACCTGAATGATATCCAGGTCCGGATTCGTCATTGCGATACTTGTCACAAAGAAATCCATCTTGCCGGCAATGTATGGCGTGATGTCATTCTTTCCATAGGTCTCCATCTTGATCCGCTCTTTGAAGACCTTCTCTAATTTACTGAGCATCAGCCGGGAAATGCCGATTCCGCTTGCGCATACGATTCCCACATGGACCTGACGAATATTTTCGCGCCTGCCCTCAAGCCGCACCTGCGCTGCGCCGAAATGAATGGTTAGAAATCCAATCTCCGATTCCGGGACCTCTTTTCCAACCCAGTTTCCCAGTATGAGAGCCGCCTTCCTGCTCTTCTCAAAGGTATCCGGATACGTTGCCTTGATATCCTCCAAAACGGGATTCACAATTGCCATGTCATTGACCAGACGGATTACGGTCGGCTGCAGATGGGCGAGCAGTCCCTGTATGAAATCTTCGTCCTGCTTCAGTTCAAATGCTGCTGTGCTGTCAAATGTATTGATCATATCATTGACCAGACCAATTAATTCTTTCCGTTTAATCTCTACGGTTCCTGTTCCATTCCATTCAATATTCTGGTGCTTCGCGCCCTTAATATGCAGACAGATATAAGCGGTCTCCGCATCCGGAATATCAATGTCAAACTCCTCTTCCAGCACCTCAACAATCTTAACTGCCAGTTCGTAATCTTCGTCTTCCGGAAGTTCTTCCAGCTTCTCGCTGTTTTCGAGATATTCATCCTGCATAATGCGGTTAATCGCAATGGAGATATGCAGTACCAATCCCACATACGAGTTCTCTGTCAGTGTTAGAACCCTGCGGTCTTCCAGACTGCTGATACAGCTTACGACCCGCTTTAAGATATCATCTTTGAGCAGCAGTCCGATTCCGGTTCCATAGATTTTCTTCATTCCATCAAATGAATCGTCCACTTCGTATGAGTCTCGAATAGCCTGCGTATTGATATTCTCTGCAATAAAGGAACGAATAGCCTTGCGATAGCTCTCTTCTGTCCCTTCCACTTCGATTCCACTTCCCGGTTTTCTCGTAATCTGGAGCTGGTGACCAGAAAGCCAGCCCGAGATTGCATCTAAATCCGAACTGATCGTTGCTTCGCTGACCTTAAACTGATCGGCATAATAGAACAACTTCTTAAGCCCTTTTTCTTTGAGGATTTCCAGTGTGAGACGCTTCCTTCTCTCTTCACGGTCACTGACATCAAAGCTGTCTGTACATTCCAGATCGGACAAAAGACGTACCTTATTCTCCTGCGACCCTTCCAGCCAGACTCCTTTTCCCGTCTTACTTACGAACTCTATCTCGTACTCCTGTAATCCAGTTCCCAGATACTCTAATTCACGCTGTACCGTCCTCTTACTGACCCCGATCTTGTCTGCAAGTTCTTTTACCGACAATACCCGGTTCTCTTTCAGCATGACCGTCATGATTTTCTCTAAACGAGGTGTCAGATTCATATATTCTCCCCATTCCTTTTCTTAATTTCTTCTATCATTGGCTCATATTCTGCCTGATTCATGAGACTCTCCACTTCATAAAGCGGTGCACCTTCCAGTTCAAAGCCTGTCATCTTCCTGAAATCCTTCTGACAAATTCCCATATCCAACTCTGACGGTACCTGATCTCCGGCATAAGCATTTACTTCGATTCCAATTACATTCATTTCCTTTAATTTCCTGCGAAATAATGCTGCTCCCATTGCACTTGAGCCAACACCGCCATCACAGATGATTCCGACTTTTCGCACCGGAGAACTCTGCTTTTCTATGGATTCCTGCTTTGGATGATCTATCACTGCTACGCCCTCTCTTTCTGCATTTCCATCTTCTCTCCACCTTAGAATCAACAGTCCTAAGATCAGTGAGACGCCCGCGGATAGCACCACCCCCAGCAAGACCGCAAAGAAGCTGTCACGCTCCGTCACCATCATCATTGTCAGGATGCTTCCCGGAGATACCGGTGCCAGTGCTGCTGCTCTCATAAGTGAAAAACAGAGCGTCCCGGTTACTCCGCCTCCCATCAGGGCTGCGATCAGCCACGGATTTGAAAGCACTTCCGGGAAATAGACCTCATGCACACCGCCAACAAACTGGGTAAACATGCTCGATGCGTACTGTTTTCTTTTCTTGACCTTCATCAGATACAATGCAAGAAGAACACCAAGCCCCGGTCCCGGATTGCTCTCCAGCAAAAAGAGGATCGAACTGCCATGTTCGTTCACCTGCTGCAGTCCCAATGGAACCATAATCCCGTGATTTATCACATTGTTCAGGAAAAATACTTTTGCGGGTTCAATCAGAATATTCAATAGAAAGACGAGATTATGATTGATCAGATAATCTGTACCGATAAACACCACGCCAACGATGGCGGATAGAGCAGGTGCCAGTATGTAGAAGGAAAATACCGCCAATACCGCACCGGTCAGTGCCACCACCACATTGCGCAGTAACATTTCCATTCCGCTCTTTACCCGCTCAAGCAGCGGCAGAATCAATCGCTCCCACAGAAGACTGCAGCATGGTCCGAGAAACATCGCACCAAAGATTCCACTGCCCCGCTCTGCCATGACCATGCCTGCCGTTGCCATCACTGCAATTGCTCCGCCGAATCGAAGACGCTCAGATTCCTTTCCATCCCGCGCCCCCTGCATACAGTTTCCCAACGCATACGCGATCAGAATCGGAATGACACATTGATACACAAACTGAGAAATGGCATAGATATCCTTGTTCGGAAACCAGCCATAGTCTCCAAAGACTACGGCCAATACTCCAACAAAGATAAATATACCATTAAAGTTTATAATTACATGACTATATAATTTGAATATCTTATGTAATGCTTTTCTCATTCTAACACCCCATTTACCACATCATAGCACAGGTAAATGCTGTTTTCCACTACAAGCTTTGTTTTTATAAATTTGTTTTCTTGAGCTGTTCTACAAGTTCTTCATACTCCGGTGCTGCAAGGAAATTTGTGATTAGAATCAATTGCGCATTCGGATTGCTGTGTGCTGCTCTCTCTCCAAGTTCCTGATGTGTTACTACGATTTCAACATCTGCCGGGATAGAAGATACCGGTGTATGAATTACTTCAATACCATCCATGCCTGCTGCTACAATCTTTTTCTTCAGAACCGTTGCGCCCATCGCACTTGATCCCATTCCTGCGTCACATGCAAATGCAATCTTGCTGATCTTACCGGTTGCTGTCTGTGCCGGTGCATCTGCGATTCCCTTGGATTCTTTTTTCATGCTGTCTTTCTGCGCTGTTGCTTCTTCTAAGCTTGTGTCTTTTCCTGCGAACTTAAGCAGTGGCAGTGCGATTACAAATGAAACAGCTGCTGCAATTGCAACTCCTAAAAGAAGTCCAATATATGAATGCTTCTCGCACATCATAATCAATGCAAAGATACTTCCCGGTGAAGCCGGTGCTGTAAGTCCTACGCCCATCAGATTGAATATGAAGATTCCGCTTGCTCCACCAGCCATAACTGCAAGTAATAACAATGGATTCATCAAAATATATGGGAAATAAATTTCGTGAATACCACCAAAGAAATGGATAATCACTGCTCCAGGTGCAGAGCTCTTGGCACTTCCTTTTCCAGCGATACAATATGCAAGTAAGATTCCAAGTCCTGGTCCCGGATTTGCTTCTAATAAGAAGAAGATTGATTTTCCGACTTCTTCTACCTGCTGGATTCCTAATGGAGAAAGAATTCCATGATTGATTGCATTATTAAGGAACAATACTTTCGCCGGTTCGATAAATACACTTGCCAGTGGAAGAAGACCATGATCCACGAAGAATCCTACTCCTGCTGCCATTGCTGCGTTTAATGCTGTTACAACCGGAGCAATTAAGAGCATTGCCAGACAGGCAAGCACTGCACCGATAATACCGAGTGAGAAGTTATTAATCAGCATCTCGAATCCTGCCGGTGTCTTTCCTTCTACGGCTTTGTCAAATTTCTTTAAAATCCATGCTGCAAGTGGTCCCATGATCATTGCACCGATAAACATCGGGATATCTGCACCGACAATAACACCCATCGTTGCAATCGCACCGATTACACCGCCTCGGTGATCATGTACAACCTTACCACCTGTATAAGCAATTAACAGTGGCAATAAGTATGTAGACATTGGCGATACCATTTCCGCCAGCTTTTCATTTGGTGCCCATCCTGTTGCAATAAACAATGCTGTGATCAGACCCCATGCAATAAATGCGCCAATATTCGGCATAACCATACCGCTGAGCGCTCTTCCAAAACTCTGTACTTTCTCTTTCATCGATTTCACACCTCTCCTAAATCTCATTTTCTTGTTTTCGTTTTTATAAGGTACGATTGGCCAATCAATTCCTTTGATATGTTTATTATATAGAATAGTGTGGTATAAATTCAACTAATAGAAAAGAAGATTTGACACCATAGATTAAGGTCAAATCTTCTTATCGAAATATGCTTGTGATGGAAATGCTCATAGCTCTGTGGTAAAATAATACCTAACATCGTCAGCAGGATTTGCTGGGGGAAAACACAGTAAAATCAGCATTGCAACGATTCATTGCGGCGATTCCTGCTTGAATTGGTAGATATTTAGCCGCCCGTTTGCTATGATTTTCTCAAACAAAATAGCAGGCGGAAAGCACATGACATTTGGAGAGAAAATACAAAAATTAAGAAAGCGGCAAGGTCTTTCACAAGAAGCCCTTGCTGAAAAAGTAACAGTTACAAGGCAGACAATTTCAAAATGGGAGTTAGACCAATCCACCCCGGATTTAGAGTTTATCGCCCAACTCTGCGGTATTTTCGGTGTGTCCGCTGACTACCTCATTCGAGAGGAATTAGTTGAGCCGGATGCCCTGCCGTTTCAAATGAAAAAGGGGATTCACTTGACAGAACAAGTGAAGCGCCGTATTTTGGCAGCTTTGTCCGCAGTGGCTTTAACCGCAATTTGCGTTTGCCTAATTTGTAATTACGCTACTTCGGAATACTTGTCATGGTCGTTGGTGGTCGCAGTTTCGATTGCAGCGGGATGGGGGCTTTGTATTCCTGTGTTAACTGCAAATAAAAAAATCGTTTTGAAAACTCTACTTACAGCCAGCGTTATTCCAATTCCACTTTTAGCACTTCTCGGATTACTCCTAAAACGCCCGATTGTGTTTACACTGGGTACTTGCGTTTCTCTTGTAGCGATTGCTGCCACTTGGATAATTTATGGAATTTTCTGTAAATGCCATAGACATTTGTGGCGAGGATTTGGTTTTGCACTGCTTGTCGTAATCCCCACCGCAACAAGTATGAACCACATAACTGCCTACTTCGTTTCGCAAGATGGTTCTACGTTCACATCGGATATATTCAACGGCGCAATTACACTTCTGCTTGCTGCCGTATGCTTTGGGATCGACTACTTACAGCGCTGCAAGAAAGGATCGGGCGAATTTGAAGCATAATGGTGGATTTATTCCAAAATACGAACTCATTAAGCCACTCATCAACTCCTTTGGATTTTTTTCATTGAAATATGCACCCCACACCTCTAGATATTCACGTATGTGGTCTGACTTGAAGGAATCTCCGCGCTCGCAGATGGACTTCATTCAGCTCCCATTCATGAACATCACAGCATCTCCAACTCACTAAACATCTTCATAAATTCCTTCTTCCCATAATTCTCAAACTCTGCCTCTATCATATTCTCATCTTCACCAACAATGACACCGACACCATATTTTTCATGGCGAACTCTACGAGGTGCTGCCTCATCCGCATTTGCCCCCACAGTCGGAGTGTTTGCCGCGCCAAACAGTGCAGCCAGCGTATGCATGGTGTCCGACTTTTCCACTTCTTTTCGCATCTTCTGTAAATCCACCCTGCCGTCTGTCGTAAACTCCTTTGCAGCGTCAGATCTGCTCTCGTCCTGAATCAGATGCTGTGGAATCATCTGAATATAGCGGCTTGCCCCCTCCGCCACACGAGGCAGATCGGGATTTGTATAATAAGAAAGCTCCAAATGGTCCTTCGCCCTGGTCATCCCAACGAAGAATAGTCTCCTCTCCTCATCTTCTTCCTCAAAATCCTGTGTGCGAAGTGGAATCAAACCATAATTCACCCCGATGATAAAGACATACGAAAACTCTAATCCTTTCGAGGCATGAAGTGTCATCAGCTTCACCGAGTCTTCTGCCATATCCACCTCTTTTTGAAGAATATTGATTCCATAAAGGGCAGAGGAATTCAGAAACTGCCGGAATCCATCGATCAGCGTGAGATGCTGCTCTTTTGCATAGCGCAGCATACGGTCTAGCATGGCTAAAATCTGTTCACGCTCATCCTGATATCCCACAGAATTCTGTCGTAAATGCTCATTCACATTCAAAAAATCATAAATCTCCTGCGCCGATACATCCAAGACTTCAATCGCGCGCTCTGTTTTCCACGGTGCACCTGCAAACAGCTCCCTGTTCTGGCAATCCTGTTTCATTTTCTTTAAGAACCAGTTCAATATCGGAACATCCTGCACCGTCTTTTTGACTGACACTTCAAATGGAATTTCTTCTGTCGCAAATACTTTTTCCAATTGCTCCGACTGACTTTGCAGGCGGTAAAAAATCGCGATTTCGCGGTATGGAATTCCACGCTTCGCAAGCAAATGAATCTGCACAGCAAGATCATTTGCCTCCTGAAAGGAGTTGTACTGATTCTTCACCACAATGAGATCACCAAACTCTCTCGTCCCGGTTAAGTCATCTGCATTCTGCTGAAAATGCTTTGCCGCCTCCAAAATAACATTGCTTGAGCGGTAATTAAGCGGCAGCGATAATTCCCGCGCATGAAATTCATCCTTCAACCGATAGAAAATGCGGCTGCTGCTTCCGCGCCAGCTATAGATTACCTGATTGGGATCACCCACCGCAAAGAAAGAAGCACCATATTGTTTCAGTAGCGTCAAAAATTCGATTTGAATTGCATCACAGTCCTGCACCTCATCCACAATCAGCCATTCCGGATGAAAATCCAAACGCCCTGTCCCGCTCTGTAACTCTTTCTTTAACAAGTAATTCGTCACACGAATGATATCCCGAAATGTAAATTCATTTCGTTTCAGCTTCTCCTGCCCCAAAAGACGCATCAAAAGAAAGAGGTCATCCTGATAACGCGGCTCCCTGCTCCCATTTTCATATGGTTCCCGCTCCTGCTCCAGCCTCTTTTTCAGTCTGTTTTGATATTTAATTTTTAGCTTCTGTTCTTTGATCAGCTCCAGTGCAAGCTCTTCCTCTTCCTCAGGAGTAATGACCGCAAATTCCGGCTTGTAGCCAAGTTCCTCGATGGGAAGCTTTTCGCGCAGCAGATACAGTGCAACACTGTGGAACGTTCCAAATCCTTCAAACATGCAATTTCCAGATTGTGCCAACAACCGTTCTCTGATCTCATCCGCCGCCTTATTCGTAAAAGTCAGCACAATCATCTTATCATACGAAATGTGTTTCACTTCATGTAAATACAGCACCTTCGAGATCAGCACCGTCGTCTTGCCACTGCCCACCTTCGCATTTACAATGCAGGCGTCACTCTCATCAAGCACTGCTGCCCTCTGATATTTATTTAATTCCATTCTATCCATCCCATAATCATGATGTTGGATGCATCTCATCCAATCTGCGTTTTAGCTTCCCAGCTTTATCCCGGTCGGCATCTCTTTTTTCCTGCGTTTCCTTAAAATACGCTTCCCAGCTTACCGGAAGTGTCGGATCAGGCCTTGACACTGCCGGTCTGTCTTCCTCTACGTAGAGCTTCACAGTTTCCGGAACCGGTGATTCTTCGAAGAAATTCTTCAGTCCCCATAAGATCATCTGTCGATCCAGCGTGTAATCCCCTACACATGCCGGGCAGCCATTTTCACAGCCGCATCCCTCCACCAGTGCAATCGCATGTTCGATCACAACAGGTACAACATCATAGATCTTCTCCGAATACCCTAGACCGCCCACATATTTGTCATAGAAGAACAGATAGACACTGCCGTTCATTTCCCCCTGCGGAATGAGCGCATCATTCGACACCATCACGTCAATATCCTCCGAGGATGCCATGGTACTCATCATCGCTGCACTGCGAAGTGCGTGACACATTCCTTCAAAATGATTATTCCGCGTCAGATTTCCATTCTCATCTGGCTTTAATAAGCTGCGAAAGACTTCTGTTACGTTTGCCGGAACTACCAGCCACGTGCTCTCTGTATCATAATCCTTCTGGAGCGGGTGCGCGAGCTGCATAAATCCAAGGTTTTGGTGATGATGGAATTGCAGCTTCTTATACATACTGACCCACTCATTTACATTAATATCCCCAAATGAAAATCTTGTCCGCCGATAGCTTTCCGACTTAAATTCGCGGAGAATACGCGTCTCTCCCTGCCCGTTTGGCACGGTGTAATAATCACCTGCAAACGAAATTGCCTGCGCCGTATGGCTCGTCAGATTCAGATCCAGTACTTCGTATGCATTTCCTTCGTGCAGATAGACCGCTCCCGGATACAATTCCCGAAACGCCTGCGATTCGTCCATCTCCGTAATTTCACGTCCCGTCTCACGTTCCAGCAGCTTGTAACGAATCTTATCAATGTTTCGAATGCTATAATCCCCCGCTGGAAATGCACTCCCCGACCATGCGAATTTACCATTCAGATTCTTTAGCTCTTCTGCTGACAGCATGACGGGAATCACCTCTCCCAGATCTGGAAAACGCTTTGTATCCTCCAGTGAAAGTGGCAGTTCAGCCGCCGCTGCGCGTATATGTGACAGTTGAATCAAGAGATTATCCGGATCGACAATCGCATGCTCACTCTCCGTCTCAAACAACCAGTCCGGATTGACCGCAATATACTGATCAAACGGCTGATTATCCAGAATCAGATAGTTGTCACACGCTACGCCGCTTCTCCCCGCGCGCCCGCTCTGCTGCCAAAATGATGCCTTAGTTCCGGGATAGCCGACTAAAAGCGTCGTATCCAGCGATCCAATATCAATTCCAAGTTCCAGCGCATTGGTGGAAATGAGGCCACTGAGTGCACCTGTCATCATCCGGTGCTCAATCTCTTTACGCTCCATCGGCGTGTATCCGCCACGATAACCCGCGATTTTCTCCGGACCTGCATCAGCTAAGAAGTCTGCCTGTTCCATCCGATCCCGCGATTCTTTCAGGATCACCTCAACACTGCGTCTGCTCCTTGCAAACGCAATAAAGCTGTGATGGTTCTCCACAAGCTGCGGAATCATCTGCGCTGCAACGGTTGCGGTCGAAACCCGCGCGAACTCTTTTCCATCTTTTCCAATCAGCGGTGGCGGTTCTAGAAGAATATAATTCTTCTGAGGAGACGGTGCACCATTCTTACTGACAAGCGAAAATGGTTTTCCACAAATCTTCTCCGCCAGTTCCAGTGGATTCGCAATCGTTGCCGAACTACACAAAAAACGCACGTCCGACTGATAATACGCACAGATGCGATCCAGCCTGCGAAATACATTTGCCAGATGCGAGCCAAATGCACCCCGGTAGGAATGTAGCTCATCAACCACAACATATTTCAGATTCGAGAATATAAAGTCCATCCCATGCATACTATGATTCGGCAAAAAGGCCGTGTTCATCATCTCCGGATTTGTCAAAATAATATTTGCATTCTTCCGCAATTCTCTTCTTCGGTTTTGCGGCGTATCCCCATCATAAACCCCCGCGCAGATGCGATTCTCTCCGAAATAATCCAAAAAAGGCTTTAGCGCGCGATACTGGTCGCTCGCCAATGCCTTCGTCGGATAGATAAAAAACGCTCTTGTCCGCGGGTCCTTTAAAATCTCCTGCAATACCGGAAGCAGAAAGCCCAAGGTCTTTCCACTCGCCGTCGCAGTTGTAATCACAACATTTTCCCCTGCCTGCGCGAGATCGAACATCTCCGCCTGATGACAGTAGAGCTCCGGGATTCCATCCTGTTTCAGAAAGTCTTGAATCTCCCGGTCCAACTGCGGTGGAAATGGACGGTAGACTGCTTCCTGCTGTTCTATTGTTTTCTGGTATATTTTCATTTCGCTCCTGTGCATATTTATACTTCTAAAATCGGTTCACTCAAATCATACAATGTATGTGGACAAAAATCCTGTCCTGTCGCCCAGTACAACCCTCCATTCTCCACTTTGAGATTCGAGAACAGTCTCTCATCTTTCAATGGCATATAAAAAGGATGTTCAAAATTAGGCGAGAAATCGTAGATTCGTTCCTCACCATTGTTATATTTCAAATGTAGCCGGTAATCTTTTTCCGTTGAAACTTCTTCTAATTTGGGATATTTTTTCATTTATTTCAATCCTTCTATTTTAAAATATTCATTTCCCTGCTGCATCAAATCCCATAGTGCCAGCAAATCTTCCTTGTGTATCTCCGTCCACGCTACAATCAATTTCATTTTTGCTGCTGGCATTTCTCCCGCTAGTATGTCCCCTGAAAAATCTACAGCTATTTGATATTCTCCATAACTCGCGTGAAAATGCGGTGTATGATGTTTTTCCTGATCATTAAAATACATCCGGATTAAAATTCCGTAAAAATTAGAAATTAAAGGCAATCACATCATCCTTTCTAAATTATAAACTATTTGTTTTCAATATACAATCTTTGAATTATGTCTGATATAGACAAGATCAAGCAGAGTCGAATGCTCTGCTGAGATTCATATCCTCATAGAAGAAGTTCCTGTTTAGAATAGCATGGTTTTATTTAGAAAGCAAGGGGACGATTTCTCCGTCCCCTTGTCTTCATTCTTATTTCGTTTTGATAATCGCAGTCGTCGTAATCACTGCTGTCATCAGCTCCGCAATCGGAAATGCAATCCAGACTCCAGTCATTCCAAACAGCAGCGACAATACAACAACACATAAAATAATCGCAATCACGCCCCGTGTCATAGATGCCCAAAACGCCCACTTCGCGGAATTAATCGCGCTCAAATATCCGGTTCCGACAATGTTGTAGCCCGCAAAGATAAATCCCACAAAATATAGCCGGATTCCAACCGCCGCATAAGCTGCCATCTGTGCATTTTGGTCACTGTTAAATACCGCGACAATTGCCTCCGCGCCAACACAAACCACAATCAGAATCAGTACTGCCAATACAAGTGCAGTCATCACACCAAGCTTTAACACCTTTTTCACAGATACAAGATCTCTTTTTCCATAGCAGTCACTCAGCAATGGCTGCGACCCCTGTGAAATTCCATTGAAAACGGAAATCGCGACAAGTGCTGTATTTGCGATGACACCATATGCCGCCACGCCAACATTACCTGCGATCATCAGAATCACTCCATTAAATACAAGCGTTGTCACACCGGATGCAAATTCTCCAATAAACGCTGCCACTCCCAATTGACACGCCTTCCCAAGCCGCTTGATGGACGGTCGCTTCCATAGAAACCTCACCGTATTCTGCTTTGAGAAAAAATGGGTGCAGCAAATCAGAATTCCTATGATTGGTGATAGGGCTGTTGCGAGCGCCGCTCCTGCCATTCCCATTCCCAACGGGAACATCAGCACATAATCCATCACGATATTAAAAAGACTGCTGATCAGTGTTGCTGCCATCGCAACCGTCGGCGCACCGTCATTTCTGACAAATGCATTGCAGATATGGTTCCACATAAAAAATGGTGCAAACAGCATGAAGATTCTTGTGTAAGGCGCGCCAACCTGGACAATGACATCATTTCCACCAAGAAATGCAACCAACTGGCTTGGAAATAATCCCCCAACCAGCATAAACACTGCGCCAATCAAAAGCGCAAAAAATATGGCATTCGAAAAAAATCGTTCTGCGCTCTCCTCGCCCTTTGCCCGTCCGATTTTAAATCGAATTGCAGAGCCAACGCCCATCATCGCTCCGACAGCGAATATGAAGCTGTAAATTGGCAGTACCAGGTTCAACGCTGTAATTCCATTGGAACCCTCTACCCTGGATATAAAAAATGTGTCAGCAAGAATATATAGGGAAATTCCAATCATTCCGAATATATTCTGCGATACATACTTCGTAAACATTTTGTTAATTGACATGTATGTTTCCCCTTATCTTATGGTTTTCCGACCACTTCACCCCGCCCCCGAAGCTTTGCCTCATACAGTCTCTTGTCAGCATAGTCAATCAGTTGATGAATACTTACCTTCGGGTGCTCGCTTGAATTAACCGCACCTATACTAACACCCAGACGAATACCCGGATAATTCGTCAGCGATGTTCTGTGAATTAATTTTGCAACCTCACTGAGTCGGCTGCAAAAGATTTCCGGTGCAATGTTACGACAGACAACTAAAAATTCATCACCGCCGTACCGCGCCACGAAATCACCTTTACTCTTCGCAATATTATCCTGCAGAATCGTGGCAATCTGATGAATCGCATGATCACCTGCCTGATGTCCACAATGATCATTAATATCTTTTAAATAATCAATATCAACCATGGCAATTCCGACGTCGTACCCCATGATACTTCCATTTTCCAAATAAAGAGGCAGATGACGGTCAATGTACCGCCGGTTATAGACCCCTGTCAGCTCGTCGGATATTACCTGCCGTTCTAAATCATCCAGCTTCATAAAAAGAAGATCCCTGTCAAAGATATTATCTACATATCCATCCTCAAGGCGGGTCACAAGTTCCATAACCAGATCCTGCCCCTCCACCTGAACACACTGGGCAATCACGAAAAACAGCCCTTTATCCGAGTACTCCATTTTGCTGATACGTGTATGATTCTCCAGTGCTTTCATAGAAATACAATTACTGCATCGCGTATCCTTCTTCCATACCGCATGACACGCATGCTCATTACACTCTTCTTTTTTGGTTCCGCACACACTGGTCTTCACAGGGTTCACCACCCGGACCATATCAAAGTACTGTCTCTGTCTGTCCAACTCCCTCTGCATCGATTCCCAGCTGAATTTCTGCATCACAGAGCCTGCGCGATTTTTCTCCGCCCCTGCTTCCGATAAGATAATTCCGGAATTCCCGGCATTCGGGCCAAGTCCCACTCCATCCGGATGATTCTCGAATTGATACGTACCTATTTTTCGCATAAAATGTCGATACTCATTCAACGGCAGCGGCTTAGAGAAGTAGAAGCCCTGAATGCAGTCACAGCCTGCTCCCCTTAGAAAGCTAAGCTGATCTCTCGTCTCAACGCCTTCCGCAACTACCGTCATATCCAATAATTTTGCCATACGGACGACACTGTTTAATACATTTCCGCTGCGATTGTAGATGCTGAAATCTTCCAAAAACCGCATATCGATCTTCAGGATATCAATCGGGGTATCCTTTAACATATTCAGCGAAGAATATCCACTGCCAAAATCATCCATCAAAACTTTAAAGCCTTCACTCTGCAAACGCTGTATCACTTCCTGCAGGTGCTGGGAATCATCCATATAAGCACTCTCTGTAATCTCAAATTTAATCAGGGAATGATCTAGCCCATACCCATCCACCATATTAACAATCCGCTCGCACAAATCTGGTAAGAACAGGTCAATCCGCGAAACATTGACAGACACAGGCACAACATGCTCCTTTTGGGCAACTCCATCTGCAAGATACTGACACACACAATTCCAGATATAGTGATCCAGCTTTGCAATAAAGCCGTTCCGTTCAAACAACGGTATAAACACGCCCGGTGAAATCATGCCCCGCTCCGGGTGTATCCAGCGAACCAGTGCCTCCGCACTGACTGGGAGCTCACTGACTGCATCGTAAATAGGCTGCAGATAAAAGACAAATTGTCCCTCCTCAAGCGCATGCTGCATCTCATTCACAAGGAATTGTTCCTCCACCAGATTGTAGCGCATCTCATCCTGATACACCGCATAATGACGAAATGGCTTTCCTTTTACTGTAGCGAGCGCCATGTTCGCCCGTTCACACATCTGTTCCACCGACAGCGTACAGCCACTCACGAGGAATACGCCAGCGCAGATTGTAATCGTGTAATCCAGATTCAGGGAATGGAAACATTGTTCATGTACTTCCAGCATCTTCTCCATATCCAGATCTTCTTTTTTTATGCAGAGTGCAAAATGATCTGCTTCCAGACGGCAATACACACCTTCGTCCATGACCTCATTTCGCAGCATGTCCGCAATACAGCAAAGCACTTTATCGCCCACCTCAGCGCCAAACAGCTCGTTAATCATCTTGAACCGTTCAATGTCGAAGCGAATGATTGCATACTCCTGACTCGCATTCTCCTTTAGCACGCGTTCCACAACACTGCAGAACTTCTCCCGATTATACAGACCAGTCAGATAATCATGCTCACTGTGATAAAGAAGTTCGTTGTTCTTTTCCTCCACATGCTTTTGTGCCATCTTCAGGGCTGTGATATCGGTAAAGACCGCGCTAAACACAATCCCGTCAGATTCAATCGCCATGATCGACGCCGACAAAAAAATCCATGCAAGCGTCTGATCTTTTTTCACCATGCGGAATTCACAGGTGGTAGAGTCGTTGGGATGGGGATTCGCCACGATATCCGCTACCACTTTCATTAGAACCGGAAGATCCTGCGGATATACCATTGCAACCGCTGTCTGCTCAATCAATTTCGCGTACTCTGCATGAGTATAATCCAAAAGTGCTGCAAGTCCATCATTAAAATACCGATAAGACAGATTATCATCTTTTAGCTCAAAGATTCCAATTCCTCCCGGAACCGAGGAAATGAGCGACTGCAGTTGCTGGCTAGTCTCTTTTAACTGTTCTTTTACATCCATAGTATGCCCCTCTTAATACCAAATATTTAACAACCCAAAATTTGATTCTATTATAACCTGATTCTGCGGAGAATGCCATAAGAAACAAAAAAGACCGAAGAAATATTCTCCGACCTCTTCCGTTCGCACCCTGTATTCCCGAACACGATTACGCTTTCTTATTTATTTCTATTTCTTTTCTAAATCTTTCACCTGTACCTTAAGCATAATTCCCTGTAACTTTTTAATCTTCTGTTCTCCTATCATGAGAAATGATATTCCTTTTTCCTTTTTATAGACAGCCTCTCTCCCATCATATTCACCCGAGCATATAAAAACACTGCTGCCACTTGTTATAGTATAAGCTGTGTCAGCTATAAAATTGCATTCATTTTCAAAGTAATTTAGATATCCTTGCATTCCTAACTTCTCCTTGTCCATTAATATTTCCATTATATCCACCCCCCCCCCGAAAAATCAAGCACTTTCTTGATTTTTCTCTAATTGTCAGACAATTCACAGACAATTGTTAAGCTTTTTCATCGCAGAACAGCCTCTTTTCAAAATCTGCTATGTGCTTTTGTAGTAATTCTGTTCGTAAATATTAAAAATCTTGTATCATACTGTGATTGCAGATTTCACAACTCTGCAAGAAGTTATTTACTTTGAAACGGTTGCTTAGAGAATCCAGATAGCATTCTACCTTAGGTCGAGTGACAAAAAAGCATATTACTATTATAATTTGAGGAGAAGGAGTGTGATTTGATGAATATAGAATATACAGGTAAGAAAATATCTTCTTTGAGAAAAGAAAAAGGAATGACGCAACGGGAGTTGGCAGAAAGGTTGAATATAACAGACAAAGCAGTAAGCAAATGGGAACGAGGGTTAAATTATCCGGATTTATCTTTGTTTCAATCACTGGCACATATATTAGATACATCTGTTTCAGAACTGTTAGGAGTAGAACAAGATATTCCAAGTGATACAATTCCCGCATTGCTCGAAGTATCAAAACAAGAAAAAAAGCAAACGTTTAAGAAAGTACGAGAATATTTCCAATTAACAATTTTTCTGTGTATTGCTATTGTCGTATATAAATTATATTTGTCCGTATATGGTTATGATTGGGAGCGGTTTAATACTCAATTTTGGATCGAGGGAGTCATTATTGCATTATCAGCAACATTAATAACAAATGGCATTCATTTTTTAATGCAATATAAGAAATATTCTAAAGACATATAAAGCAGGACAGCGCCCCCAGTATCGGCTGCGAGGGTTTCGTTGTTTTATAGTTATCTAAAGGAATGAGGGACTATAGAACTGGTTTATATCGTATTGTAAAATACTACAATGCCTGTGTTTGCAGGCTTTTTTCAATTCCATTTGTATGCACTGTATTGTAACCTATTGTCGTAAACTGTCCACGGGATAACTGGCGGAGATATGGTTATTCTATAGGCTTATTAAATGGGTAAGTGACTTTAAAGAATGAAAATGATACAATGCAGTTAGATTAAAGGTCTGAATAAGCATAAGATAAATAAGTGAGTGAAAGAGAGAGGTGTATTTGGTGGAGAAAGTAATTACACGTTTAAGTGAATATATTGAATATATTCAATTATGCAAAAAGAAATCATATTCTACGCTATCTGAAAAAAGTAATATGGTTTTATATCGTGGACATGCTAATAAAGATTGGAAATGCTTGCCTAAACTATTCAGGGAGAAGGATTGGTTTGAGAGTGAAGAAAATTATATAGATGAAGTATTAAGACAATCTTCGGAAGAATTTTTTGGTTTGACATCTTTTCAAAAGTTGGCAAAAATGCAACACTATGGATTGCCAACGAGATTATTGGATTTTACAGGAAATCCATTGATAGCACTATATTTTGCATGTAATGATATAACTCAAACTGATACGGACGGTGTAGTATTAATACTTAAAATCCCTATGTTTTTTGAAAATCGAATACCTCTTGTGTCTATTTTGGAACATCTATTCCCTGATGCTGGTAACTTGTTTGTTCAAGTAAATAGGAACGCAATTAATCAAATCAATAATAATAGCTTAGTCATGGGCATAATTCCTGAATTGAAAAATTATCGCATTAGAAACCAAGATGGTTACTTTGCATTATTTACATATTCGGGGAAATATGGGGAAGTCTTTAATCCGATAGAAGAAAATAAATCAATTCAAGAAAGAATTGTTATTCCAGCTGAAAAGAAAAAAGATATATTAGAAGAACTAGGGGTATGTGGAATCAAGCAATCATTTGTTTTTCCAGAACTTGAAAAGCAAATTAGTTACATTGTGGATAGGTAGAATATTGAAAGTCAACCAATAAGTTATACGGCTAAACTAAAGAACTTATAAAAAGGCAGATAATAATGGAACTCATATCAAAAAGTTTATATGATGATCCGCATTTCTATCCCCACGCATTAAGGCACACATTTGCGACAAGGATAAGGACAGCAAGAACCCCGGTACTATCGGATACCGGGGTTCTTGTTTGTTTTATAAGTTATCTAAAGGAATGAGAGTAAAGTTGACATTATCTTAAATGTCAAAACTTTATGAGGGGGATAGTTGTTTATCAACTATCTAAGTACAAGTATACGCATCATTTGTGAAGAAAATGTGGCGAAGAAATAAAAGGAAACGAAATTTTATAACAAAAGAATAAACAAACGGCTGATACACGGTTGGTCTTATGCCTCTTTCTTGGCTTCTCCCTCTGGGAAGATAATCTTAAACACAAAGAAGAAGATAATCATCGATACTCCCCCTGTGATAAAGGTTACCAGCAGATTGTAAATCGCCGGTGCCACATACACCGATGCAATCGGCATCCACAGATTATTAAATCCGTTGCAGATGAGTGAAATCACAACCCATGCAATAAAATACCACATTGCCTGATACCACGGGTTTCCATGGCTCTTGAATGTAATGTTTCTCTGCAGTGGGAAGTTGATGCACTGTGCTAAGAACGATCCAACCTCGTAGCTGATAAAATAGCCAAGTCCACCGCCGATCAGCACTGCTCCACTCGCGTCTTTTAACACATTATAGCCCAACAGACTCCATGTGAAATCAACACCAAAGAGATGCAGTTTTGCCTGCGGCCACATGAATTCTGTGCCTGCCAGACCTTTTCCTAGTATTCCCGGCATAAAGGTAAATACCAGATACTGGAATACCGTTACCATCATACTGAACACAAAGAAATAGAAAATCTGGTATACCCACTTGGATAGTTTCGGGTGTTTATCTTCAAATGCAGTCCATTTGGACATCCACCAATCTTTTATATTATTCATTTTTTAATTTCCTTTCATAAGCTTTATTCGCCTTACTGTTTCGGAAGAATCCGCCAATGATCTTGCCCATTCCCCTGCAGAAATGTCCATTGACTACAGTCAGCATACCTTCTGCCATCTCAAGACTCACCATTCCCTGTGTCATCTTGGAAAGTGCACGAAATGGCATGTTATAGATGAATAAGATGTTCAGGTCCGGTTTTCCCTTCTCCTCACTCTTTCTCTTCATCGATGTAAGACGGTTATAAATGAATCTGGCAAGTCCGCTCTTTGCATAGTACATCTGGCAGATGGCATCATTTAAGCCAAGCTCTCCGGACCATTTACCAGATGGAATCGGGTAGCCGAGCAAACTCGTAAACTCCTCATCGCTGATATTCTGAACCAAGCCCGTATAATAGTAAGGAAGCTCCGCCGGGTTGTACGGAAATTCGGTCGTCGTTCCGGCCAGTTCTAACTGCTCCGTCAGGCGGATATCCATAACACTTGCACCGACCATAATATCGTAGGTGCCCATTTCCACTTCCCAACTGTCTGTTTTCACATTCCAGTAGCGGAACGTCTTATCATCAAATGCGATTCTGACTTCTTTGCTTTCTCCGGCTTTTAAAAACACCTTCGCAAAGCCTTTTAACTCTTTTGCCGGACGAAATACAATTGCATTTGGAAGCCCGACATAAAGCTGTACAACCTCTGCGCCCTCACAGGCACCAGTATTTTTCACGGTCACGCTCACTCCATCCGCATCAACTTTCATGTCGGAATATTCAAACGTCGTATAGGAAAGTCCGAAGCCAAACGGGTACTGCACGCGCACCTTGCTTGTATCGTAATAGCGGTAACCAATGTACAATGCTTCTCTATATTCTGCATTTCGCTCCGTACTTGGATAATTGCGGAATGCCGGTGTGTCCTCATAGCGGATCGGATATGTCTCATTCAATCGTCCTGACGGATTTGCCTTGCCCGTCAGCAGATCCAGCATCGCACTCGCCCCCGCCTGTCCGGTCAGATATCCATGTAAAATCGCCTTGCAGCTATTATGCCATGGCATCTCGATTGCCGATCCTGCGGATATGATTCCGACAATATTCGGATTTACCTTCACCAGTGCTTCTAATAATTCAATCTGATTCTGTGGAATACGCATATGTGTGCGGTCGAGTCCCTCTGATTCGCTCAGCTCATCCAGCCCAAAGCAATAGATGATCACATCTGCATTCTGTGCCATGTCGAGTGCTTCCTTCTTCAGCACTTCATCCGCTTCTCCCGTACGCTTATAGCCACGACTTCTGCCTGTGACCTGAAGATCATAATTGGTAATCGTCTTTTCCATCGTCTCGACAAATGTTGCATTCACCATTGAAGAACCCGCGCCCTGATATCTCGGTTCAAATGCGAAGTCTCCAATTAATGCAACCCTGCTTTTTTCTGCCAGCGGAAGAATGTCCTCTGCATTTTTGAGTAAGACTGCACTTTCGACTGCTGCTTTTCTTGCCAGATTATGATGCGCTGTCTCGCTGAATGTCTTCGGTTTGTCTTTCGCATTCTCGGTTAATGTTAAGACTGCATCCAATAGCTGATCTACACAGGTGTCCAGTTCCGCCATAGTAAGCGTTCCACTTTCGACTGCTGCGATTACCTGTCTTGCCGAATCCAGTCCCGGCGCCGGCATCTCCAGGTTCGACCCCGCTGCCACACCGCTGACATGGTCATTCGAGCCGCCCCAGTCAGTCACTACAAATCCATCAAATCCCCATTCTCCGCGAAGAATATCCTGAATCAGATGTTTACTCTCATTGGCATACGTTCCATTGACTTCATTGTAGCTTGTCATGATGGTCTTTGCCTTTCCCTCTTTCACCGCAATCTCAAAGCCTGTCAGATAAATCTCGCGAAGTGTTCTCTCATCCAGTACGGAATTCATTGCCATACGGCGAAGCTCCTGTGAATTGACTGCGAAATGCTTCGGACATGCCGCAACGCCCTGACTCTGAATTCCACGTGTATAGGCTGCCGCCATCTTTCCTGCAAGGTATGGATCTTCCGCAAAGTATTCAAAGTTACGACCGCAGAACGGACTTCGCTTCATATTAAGTCCGGGTCCCAGAAGGACATTGACATCTTGCACCTTTGCTTCCTCACCAAGCGCCTCTCCAATCTCTTCGCCGAGACTTTCATTCCAGCTGTTGGCAATCGTTGCCGCTGTCGGAAAGCACGTTGCGGGAAGCGATGCATTTAAACCAAGGTGATCGCCTTCTCCGACCTGTCTTCGAATTCCGTGAGGGCCGTCAGAGCATGCAATCGAAGGGATATTTACTCTTGGAAGATCACGGCTCTGCCATTCATTTTTACCACTAAGAAAAGCTGCTTTTTCTTCCAGCGTCATCTTATTTATTAAATCCTGATATTTCAATTTCGTCCTCCTTTAGTAATCTGATATTGCATAAGTCACCTTTTACACTGGCAATACATACAAAAATAGAGCTCTGGTTTTGTGTATATTGCCAAAGCTCTATTGAAATTAATTACTCTTTCTCTGCTGTCACTTCAACAACTTCTGCTTTTCTTTTCTTAAATTTCTTGATTGCAAGAACTTCTAAGAGAATGATCAGTGCTGCGAATACAACATCGATTGCGATACCTGCAATCTGCCATCCCATCAGTCCTGTCTGTAAGTTCGCCGGATCATATGCACGGGAATTCACAACGGTGTACATGATATTCTTGCAAGCCTGTCTCATAGCTGTGATGCTGGTTGCACTCTTTGTATCGGTTACATGATTGGTCTCTGTATCGTATGCAACTAACATGCAGTCATTTCCGTTGCGAATCATACGGTCTGCATCCTGATATCCATAGACACCATAGTAGTCAGTCAGTACAAATCCCTGGAAGCCCCACTCATCTCTAAGTACCGTGTTAAGAAGAACTGCATCAGCTCCTGCAGGAGTTGTTCCGATGTAGTTAAACGCTGACATGACCGCTTTTGCTCCACCATCTTTTACTGCAATTTCAAATGGCTTCAGATAGATTTCACGAATTGCCTGCTCATTTGACCATGTACAGAGCATACCTGTACGGTTTGCCTCCTGATCATTTAATGCGAAATGCTTGATGTATGCATATACACCGTATTCCTCCGCACCCTGAACAGCATTTGCTGCCATATATCCGGAGAGGATTCCGTCTTCTGAATAGTACTCGAAGTTACGTCCTGCAAATGCAGATCTATGTGTGTTCATAGCCGGTGCATACCATCCGGATACGCCCATTTCGTCTGCCATCTTACCAATGCTCTGACCAAACTGGGTTGCGATTTCTTTGTTCCATGTAGCTGCAATCATAACAGCGGAAGGGAATCCAACCGATCCGGTTCCTGTAAAGTTATTATTGATAGAAGCAGGTCCGTCACAGTCAATTGTCATAATCTTATCGACACTCTTTGCTGCGGATGTCTGGTAGCCGCCAAGTGCAATCATCGTGTCCATATCGGAAATGGTAAGCTGATCTAACAGATCATCCCAGCTTGCATCATCGTAATCAACACCTCTGTAATCGGCAAGTGAAAGTCCGTTCTTTGCGCCTGTTGTCGGCATTTCATCGACATCGTCATTGTAGTCTTCCGGATCGTAGTTGCTGTTGTTCATAAAGGTAGCGGTATACTCATCCGCTAATACAAAGTCTGCTGGTGCTGCTGTCGCTTCTTCATAGTTCGCGAATCCATCTGCACGAGAAAGATAAGTTGCAGTTCCTGATGCATCGTCGAACTGGTTCGTTGCTGTCAGCACATCCGAATCACGACCCTCTTCACCATCATATGTCTTTGTATCTGCTACATGATACACTTCGGAATCTAATTCTGTGTGAGAATCAGCATTGATTGAAATTGTGTAATCTCCTGACTCTAACACATAAGCTTTTGCAGTATTCTCATCATAAGAAGCCATATCTTCTGCGGAAAGCTCTACTGTGATTGTCTGTGATTCGCCCGCCTCTAAAAGATCCGTCTTCTCAAAATCAATCAGATTTGCTGTTGCTTTTTCAATTCCACCGTTTGTATATGGTGGGTTGTAGTATACTTCCACTACATCTTTACCGGCTGTATCGCCAGTGTTTGTAACTGTTACATCGAAACTGAGTGTTCCATTCCCGTTATCTGTAATGGCACTCATATCCTGTGTAAATGTTGTGTAGGATAGTCCATATCCAAATGGATATACAACTGCATCATCATAATTGATGAGACCTTCATCTGCTGCCGTCTCATAGAATTTATATCCCACATAAATGCCCTCTACATAATTCACAAAACTTGGGGAAGCCTCAGCGCCTGTAAATGTATCAGCAACTGCATAATCTGTCATATTCTCATATGTATAGAGACCAAAATTATTTGCTGTTGGTGTTGCTGTCAGGTCTGCTGCAAATGTATCAACTGTCTTAGCCGATGGATTCACTTCACCGGACAAAATTCTACCAAGTGCATCAAACCCTGACTGACCTGTACCTGCGCACCAGATGGCACTCTTGATCTGTGGGTATTCATTGATGAAACCAAGCTCCATTGCATTGGCACCATTGTAAATGACGGTTACATCATCGAAATTGTCTGTGACTAATTCTACCATGTCTTTCTCTGTCTGGCTGAGCTGTAAGTAGTGCTCCCCATCTTCGAAATCCTTGTAGTCGGAAGAATTATCTTCATATGTTACCTGACTTACATTGGTCGGAAGGTCAGCGCCCTCTCCACCAACACGTGTGATAACAATCACTGCTTTGTCAGAGAAATCTTTTGCATCCGCTAATAAGTCATCCGAATAAGAATCTGCTGCCGGCTCCGGAAGTGTCCAGTCCTGCGCCCACATTCCAACCTCCGGACGATCTGCACGGTAGTCCGTGTAGAAATCAGAGAGATCTGTGTTCAGTGTAAATCCTGCATCTTCAATCCCCTGAAGAAGTGTCACTGTCTCGTAAGCATCTGAAAGTGAACCAGATCCTGTACCGCCGTAACATGGATTTGTAGAAGCCCATCCAAATACGTTTAAGTTAGAAGTAGCTTCTAACGGAAGTGAGCCCTCCTCGTTCTTTAAAAGAACAATTCCTTCTTCTGCTGTTGCTTCTACGAGGTCTGTTGCCTCTGCGGAAGTCTCATCAGAGATCGTTCCATTTCCTGTTGCAAGCGAAAGCATGCTTGACATCGGAATGTAACAAATCAGATTCACGATGATGACTACCGCCAGCAAAAGAGCGATTCCCGTCTGTGAACGGAACATCTTTCTATTTGCTTTGTTTTTTACCTTGATACATGCAATCAAAACGACGATTGCGATTACAACTGCCACACCTAATGCGATTAAGTATGGACGAAGTGTTGTGAGCACGTTGATTACATCACTCATGTTAATTGCTAACATTTTCATTCCTCCTTTGAACTTTTATGACATTACCCTAACACGATTTATTCATAAAATGTTCATGGTGTTCACAACCTGCATTTATTTTGCACAAGATGCATTTTCGATTAGGAAACATGCACAAAAAAGAAGAATCTAATTTGTGCAATTCTTCTTTAAAGTGCCTGTTCTGCCGGAATCGGAATCAGAATCTTTAATTCAAACCAGTTATTTGACTGGCTTGCCGTCAAGGTACCGCCGTATTTCTGTGCCGCATGCCGCATACTTTTCATTCCATATCCATGTATCGTCTTATCTATCTTGCTCGTCTGTGGCAGGCTGTCTTTAAATACCACCTTCTCTTCGCAGTAATTCTCCACACGTATCAGAACAAATCCCTTCTTCGCACTCACACTCAGGTGAATCAGACGTTTCGAATGATCCTTGATCTTCTGTTCACATTCAATTGCATTATCCAGTGCATTTCCAAAGATAGAGCAGAGATCCATGGTGTAGATGAAATCCACTAATTTGCCATCTACAACGCTGGTCAGTCCAATGTCCTTTCTCGCACAATACAGACTCTTACTGGTCAGCAATGTATCAAGCACCTGATTCCCGGTCTTGTTCTGCGCTTCATAATTCTTAATATCTTCCTCCATCTCATCAAGAAATGCATTCTTCTTTTCCATATCCGTCTCGGCACGAAGGACCGCAATCTGGTGTTTAAAATCATGATATTTGCGGTTAATGATGTCGATGCTCTCTTTCGACTGCTGATATTGCTGATACTGATTCTTGAATACATTCTGCATGGCTTCCAGCTCGGTACGGGTGCGCAATTCACTGCACTGCACAAAGTACGCATACAGGATTGCCAAGCCTCCAAGATCTACGATTGTCCGAATATTCATGATCTCTTCATTATACATTCCGCTAAACGGTGTGTTCGCCGACACAAAGCTCAGGTTACTGATGATAAAAATAATCACAACAATTACGACAATTGATATCACTTCTTTCGTTTCCACATTCAGAGTATCACGCCCCGGTACATGAAGTCGATCCAAACGATACATAATCAAACAGATTCCACCATATGTTACCATCAGAAGCAGGCATCTCATCCAGATGGGTGCCTCCGCCGCCGGCCAAAAAAAACAGTAAATCTGCCATTCGAAAGATGCCATGAATTCTGCTAATATAAAATCTCTAGCGCAGCAGTAGATTGCGTCCACGACCTTAATCTTACAGCACATGAAAATAAAGGCAAACATAAGTGCCACCGCACCGACCATACATAAAATCCACATTACATTAGAATTTAAGGATTTCGTTAAATTCATAAATGTAACCTGAACCACCAGCATCACCGCCGCTGTCAGATATAATCTGATCCCCTGCAAACGTTTCCGAAACATGATAATCGTAATCAGACAGGCACTCCACTCCGCAATTGCTGTATAAAGTCTTGGAATATCACGAATCACAGCTTCCATTATTTTGTCACCTCACTCATGTAATCAGTCAGGCTACTCATGAAGCTGTTCTTACGCGAACGGCTAATCGTAAGCTGGCTGCCCCCTACCACCGCACAGCCATCCTGAATTCCATCGACATGCTCTAAGTTAATCAGAACGCCTTTGCTTGCAATGCAGAAGTGCAGATCCTTGAGGCGCTCTTCCGTCTCCTTCATGGTTCCGGACGCAATCAGGTCTTCCGAATCCGTATGGAACACCAGATTATGACCCTGGCTCTCTACATAATAGATTTGATTCACATTTATTTTCTGGATTCCGCCCTTCACTGAGATTGCAATAAAACGCGCCACTCGTTTCTTCATTCTTGCAATTGCACGATTTAGCCGCTGGCTGAACGCAAAATAGCTAACCGGTTTTAATACATAATCTAATGCATCCACTGCATAACCGCGAATTGCATACTGCGACATATTCGTAATGAAGATGATAACCACCTCCGGATCCACCTTGCGAATCTCTTCTGCCGCACTCATTCCATCTAGAAATGTCATCTGCACATCCATCAGGATAATATCATATACGGACTTGTATCCTCCCGCAATCTCATCCCCATCGGTAAACATCACAATCTCAAATTCTTCGCCCGATTCTCTTGCATACTGCTCTAAATATGTGCGGAACTGCTCTCTATAAGATGCTTCATCCTCCACCACTGCTACTCGTATCATTTTTACCTCACTTATGCACTCTTTTTCACTTGTTCCATTACCAATTGATATACTTTTCTAATGTCATTCTCACTCATTTCTAATTCATCCGCAATTTCCTCAATTAATTTTCCCTTCAAAATCTTCTTGCGAACCTGATTCATCAATAATTTTTCTGCACCTCTTTCTTCGCCACGCTTTTCTCCGATTCGAATGCTTGTCTGTTCCCAGTCTTTGATTGCCTTACACATATATGTCACTTCTCCTTCCCTGTTCTTTTTTATCTGTTTTACTAATTGTTTTGAATCAGCCATTGCTTGAATTACATCGCTGTCTTCCTCGGGGATCTCTTCGAAAAGACCCTCATGCTCTGATACGTATCTCTTTAGTTTATCCTGATTGGACTGATACTTAACAAACCCGAATATTCGCTTTAAGTCATCGCTAAATTCATCAAAGCTATCCATCTTGTTGATTTCCATGACATGAATCTTATAATTTTCAATCAAATCACGATATGGCTCCATCTCCGCTGAAATATCCAGCAGATCATGCAGCTCTTTCGCACCATCCCAAGGCTGTGCCCCATAATATACCACTAATGTGACCACTGGCTTTAATCTGTCTTCTTTTGTAAATCTGCTCAATAATTCTTCTGGTGTTTTCAAATTGTTTTTTTCATAATGTGAACGCGCAATCTCTTTTCTCTGTTCTTCATAAGACCGAACATCATAGTCCATCACACGCAATGGCATCAGATAATGAATCTTATTCTGATTTTCAACACCCACAATAATGAAGCAGGTTTTATCATCGTATAATTTTACGATATCACGGGTTTTATCTGCTGTATTTTTCTTTCTACTTGCACGCTCCATTTCTTTTAATTTCTCTGGATCCATCACATTCTCACCATGAAAAATCCCATAGTTTACAATTTGGGCAAATCTCTCTGGTTTTGCCACATAATCATTGATTGCATTGTCAATTTTTCCCACGCAAACTCCTTTCCTTGTCAAAGAGAAGAGAAAAAGAGATGCGTTTTATATACTTATATTATATATTTATTTATACAAAAATCAACAGTTTTATAGAATGAAACAATATATAAGTAATTAAATCCTGCTCTTTTCCTCTCATACACTATTCAGTTACTTGTTTCATGATTTTCTGACCGAATTGGTCAAGATAGAAGATTTTCATTTAGAAAATTTAAATATATGATAACACTACTTCTGATTGCTTTCAATACTTATGTAATTTTTTTTCAGCCGATTTTCCCACAAACGTCCCACAAAATTAAAAAATAATAATATTTTGAAAGGATTCCACTTCCTCATTCGTATACATTATGAAGCGGTACAATAAAACAGCAAAAAATGAAAAATGAGGTGGAAAAATGAGAAAAACAGGAAACAGAAAAAGTCTGCCACAGACAGCAGAAACGTCAGGGACAGACTACTCATTCAGATTCCTCCGAAGCCGAAACGCCAGACACCGAAAAATCACCTTGTTCAAATTCTCAGGGACAACATTCAGGAAATGGGGGAAATCACCGGAAAGGACACTCCAACTAGATCCGTCAGCCCCCCTCCTGTTTCTTTTTCACAACATTCAACACACCATTTACCACAATTGCAAGTCCTGCTGAGAGCACAGTTCCCCAAAGAATTTTCACGGTATTGAGTGTTCGCAGTCCATCAAACAGAAGACTCCCCAGCCCGCCCGCATTAATGCTGGCTGCAATGGTCCCGATTCCAATCGTTGATACTACCGCAAGCTGCATTCCTGTGAAGATTGCGCCCTTTGATAAAGGCACCTGAATCTTGGTCAGCACCTGGATTTTTGTCATTCCGGTTCCTTTCGCAGCTTCCAGCACATTGGAATTCACATTTGCAAACCCCGCAAGAAAGTTTCGGAGTAAAAGATACTGGTTATAAACCACAAGCACCACGATCGCCGTCGTTCGGCCTAAGCCCGTCACCGGAATCAGCACTGCAAAAAGTGCGAGACTCGGAATGGAATACACAATCGAAAAGAAATGAATCAAGACATTCCCAATAAAGGGCACTAGCGCGCTAATCATGCAAAAAATTGCTGCTATCACAATCGAAAGAAGCAAGGTAATCACTAACATTTCTATATGCTCGATCAACGGAGTCAAAAGCTTGTCCGGATGTTTTGCCATATATTCAATCACGATATTCCCTCCAGAATTTTTCCTGATCCATTGCAGACTGCACGAGTGATTGTGTAAACGCATCGCCCGGTTGTCTGATTACATTCTGCGGTGTGTCAAATCGGCAGATCTTACCTTCATTCATAATCATCACTCGATTGCCAAGCTTAAACGCCTCATTGATATCATGCGTCACAAAAAGAATCGTCTGATTCGTCTCTCTATGAATCTTCTTAAGTTCATCCTGCAAATTCAACCTGTTGATTGCATCAATCGCGCCAAACGGTTCATCCATCAGCATGATTTTCGGATTCACTGCAAGTGCTCTTGCCAGCCCGACTCTCTGCTGCTGGCCACCCGACAATTCATGTGGATACCGCTTATGGAATTTTTCATAATCCAGACCTACTAACTCCATAAGATTCCTGCACCGCTCCTGCTGTTTTTTCCTGTCCCACTTCAGAAGTTTGGGTACCGTAGAAATATTATCCTCAATCGTCATATGAGGAAAAAGTCCGGACTGCTGAATAACATATCCAATTCTTCTGCGAACAACAACCGGATCGACATCGCGTATATTTTCTCCAAACAGCACAATATCCCCTTCATCCGGATCATAGAGTCGATTGACCATCTTCAGCAGCGTCGTCTTTCCACATCCACTGCTTCCGAGAATCGTAACCAGCTCCCCTTCTTCTATCTCAAATGAAACCGATTTGACCGCTTTATAATTTGTTTTTGGAAATTGTTTGCTGACATTTGTAAACGTAATCGCGTTCATTTTATCCCCTTGTCTTATTGGATTGATTCGTAATATTCTCTTGCAACGTCTTCCATTTCTTCTTTTTCTACATCAATCTTTGCATTGAGTGCTGTAACCGTCTCCGTATCGAGTGTCTCGCTGACCGCATTCAAGACCTCTGCGATGTCAGGATATTCTGCTAATATTTTGTCCTGTACAACCGGAGCAAGATTATAAGGCGGCCAAACGTGTTTATCATCTTCCAGCAACGTGAACTTCCCGGTCTCGATAAGCTGCCCTTCTGTTGTATATGCGGGGCACGCGTCCGCTTCCCCCTTTTCCAGTAATTCATATTTTAATCCATTATCATAGACCTTCGAGGATTTCCAGTCAAATGCACCGTAGACTTTCTCAAGGGCCGGAATGGCATCTTCGCGTTCATTAAATTCACCCTGTGATGCAAAACGAATTTCAGATGCATGCGCCTGCAGATCAGAAATTGTTGTGATTCCCAGCTTTTTTGCAACATCCTTACTGACAACTAACCCCTGTCCGTCATTCGCCTGCGCATAGTCGAGCCACGTAAGCTGGAATTGTTTTTCATATTCTTCTTTCACTGTATCGTATACTTCCTGTGGATCAGTCATGACATCCATCTGCAAAACAGACAACAAGCCAGTTCCTGTGTATTCCGGGTACAAGTCAATTTCATCATTTACAATCGACGTATGAATCACCGATCCAGAAATGTTCTGTACACGCTCGACCTCATATCCGGCATCTTCCAGTGCAAGTGCATAGATTTCAGACACCACCAGGTTTTCCGTAAAGTCTTTCGATCCGACACGAATTATCTGCCTTGTATCACCCGAACCGTCTCCTGCGCTGCCTCCGCATGCTGCTAGTCCCATCGCTATCACTACTGTTAATACTACTGCTAAGGCTCTCTTTTTCATCGTATTCTCCTCATCTTCCGTATTTTCTATTTCCACGGAACCAAAAGCTTATCCGCTCCATCCAATATCAAACCAGTCATCAATGACAGTGTCGCAACTGATACCGCACCAATGAGAATCAGGTCCATCCGATATAGCCCGAGTCCGGTGAAAATGATTTCCCCCAGCCCTCCGGCTCCAATCTTCGCCGCCAGCGTTGCTGATGCGACAATCTCGATTGCAGCTGTCTTCACACCTGCCAGAATCATCGGTCTGGCAAGTGGCCATTTCACCTTCCAGAATGTTCCCCGCTTTGTCATTCCCATTCCCACCGCAGTCTCTATCGTAAACGGCGATGCACTCGTCAGACCACTGATTGTGTTCATAAATATGGGTGGCACAGCCAGTAAGGTAAGCGCAAATAGCGCCGGCATGATTCCGGTCCCCATAATGGGAATCAACAGAATCAAAACGGCCAGACTCGGGACAACACGAAACGTCTGGAACACTGCAGACAAAATTTTCTGTGCACGTTCATTTCCACTTACCAGCAGTGCCCCTCCAATTCCAATCACAGTTGCAATCAGCAGCGCAATCAGACTGATCTTGATATGCGTGCTGACCATCTCCAGATAGAGATCCTTATTCGTCCGGAAATACTCTGTGATTACTTCCATCCATTTACCATTCATTTGCGTTCAGCCTTTCCTTGATTCATTGTGATTACCCTCTGAGGACATTTTAACACACATGCACCTCATACGATACCCAAAATATCCCAGGGATCAGGAAGACTCTCTCTCGAAACTATTTTGCCGCCATATTCTCAGAAGCAATTCGCTTCATTGGCTTAATCAGGAAGACACACATCAGTATCGTTAATATATCAGCCGCCGGCTGGGATAGATAAATACCGGTTACACCAAGCACACGCGGCAGCAGCAGGATAAATGGAATATAGAATATCCCCTGTCTAATCAAGGATAACAGCAATCCCATTTTAGATGCGCCCACTGTCTGAAACGTAATGGTCATCATGTAACACAGACCGAACGCAGGATACAGTGCCACCTGGGAAATCAACAGCCATCGCCCGTATTCAACAACTGCAGGATTCCGGTTAAATAGCAGAATCAGCGGCTTTGCCAGCACAATATAGACTGCCGCGACAATGACCGTCAGCACCAGCGCACCCTTCAAAGAGAACTTCACCGCATCATGGAATCGTTCTTCGTTCTTTGCACCGTACGCATAGGATGCTACAGGCTGATACCCCTGCATAAACCCCATGACAACATAGCAGCCAATAAGAATAAGTCTCTGCACCACGCCATAAGCAGCAATGATCAAATCCGAATCCGGCAGAGGCTTTGCCGCAATGTTGGTCATTGAAGTTGCTACTGCCAGACAAATTTGTATGACTGCTGTAGGAATACCGATGGATACCACATCCCACACCAGTTTACCGGACAACCGAAAGAATTTTAGACTAATCTTCACAATAGAACGGCCGGAGAGGTAAAACCATGCAAGTATCACAAACGTAACACACTGGGAAATCGTAGTTGCCAGCGATGCACCCTCAACCCCCATATTCAGTCCCCACGAAAACATAAACACAGGGTCTAGAATCATATTAATGGATGCACCAGCCACAACGGCTATGGTGGATATCTTCACTGAGGACTCCGCCCGCGCCGCACAATTCAAACTTTGGGCAGGCAAATTAAAGATGGCAGCAATAAACATCCAAAAAGCATAATCTTTTGCCTGCGGCAGCACCTTGTCAGATGCGCCAAACCCACGAAGCAGTGGCTCCATAAAAATAATACCTAGAACGCATAACACAATACCGATTACCACGGACAGGCCCACAATTGTAGTGACTGTACAGTTTGCGCCGTCCTTATCTTCCGCTCCAAGCTGTCGTCCCGCTAATACTGCTGCTCCTGCGGCAAAGATATTCTCCACGGATACCATAATAAGCAGCAGCGGCAGGGTTACGCCGACTGCGGCCAGCGCAATATCGCTGCTGAGCATACCGATATATGCGGTATCAACAATGTTATAGACCGCCTTTGCCAATAATGCAAGTGTCGCAGGAACCGCCAAGTTTACAATCGCCTTCGACGGTCTGACCGTTGACAAAATAGATTCTCGTTCCATCACTTCATTCTTTTTCATATTATTTTTCCAACACACCGTACAGCAGAATTGCAAGCTGGCGATGACACCTTTCTTCATGTTCTCTAAGTGCCTGCTCCGGGGAGTCAGCAGCTACCAATACCATTCGAAAACGCGAATTAAAATAATCCATATACATTCCAAAATCTTCCACAATCGACGATACCGAAACCCCCTCCCGAAGTGACGTACTTTCCAAAAGTGCAGTCAGAATAGACGCATTCTGATTGTCAAACTCTTTTCTTGCCTGTGCAAGTCCTGCGGCCAAATGCACCGGCGGATATAACACCGCATTGAGGAAGATTCCCAGATAATCTTGATTTTCTGCAAAAAAATGCAGCCTTGCATCAAAATATCGCCTAAGCTGCGCTTCCGGACTCTCCATTTGATTTATTGTAAAGGTACCCAGATATGTAGTCAGCTTATCAAAGCAGTCGGCCACACACACAAGATAGAGTTCATCCTTATCTTTAAAATAGTGATAAATAATCCCCTTTGAAATGTTATTCTCCGCGCAGACCGTGTTCAACGATGCTGTATCATAACCTCGCTCTGAAAACTCTCGTATCGCGGCACTTAGTATCCGCTGTCTGGACAGTGCATTTTTCTCTTCTCGTTTCATTTTCTCACCTCGCGCAAAAATAATTGACCGAGTGGTCTGTTATTTATAATAGCATAAACAGACCACTCGGTCAATAATCTTGCATTTTATTCCTACTCTATCGCACGTAAGCGCTTATCTATTTCCTTCTGTTTTTCATATGGAAGACTTGTAAATGGTCCATTCATTAGTTCTTCCATGGTATATAATTCTTTTTCAAACGGAACCTTATGATGTACACTAAAAAACTCTTCCTCTAAAATTTTCCTTGTCTGTTCATTTGCCATAAGCTCGTCTACTGGACAATCAATATTGTAAATCTTACGACAGGGAACCGTTGGTTCATATATAAATTCATATTTTCCTGCAGTAACAGATACAACCACATCGCTTTTTGGCTGTTCTACCTTCTCTATTCCATCCATCTGCTTCGTCATATTCAATATAGCCTCGTATGGTGCATCCGGAAGAACCAATTCTGCATGACAGTCAAACGGAATTTCCATCGCTACATGCAACTGTTTTCCTTCAATCTTCCACTCGCTTCGAATCATTCCTGCTGCCGAGCGAAGAGATCCTTTCACCCATGGGATCTGATAATTTGGCTTCGGTGCAATACGGACTAATTTAAATCCTGCCGCCTCTTCCATTGGCTGAATTCCCACCATATTTCGGTACATCCATTCTACAATGGAACCATACGCATAATGGTTGAGTGAATTCATCTCTGTCCCACTGATCCTGCCATCCGGCATAACAGAATTCCAACGTTCCCACACAGTGGTGGCACCCATAAGAACTTCATACAGCCATCCCGGAAACCCTTTTTCCAATAAAAGATGATATGCCATATCATTCATTCCATTTTCAGAAAGGACACGACATAAGTATGGGGTTCCGACAAAACCGGTATTTAGATGATAGCGGTTTTCTTTTAGTTTTTTCAGAAGTCCTCTGCATGTATTTTCATATGCAAATTCCGGTGTTAATCCCATATACAGAACTACAACGTATGCAGTCATTGTATTAACACAGAGACGGCCGTTTGGTGTGAAATACTCTTTTACAAATGCATCATAAATTTCTTTTGCAAGATTTTGATAATATAGGGCATCCTCGTTTTTCCCGATGATTTTTGCGGCTTTTGCAACAATCGTGGTAGATAAGTAATAGTAACCAGAGGAAATAAGAAACGGATCGGTTGCTCCATATACACCCCCCTCAAAATTACCATCCAGTGCAAGCCAATCGGCATAATGGAATCCACTCTGCCATAATCTTTTGGCTCCATACTTATCATCCTCGCCCTTCATATAATCCACCCATGCTTTCATGCTGTCGTATTGAAGTTCAAGAATTTTTTTGTCTCCATAATGCAGATACACATTCCATGGAATAACAGTCGCAGCCTCGCCCCATGCCGTTGAAGCATCTCCATGATAGTTTGCTACCGGAACCACATCCGGAACACTGCCGTTTAATTTTTTCTGCTCTGCATAGACATCGTGTCCATATTTTGTGTAGAACGCATAGGTATCCATCGTAAAACATGCCGTTCCACTAAAGATCTGCGCATCCCCTGTCCAGCCATATCGTTCATCTCGCTGAGGACAGTCCGTTGGAACATCTACAAAATTCCCTTTTTGCCCCCACTTTGCATTATGTATCAGTTGATTCACCAGTGGATCCGATGTCTCGATATCCCCCAGCTCTTCCATATCGGAATGAATGACCAAACCTCTAAAATCATCCGGATTCACTTCGCCTTCCCATCCTTGGATTTTCACAAATCGATATCCGTAAAATGTAAAGTGTTGTCTAACATCACGCTCCACCCCATCAGAAATGTAGGTAAATTCTGCCTTTGCAGTTCTCAAATTATCATTATAGAAATTGCCATCCTGAAGAATTTCCCCCATTTGGAAATGCAGCTTGCAGCCTGTAGCTGCCCGGGTGTGGAACTGTAACCATCCAACCATATTTTGCCCCATATCCAGCACCGTTTCCCCTGCCGGCGTATGAATCACCTCAATTGGTTTTAGCTTTTCATGCACTGTGATTCTAGGGCTCAATCTTGGGCTTAATTTGTTCTTATCTAAATCAATCACTTCCGTGTCAAACACTTCACCTGTATCCAATGTAGTATCAAACACTTCGCCCGGGTAAATTCCACTGCTGACAATTGGGCTCTTTCTTGCTTTCCAGCTTGTATTTGTTGTTACAACTTCTTTACTTCCATCCTCGTACCATATATGAAGCTCACCGATACAAGCCAGTCTGTCTCCATAATTTTCTTCTCTCTGTCTAAGTCCAAACCAGCCTTTGTACCAACCATCTCCCAAAAGTACTTCGATGGTATTATCTCCATCTGCAAGCTCGACTTCAAATGTCTGATATTGAATCCAGGTATCATAATCATGGAAACCTGGCAACAGACATTCCTCGCCTTGCTTTTTCTCGTTTAGATAGAATTCATAGATGCCAAGACCAACCATGTACATTCTTGCTTTTTGGATTGGTTTCTCAATCGTCACTTTCTTTTCCAGTGAAACCTGTACCTCTTTTCCCAGCTTTGGTGTAATCCAGTCTGCGGTCCATGTTGTATCTTTTGATGTTTCAAACCATGCCACATCACTCTCTGCTGACTCACCATTCTCAGCCCATACTTTCACCTTCCAATAATATCTTGTGGACGGTTCCAATGACATCTCCAGCACATAACCTGTATTATGAATATCACTGCTTTCGCCACTGTCCAATTCAATTGATGAAAATGTTTCATCTTTCGAAACCAACACCTGTGCCTTTTGTTGGTTCTTCGCTGTTGTCTCCTCAACCACATAAGAAATTGTTGGCTGATACAATGCAAATCCCAATGGATTTTCTATATGATTTGTTTTTAAATGTGTGATTTTCATTTCTATTTCCTTTCACTTGTTGATACATTTGCAACATAGTCCGATGGGCAGACTCCTGTATAAGAACGAAATACACGACTAAAGTAAAACTGATCCTTGTATCCAAGTCTCTCCGCCAAATCTTTTATCATAATCTCCTCATTCTGCGCCATCAATTCTTTTGCTTTTTCCATGCGGGCAGCAGTAAGGAAATTATTTAACGTCACTTGCTTATGTTTGCGGAATAATTTTCCCAAATATGTCTGGGAAATTCCAAATTCCTTTCCAATAGACAGCATACTCAGTGGCTGGTCTAGATTTTTTTTCATATAATCACACACTTTCTCTACAAATTCTGGCGTATCCATGACATCCTCCTGCCATTCTTCGTCCGATAATTGATGTATGATTTCGTCAATACCACTTTTCAATTGTTTAAAATCCTGGCTATTTGCAAATATTTCCTCTAATGCATTTTCATTCTCTATATATCTATTATCAAAATTTTTCTCATTTAATTGATCGATGGATAAACTCATACTCCGAATTCTCCGTTCAATCCAAAGAAGTGATCTTTTGTTCTGATTCCATACCTCAAGCAATTTCAGCATTCTCTCTTTTGCTTTCCTAGAATCCCTTTTCGTAAGACAATACTGATACTCTGCAAACAGGTTTTTCTCTGTTTCATCTAACTCAAAATCGACGTCCTTATCCCTGCAAATATCCACGGTTCGATTTTCCCCAAGCACAATCTGATTATTCAATATCCGGTAGAGCTGCTTTATGGTGTCATTCATATTCTTACTCTCAACCGGTTTCGAATGATACACAATGGTATGGTATCCTTCTATTGTGGTATCTCTTTCCACCCTGAGTTGAAGCATATTCCTGAACTGATTTTCTATCACTAGCCCTGCCGGAAAAATATACAGATTTTCCCTGTCATCTCGCCCAAAAGAAAAAATTGTCTCATAAATTTCCGAAAAGATTTCTTTACTATTCATGGTCGAAAACCGGACCGGTAATCCATTATATCTTACCAGTGCCACATAAAAAGTCTGCTCTCCAAAATATCGTGCAACCACACTGTCTGGCACCGTGATATCATGATAAAGCTTTCGAACGATCTGAATCCTTTCTTGATAATAAAGCTGATCTAATTTATCCTTTAAGCAGTCTAATACTTTTACCACTTCATTGGGCACAATCGGTTTTAATAAATAATCCAAAACTCCATTTTTTAAGGCTTGTCTGGCATATTCAAATTCCGAATAGCCGCTCACCGCAACCATTTGTACTGGAAGCTGTGCGTGATGTATTTTCTCAGATAATTCTAAACCATTCAAAATCGGCATGTTAATATCAAATAAGATTACATCTACTATACTATTTTGAAGCATCTCGATTGCTTCCTGTCCATCTGCTGCTGTATGTGCCACCACAAAATCGGGACACTTCTTATCAATTATTGTAGATAAAAACTGAATTGCCGCCGGCTCATCATCCACGAGCATCACTGAATACATTCGCTCACCCCAATCACTACTTTTGTGCCTGATTCCTGCGTGTTCTCAATTTCAAATACCACAGAATCCTGATACAGCAGATACATTCTGCCATAAACGTTTGCCAGTCCCATCCCACCAATTTCAAACTCTAAATTTTGATTTTTTTGTTCAATCTTTTCACGGATTCTTATCATATTTTCCTTGATTTCATCCTTTTTATCAGATGTAATTCCACTTCCATTATCTATGACCTCTACTCGCCAACCGGTTTCTGTCGCATATCCTTTTACTGTGATCAGCATCTCACCTACACTGTTTTGGAAGCCATGTTCTATCGCATTTTCAACTAATTGCTGAATGGATATTTTAGGTACAATATTTCGCTTTATTTCCTCTTCTATCATAACTTCAAACTTTAATCGATCCTCAAATCTTGCCTGCAAGAGATAGCTGTAATTTTTCAAATACGTGATTTCCTGATCAACTGTTGCATACCGTTCTTTCACATTTGTCGAATAACGGAGCATCGCCGCTAGATTTCCGCAAATATCACAGATTACTTCGTCATCATCCTGCATTCCCCGATTGGATATTGCATTGAGAACATTGTATAAGAAATGTGGATTCACCTGTGCCTGCAGTGTGTCAAACTGCGCCTGCAATTGCAAAATGCTCAATTTCTTTTCTTTTTCACTGGATGTCTCTAATCGTTTCATCAAGTTTTGATATGTTCGCGTTAATGCCTGGACATCGGTATCCGAGCTGTCAATTTTGATTTGTTTTGTCATGTTTGCCAGCTCTGTGCTCTCCATCTGCTGTCTTAACTGGCGCATTGGTTTTGTCAATTTGTTTGCCATGATTACGATAAAGCATAACGAAAATGATAAGAAAATCAGACCAATTAACAGTGCTGTGGAAAACCCACTCGGCGTGTTACCTGTCGCCAAATCCCAGTCTTGAACCAACAGCAGTTTCACATTTGACAATTTTGCTGTTTGGACTGATATCAACTCATTTCTTTGTGTCCGTTCATTAAATTGTTCCGAGACTTGATTGTTCCATGAAAAATATTGTTGATATTGACTTGCTTTAACGTTATCCGTAGCATATAGGACTTCGTCATTCGATTTTAGTGCAATCACACCAATACTTTCTGTCGGTACTTGAAACAGTCCCGCTAAATATTCTTCTGTTTGCTGTACCTCAATATACCCTAATTGATTTCCCTGAATCTCTTTCACCACCGAAAAGACACGCTTCTCTGGATTCCTTGTTCCCCAATCATCTGGGTGCACACCCAATATTACAATATCACCCTTAGTATCCTTTGCCTCTGCCAACCATGGAATGGATGCCACATCAACATCCGGATTGACAAAGCGATCCTGCATCACTGCACTTGCCCCAATATAACCATGTGGATTAAACACAACAACTCGATAAAAGTTCTCCAAATTAAATGCGGTATACAGCGTATTACGAATTAAACTCCGGTCCTCTGAAATCGCTAATTCATGACCTTTTGGATTTCCCATTAATGTGGACAATTCACGAATTGCAGTCAGTGATTCTGGGTCTGATAACAATTGAAGCGTCGCGTTTTCCATCTGACTCACCGATGTATCCACCTGATTCAATATCTGACTGGAGGTAAATTGCATATTATTGTAAATCGTACTTTTTGATCTCTGATTCCATAAATTACTGTAAATAGATCCTAATAAAAGAGAGGCGATTAATGCCAGGACGGTATAACTAAGTATCAGACGCATTCGGAAATTCATGTTGCACTCCCCTTTCGTTATCCTCATCATGTTTTTATATAACACGAACATTATACCATATGACATAAACCGCTTCTATCATTGTCTAACCTTTCACAGACCCGGCAACCATGCCATCCACAATTTTCTGATTGAAAATCAGGAAGATTACAAGCATTGGAACTGTAATAATCAATACATCTGCAAACAACATATTATAGGAACTCGAAAATTGCCCCATAAAATTATACAGCGTAACCTGCACCGTCAGGTTTTCTTTTCCAGGAAAGAAATACAGCGGATTCGTGAAATCATTAAAAATCGTTACTGCATCTAAAATGACTACTGTTGCTGTTACAGGTTTTAATAGTGGAAAAATAATCTTTCGAAACACAGAAAATGGTGTACAGCCATCAATATATGCCGCCTCCTCCAATTCAATTGGAATGGTGCTCATAAATCCACGATACAGCATAATTGTAAACGGCGTCTGCAGCGCAATTTCTACTAAAATCATACCTGGCATCGTCTTGTATAAGTGCACGGTCTGCATCACCCAGATTGTTGGCAAAATAGCAGCCGGAATCATAAGTCCTGCCATTACAAGCGTATTTACAATCTTCGTTGTCCTGTCTTTTCTTCTCTGAATCACATAGCCTGCCATTGCGCTAAATACGACCAGCCCAAGAACAGAAAACGCAGTCAGAATAATACTATTTTTAAAAGCTGTCAGGATTTGATAGTCCCCTGTCTTGAACACTTCCACAAAGTTTTGCCATTGCGGCATCTCCGGCAGCGCCAAACTCAACCTATTTGCTTCTCGCCTGTCTTTTAATGCATTTACTAACATGAAGATAAACGGAACGATAAACACAAAGAAGCATGTCATCAGGCCTACAATATCACCAATGATGTATTTAATTGATTTTTTTTTCTTCATGTTAATCAACCTCCTTACTTAACAGGAATCTCTGTAGCGGGAATGCAATCACCGCGATAATCACGAACATAATAACATTACCTGCTGTAGACAATCCATAGTATCCTGCGGCGTACTGCTTGTATATAATGGAAGCCATTACGTCAGTTGCAAATCCGGGACCGCCTCCCGTCATAGACCAAATCAGATCAAAGCTTCTCAATCCTCCAATGAAGGAAAGCAGAATAATTGAGTTCATGGACGATCTGGAAAGCGGAATTGTAATCGCCTTCAACCTCTGCCAGAAATTAGCACCGTCCATCATTGCTGCCTCATAATATGTTTTATCAATTGACTGAATACCGGCAATAAAGATGATGGTTGCAATACTAAGACCCTTCCATACATCTGTAGCAATAACAGAGAACAATGCAATCTTTGTATTCCCAAGCCAGTCCACTCCGTTCAATCCTATAAATTCTAGACATTTGTTGAGCAGACCCTTGCTGGGATGCATCAATGCAGAAAAAGTAATCCCTACCGCTACGGTACTTACCAGATTTGGAAAGAATACAATCGATCTTTGTATTGTCTTCGTCTTAATCTTTGAAGTTAAAAAAAGAGCAATGAAAAAAGCTAAAACCAACTTGAGCACACATGTGAGCACCGCATAAAGAAGCGAGTTTCGTATACCAATTCTTAAGGAGTCCTCCTTAAAAAACATAATAAAATTATCAAACCCACAGAATTCAAAACCGTTAAAATTCCAGACAGTCATACTAAAAAACAGTGACAGAACCATTGGAAGCAAAAAGAATACCGAGAACACGATCATCGATGGTGCTAAAAACCATGAGGAATATATTTTCTTCTTATTCATAATTCTCCTTCATTGTTTACCAGTTAAGCCCTAACTGAACTGCCTGTTTCTTACAATCTTCATCGTATTTCGCTGCTGCTTCCGCTGCCGTTGTCTGTCCCGAAGCTAATTCCTGACAAATAGCTGCACAGTTTGAACCTTTGACCGCTGTCTGGAATTCAAGTGCAACAGAATTCAATCCGGTATCAAAATAATCTGCCTGCATCTGTTTTACGGCTGTATAACACTCTTCCGGAAGTTCATAACCTTTGATACAATATGGTCCATTTGGAAGTTCTGCTCCTGTAAAAGCATCCAGTCCGGCATCTGATACATAGAAATCCATAAACGCCTTTACTGCGTCAGAGTTGTCAGTATCTTTATTCATGTAAATTGCATTTGGCTCCCAAACAGTTAATCCACAGTTTTCAGCATCCCTTCCAGGTACTGCGAAACATCCGAGTTTGTTTACATCATCTTCGTATAACTCATACATATTACTTAATGCTGATGTCAGGATAATCCAATGAGCGGCACCATCTTCCATCATAATGTCACACCCATCATCATATGTAGTAGCCATGTGATCCTCATTCATATAAGGAATCAGATCTTCAATCTTCTGGAAACTTTCTAATCCGGCTTCTGATGTTGCATATTTTGTTTTTCCTGCCTCAAAATCTTCTGCGAAATTCGCATCTGCTGCCTGCACATTGTACTGATCACCAAGATATGGTACCTGACTTGTCCAACTATCCCCGTCTGTGCCGAGTACTGCTGTCTCTCCTGCTTCCCTTAAAACATCGCAATTAGCAAGGAATTCATCCCACGTTTTCGGAATTTCAAGATTATATTTTTCGTACATATCAAGGTTATAAAGAACTGCTCCAGCCTGCGATGCTGAGGCAGGAATACCATATAATGTTCCATCAACACCTGCTGCTTCTACAAAGTTCTCATCTAATTTATCTGCATAATCCGATGTAATATCAGCAAAATATTCGGATGGATTTAAAGAAGCTAACAGCGATCCGCAGTTATAGCTTAAAAGATCGGTCATATCTCCAGATGCCAATCTAGTCTTAACCACATTATCTCCGTCTTCCCCTCCAGGAACCTGTTCCACATCCACTTCAATTCCAAGTTCTTTTTCTGCCGCATCTACAACTGCATTAATTCCGTCCATCGAGCTGTTAGATACCCACATAATAGACACCTTCTGTCCTGAATACGGTGTATCTGCTGAAGCTGTGCTTCCTGCGGAACCAGCGTCTGTAGATCCACAGCCTGCCAGCATTCCGACTACCATACTCATACATAATAACGCACTTACTGCTTTTCTTTTCATTTTACTTCCTCCTTTAATTTGTTCTTTCTTTACATAGAATTTATCGTTTTTTTCTCCAAAAGTACATGGAGAAATTTGATTTGAAGCATGGACAATTTATCCATCTTTCTCGAATATTTTTTGTTTCCGTCTATTCTATTCCATGTATCCGCCCTTCATCGGAGAGGTAGCGTGCTGAGAATAAATACGGAGAACACCCTTGTCATATTTTTGTTTTTTGGACTTCCATTTGGCCTTTCTTGTTCGTAGCACTTCATCTATTTCGTCTTTAGAACATTCCGTCCCATCCACACCTACGATCTCAAGAATGCGTGATGGGATATCTATATGTATCAGATCATTTTCCTTTAATAACGCAATGGGACCTCCGTCCGCAGCTTCTGGTGATACATGACCAATTGCCGGTCCTTTGGATGCTCCCGAAAAACGTCCATCCGTAATTAATGCAATGGCTTTTCCTAATTCTTCATCTGATTGAATCGCCTCTGTGGTGTAAAACATTTCCGGCATTCCTGACCCTTTTGGTCCCTCATATCGAATAATCACTGCATCCCCCGGTCTGATTTCATGTGTCAGCACTGCTTCAATTGCGTCTTCCTCACAATCAAATGGTCTTGCACGCAGAACCGCCTGAAACATTTCTTTCGGGACAGCGGAATGTTTTACAACCGCACCCTCCGGCGCAAGGTTTCCTTTCAAAATAGCAACTGTTCCATCCGTCCCAATCGGATTCTCAACAGAGCGAATGATATCTTCTCTTTTTAAGCCCCATTTTTTAAGATACTCGTCGCATCTCTCATAAAATCCGTTTTTCTTCAGCTCTTCTAGGTTTTCTCCAAGTGTCCTGCCTGTCACCGTCATAACATCTAAATGAAGTACTGATTTGATTTCTTCCATAATACGTGGGGCCCCGCCTGCATAATAGAAAAACTGCGCCGGCCACTTGCCTGCCGGCCGAACATCCAACAGATAACGAGCTCCTCGGTGCATGTGGTCAAACGTATCTGCACTTAATTCAATTCCAAATTCATGAGCAATGGCTGGAATATGCAGCAGCGAATTTGTTGAACCAGAAATCGCTGCATGAACCATCACTGCATTTTCAAATGATTTCTGCGTTACAATATCACTGGCTTTCACTTGCGCCTTCGCCAATTCCACAATTCGTCTGCCCGCCTTACCGGCAACCTCTTTTAAATCCGAACACGTTGCGGGCATCAGGGCGGATCCCGGAATCATAAGTCCTAAAGCTTCTGCCATAATTTGCATGGTAGATGCCGTTCCCATGAAAGAACATGCGCCACAGGACGGACATGCATTTTGTTTATAATACTGGAGCTGGTCTTTTGTAATCTCTCCACGTTGCTGCATTGCATGATATGCTCCGATCTGCTCCAAAGTAAGCAAGTCCGGTCCCGCATCCATGACGCCTCCCGTCACAACAATTGCAGGAATATTCAGCCTTCCAATTCCCATTAAAATAGCCGGAACAGATTTATCGCAGCTTGCGATAAACACACCGCCGTCAAACCCAGACGCATTACCATGTATTTCAATCATATTTGCAATCATATCTCTTGAAACAAGGGAATAATTCATGCCATCATTGCCCTGTGCAATGCCATCACAGATATCCGTTGCATAATATCTTGCCCCTTTTCCACCAGCTTTCCAAATACCACGAACTGCTTCTTCCACAAATATATTTAAATGAGCACTTCCCGGATGACTGTCTCCATACGTACTCTCCACCATAATCTGCGGTTTATCCAAATCCTCTATAGACCATCCCATGCCTATTTTTAGTGGATCGTTTTCCGGTGCTAATTTTCGTCTTTTCTGGCTGTTTAATTCTCGCAAAACATTTCCTCCTTTTTCTAGCTGATTCTTACGATTTATTTTATATAATTCTACATCATTGTACATGGAAAAACGCGGTTTCAGACATGGATAAATTTTCCATTTTGTTGTATGTTTGACCAAAAAAAGAAAATGTATCCCTGTTGGAATATCATTTTCTTTTCTCTACCTTTTCAATTGTTGCACTATTTCTACGTGGAATACATGATATCTTCAGCCAAAAGCCATCATCTCCCATTTTTACTGCTGCTTTTGTTACAGCCTTAGCCCATACCTCTGAAATCTGATTGTCATTCTAGTCAAACACCTGTCGTAATATCGTTCTTAGGAAACTTTTGCGCCTGCACAGAATTCCGGTCGATGATCCGCTGTATTTACACGGTTATCTACATATATATCATGAAAATCTATACTTGCAGCTATTATCACTTGGATCTATTTGAATCACATAGCCATTCTCCAATAACGAGTAATGGAAAAACTCGTCTCCTTTAAGTTGTTTCGCGTTCTATTAACTCTGGTTTAAGAAGCTGCATTGAATGCTCATCATTTTTTTTCATAACACTGGCCACTGCCAGACTGCACATTTCAGCCATTGGCTGTCGAATTGTAGAAATTGAAGGAATAAAGAGTTCTGCAAGAGGAATATCATCATACCCAATAACAGAAATATCTTCCGGAATATTTATTTTATTCATAATTAGAACTTTTAATATGCCTGCTGCCACAATATCTGATGAAACAACAATGCCATCTATCTTTTCGTGAAGGAGCTGCTCTCCAATTTGAAGCCCCTCTTTCCATTTGTTTCCGGGACTTTTCGTTGAATATATCATTTTATTGTCTGATAAATGATAATCGTCCATAGCCCTTTCATATGCCATCCGTCTCTGGATCAATGCGTCAATATGGCTCTCCTGACCTACATATGCTATTTTTTTTCTTCCCTTTTTTATCAAACACTCAGTCGCTGCATAACCTCCATTGAAACTATCTGTATTAACACAAATCACGTTCTTATGTCCCTGATTTGTTTCGAGTGCAACCACTCTGCAATTCGCTTTTTCCAAAAGTGTCCACGCCTTTTTACTCGCTAATTGATACATCACAATCATTCCCGTAAGATTATATTCCATCATATGACGAATTGCAGACTCTTCTGTCAACTTTTCGTAATCTGTACAGCCAATAATCACTCTCTGATGTTCTTTTGCCAGTGCGTCTTCTACAATATTAACCATCGAAGAGTAATACTGATTACTAATATCAGGTATGATAATTCCTACAATATTTGTTTTATTTGTTTTTAATGCGCGCGCATAATAATTAGGTTTGTAATTTAATTCATTAATTGCGTTCATCACATTTTTTTTTACTTCATCTGTCACTTTGGCAGTTCCGTTAATTACATAAGACACTGTAGGTTGTGTGACCCCTGCTTTATCAGCTACATCTTTCATTGTAGGACGTTCTTTACTCATAAGTTTTCCCCAAACTATTTTTATTGTTTTGTGTTACTTATCATCATATCGTTTCAGAATAAAAAAAGCAACTTTCTTTTATATTTATTATAAGCCCAAGCTGCAGAGATTGTTTCTGCTACTTGGGCTTTTTTCTCAGCCTATGATTGACTAGTTATTTTCGCTTACATATTCCGTTACCTTTTCTGCAAATTCATCAAATTGCTTTTTATTTTCTTCATAATCCTTTTCATATTCTGACAAGTCATACTTAAACTGTCCAGCCTCACGTGCTTTTAGATATTCATCCATTTCCCAAGGAATTGCTTTATCAAGATTATCTTTTGTAAGTACCATGGATGGTTTAATATTTAAATCTTTTTCAAACTCTTCGCCGTTAAAATATTTTGTCATTTGCTGAACACTAAGGTCAGCATCAAGAATTGGACAGTCCAGTCCTGTAGCCATCATTTTTCCATCCTCTAACCATTCCCAACCTTCTTCTTTTCCGTTAATAGACACGACTGCTATGTCATCCTGTAATTCCTTTTCTTCAAGCACCTGAATGGTACCTCTTGCCATCTCTTCATTACAAGCGAAAATAACTTCAACATCTCTTCCTGATGAAATCAAGTCTTCTACTGCCGGAACTGCTTTTGCCGCTGTCCATTCACCGCTGGCTGTTACATATGCCTCTCCAAGACCAACTTCTTCTAATGCCATATTGAAACCAACAATTTCTGCTTCTGCCGTATTCTGTCCAAACACCCCCGGCACCAATGCGATCTTATCTTTTGCATCGGAATAATTTTCTCCAACCCACTGACCTACTGCGTATCCAATCATAGCATAATTATCTGACACCCATCCTGTATAGTCGGAACCTGATTCTGTCTCCGGCTGTCCAACGACAAAGAAAATTGGTATATCCGCATCATTTGCTGCTTTGATTGTAGCTGCACTTCCGGCTGCTCCTGCTGTGATACAGGCAATTGCATCAACTCCTGCTGAAATCAGATCCTGACAGTTTGCAAGTTCTGTTTCCGAACTATAATTCGAATTAAGTTCTGTTACGGTTGCACCATTTTCCTTTGCAAGTCTTACCAGTGCATCGCCAAACGCTGCATAATAGTCATCTGCGCCCGCATTAATAAATCCGATCTTCTTTCCCTCTAAACCACTATTTGAACTTCCTGCTTGTCCCGTGGAATCAGAGGATGATCCTGTACTGTTTGATACACTTCCACATGCCGCTAACGAAAATACTAAAATAAAACAAATGATTCCTGCTAATAATCTCTTTTTCATAACTTTTCTCCTTATCTCGCTGTTTTCTTTTTTCCACCAATATATCCAATATAAATAGAAACTAAAATCAATAACCCCTTCATAATATACTGATAATAAGGACTAACTCCCAGTATATTCAGTGCATTTGAAATACTTCCCAAAAGTAATACACCAATAAAGGTTCCCCACATATTTCCTTTTCCACCTGCCAAAGCCGTTCCACCAACAACAACCGCCGCAATGACATCAATTTCTTTTCCGCTTCCCATTGGCGGGCTGCCCGCGCCAACACGAGCCAGCAGTGTAAGTGTTGCAATTGAAATAAACAAACCATTGAATCCATAAAGAGCTACTTTGAACTTTTTCACCGGAATTCCGGCAAGATATGCAGCCGACTCATTTCCTCCTACCGCATATACCCATCTGCCGTATTTACTATACTTTAGTATCAGCCACATGATAATGGTCAATGCAATAAGTAACATCACCGACATTCCAAGGTAAAAACGATTTTCACCAAAACTGATTTTCATATTCTTTATAAATCCAAGCTGATCACCCATTGTAATTTCACGACCTTGTGTAATCAGATATGAAAGACCCTGATAGATGCTCATAAAGCCTAATGATACAATAAACGGTTCTAATTTGGTTCTTGAAATTATGATCCCCATAGCCATCTGAAACAGCACGCATACCACAATCACTGCTATGACAGCCGGAACAGTTGCCCACTCTGTCTTTACAACCAAATGTGCTAGCAAACATCCCGCAAATGAAACCATTTGACCGCAAGAAAGATCCATACCGCCACTTATCATGACCATTGTCATACCAATTGCCATAATACCTGTCACCGAAATCTGAACTAAAACATTTGCAATATTAGATCCTTTAATAAATGCTACCTGAGAAAAGGTTCCACCTCTTACAATCGTGCCTTCCAAAATTACAATTACCACTACAATACCAAACAGCACGAGTAGCATTGGTGTGTTTTCATGATGTAAAATTTTTTTCATTTTACTTTTCTTATCCATTTATCTCATTTCCTCCTATCGAATACTGCAAAAGAACTTCTTCTCTTAATTCTTCTTTCTCTACAGTTGCAACAAGATTTCCTTTCCTCATTACAAGCGCTCTATCACTCATTGCAATCAATTCCAGCATATCCGAGGAAATCATAATAATTGTCTTTTTCGCCTTTAACAGTTTGACCATCAGCTTATATATTTCTTCTTTCGCACCAATGTCGACCCCTCTAGTTGGTTCATCAAAAATAAAAATATCTCCTTTTGTTGCAAACCACTTTGCAAGAACAACCTTTTGCTGATTTCCACCTGAAAGATTGACTACATTTTGTTCAACTCCGGGTGTAACAATCCCAAGGCTTGAAATATATTCCAGCGCAAGTTTTGTATCTTGTGCCGGCAGTGCAAGCGCACCCGTTTGCAATGTGTATTTTGCTATCGGAATATTCTTATCCAAAGCATGATTCAAAAATAATCCTGTCCCCTGTCTGTCTTCTGTGATAAAGCACATTTTACGATGGATTGCATCCTTTGGACTCTTAATTTGAACCTTGCTTCCCTTAATGAAAATCTCTCCTTTCTCTTTTTTCTTCTCTCCAAACAAAACTTCCGCAAATTCTGTTCTTCCAGAACCAACCATACCGTAAATTCCAACTATTTCCCCAGCTCTCGCTGTAATTGAACATTTTTTTACTCCATTGCCGGTAATGTCTTTTGCTTCAAAGAGAATCTCTCCTATCACAGTTCTTTCTCGATTGTAAAACATAGAGACATCTCTTCCCACCATTTCACTAATTAATCCTTGCTCCGTAAATTCCACTTTGGGTTTTGTGCAGATTTTCTGCCCATCCCGTATAACTGTAATTCTATCTGCAATCTCAAATACTTCCTCTAAATGATGCGAGATATACACAATACTCATTCCTTTAGCAGCAAGATCTTTTAAACACGCCAATAGATGCTCGATTTCCTTTTTGCTAAATGATGCTGTAGGTTCATCCAATATTAACACTTTCGCATTTTGTATCAGCCCTCTTGCTATTTCCACCATTTTTTGCGCTCCACTTGCTAATGAGCTTACGGTTTCATCAGGGTCAATATCCGAATGCAAGATTTGTAAAACAGCCTTTGCCTGCCGCTTCATTTCGCGTCGATCAATCACTGAACCTTTTACAATCTCATTTCCACAAAACATATTTTCCGTCACGCTAAGATCCATAAACAGGTTGTGCTCTTGATAAATCGTTTGCACTCCCATTTCCATAGCCTGACGCGGATTCAGATTTGTTAACCGTTTTCCTTCAAATCGAATTGTCCCGGAATTCGGAGCATGTGCGCCGGATAATATTTTTATAAGTGTGGATTTTCCCGCTCCATTTTCGCCGCACAGGCAATGGATTTCCCCCTCTTCAACATCTAAATTTAAATGTTCAAACACCTTTACGCCAGGATATGATTTTGAGATATCTTCTAACTCATAAACTATTTTTTTTGACATATCTCCTCCGCCTTTGTTTATACGTATAAATAAAACATTAAAAAAATGGGAGAAATTTTAAGATCACTCTACCGTTGCTTTCTATTTTAAAATTTCTCCTTTGTCCTCTTGTTATTCCGGATCTACAACAATAATCCCCTTTACTTTTGGTTCCTTTGACTCACGCATATAAATAATACCTTTTTCTGCATCTTCCAAAGAGAATTTATTTGTAATAATCAGATCTAGATTTACCTGCCCGGATTCAATTACTTTAAAGACTGTATCCCATACAAGTGGCGAAAGCCATGCGAACTTTAATGTTTTTTCAGATTTCAGATTTGCTAACGCCGGAACAGAAAGCACATCTTTCGGGCTCGGAAGGCCAAAGAAAACAACGGTCGAGCAGGCACCTGTTACAGTCAATGAGTCCTGAAGCGCACTCATATTTCCAGTTGCAAGAATTGCTCTGTCTGCAAGTTCTCCATTATTGAACGCTCTTACTTTTTCAGAAACATTTGTTGCATAGTACGGTGATGTCGTATCTGAATTGTTTATTACAAAATCAGCTCCGCATTCTAACGCTTTTTCTAAACCAAAATCTTTTCTTGCAACGACGATTACTTTTCCCGCCCCTGCTGCACGAACTAACTGTGTCATCATAAGACCGATTCCTCCAACGCCATATACAACAACGGTCTGCCCCATTTTTACCTCTAACCTATTTACTGCATTCGTTGAGCATGCCAGTGGTTCTGCAATTGCTGCTTTATCGAAAGAAACTGCATCCGGAATCTTATATACATGCGTATACCGAACCTTTACGTACTCTGCCATTGCGCCATCTACACTTGTACCAACCACCTCAACATGTGAGCAGGCATTAAATTCACCTCGCATACATGCTGGACACGCATTGCACTGCTGCACAGGATTGAATGCTACTCTGTCTCCCAATGTAAATAATCCAAGTTTTTTGGCTGTCTCACCAATTTCTGCAATCACACCGGAGCCTTCATGTCCTAAAATCAACGGTCCATGCCCATCCGGAGTATCCAGCGGACTTTCTCCATAATAATACGCCAAATCCGATCCACAAATTCCGACTGATTTGACTTTAATCAAAATATCATTTTCACCAATTGTAGGAATATCTTCCTCCTGATATTTCATAACTTTTGGCTCCATGAATCTCATGACTTTCATTTTATTTTTCATAACTTTAACCTCCTGTGTTTTGAACATCAGACTATTATTTACAATACTTTTGATTAATCATATTTACGAATTCATAGCATTTTTCAGTTACTTCCCATGCATTTGGCCACTCGCAAAGGTCAATTGCCCACCAGTCAGCTTTGTATCCTCCAATATCCATCAATGCCGGAACAACTTCATCAAAATCAATCTTGCCATCTCCGAAAGGAACGTGTTCCGATGTATTATCATGATTTAACGTTCCATCTGCATCAATCAAATGAACGAAGCCAATATGTCCTTTTGCCATTTCTATAAACTCCATAATTCCGCCATCTAAAACTTCCGGATCAATCCCATTTAATCCAAGTGCAACGTTATAAGCGTGACATGTATCGAACAGCAATGAGAAGTTCTTCTCATCTACCTTCTTTACTACTTCCACAATATTAGATGGTTCATTTAAAATAAATCCGGGTTCAAACTCCCATACTACTTCAAAGCCATATGTTGCTGCCTCCTGAGCCATCTCCTTAAAGTTCTTAATGTAAAATTCCTTCACTTCTTTATATGTCATGCCTTCAGGCAACTCCGGCTTTGAATCTGTGTCAATTCGAATAATATTTGTCATATTGAAGGTCTTCGCGTATTCAAGAGCTCTGGTGTACGCTGCACGCCACTCACCTGTCTGCGTGAGCGCATCATAACTCCAAAGATCAATCGCATAATCGGCAACCTGCAGCCCATTATCGATAAATGCTTTTTTGTACTTTTCTACTTCTTCCGGTGTCTTCTGTAAATCTGCATCAGCACCATAAGGAGCAAATCCGCCTAAACTAATTCCGTCAAATCCAATCTTTTTTGCTCCTTTACATAATTCATCAATATGTTGTGGTATCGCCCATGAACTAATTGAAATTTTTTTCATTTTCTTTTCCTCTTTTCTTTTATTTGTTATAATAATGAATCAACTGTTTTTCAAAATCTAAAATATATGCAGCTTCCTGATCACGGTATTCCGGTGACATATCCGATTCTAAATTCCGCCACACTGCAATGGCTTCTCCAACCTCTCCACCTTTTGCAACGAAAGGTTCTGAAACAATTCTACCATCGTATTTTACATCTGCCAATGCTTTAAATATCTCATCAAAATCAATATGTCCTCTGCCCGGACATCTGCGATTATTATCGCCTGTATGGAAACTAACAAGTTTATCAGAAGCCAGATGAATGGCATCCCAAAAACTATTTTCCTCAATATTCATATGGTAGGTATCCAGTAAAACGCCGATGTTGTCCGAATCAATCTGCTCTACATACTCAACAGCCTCTTTTGCTGTATTAATCAGGCATCCTTCAAATCGATTAACAGCTTCTACTGCATAGATAACACCATTGTCTTCTGCTGTTTTCACAATTTTCCGCATGGATCTCAAAGAATTTTCCAGCAAATGCTTTTTGTCTCCGTTTGAATCAACAGAGCAGCATCTCCATCCGGCATAACTTACTCCCGAAATAATTTTTCCGCCCATATAGCCGACATGTTCCACGATATTCTTCAAATATTCAATCCCGGCATTCCGAACTTGTTCATCCATGCTTGAAACATCATACTGGGGATTCAAGCCCAAACTATATGTCAATTCTAAATTCAGATCCGCTGCCGTTTTTTTCATGTCTTCCATGTGTTCCTTTGACATATCAAGAAGAGGCTGAGCCTGAAATTCCAGAATGTCAAATCCTATATCTTTTGCCTTTTTCATATATTTGATATGATCAACATTCCAGTTATTTTCCCAGAAGTTTATAAATATACCAAGTTTATTCATGCTTATCACCTTTGCTTTCTTTTATTTCGCGTTTAAAATATTTCCGTCAGGACCAAAATGTTTTAATAAAACCAGTGGCTCATACTTGGAATCATTTGTAATTATGACTCCCTTGGCTGCTGCATCCTTACTCACAAAAAATTCATCAGCTGTTAGTTCTCCATACCGAATAAGTGTCGGTGACTCGCATTTATATTTTCCAATCTGCCCATGTCCCTGAATTACTACACATCCATATGCACTTGGATCTTTGATCAATGCCATTTTCCCCGGCGCAATCGTCAATTCTTTTCCACCGATATATTCATTTCCGTATACAATCCACTGCTGCAGATAACTATCGTCCTCATGTTCTGTACATGGACGTCTAAAGAAGCGTTTCCGATAATCCATCGCAGTGTTTAAATTCCAATCAGCCACTTCAAGGATTTTATCAATATCGTTCTTATCTTCTTCCGGTAAATATCCGCATAAGTCTTCATAATGAAATACTTCTCCGTTTACAACATTTTCCCAGATAGCCATAACATCACTGTTCCATTGTGGTTCATATGTACAGAGAGAACCCGGCGCATGAACAACGCCTGCAGGTGTATACCACCCTGTATCGAGCTCAATGCGGAATGCTCTTGATAATTCGGTAATTCTTGTATCTCTTGTCGTATAATCTGCTAATCTTTCTCTTACTTCTTCCTTACTGACAGATGGATCAAAACCAAAATAGCTTACCGGCATATCTCCAAGATGGTTATTATACTGTTTCGGGAAGTAATAATGTTCGTGTTTTGGCAGAACTCCTACCTTCTTGCACGCTTCTTCCGCATGATGAATATGATGGAACAATGGCTTCTGATAATCATAGAACTTTGAATACATAGGCCAAGTTCCATAAGTATCAACGAGTTCCTGCCCGATTAGATCACTTCCGAGTTCATCGATGAAATCTTTAAACAATATCGCATGCTCCGGATTATCATCTACGTTAACAAAACTCATACCTTCATGCTCGCCGGCCTCTTTGGTTTCTACATGTGTAATAGAACTGAACCATCTCTCTACGATTGCTCCACGTTCCATTCCCATTGCAAAATAATCGTCCGGATGTAATCGTAATCGTTTCCCTGGTCTGTTAAAAGGCCTTGGAACCCATGTGGGTGTTAACTGTAAGATCCCCTCCCCTCTTTCAAATACTTCTCTGATTTTATTCATTTTCCTACCTCCTGTTTTTCATTTATACGTATAAATGATATAAGAAAAAAAATAATGTTTTGTTTTTCTTTTCAAGAGGTTTATTTATACGTATAAATAATTATAGGAAAATTATATAAACATTTATCAATATTGTCAACAAATTTATTCACATCTTCTAATAATCGTGATTTTAACAAAATTATTCAACCTTATTTTGTATATAATCACAAGAAGAAAATGAAATTCCCATTTCATAAAGATAGCGCATTTTGCAAATCCGCTACGTATTGTTCCTGCTGTTTCTTTAAATAACCTTTCACAAATGGTTTCATAATCATCTTTTTCGCTGTGACATCTTCCGTAAATTCAATCTCGGTTCCTCCATCCTTAACCGTAAAAATCCCAGTCCAGTGTCCTTTCATATTCGAGTTCTCCATATCGAACTCCCAACGCTTGCCTGGCTCACTCACGGTAATCGTGAAGGTTGTCGCATAATTGTCTTTCGTATATTCCATAAACTGATTATCGTTTAAGACTTCAATTTTACTCAAATCACTACGCCAAGCATAGTCATCAAGAGATGTTACAACATTCCAGACTTTTTGAATATCAGCCTGAAAAATTCTTTTTATATTCGAAACTGCCATATCACTTGTTCTCCTTTCTAACTCTCTCTAAGTATCTAATTCTTGGATAACGAAATCACCTTTTTTTCTTTATCATTCTTACAGTCAATAGGATCGTAATCATATATCCGCCAAGTGCTACAACCGAAGATTCTATTCCAAATTCTCCGGGGAAAAACAGGTAAATAATTGTAACAGCGATCGGTAATATCACTGCAACGACAATCCACTTTGATTTTATATGGAATTTGGGAATTCCCAGCTCTTTCAAATCCATTTTCAAAATCTTCTCAGCTAATAACTTAAGCAATACATACGATAACAGCAAATATAAGATTCCGGCAATTATATTACAAACACCTGTTGGAAACTTAATGATTACAAATAGGCTCCCAATCATTTGTGCCATTATTTGTGATACCAATAATATTGCAATTGCTCCGAAAGAGCCACCTATTGCCTTTTTTTACTCATTTGAATCACTCCTTATTTCTCTCAAATAACATTTAAGTATTTTTCCATTATATAGTTAATAAGTTCCATACCATCACGAACAACCGTATTTTCCCTGATGACAATATAGCCTTGTTTTTCAAAAAACGGTTTTGCTGTAATAGAAGCATGCGTAGTAAATCGAGAAATGCCATACACTGCAATCTGCTTTTCAAGCTCATTTACAAGTGCTGTGGCTATACCTTTTCGTTGATAATCCTTGTGAACATACAGCCTGTCAAGATACCCGTTCCTATCCATATCACAAAACCCAACCATCGTGTTGCCTTCTTCTGCTACCAACGTGTGATGCGCTAAAAATGATTGATTCCAGACAGTGATATCTACCCTGCCGTCAGCCCAGACATCAAGCTGAGATTTTGTGTAATCTCTTGCATTTACTGCGTGGACTGTCTCATGAAAAAGCTGAGCAATCTCAGTACAATCCGTAGATTTATAGTCTCTTATCCTCATTGTTCCCTCTCATCATTATTACATCAAATATAACATCTTTTTGTTAGATTATAAATGATTATGCTATTGGTTTGACAGAATGATAAATTAATACATCGTTTTACTGATTTACCCACAAGTATTCGACCTGGCCTCATTTTAAAGTCAGGTTCACAAATACAACGTCAGATTCAGGCTGTTTTTAT
>JAQUVD010000080.1 GCA_028693555.1 Hespellia sp.
GCCAAAAAGTATGATGTTACTACCTCAGGTTCCGGATTCATACCCTTTCCCATCCACCACTTTACCATTTCCACAAAGCTTCCTGCCATATGGTTTAACAGAAATTCCTTTGGTACATTATGATATCTTTCCACATCTATAAAATCAGCAAATAATATTTCAAGATATTTTTTAAAATAGTTCCAGAAAATTTCTGCACTTTCATAAGTCAGTATTGACTTCATATCATGTTTACTTTCCTTCAGGTGATATAAAATGTGGGTTATTCTAGTTTCAAAATCCTTTCCTCCAGAAAAATCATGATGTTTTTCAGATGATAAATCCTCCGAAAAAATATGTTCAAATATATCACGGCACAACTCATCCAGTAACTGGTCTTTTGTCTCAAAGTGGGCGTAGAAAGTGCTTCTCCCGATATTAGCTACATCTATGATTTCCTGAACGGTTATCTGTGAATATTTCTTATTAGAAAGTAATCCACTAAAAGCCATAAAAATCGAATCTCTTGTTTTTTGAATTCTCCTGTCCATAACCTTTCCTTTCCGTACAAAATCTTGAATTTGTTTCATAACTTACATTCTTCCAGTTTTATTTATTGATATCCTTAGCAGATAAACTATAATAGATACTGAACAATATGTTAGTTTTCATATACAATGTACTATATTTTAACTACTATATCAAGAAAGGAATTACAAAAATGAAACGCTTTACTGATTACTTAGCCGGAACTAAAATGACAATTGTATCTGGCATCTTCTTGGCAATAAGCTTAGTTCTTATGCTTACCGATACAAAATTACCAGTTGATCCCGCCTGGATAACTGTGTTTCTTTCAGGATTACCCTTATTGTATCTTGCCATCACGCGCCTGTTCTATCAAAAATGGATTTCCTCTGCCTTATTGATTACTATTGCAATGTTTGCTTCTATTATCATTGGCGAATTATTTGCTGCTGGAGAAGTTGCATTTATCATGGCAATTGGAGCAATTCTTGAGGACATGACAGTTGCTCGTGCAAAAAAAGGAATTGGTACACTTATTTCGCTGATACCAACTCAAGGAAGAAAACTGATTCCTCAGGAAAATGGATTTCTGGAAATAATGATACCTGCTGAACAGATACAAAAAAATGATTTACTCCGTATATTACCTGGCGAAATAATTCCTGTTGACGGAATTGTCGTAAATGGTACTTCTTCCATAGACCAATCTATCATTACAGGTGAATCACTTCCCATTGATAAAACGATAAATGATGAAATATTTTGTGGAACTATGAACTGCTACGGAACGATTGATATCAAAGCTGTTCAGGTTGGAAATGATTCTTCCCTTCAAAAGATGATTTCTCTGGTAAAAGAAGCAGAAAACAAAAAGGCTCCAATGCAGAAAATAGTGGACAAGTGGGCAACTTGGCTTGTTCCCATTGCACTTCTAATTGCAATTGCTGCCTATATCATAACAAAGGACATTGTTAGAGCTGTTACCGTTCTTGTGGTTTTCTGTCCCTGTGCACTTGCACTTGCAACACCTACCTCCATCATGGCAGCCATTGGTCAGGCAACCAAACATGGGGTTCTAATCAAATCGGGTGAAGCACTAGAGCGTATGGGAATGGTTGATTGTATTGCATTTGACAAAACCGGAACCCTGACCTACGGAGATTTGCAGGTATCTGATGTTATATCACTTACTTCTACTGAAGATGAAACCTCGCTTTTATTTAAAACAGCATCCATAGAATCCTATTCGGAACATCCTCTTGGAAAAGCAATTGTTAAATACTCCAGAAGCAAAAATTGTACTCTTTCTGAGATCTCCGAATTTCAGATGATTCCAGGCCAGGGTGTAACCGGTGTTTTATCCGGCAAAAGAATCTATTGTGGCAACGCAAATTTCTTGGAAGAAAATGGTGTTGTGCTTGATTCTTCCATCAATCAAAAACTGGATTCCGTTAGAAATCAAGGGAAGGCATCCATCATAATTGGCGAAGAAACATCTGCTATAGGAATCATTGCCCTCTCCGATACCGTAAAAGAAAATGCTAAAAATGTTGTACAATGGCTTCGTTCAATGGATACCGATGTAGTCCTACTGACCGGAGATAACAGACTTACAGCTGAGTATGTCGCAAACCAGATTGGAATAACAAATATCCACTCTGACTTACTTCCTGTACAGAAGGTTTCAAGTATCGAAAACCTCCAACAGGACGGAAAAATTGTTTGTATGATTGGAGATGGTGTGAACGATGCCGCTGCTCTTAAGATGGCAAATGTAAGTATAGCCATGGGTGGTATGGGAAGTGATATTGCTATCGAAGCAGCGGATATTGCACTCATGGGCGATGATATTGAAAAAATTCCTTATATAAAAAAGCTATCCAATGCAACCATTCGCACGATTAAAGGTAATATAACCGCCTCTATGTGTATCAATGCCGTAGCAATTGTTCTATCTGTTTTAGGAATACTGAATCCTATTACAGGTGCACTGGTTCATAATGTTGGTTCTGTCCTTGTTGTTCTAAATGCTGCTCGCTTGTATGACCGAAAATTTATCTAAACAAAGATCTTGGGCAAACTAGAAATATCATGTTTGCCCTTTTCTTTTTCTATATCACCTATCTAATTTATGAATTTAACAATTCACTTCGATCTAAATACATTTAATAAGTAAATAAGTCTGCCTTCTATCTTTGAATTCCCCATCCCTTTATCCTTCACATACTGTTTCACCTGCTCAATATCCTCCTTAGAAAACTCCCAAGTTTGCACTGTATGCGACCAGTTACCATCTTCACCTTTCACATTATTCATAGCTACAGACAATGTATCCCGGTAAGTTATTTCACTTTTCCACTTTGATGTCGATTCTAACCCACCATTATCATAAGACATCAAATAATAGCTTGAATCGATAAATCTTGCATATTGCTTCTTCCCATTAAAATCCATCGGACCTTCTACTGTTGCATCAGTATCAACTATCGTAACCTTAACCTGCTTCTCTGTCGTATTATTTCTGCTATCAGTTGTTGTATAGGTAATTACCACTTCTCCTGAACTTGTAAAGCTTGTGAACATAGTCAATGAATAGTTCTTGACCCTGATCTGCGTTGTCCCATCTTCCCTGTCTGTCGATTTTACTGTTCTAAGTAGCTCAGCCTCAGTAATAATGCCCATTTTTGCCTCATATAAGGTAAAATACCTGTCACTGCATGTTAGATCCGGTGCATAATCCCATATTGCATAAAAATTGAAAGTATATCCATCTATGCTCGTCAAGTTTCGAATCTGCTGACTTTCAGAATAACTTGCAGAATAAGCATTGGCATCCGTATTCCACCCAAGGTAAGTACAAGGATGTGTCGGTGGTGTAAAACTCATTGCCGGTAAAGTATATGTTTGATCATACTTGCAAGTCATTGTTGTCATTGTCCCACTTCCACCGTTTGGATAAAATACAATATAATACGTATTTGCTTCAGCATTTGCAGTTAATGCTACATTTCCTACCACAATAAAGGAATACCTTTTATTAATGGAAGTATAAGTCCCATTCCAGTTTTTCCACGTGTAACCTGTTTTCACAGCTGCATCCACTGTAGAAGTTGCTCCATAATAATAACTGCCTCCACCAGATACACTTTCAATTCCAGTACCTGCACTTACACTGACTGTATACTTCTTCCTGGAAATATAGATATAGTGGTTCTTTGCCTCTGTCACGGTATACAGACCGATTGAACTTGCATCGTAACAATCATTTCCTCCGTATGACCATTCAAAACTGGAACCATAATACAGATTCTGACTTTTTGCCAGTCCCCAATCACCGCTATAATTTCCATTCGCATCCTGATATTTCACATACACATTCTGTACATATTGCTTTCTTGTGACAGAAACATAGGACGTTTTATCTTGCTTTGCCGTATAGGAAATACTGGCAGCATTATAGCAGGCATCTGCATTTCTTGACCATGAAACGGTCTCTCCATATACATAATCTTTGTTGATTACTACACTATATCCTCCATAATCTCCATCAGCATTCTGATATCTTACATATACAACCTGCCTGGATTTTAATTCTGTCACATAATTAATTTACTGACTGTTTTGCAGCTAAAGCAGTTCCTAACATAGATATTACTTCCTGTTGCACTTCTTTAACAACTCTACTGCAAATATCTCTTTTAATTTCATCTAAATCCTTCCTAGTAACATAGCCTTCTCTTCTAGCCCGCTCAATTGTTGCATTTACTGTAAGATCATCTTGATTTAACATTTTGCAATATGCCTCAACTGCATCTATAATAAATTGATTCTTAGATTTATAGATATCCATATTTAAATCGCTCAATATCTTATTCACATACATAAGAAGTTTGTTACATCAGACGCAGATTTCCACATTGGAAGCATGATGATATCCGCTCCTGCACTGACAACCTGATCAATCTCATCAGCTGAATTTTTATTCCAAGGATTTACTCTTACGAGCATC
>JAQUVD010000053.1 GCA_028693555.1 Hespellia sp.
TATCTTCATTTGAAAGTTCGATTGCTGATGCTTTTTTCCCCATGATAATATCCTCCAAAAATAATGTTAAGGATATTATAACACACGCAAGAAATATAGTCGAGTTATTAAAAAGATGCTATACTAGGTTTAAAATAGGTGGTAGTAATATTAGGGAAAATTGATGTCTGTTTTGAAACACCACCCATACCGTTCAAAGTATTCGGGTAGTTTTTTCATGCCCTTGTGACCAGCATAGCCTATATCGTTTTTTACAATCCTACTTTACAAGAACTATCTTTCGTGTTAGCATAGAAAACGGTCAAATTAAATCGTGTGTTCGTGACCTTCCACACGTAAAACAAAACTAAAGGAGAACAAAAGAATGAAAGAATTAAAAGGTAATAACAAAGTGCTGTTCATCGCACAGGCAGCAATGATTGCTGCGATCTATGTGGTACTCACAGTGGTCTTTGCACCACTCAGTTTTGGAGAGGTACAGGTTCGTTTCGCAGAAGCGCTCACAGTCCTGCCATTCTTCACACCTGCAGCCATCCCAGGATTATTCCTCGGTTGTCTCATCGGTAACATCTATGGTGGTGCAATTTTGCCGGATATCATCTTCGGAAGTCTTGCAACACTGGTCGGAGCCATTATCACGTACAAGCTACGCAACAAAAACAAATTTCTTGCACCGGTCGGACCAATCGCAGCCAACACAATTGTTGTACCTCTCGTACTTCGATATGCATACGGCATTACACTTCCAATCTGGATGATGTGCTTAAGCGTCGGTGCCGGAGAAGTCATATCATGCGGTCTACTTGGAATGATTCTTCTGTCTGCACTTGAGAAATATAAGAACGTACTTTTCAAAAAAAATGTTGCTTAAATTCATGTTTGTCGGACTGGTTGAAGACCATCGGTAAGCGCGGAGAATTATGCTGCCGCGAACAATCATGAAATTATAGAGCTACTTAATAAAAACAAGCGAGAATGCCGGAGCGTAACTCCATCATTTTCGCTTGTTTTTCTTAAGTAGCTCTATAATTTTCGTGAAATGTCTGGGGCGAGATAACTGGTTTCAATCCGTTTTATTCCAAAATATAAAGCAAATCCTGGTTATTTTGGATTTAAGAAACATATTTCAGTAAAAAAAGCCCAAACAAGATGAGTATTGATTCAAGGAGCCAATCTTTTGGAATAATCCCATCATTATACTTCAAATCCGCCCAATGAACCATGTAAAATTCCACATCACAGATATACAACAACTATCACTTTCCCTGTCCTTGCCCACCAGCCCGGAACATTCATATCCATCGTTGTCGTCTGTCTTGAAGGAGTCTGCGTGTGCGGAGCATGATGTTCTTCAACCAGTCCGACAATCATGCACTTACCGCACATACCCAATAAACGTATTTCCGCTTCCAGCCACCATACCATTCATATCATCCACACTCACCGTATTCTCACTACCGCTCGCAGGATCAATATACGTAACTGTCGACTCTGTATATCCCGTCAGTAATATCGCTGTATTTGCATCCGTCATCGCAATCACCGGAATTCCCTGATCAATCAGATAGCATACCTGGCTAATTGTACATCCGGTCAGGTCCACCTTCGTCGCATGAAACTGTGCCAGTTGTTCTTCACATGCCTGATATGAAGTCTTACCTTCCGGTATCGTAAATGATGCAAAACCCGTCTGATGTTCAAGATCACGGTTTCCACGCACCCACACATATTTCTGGCTTGTAGTAATAACTACACCGCACAGTTCATCCGCACTTGCAATCGCATAACTTGCTTTATCGTAGATGCCGGCAACTTCTCCGGTACCGAAGACAAGATATTTCTCCGTTTTGTTCTGTCTTTTAAATGCGACCGTCAGATCGCGCTTTGTTTCCACAAGTCCGGGTGTCAGATATTTCGGTGACTTGTCAGTGATTCCATCTGCATAAGTCAGTCTGTATTGTTTCGCAAACTGATCCGTTGTATACGATTCCAGTGAAATATTGCTCTGGCTCTTTTCCTCATTATTCGTGATATAATCTGCCGCGATTCCTGTATAAGTATTATCTGTTTTTGTCACACGATTCACGATTATCTGATTATCTTTTATCGCAATGTCCATAATGAACGCCTGATCCACCTGATAATCTTTCACAACTTCATTTTTACGATTGCGGATTTCCAGCTTATACATTGGCAGAAGCGTTTCACCTGAAATTGTGCTTCCCGCATCCGATTCTCTCGTCAGACCATAGACAAAGTCATTGAAAATAAAGCCCAATGGTTTGATACAGTCCCCATCACCAACTGTCACTTCCTGCTCTGTTCCGGTCTCAAGATTAATCACCTTAATTGCTGTTGAAGTATCAAGCTTACCATTCTCCTGGTATGCAACCAGATGTCCGTCCGAAGAAGCCGTATACTGTCCCTCTTCCAGCCCGGTTACAACCTCTTCCTGTTTACTGTTCTCGAGATTGATCCGATACAAGGTTCCACCCGCAAGCACATAAAGCGTATTTTGATCGTGGCTGTAATACACAAGCTTTCCAAGCTCTTCCTCCGCCATTGCAAAGGATTGATCCGATGCAATGAATGCCTTCTCTTCCACGGAATTCTTCGAAATGTCGTAGTAGTAGACTTCGACACCAACCTCACCTTCGTGCGCACCACGGTTCATATACCCATAGACGGCAAACGTTGTACTTCCGTCATCATCCATACTGATAATCCGGACCGCATGCTGATTATAGCCGCACCTGATATCGCTCTCCCCATCACTTGCAAACCGAAACACTCTGGAAAGTTCGTCTTCCTCTTTATTGTATGTCCACAATTCACGCTCCTGCACAAACGAAACAATGGTTCCATCCGAATTCACTTCATAATCAAGATTGGAGTCTGTAATACCAAGCAGGATTCCCTTGTCACTGACCGCTCCGGATACCTGACCGTTAAACACCTGATTCATCGTGCGATTGTAATTCAGCAGATACACCGAAGTGCTTTCCACACGAATTCTAAAAAATTCCCGGACATTATATGTCTGCATACTGCCATTTTCATCGGCACAGCTCACCTGATATTCCCCTAATATCGATGTATATGTCTCATTACTTTCCTTAATGCTCCATACCTCATCCGATGACACGGTCGGATTCAGCGAGCCCCACATCACATTATCAATGTCAGAACTGATTGTTACCGTCTGATAGGTCGTATTATCCGCGCGTTCCGCATCCGATTCAATATATCTCTCTACCCAGGGCTGCATTTGCTTATTCATGGTATTGTTATGAAAATCGTTCGCAAAATCAAGACACGCCTTGGTCGAAAGGTTGTCCGGGACTTTCACTCTCAGATAGTAATAAATGTCTCGCTTCGCAACCGTTAATGTCACCTTCATCACAGCTTCCGATATCTGTACCTCCTGCAGCACGCCTCGAAGATCAAATACAACAGCTTCTTCCTTCTCAACAGCCGTTCCTTCTGTAATCTTATCATCACCTGTCAGATTATAAATCTCATAACGAATCCCATCGATGGTATTTCCATGCTTGTCGAGCTGCATCGTAAGCGTCCCGTCATTCGCGATTGGAATGACCGTATCCCGCATCGCTGTGATATCCATATCATCGACATATCCGGCAACATGATTGACCGCATGTCCTTCAAATTCAAAATGAATTCCCGGCAGAGTCGCCGCCTCCAGATCAGAGACCTTGCTCCCTGCCCCCTTATTTGTAAGCATACTGATAATCAGAACTGTCACAACAAATACGCCTGTCAGAACCCCAATCCTTGTCAGAATCTGTTTTATTTTCATCTATTTCCGATCTCCATCATCTAATAACCTGCCGAGCATTGGAGCCACCTTCAAAAATGCGGTGCACTCTTGAATTTCCTTGTTCTTTTGCTCCCAATGTTCCCTATTATCTGCAAGTTTCCTGTTTTTCACACCACGAATTAAAATATTCTTCGGTGTATGTTCCATATCAATAAATTCCAGCACCTGTGTCTCATACCCTTCACGTTCCAGATAATCTGCGCGCAGACCATCCGTAAAAAGTGCCGACATACGTTCTTTTAACAGACCATACCTCATCACAGGAGCCATTTTCGCATTCTCTTTGTCTATCTGTCCGTTCAATTCGTGTTGACAGCATGGCACAGACAGAATCACCCTGGCATTCCATCCAATCGCTTTTGCCAGCGCGAAATCAGTTGCCGTATCGCAGGCATGAAGCGTCACAACCATATCGACCGCATCAACCCCTGTATAATCTGCGATGTTCCCCTCTAAAAATGCTAACTTTTCATATCCGTATTTGACTGCAAGCTGACTGCAGTGTTTGATTACCTCGCTCTTCAAATCCAGTCCAATGATACGAATATCGTAGTTTTTCAGTTCATGCAGATAATAGTACATCGCAAATGTAAGGTAAGATTTTCCACATCCAAAGTCCAGAATCGTAACCTCTCTGTCCTTGTCCAGCTGAGGCAGGATGTCCTCGATAAATTCAAGGAATCGGTTAATCTGCCGGTATTTGTCAAATTTCGTCCGCACAATCTTCCCCTCTTGTGTCATCACCCCAAGGTCAATCAGAAATGGGACTGCTATTCCCTCTTCGAGAATATATTTCTTCGCGCGGTTATGCTGCATATTTACCTGTCGATTGCAGCCCTGCTGCTTCTTGGACTGAATCGTCACTTTCCCCTTGTTGCTGATCCGTATGTTATGATTCTCTGTCTTTGTCATCATCTGCATCTGCTTAAATTCTTCCATATAGGAAGTGCATTTCTCTGCCGCCTCCTCCGGGCGTAGATTCTCATGAAATGCCTGCGTCTTTGTAAATGATTCCAACTGAAAATAAAGGTCCTCTCTTTTTAAGATCGGGCGCACCTTTATCTTTTGTATCTGCCCCTTTGTCCGTGGGCTGCTGATGGTTCCACCGACAAAGTCTTTATTTAAAATGTTGTCTAATAATTCTCTTATATTTTCCATGTTTTCTATTGTAAAACAAAACACCTGCATACGCAAGTGTTCTGTAAGTAAGCGTCCTTTCGCCGAAATTCAATGAAAGACCAGATGATGTTCTCTCTTATATGCCTGTTTAAATTCATACATCCGCTGGTCTGCCTCTTTGATAAGCTGCTGTGTCTGATAGTCGGTATCACTTCCCACTTCTACGACACCATAACTGATGGATAATTCCCAATTCTGTTGCTTTCCAAACTGAAGAATCTGCTGCTGCGATGCTTCCAGCAGTGTAATGCCCTTGGATTCTGTACAATGGTAGAGAATCGTGATGATCTCATCTCCGCCAATTCTACAGACCACATCATCCTGACGAAGCACACGCTTAATCGCGGAAATAACCTCTTCGATATAAGTATCCCCGGCATCATGCCCGTAATTGTCATTTACTTCCTTCAGATTATTCAAATCCACATAGCCCAAACAAAACGGAATGCGGTTTTCAAGAATCTCATCAATCAACGCAATACAATAACGGCGATTGTACGCCCCTGTCGCTTCATCTTTGTATGCAATGGACTCCATCTCTTTCAGTTTCCTTGACTGATGTTCAGAAGTCAGCCGGAGGCGCTTCTCGCGAATGGACAATTGATGGATCATGTCATTAAATGCCTCCGAAAACTCTCCCAGGAAATCAACTCTCTGATTATAATCTCCGGCAGCCACTCTCTGACTCTGCCATGTCAGATGCAGAAGACTTGAGCGCAGTGCGCGAAACGGCCACGAAATAGCATTGTCCTGTGCCGGTGGTTCGCTCTCCAAATTCCCCTCAGCAATCTCATTTGCAAAAGCTTTTGCCTCAAAATTGTATCTGCTCAGCTTATTCAGTTCTTTCACTAATTCACGATCTTCCTCCGCAAATTCCTCTATATTCAATTGTGCGCCATCACACTTCTTCATAATCTCTGACACAAACGCTGTCAATTCTTTGTTCTTTTCCATAATTACGCCTTGACACAGGCGCGGAATCTGCAGACACGGGAACCGGTACACCAACAATCGATTTCTCGTACATCGTACTGTTTGTTCGTATATGCCTCCAAAATTCCCTTAATCATACCTTCATCATAAAAGCAGACTGTCTCCCCGGTCACCGGAAGGCCGGAACAATCCAGATCTTCACTGACCGTCAGATACAGCGTCCCTGTCTCCTCCTCCATTTTCTCCACACGAAGTACACCAATCTGAAGCTCTTTAAACAGGCCCTGTAATTGTGCAACCACTCCATAGATATCTTTTGAAAGATCCAGCGCGTTTGCTGCCAGCTCACGACCTGCTGCCGCCCCTGCTTTTCGAAAGATCTCTGCGGACGCCTCTTTTCCATATTCCGTTTCTAACGCCTCCCGCATACTGTATTCCATCAGTCGATAGACAGCGACTGGCATCGAACTCCCCAGATTCTCGCGTCCTTCCTCTATATTTCCCAGCACATTCCATTGTAATCGATATAAATCTGACAATATTGCCATCCCCTTTTGCTAACACGCATCTCTTAATATTTGTATTTTAACATATTTCCCAGGATGTTTGTGTGAATATCTTAAGAATTTTATAAGAAATTTGCATAATTCTCCTTAAACTTTCTGCGATATCTTGTATACTATAAGTGAGGTGATGAAAATGTATAATATTTTGGTATGTGATGACGATAAAGATATCGTAGATGCAATTGAAATTTATTTAACACAGGAGGGGTTTCATGTCTTTAAGGGTTTTGATGGCATGCAGGCTCTTGATATACTGAACAAAGAGGATATCCATCTGCTGGTCATTGATGTCATGATGCCAAAGTTAGATGGAATCCGTACCACGCTGAAGATTCGCGAAGAGCACAGTATTCCCATTATCATCCTGTCTGCCAAGTCCGAAGATGCAGATAAGATACTCGGGTTAAATGTCGGCGCTGATGATTACCTGTCCAAGCCCTTCAATCCTTTAGAGCTCGTAGCAAGAGTCAAATCGCAGCTAAGGCGTTATACAATGCTCGGCGGCAATGTAAAAGAAGACACTTCAGAAATATACACCCTTGGAGGTCTGACAATTGATGATGGTCGAAAAGAGGTGCAGGTTGATGGTAACTTTGTAAAGCTGACTCCGATTGAGTATAATATTCTTCTGCTCCTGGTCAAAAATGCCGGCAGAGTCTATTCCATCGAGCAGATTTATGAATCCATCTGGAATGAGGCAGCAATCGGCGCCGACAATACAGTCGCCGTACACATTCGCCACATTCGTGAGAAAATAGAAATCAACCCGAAAGATCCCCGCTATCTCAAGGTCGTGTGGGGCGTCGGTTATAAAATCGAAAAGCAGTAAAAGAGTTTTTTCTTTATGAAGGGAGTCACTATGAATCAATGGTATAAAAGTCCTTGGATAAAAGCTGTTTTATCCATACTGGTATGCTCGTCAACCGTTACCGCTGTCATTTGCGGCATTATCATTTTAAGCGGTATCAATAATAACTATACATGGCACGACATCGCCAACAGCAAAACGCAGCCCTATGAACAGTCTGAGGGATTTTCTAATACATTAAACGGCTATGAAACAGATATCATCAACCAGCTTCGCATTGCCTCCCTGTTCGAGACGAATGGCAGCTATGATGAAAATAAGCTGGTAGATCTGAAGGAATATAACGAGAACGAAGAAAATGTCAGTGGCCAAAACACCTCTGGATTTGCTTACACCGTCGGCGAACTGACCACTTGGGATTATAATGCCAGAACCGACTCCGATCCCTCGCTCATCATTGTATGTAAAAAACCGGACGGAACCTATCATTACGAAACATTTGATGCATTCAAGAGTCAGATCCAAGAAGACAAATTAAAGTTTGCCCTTTCTCTTTCCGACGAAAACGGCATCTCCTCCGATCAAATCTTAAGTGATCTGTACGATCAGTTTTATGATGGCAATTCGATCGACAAGCTCTCTATATTAAATGAAGATAATCAAGTGATTTATTCCGATTGCTGGACCATTTCCTCCTGGCTGCCGGAAAGTTATTCTCCAGATGGTGCTGACAGCATTCTTGACATTGCAAATCAGAATCCCGAATGGAATGGTCGGCTTTCGGATATGATGAGTTACTTAAATACTGCAATTGATGGTATCTCCGCCGATTATTATGCTTACAAGTACCCGGAGAATGATTTCTCAGAAGGAAATTCGAATCTGACCTATCTGCTTCTGGATAAAACGAATAAAAAGGTATACACAAACCACTCCGAATATTCTGATTATGATAAGTCTGTACAGAATATCGAATCACTCAAAAAGTTGGGCGCTTACGTGGTCGTTACACCGGATTTAAAAGGATTTGAATCCAACCTGGATACAAACGCCCTCAATTGGCGTCTCCACGAGATCGATATAGACGAAGAGGCTATCCTTACTGATTTTACATTTGTCATGGCGGTAGATACTACATTGCCAATACAGGACACCTTCTATACAGACCGACAGGAATACCTGGCGTTCATGCCATATATGATTCCGCTGATCTGCTTTGCCATCGCTTCGCTGCTCGTCTTTCTAACTGCAGTGGTATGGATGACCATCATAGCCGGCAGAAACAGACGCCGCGAAAGAGTCACGCTGAATATGTTTGACCGGATATGGACCGAATTGGCTGCAGTTATTCTGGCTGGTCTATGGTTTGCCTCCATGTTTTTGATTTTAAATACGTGGGATGATTACTATCTGAACACTTCCTATTCAATCAATTCAACGCGAATTGGTGCAGGAACATTCCTAGTCACCACAGGATGTGCACTTGCAACGATCGCTCTTCTCCTGATTGGATGGCTGAGTCTGGTGCGCCGGATTAAGGCCGGTACGATATGGAAAAACAGCCTTTTAAGGCATTTATGCCTTTTGTTCAGGCGGATGCTGCGTGCGTTTACTGCATTTTTACGCAGATTCTGGAGCAGCAGAAAGCAAAGTTCCCAGATTTTGATTGCCATGATCCTTCTTTCTGTTTTGCATCTATTTGCAGCAGTAACGTATTACTCGGTCTATCCGATATTCCTCGTACTTTTCACAGATATCGTCCTGACCGTTTACCTCATACAGAAGGCCATCATCCGCGAACAAATTAAAACCGGTATCCGTGAAATTTCTGAAGGAAATGTAGCATACCGGATCAACACGAAACATTTCAGGGGCGATGATCTTCAGGTTGCCACACTGGTCAATCATATCGGCGACGGACTCAATGCCGCCGTTGGACAAAGCATCAAGGACGAGCGCATGAAGACAGACCTCATTACCAATGTCTCACACGATATCAAAACCCCGTTGACCTCGATCATCAACTACGTTGACCTATTAAAACGGGAAAACTTCAGTGATCCGAAGATTGTTGGATACATCAACATCTTAGAGCAGAAATCACAGCGCTTAAAAACACTGACCGAGGATGTCGTGGAAGCCTCCAAAGTCAGCAGTGGCAACATCACTCTTGAGATGATGAATATTAATCTCGTGGAAATGCTGAATCAGATTGAAGGCGAGTTCATTGAGAAATTCGAATCCAGAAATCTCACCGTAGTCATGAACAAGCCGGAGGCTCCCGTCATTATCTATGCCGATGGCAGACGCCTGAGCCGAATTTTAGAAAACATCTACGGAAATGCTTATAAATACGCGATGGAAGGCACCCGTATCTATGCCGATCTGCGGTTCACCGACGGAAAAGCCGAGTTTTCCTTAAAAAATGTATCCGAACAGGCACTGAATATCTCAGCCGATGAATTAACGGAACGATTTATCCGCGGCGACGTATCACGCACCACCGAAGGAAGCGGCCTTGGCTTATCCATTGCCAAGAGTCTGACCGAGCTGCAGGGCGGAACCTTCGAGCTGTATTTGGATGGTGATTTGTTCAAAGTAACAATCACCTTCCCGGTCGGGAAATAAAGATCCGAAACGATGTACTTTAATCCAGTACATCGTTCTGAAATCTCGACAAATGCTCATACGGCAGAATCAAGCGGCCACGATACAACCCACAGCCGTCATTGATGAGTGAGTTATCCGCCGCCGAGAACATATTGACATCCAGCTTGGACAATGTAAGATTTTGCAAACGCAAGCCTCTCTCATAAGCCTCATCAAAATAGATGCTCTCGCCTTCTGGAATGGTGTCTCGTCTTGCACGCTCGCTCTCCTGGCGCTTTTCATAGCCCAAATGATTTGCCGGTCCTATCTCAGCATAATCATCCATTGCTTTTGTCCGAAGCTGCACCTCAAAGTAGCAGCGTGCAATATTATCATAGAATGTAATATGTAAGGAACGATATCCATAAGGCTCTGTATTTTGAATGTAATCCTTATAATATGCCCGAACGTTCTCGTCTAACAACGGCGAATCGATTTCGCCCTCAATGGAAGACGGTTCTGCAGTAAAACCGAGTTCCTCTAGAAACTCCGGCATCTTATTTGCGATATCATAGAGATATTTCAGTTCCTCTTCCTCCGCGTCGGCACCTTCTTTCAAATGGCATTTCGGCATTGAAATTACAACCCGGTATGCAATCAGATCCCGAAAGCAATTCAGCCGCTTCTTCAATTCTGGAAGCGGCGGGTATGCTCCGTTCTCTTTATAATAGTCATAAATAAATTCCACAATATATCCGTTGAATTTATTCTCTGCACGAATCAGTGATTTAATCCTGCCCCTAAATGTAAATGCAAGAAACGGATATTCATTTGCCATATATTTATAGAACTCTCTAAGCTTCTGTGACTGAAATGTCAGGAAATCATTGTGCCTTAAAAGTTCTGCTATCTGAAGCAGAAAATTACAATGCATCAAGTCAATCTGATTGTGTGTTTCCTTCGCAGCTTTCTTAAGATCCTGTGAGTAATTCTGCAAGATTTTTAGCACCGTATCTCCTGAATAAAGATAATCATTTAACGTAATCATACTTTCACTTTTCCTTCGTCTTAACAATAAAAAAGACCATCTCCAATTGGAAATGACCTTGTTGTCGTTATCAACTTAATATTTGAGAGTAAAGTCGGTGCCTTAGGTTTCCCCAAAGCACCAGTACTTTATGAGGGGGGATAGTTGTTACCAACTATCTAGAAATTAGTATATCCATAATTTGTGAACAAAATGTGTTTATTTTATGAAAGAAAGAGAAATATTTTTACATTCGTTTACTTTCCAGCCAACCGTAAATATCCTTAAATACCTGTCCTCTGTTGACCTCATTGAGCACCTCGTGTCTGGCATCCGGGTACATTTTTAGGCTGACATCCGTCATTCCATTATTTCTATACTTATGATACAGCTTGGTAACACCTTTTCCAAATCCACCTACCGGATCCTTCTCTCCACTCACAAAATAAATGGGCAGATTCTTGGGAACCATGGCAAAATTCTCTTTCCGGCGCATCTTGAGCATTCCGCCGAACATATGGTAATACGCATTCACCGTAAACTTAAAAGAGCATAATGGATCATTGACATATTTATCCAACATCTCCGGATCACTTGTCACCCAGTCCGCACGTGTCTTCGCTGGCTTGAAATGCTTGTTATAAACTCCAAGAGCCATATTATCAATCAATTTGCTCTTATAATGCCCGCCTTTAAGAAAAGACATCACACAGCACAAAAATCGTGCTGTCAATAAGGTGATCTTCTTCTCTTCCTTTGGTGTTCCCATAATGATGACGCCCGCCAGACCTTTTCCGTACATCTGGATATATTGTCTGAGAAGCGCAGACCCCATGCTGTGTCCCAGCATAAAATATGGAACCTCCGGATATTTCTTCATCGTCCGTTGTCTGAGCGTATGAATATCTCCAATCACACAGACATTGCCATACTTTTTCTCAAAATAACCATATTCTGACTTGCTTTGAATCGATTTTCCATGACCAAGGTGATCATTTCCCACGACATAGTATCCCTGTTCGCACATGAAATTCGCAAATTCATCATAGCGCTCCATATATTCCACCATACCATGACAAATCTGTAATACAGCTTTCACTTCCCCTTCCGGCTTCCATTCAATTGTGTGAATCTCGGTATTCCCATCCTTCGATGGATAATAGAATTCATCTCTCATATACTATGTCAATCCTTCCTGCCCATGTTCAGGTTCATCTTTTAAAGTCGGTCATCCATCTTGATGTAATCACGATGTGGCGCTAACGGCTTGTAAGCCGGTCTGATAATCTTATCCACATTTTTTAACTCTTCTAATCGATGCGCGCTCCAGCCAACAATACGGGCTGCAGCAAAAATCGGTGTATATAATTCCGATGGGAGATCCAGCATGCCATAGACAAGTCCACTATAAAAGTCAACATTCGCATTCACGCCCTTGTAGATCTTGCGCTTCTCTCCAATTACTTTCGGAGCCATATGCTCTACCTTCTCGTAGAGTGCATATTCTTTGGTATATCCCTTTTCCTCTGCCAGCTGAGCAACAAACTGCTTGAAAATCTCTGCTCTTGGATCTGATACAGAATAGATTGCATGTCCCATCCCATAAATCAGCCCCTTCTTGTCAAAGGCTTTCTTGTCTAATAAGTCAACCAGATACTGATGAATCTTCTCATCGTCTTCCCAGTCATCCACGTTTGCCTTCATATCCTCAAACATCTGCGTCACTTTGACATTCGCACCCCCATGTTTCGGGCCCTTGAGCGAAGCCATCGCCGCAGCGATCGTCGAATATGTATCTGTTCCGGATGATGTAACCACATGGGTTGTAAATGTAGAGTTGTTACCACCGCCATGATCCATGTGAAGCACCAGTGCCATATCAAGAAGCTTCGCTTCCAGCTTCGTATACTTGCGGTCCTCGCGAAGCATCATCAGAATATTCTCTGCAGATGACAGCTTTGGTGACGGAGTGTAGATAAATAAATCTTGTCCGCGTCTATAGTTATATGCATGATATCCATATACCATCAGCATCGGGAACTGGCTGATCAGGTTCAGGCTCTGCCTGAGCACATTCGGAATACTTGTATCATCTGCTTTATCATCGTAGGTATAGAGCGTCAGAATCGAGCGCGTCAGACTGTTCATCATATCTTTGCTTGGTGACTTCATGATGACATCTCTTACAAATGTAGGCGGCAGCGTTCTTCGCTCCACCAATGTCTCATAAAATTCAGCCAGCTGCTGATCATTCGGCAGCTCACCAAAAAGTAATAAATAAGCCGTCTCTTCAAATCCAAAGTGCTTCGCTTCTAAGAATCCCTTTACAATATCTTTGATATTGTAACCGCGATAATATAGATTTCCCGGACACGGAACCTCTTCCCCGTCCACCATCTTCTTGGCACACACATCGGAAATGTTCGTCAGTCCCGCAAGGACACCTTTTCCGTTCAGATCACGCAAACCTCTCTTTACATCGTACTTCGTATAAAGGTCCCTCTCAATCGCATTATTCTCTTCACATAAATGCGCTAATTTCTCAATCTTCGGAGTATTCGTAAATAAAATTGTATCAATTGTATCCTGCATCTATACACCTTTCCTTCCTAGTAACACTGTGTAAGGTTTCCTTTTCATTATACTAAATTCGCTTTCGTGAAACAATAAACGAAGTATAAAAAATTTATGAAGTATTCTGGCGGTTTTATGCCTCTGCCAGTAATATGTTTGTGAGAGCTGCGAACTCATCCAACGTCAATGCTTCTCCTCGGATACTGGCACCTTTTCCAAGCTTTTCAATCGCGAGCTGAATCTCTTCCTTTGTAAAATCCAGTTCACTGGAATTGTTAAGTCCATTCGCCAGCGTTTTTCTGCGCTGATTAAAAGAAGCACGAATCACTTTGAACATCATTTTTTCATCGGTTACTGCAACGGGTGCTTCATCATAGCGCTCCAGTCGAATCACTGCAGACCCCACCTTCGGTCTCGGCATGAAGCAGTTCGCCGGAACATTTGCCACAATATAAGGTTTTGAATAGTACTGCACCGCAAGAGAGAGCGCCCCATAATCCTTCGTTCCGGGTCCTACCTGCATGCGGTCCGCAACTTCCTTCTGTACCATAACGGTAATACTTTGAATCGGCACATGACTCTCAAACAGTCCCATAATAATCGGTGTCGTAATATAATAAGGGAGATTTGCAACTACCTTGATTGGTTTCCCGCCATTCTCCTCCTGCACGAGTTTTGCGATGTCTACTTTCAAGACATCTTCATTGATAATGCGCACATTATCATATGCACTCAGAGTATCCTCTAGAATCGGAATGAGTGATTGATCAATCTCAACCGCAACCACTTTGCCTGCCGCACATGCCAGATACTGTGTCATCGTCCCAATTCCCGGTCCGATTTCCAGTACAAAGTCATCCTTCGTAATCTCTGCAGATGAGATAATCTTGTCAAGTACATGGGCATCAATCAGAAAATTCTGTCCAAACTTCTTCTGAAACGAGAAATTATATTTTTGCAGCACCTCGATTGTATGCTGTGGGTTTCCCAGTGTAGGTTCTTTCATATGTTTGTCTCCTTCTGCATTCTATAACCCATAGAATTCTTTTGCATTCTTCTCGGTCTGCGCAATGACCTCTTCGCAGCTCATATTCTTAAGCTGCCCGATCTGTTCTGCCACATACTTCAAATTCAGTGATGAGTTGCGTTTTCCCCGGTTCGGTGATGGAGACAGATACGGACAGTCCGTCTCCAGTAAAATGCGCTCGATCGGCATTTCTGCAACCACGCGCTTCAACTTTTTCGCATTGGAAAATGTAACGACGCCTCCAACTCCGATGTAATACCCCATCTTCTCATATTCTCTCGCCATTTCGAGAGAGTAGGAATAACAGTGGATATCACATTTCAAATCTGCTGCATATTCTTTTAATATCTCAAAGGTATCCTCTGCCGCATCTCTGCTGTGGATCACCACCGGCAGATGCATCTCCCGCGCCAGAGCCAGCTGCCGGATGAACCATTGCTTCTGTGTCTCATGATTCTCCTTGTCCCAGTAATAATCCAGCCCAATTTCCCCAACCGCAACAACATTTTCATTGGAAAGCTGTGCTTTCAGCCAGGCAAATGATTCTTCATTTAACGATCCTGCCTCGTCCGGATGTATCCCGACTGCCGCATAAAGAAATGGGTATCGCTCAGCCAGTTCTATACTTTTTTGACAGGAAGAAAGCGTGGCGCCACTGTTTACAATGGTGCCAACGCCGTTTTCTTTCATAGAATTCAATAATTCTTCCCGATCTTCCTCAAATTGTTTATCATCATAATGTGCATGTGTATCAAATATCATATTTCGTACTCCTTTTCCATACACATACTATAACACAATATCATCAATCTTATCAAATGTTGTTAAATCGTAAGATTCAATCGCATAACCCTCTACAATATATAATGTATTTCCCGCATAGATCCCACGAATCGTTCCGTACCAGCTATTTCCGATTGCATGGTCTAGCAGACAGGTAAAGCCACTGCTCTCATCATAGGAATATACATAATAATGCTGGCTGTCTCCATGCGCCGAAAACCCAATCAGGTTCTTTTCTGCATCAATCAGGACCGCCTTATAATCATAGAATACATTGCTCCCATATACATCCTTCAGGACCTGTTTGTTTACCTCTGATACATTGGACGGATCAGTGATGTCAAACATCGACAGCTTCACACCATTCGTGGTCAGTCCATCCTCATCTGTATCCATCCCGATTCCGAGCAGCAAATTCTCGCTATAAGGATGAAGATACTCAGAAAATCCCGGAATCTTGAGTTCTCCTAATATAACAGGCTTCTTCGGATTGGACAGATCCACGGAAAACAATGGATCCACCTGCTTATAGGTCACAAAGTACGCGGTATCGCCTAAAAACCTTGCCGAGTAGATCTGTTCATCTTCTGCAAGTCCTTCCAGCGTACTAACCTGCTTCAAATTCTCATCCAATATGTAAAGTGCATTGGTCTGTTTCTTCTCTTCTGACGCGTCATCGGCATCCTCTGCAATAAAATCTTTCAGAGACCCAATCGGTTTGATGCCGTAATTATAGCGCGTCTGTGGCGTAACGGTCGTAACCATGCGCAGGCACCCGTCATATTCATCAATGCTGAAGGTGTCATTGAGTGTTCCCCGCACCTTTGTCTGTCCAACCGCTGTCAGCTTTCCATTCTCGTAACTGACCTTACGGATCGATGTCTGACTATATTCCTCTGAATTCGAATAAACCTGATCGCACATATAGATGCTCTCTGTACTCACATAACACATGCCCGATGTCGACAACAACGCCTTCGTATCACACACCTCATCCGGCTGGTTCATATTGATGGCAGAAATGATGGTGTACTGCTTTCCCGACGGGACCACCGGCATATAAATTCTGTCTGCAGCCAGCGCTTCTCCCTGAACTACTGGAACATATGCCCTTGGATCATCGGCAGCGCCGCCCGGATTGTATACATATAACTGGCTAATCAGATAAATGTAATCACCGGACACACGCATCGTATCATACTGTCCGCTTTGCGATACTTGCGCGATCTCTTTTGGCTCAGCCGGATTACTAATATCGTATGTTTTAATATTCGTGTTCGTTGTAGCATTGTAATCCCCCGTACCGGAATCCGTATAGCAGATATACAATTGATTGTCCTTCAGATAAAATTCACTGACCTGACCTTCCGCAGACAAATCAATTGTCGCTGCCACTTCCATCTGCGCACTCTGAATATCAACAATCTGCAGATACATTCCATCCTTAAGCGTGTAGATATACTTTCCGTCTGTCTTGACAGTATCCGCTTCTCCGACACCGTCTTCCCGCACATTGGTATCCGAATACCCACCGCCATCCGTCTCTGCAGTTGCTTTTGCTGTTCCCGCATTCCCTGCCGCGGAAGATGTATCCGCACCTGAATCCGATGCCACTGCATCAGAATTCATCACAGACTCTTCTGCACCGTAAGTAACAATCTCTTCCTCCTGTGTCTGAAGATATTCATAAATCTCCTGATAATCCTTCGCAGTTGCAATCGTTCCTTCCGGTGTCCCGGTCGCCTGCGTTGCATCCGGCGTTCCATCATCAGCCATCTTCACCATGTTTTTGACCAGAAATCTGCCACCAAAAATTCCTCCAATCAGTAGCGCACAGCAAGCTGCAGCTGCAATTCCTGTATAAGCAGTCTTCCATCTTAACTTTTTCTTTTCCTGCTCCGGCGCTTCTTTTGATTGCAGAAGCGTCTCGATATTCTCCGGTTTCAGAGTGTCCGGTATCTCTATCTTCTCATTCTCCGCATCATTTTGAATCTTCTTTTGCAGGTCTTCCCATTTCTTATCCATACTTCGCACACTCCTTTCTACTCTAAATAATTCCTCATCTTCTCCAGGGAACGGCTCTGTTTCGAGCGTATCGTATTCGCGCTCATCTTAAGCATCTCACCGACTTCACTGCTATTGTAACCTTCAATGGCAAGCAGCATCACAATCAGCCGCTCTTCTTCCGTCAGTTTTTCAAGTGCCTTATGTAAATCGTGGCAATCCGCAAGATGGGATTCACCTGTGGAAATGCATTCCTGTCCGGAAATCACTTCCTCACTTAATTCATCTTCTATCCTTGACTTCTCTGAGAACTTTTTCTTGCATTGATTACTCAGAATCGTGAACATCCAGTTGCGAAAAGCTTCTTCCTTTTTCAGCTTCTTCATGTTCTGAAATGCAGCTATAACAGCTTCACTTACCGCGTCCTCCGCATCCTGCCTGTGCTGCATCGTATAAAGAGCAAATCGGTATAAATCCACATAAATTCTTCCGTAAAGCGTCGCAAATGCCTTTGTATCACCCTTCTTTGCACGTTTGATAAGCACAAGCTCTGACTGATTCTCATATTCGTACATCGCAGTTTCCCCCCCTTCCTCTTTTTTCGTGGAATGTAATTCACATTCTTATCTATTAGAGTAGAAAAAAGTACCAAGTGTTGCATTTTATTTATTTTTTTCTTTTTTGATTCGTTCTACCTCATATATCTCTTTGACCGTGATGACTTCTCCATCTCCCATCATGACCTTCTGCTCATTTTCTGTGATTCGCTTCATCTGTTCCTGTGCTGTCTCCAAAATAGCCGCTCCGTGTCCGGTGAGTGCTGCAAATGGCGCAAACTGCGCTGCACGATCCGTATCAGACATGTGTGGTCTTGATGCAGACTGGTGATGCGGTAGATTGATTATATCATCATACTGATGCCTGTCATCGCTCATGCCTTATGCCCTCCAATCTGACTGTTGCGATCCTTGGTTGTCGCACCCTCTTCCAAATTCATTCCTTTTAAAACTGCATTTTTCCCAAATTTCTTTTTCAATTCCAGCATCGTATTCTGAAGCCTTCTCTCTTTCTCCAGTTCTTCCCGCTCTTTCTGCCTCTCTTTTTGCAGGGCTTCATAATCCGTAAATAAATCCATCTGTTCAAATGCATTCTCATACGTTACAGAGTTCTCATCTACCAGATGATTTGCCGTAATGTTAATTCTGCGAACCAAAAGCTTCTGATTGACAATCTCCTCATACAGCTTCATAACTGCATCCATGATCCGTCTCGTAGAAGATGTGGCACTCTTTAAATTCACGGTTCCATGTGCATGCTTTGGGATCTTTCTTCCATAATGATCCGTCTGTATCTCTCCCCGATATCCCTGCATTCGCTCCCTGCTCGACAAATTGTCAATATCATATCCAACCGTCAGAACAAGCTGGTCTGTCACCAGTTTCCGGTCCACTAAATCGAGCGCAAGAAGGTCTGTCATCTCGCGCACAATCAATTTTGCTTTGTCAGATTCATAAGGGCACGACAGAACCTGCCCGGAGCTGATGCAATTGGTGCTTGGTTTATAAGCCTTTACCTCCGCCATGGTACAAGGCTCCCACCCCCACGCATGGTCAATCAGAAGCTCTGCATTGATGCCAAACAGACGATAAAGCAGATCTTCATTGTGAAATTCATTTGCTTTTCCAAGAGAACATCTTGCAACATCTCCCATTGTGTACAGTCCATGTGCTGCCAGCTTGCCCGCATACCCTCTTCCAACTCTCCAGAAATCCGTGATTGGTGTGTGGCTCCAAAGCAGTCTTCGATAACTCATCTCATCCAGCTCGGCAATCCTCACATCGTATTCATCCGGTTCCACGTGCTTTGCCACGATATCCATCGCAACCTTGCTGAGATATAAGTTCGTGCCGATTCCTGCTGTTGCCGTAATTCCCGTCTCTTCGCGCACATTCTGAATCATCTTCGAAACCAGCTCGCGCGCAGTCATCTCATATGTGTTCAGATAGGTTGTCACATCACACATAACCTCATCAATTGAGTACACATGAATATCCTCTGGCGCTACATACTTGAGGTAAATATCATAGATACGGGTACTGTAATCCACATAAAGTGCCATGCGGGGCGGTGCTGTGATATAAGTAATCTGCTCCTTCTGCTGTGCATTCACCTCTTTCACCCGCTGTACCACCTCAAACAATCTGGCTCGCCCGGAAATGCCATACGCCTTCAGCGATGGCGAAACTGCAAGACAAATCGTCTTCTCTGTACGACTTGCATCTGCCACAACCAGATTCGTCGTATTCGGATCCATTCCGCGCTCGACGCACTCAACCGATGCATAAAATGATTTTAAATCAATGCATATATAGGTTCTGTCTTTCATTCTAACTCTTCACTTCCCATTTAACATCAGCTACAACATTGGTTTCTACTGCCTGTTGTAATAATCGATTCCGTTCTCCGGATTGAAATAAGTCCGAAGATATCCATCCGTAGATACGATTACAAACTCGTTGGTGCTCTCCACATAATAGACATCATCCCCATCTTCTGCCTCGGTTTTATGCAAAGCATCGGGATTCCCAACCACCTTTGCAGCCGCTGTCTGATACTCCTGCTCGGACGTAAATCCCATATCGATCCCATGCTTCTTGTAATGCTCTTGTAGTGTCTCCTGATTGCGGAAAGAATATGTATCACTTACACTCACATTGCCTGCTGCGCTATTTGAACTTGCCGGTTGTGTGAATTTCGGTCCAAAGTATGACGCAATGAGAATCAGCATGAAAATGACAGCCATCACAAGTGAAACTCTCTTCCGGCTTCTATTACTGCCCAGATTCATACCCTGATGACTATAATGATTACCCCGATGATTCAAATTCACTTCCGAATGCTTCTCCTCCCTGTTCTTTTCACGGCATTCCTTACACCGTTTGGGAAGGGATAAATGCTTGCTCTTATAAAATTCAATCTCCGATTCTGTTAATTCAAATTCTTTTCCACATTGCTTACATGTACATTTCATCTTAGATTTTCCTCTCTCTGCTCCTCATACTCCTGAAATATTTTTTTACGAAACTCCTTATCCGTTGTCGCCTTCGAGAGGTCTTCTGTCCGATTGTACCGCAGTAACCATGCTGTCAACTGTGCAAATCTGTCCTCCCCCTCTTCTCGACCTTCTTCTCGGCCTTCTTCTCGTTCATATATTTTTTCTTCCCACGCCTGCATATACTTCACTCCAATCTTCTCGCTTGACTTGACTTTTTTTACACACTCATGGATTTTTTTAACTAGATCACTATTCGATTCTTCTGCCGTTTTTTCATCTGTATTCTCAACATATCGTAGAAATTGAATTAATTCATCGCTCACTTCTTCTGAATTTTTCCCTTTTGTATTTAAAAATATTCGTGTAGCACCATCTGCCAACTGTAGTTTGGGAACCTCCTCACATGTTGAATGAAACGTGTATTGATATTTTCCATACCCAAAGAGGTCAAACGGCGTAATCATAATGATATACAGATCATTTAGTGAGTTATAATCTGTTGATCCGGTCGGCAATAATCCCGCATCAATCAGCGCCTGATAAAATCGAGATCGTTTTTGCAAATCAGGTTTCCGACTTTTTTGCATTTCCGTATTGTAAACATTGTCTTCATCATCCATCGCAAATACATCAAGTCTTACAGATTTTAAATATGGCATGGTCTGTAATTGTTTTTCAACTTCATTTTTCGGAAGTAATCGTATCGCATTTCTCATGATAATCGTAAGAATTGCCTGATGTGCTTCTGGCATCTCCATTGTTTCATCAAACAGAAACCGATCTGTTAATTTTAAATCCCTTAAGAGTGTCATTGCTTTTTTGTTTTCCATAGTCTTCTCCTTTTCTTTTGTAAATAGCCCAAATTACAGGAAGAAAAGAAGATATCGCAAGAAAACTTCTATACTTCTAGTATATCAGACTGCATGTCAATATGAAACTATTTCTTTAATCATTGAGATCATTGGCTGAACTGCCTTGAACTCTAGAATTTCCATACAACGAGAACTGTTGTAAGTAGCTGAATTATAGCATACCGCAGCCGCTGGCTGCAATCAAACCTAGTAACGAAACAAGAATCATCCTATTGTAGATGCATGTGCTATAATGCACATATACGGTATCTATGTACCACTCAATCGGGAACTAAATTCCCCTGTTTTTGCATTCATACGAAAGGATGATTCTATGAGTACTATTTTAGAACAGTATGCTG
>JAQUVD010000012.1 GCA_028693555.1 Hespellia sp.
CTTCATTTGAAAGTTCGATTGCTGATGCTTTTTTCCCCATGATAATATCCTCCAAAAATAATGTTAAGGATATTATAACACACGCAAGAAATATAGTCGAGTTATTAAAAAGATGCTATACTAGTTAATCTAGATGATTCCAGCGAAAATCTAGCAGTGGAGGATTTAGGCGGAAGTAATATAAAGAAAATAGCATTCTTGCCAACAACTACTGGAAATGAGCATGCAAATTATGAACTGTTTAATAACGGGACACTAACAGCCACAGGAAATAATGAATACGGACAGTTGGGAGATGGAACAAATATAGATTATTATGATGGTTATATTACTGTAGGCGAAGGATATAGTGACATATATGTAGACAATACGAATAACTATGCAGTTGCCTTAGATAATGAAGGTAATATATGGATGTGGGGACAAGGATGCAATAATTCACCACAAATAGTGGTGGAAAAGGAATTGTTTTCGGAAACAACAGAAAATTGATTATTTAACATTCATATGGGGTCTAATCTTATTTTTATTCCAAAATATAAAGGAAATCACCACTATGCTTCAAATTCGCCTATTAGCCCCAATATTCGTGGGTGTCTAACTGGTTTGAAGGAATCTGTGAGAACGGGCAGCACTGTGGCGGGGGACATTTCATGAAGGTTCTAGAACTGGTTGATAAAAAAGAGATGAAGCTGTGCGATGAAATATGCACGTCAAGTGCATATTTCAAGTGATGTGAAGAGTAAGAATCATCAGATTCTTGCTCGCCTCATCACGATTCGCATAGATCCATCTCTTTTTTATTTACCAGTTCTTAACCTTGATGACGTCCCCCGCCACAGTGCTGCCCGTTCACGCAGATGGACTTCATCTAGCAGCCCCCCACAAATATTACTTCGTCAGTACCTCAGCTCCGTCTTCGGTGATCAGCACCATATACTCGATCTGTGAGGATAATCCATCGTCTTCGGTATATACGGTCCAGCCGTTGTCTTCGTCGACGAAGAAGTCGGGACTGCCCTCATTGACCATCGGCTCGATGGTGAAGGTCATGCCGGGAACGAGAAGCATCTCGCTGCCCTTCGGCGTGACGTAGCTTACGAATGGATCCTCATGGAAAGCAAGTCCGATGCCGTGACCACCGATGTCTTCTACGATAGAATAGCCATTTGCCTGTGCGTGTGAATTGATGGCATCGGCGATATCCCCGAGATGATTCCATGGTTTCGCCTGAGCAAGTCCAAGCTCAACGCATTCTTCTGTGACACGAACAATTTTCTCGGCACGCTCAGATACCTTTCCGATTTTGAACATGCGGGAAGCATCTGAGAAATATCCGTCCAGAATGGTTGATACGTCAACGTTTACAATATCCCCTTCCTGCAGGATGATGTCTGCACTTGGAATGCCGTGGCATACTTCATTGTTGATTGAGGTGCACACACTCTTTGGATAGCCCTCGTAATTCAAATCTGCCGGAATTGCACCGTGGCCATAGGTGTAGTCGTTGACCCAGGTATTGATCTCTTCTGTGGAAACACCGGCTTTGATTCTCTCAGCTACATAATCGAGAACACCGGTATTGATTGCGGCACTTGCTTTTAGCTTCTCAATCTGAGCAGGAGTCTTGATAATGCTGTGATGAGGAACAATCTCACCCTTTAATGCATGTATTTTTATTTTGTCGTCCATTGCTTTATGGCACTTTTTGTATTTGATTCCACTGCCACACCAGCATGGTTCATTTCTTTCCATAATAATCTCCCATCTTTTCTTAAATAGCATGATATCCTTTAACCACGCTCTATTGTAGCTCTTACACTATAAAATGTCAAAAGCAATTACGCTAAAATGGATGAATGAACAATCCACTTCGAAGTTTTGGCTCGAACCACGTCGATTTTGGAGGCATGAGCCTGCCGGCGTCGGCAACAGCAAGAAGCTCAGACATTGAAGTCGGGTACATAGAAAAAGCAACACCGCCAGCCTGCTTGTCTACGCATTCACTTAAGAAATCAAGTCCGCGGATACCACCTACAAATCGAATGCGAGCATCTGTTTTGGGGTCCTGGATTCCGAGAACTGGGCTCAGAACAAGCTTCTGTAGCAGTGACACATCCAGCCCGTCAACCGGGTCATCGGATTTCAGATCATCATAGAGCTGAAGCTGATACCAACTTCCTTCCAGGTACATACCGAATCTGCCCTTTTGGTCCGGACGAACAGGATTCTGTCCACATGGTGTGACTTCGAAAGACTCACGGAGAATGGTCATGAACTGCTCCGGCGAGTAGCAGCGCAGATCTTTTATGACACGATTGTAATCGTAGATACGAAGCTCTTCGTCAGGAAATGCGACCGAGAGGAAATAGTTGAATTCCTCCGTTCCGTCAAAATCGGGATGCTCTTTACGACGCTTGAGACCTACTTTGACAGCCGAAGCGGCGCGGTGATGACCGTCAGCGATATAAAGAGCGGGGATGCGATGGAAAATCTCCTTGATCTGCTTCACAATGTCGGCACGATTTACAAGCCAGACTTTATGCCCAATGCCATCTTCGACAATAAAATCATAGACCGGAGTCTCTGCTTTTTCAATTGAAATCAGATCGTTCAGCTCTGTCTGTGCCCGATAAGCCAAGAAGATGGGGCCGGTCTGGGCATTTAGGGTATCGACGTGGCGGATGCGGTCCAGCTCTTTATCTTCACGCGTGTTCTCGTGTTTTTTTATTGTTCCATTCAGATAATCATCGATGGAAGCACATCCGACAAGACCGGTCTGGCTGTGTCCATTCATGGTTAATTCATATATGTAGAAGCAGTCTTCCTGATCCTGCAGAAAATAGCCGTCTTCGATCATAAGGTTCAGAACAGATGCAGCCTTATCGTAGACCTGTTGGCTGTACATGTCGATATCTTCCGGGAGCAGTGATTCTGCCCGGTCTATCTGTAGAAAACTGAACTTGTTATGAGAGACAACTTCGCGTGCCTCAGCGCGATTATATACGTCATATGGCAGCGCGGCGATCTTAGAAGCGAGGTCTGCTCTTGGACGAATGCTTTGAAATGGTTTCATAATTGCCATGATTCTTCTCCTCTTTCGTTATTTCTTACGAATTTCCTTTACTAGTATAGCATTATTTCTAGTTGTTCGCATCTAAAAAATGGGGTATAATCTTACTGTATGCAAATGCAAAGGAGGAACTTAGTAATGTTAAGAATTGGAATGTTAACAAGCGGCGGAGACTGCCAGGCTTTAAACGCTGCGATGCGCGGCGTTGTAAAAGGCGTTTTCTCGAAGCGCGATGATGTGGAAATATATGGTTTTCAAGATGGATATAAAGGTTTGATCTACTCGAATTTTAAGATGCTTACATCGAAAGATTTTTCTGGGATTCTGACCCGTGGAGGCACCATCCTCGGAACCTCGAGACAGCCCTTCAAACTGATGCGCGTACCGGATGAAAACGGCGTGGACAAGGTGGAAGCAATGAAGCACACGTACCACAAGCTGAATCTGGACTGTATCGTGATTCTTGGAGGAAATGGAACACATAAGACGGCGAACCTGCTCCGTGAAGAAGGATTGGATGTGATTACACTTCCGAAGACGATTGACAATGATTTATGGGGAACAGATATGACATTTGGTTTCCAGAGTGCAGTGGATATTGCAACGGATACCATTGACCGGATTCATACGACCGCAACCTCACACAGCCGTGTATTTATTATCGAGGTTATGGGGCACAAGGTCGGATACGTTACATTATATGCGGGAATTGCAGGTGGAGCTGATATTATTCTTCTGCCGGAGATTCCGTATGATATCGATGTGATTACAGATGTGATTGACAAACGTGCGGCGGCGGGAAAGCCATTTACAATTCTTGCGGTTGCGGAGGGAGCTATTTCCAAAGAAGATGCACAACTGACGAAAAAGGAGTATAAGACGAAGCTCGCAAAACGTCAATTCCCATCGATTGCTTACGAATTGGAACAGCAGATTCAGGAGAAGACGAACAAGGAAGTGCGTATCACAGTGCCCGGTCATACACAGCGGGGCGGAACACCATGTGCTTACGACCGCGTATTTGCAACACGCGTAGGTGCGGCGGCTGCGGAGCTGATTTTGAACAAAGAATATGGCTATATGATTGCAATGAGGAATAACGAGGTTGTCAAAGTACCGCTTGGAGAAGTGGCCGGCAAGCTGAAATATGTAGATCCGGAAGCAAGTATCATCAAGGAAGCGAAACTGACTGGAATCAGCTTTGGCGATGAGTAAGAGAAAGAGGTATTAGATATGTCATATATGGCACTTTATCGAAAGTTCCGTCCGGATAATTTCGAGGATGTAAAAGGACAGGATCATATCATTACTACATTGAAGAACCAGATTAAGGCAGATCGTATCGGGCATGCGTACCTTTTTTGCGGAACGAGAGGAACCGGTAAGACAACGGTCGCGAAGATATTTGCAAAAGCAGTGAATTGTGAACATCCGGTCGATGGAAGTCCGTGTGGGGAATGCGCGTTGTGCAAATCCATTTCCGCAGGCACTTCGATGAATGTGATAGAGATTGATGCGGCATCGAATAACGGTGTGGATAACATTCGTGAGATCCGGGAGGAAGTGGCGTATCGTCCGACAGAAGGCCGGTTTAAGGTCTACATTATTGATGAGGTGCATATGCTTTCGGCGGGGGCGTTCAATGCGCTGCTTAAGACACTGGAAGAGCCGCCGGAATATGTGATCTTCATTCTGGCGACAACGGAGGTTCATAAGATTCCAATTACCATTCTCTCGAGATGTCAGCATTATGATTTTAAGAGAATCAGCATTGAGACGATTACGGACCGTATGCGCGAGCTGATGGAGACGGAACAGGTAGAAGTGGAAGAACGTGCGCTGCGCTATGTGGCGAAGGTAGCGGACGGATCGATGCGTGATGCGCTGAGTCTTCTTGACCAGTGTATCGCGTTCCATCTCGGTGAAACTCTGACGTATGATTTCGTGCTGGAAGTGCTCGGCGCGGTCGATACGGATGTGTTTAGCAGACTTCTTCGGAATGTGCTGGAAAGAAATGTGCCTGTGGTTTTGGATATGATTGACGATCTCATCATGCAGGGAAGAGAGTTGTCGCAGCTGGCGGCGGATTTCACATGGTATCTGCGGAACCTGCTTCTGGCAAAGACTTCGGATCATCTGGAGGACGTGCTGGATGTCTCGACGGAGAATATGAAGCAGCTGCAGGAAGAAGCGGAAATGATTGACAATGATACACTTCTTCGTTATATTAGAGTTTTCTCGGAGTTGTCAGGAAAACTAAAATATGCAACACAAAAGCGCGTACTGCTTGAGGTCGCATTTATCAAATTATGCGTTCCGGCGATGGAGACGAATGAGGATTCGATTCTGGACCGCATCCGCGCCGTTGAGGCAAAGGTTGAGAGCGTGGAAGCAAATGCGGGGCAGATGACTGAAAAAGTGGTCTATGTCAGTGGCGATGGCGCCACAGCGAAAAAGCCTGCACCGAAAGTAGAGCTTCCCAAGGCAATTCCGGAAGACGTAAAGGAAGTTGTAAAGAATTTCCGCGCGATTGCAGATGAGACCTCTGGAATGATGCGCACATTTTTGAAGAAGGCGAAGCTGAGTCTTGGCGGGGATGACTCACTGCTGATTGTATTGCCGGATAATCTGTCGGCACAGGCAATTGCAGATCCAGATCGGAAAGAAGAGCTGGAGACGCTCATTGCGAATCGAATCGGTAAGACGGTCTCAGTGGATGTCAGACAGGTGGATGAAGGAAGACATTTTGAAGACAGCTTTGTAGATATAGAGAAGATGATTCATATGGAAATTGTCACAGAAGATGAGTAAAGCGGTTTTACGCTTTCACCATAAAATAAAATTAATCAAATAACAGGAGGGATTTACCATGGCAAAACGTGGAGGTTTTCCAGGCGGCGGAGGCATGCCTGGCAATATGCAGAATTTAATGAAACAGGCGCAGAAGATGCAGCGCCAGATGGAAGAACAGCAGAAAGAGATGGAGACAAAGGAATTCACTGCAACAGCAGGCGGTAATGCGGTTGAGGTAACTGTTTCCGGAACACGTGAAGTATTAAAGGTGAAATTACAGGAAGAGGTTGTAGATCCGGAAGATATTGAGATGTTGGAGGATCTGATCGTTGCAGCTACGAATGAGGCACTTCGCAAGGTTGAGGAGGAGTCCACATCCGCAATGTCAAAGCTGACAGGCGGAATGCCGGGAATGTTCTAAATGGATTATTACAGCAGTCAAATCAGTAATTTAATAGAGAAGCTGTCAGGTCTTCCGGGAATCGGGCCGAAGTCTGCACAGAGGCTTGCATTTCATATGATCAACATGCCGAAGGATCAGGTGGAGTCGATTGCCCATGCGATGATAGATGCGCGCAACAATGTGCGCTACTGCAAGGAATGCTATACGCTGACAGACAATGAGAAGTGCCCGATTTGCAGCAACTCAGAGCGTGACCATCAGACGATTATGGTTGTGGAGACAACGCGGGATCTTGCGGCGTACGAGAAGACCGGCAAATATGACGGGGTCTATCATGTGCTCCATGGTGCGATTTCACCCATGCTTGGAATCGGACCGGGAGATATCAAACTCAAGGAGCTGATTGAACGCCTGCAGGGCGATGTGGATGAAGTGATTATTGCGACCAATTCCAGTCTGGAGGGTGAGACGACGGCAATGTATATCAGCAAGCTGGTGAAACCGACCGGGATTAAAGTGAGCCGAATTGCAAGCGGAGTTCCGGTTGGCGGAGATCTGGAGTATATTGATGAAGTGACACTTCTTCGGGCACTGGAAGGAAGAACGGAGCTTTAAAATGAGTAAGAAAAAAGTGACATCTACAGATGTGGCACAGGCGGCAGGCGTCTCACAGGCGACAGTGTCGATGGTGCTCAATAAGAAATATAATGTCTCATTTTCAAAAGATGTGATTCAGAAGGTGGAAAAAGCGGCGCAGGAGCTTGGCTATGTTGTCCCGAAGCGCAAGGCGCAGCGGGAGAATAAGCGGGAAAAACTGATTGTCGTATTCTGCCCGAACCTGTCGAATCCCTATTATGTGATGCTTCTTCAAGGAATTGAATCCCAGGCGGCAGAGGCAGGGTTTGGGATTTTCATCTGCAATACGCAGAGAAATCTGGAGCTGGAAGAACGCTTCATCCGGCTGATGCCATCGCTGAATCCGGAGGGAATCATTTATACCTGTAATCCGAGTGTGAATTTTATGGAACGGATTCAAGAACTGACAAAGACATTTCCAATCGTGGTGATTAATAATCAGAACGAACGTCTTGCGGTTGATGCGGTTGATCTGAATAACTTAAAGCTTGGCAAGATTATGGCACAGCATTTGCTGGAGCTTGGACACCAGAAAGTTGCGTATGTGTCAACGGCGCTGACAAAGAGACAGAAGCAGCGGTCGAAGCGCATGGAAGGCTTTTTAGAAGAGTATCAGGCGGCAGGCTACGGCGACTATGTGATTGTGAAATCTGCTTCGAAAGAGTCCGATGCAAGTCTGCCGGGAGTGGATTCGGAATATCTGATCGGTTATCATCTGACAAAGGAGCTGCTTTTTGAACATCCGGAGGTGACGGCAATCGCAGGCATGAATGATATGGTGGCATTTGGAATCATGGATGCATTAGCGGAAGCTAAATTAAAGATTCCCGGAGATATTTCTGTGATGGGGTGTGATAATACGCTCTTCGGAAAATTAAGAAACGTCGAACTTACGACGGTGGAACATTTTGTAATCTATAAGGGCAGAGACGCGTGTGATATCATCATGAAGAAGATTAAGACCCGCAGATCCAAATATGCGGAACTGGAACCGGTCAGTGTCTATCACGTGGAGTATGAACCGAAGATTATCGTGAGAGGAACCACCTCGTATCCGAGAAAAAAATAAACATTTTGCAAATTATTATTAATAATAATTATGATAAGACTGATAAATAAATATCAGAGAATTTGTATGTTCGCAATAAAGTACAAGAAATAGCTGGAAATAATTCCATTAATAACTTATGATTATAAATAGAAAAAATTATTAATAAGAATGAGTGCGGTTGACCTTAGATCATGGGAAGACTATACTTGAAATATAACAGGAAAACACGAATCAGGAGGATTTATCATGAAATTTTTTATTGACACAGCGAAAGTAGAAGATATTAAGAAAGCAAATGACATGGGCGTGATCTGCGGAGTTACGACAAACCCATCACTTATCGCAAAAGAAGGACGTGTATTTGAGGAAGTTATCGCAGAAATCGCTTCTATCGTAGACGGAGCAATCAGTGGCGAAGTAAAAGCAACGACCACAGATGCAGAGGGCATGATCGAAGAGGGAAAAGCAATTGCAGCAATTCATCCAAACATGGTTGTGAAGATTCCTATGACTGTAGAAGGATTAAAGGCTTGTAAAGCATTGACAGCAGAAGGCATTAAGACAAATGTTACATTGGTCTTCTCGGCAAATCAGGCACTCCTTGCAGCAAGAGCCGGCGCTACCTATGTCTCACCATTCTTAGGAAGATTAGATGACATTTCCACACGTGGTACAGATCTCATTGCAGAGATCGCAGAGATTTTTGCAGTAGCAGGAGATATCAACACACAGATCATCGCAGCAAGCGTTCGTAACCCAATCCATGTAACAGACTGTGCACTTGCAGGAGCTGATATCGCAACCGTTCCATACAGCGTCATTGAGCAGATGACAAAACACCCACTGACAGATCAGGGAATCGAGAAATTCCAGAAAGATTATATCGCAGTTTTTGGGGAATAAATCAAGAGCACTTAGCGAGGTTGTTTCGAGGTTAGTGTGATGGTTGTTATTCGGAACTTATGCTTCTTGAACTACTAATGTTCAAGAAGATAGCGAGGTCTTTTCGAGCTTAGTCTCGAGTAACTACAATATAAAGTTGAGGAGAAGAATATGAATACGTTACAATTGCAAAAAACTGCAAATGAAATTCGTAAAGGTATTGTGACGGCAGTTCACAGTGCAAAATCAGGGCATCCGGGCGGATCACTTTCCGCAGCAGATCTCTACACCTATCTATTTTTTGAAGAAATGAATGTTGACCCCAAGGATCCAAAGAAAGCAGACAGAGACCGTTTTGTATTATCAAAGGGGCACACAGCACCCGGGTATTATGCTACACTTGCAAACAGAGGATTCTTCCCGGTCGAAGACCTGACAACACTTCGTCACGTTGGATCATACTTGCAGGGACATCCGGATATGAAACATATTCCGGGCGTGGACATGTCTTCCGGTTCACTTGGACAGGGAATCTCGGCAGCGGTTGGTATGGCGATTTCCGCAAAGATGTCCGGCGATTCTTACAGAGTCTACACACTACTTGGTGATGGGGAAATTCAGGAAGGTCAGGTATGGGAGGCATCGATGTTAGCCGCTCACAAAAAGCTTGACAACCTTGTTGTGATCGTTGACAACAACAACCTTCAGATTGATGGGGCGATTACAGAAGTAAACTCTCCATATCCAATTGATCAGAAATTTGAAAGTTTTAATTTCCATGTCATCAACATTGATGGAAATGATTTCGAACAGATTGCAGCAGCATTTGCAGAGGCGAAGACGGTCAAAGGTCAGCCAACGGCAATTGTAGCAAAGACAATCAAAGGAAAAGGCGTATCCTTCATGGAGAACCAGGCTTCATGGCATGGTACCGCTCCAAATGACGAGCAGTATGCAGTTGCTATGGCAGATTTAGAGAAGGAGGGCGCAGCGTTATGTCAGAAGTAAAGAAAATCGCAACCCGCGAAAGTTATGGTGCGGCTTTAGTAGAATTAGGAAAGAATCATCCGGATGTGGTTGTACTTGATGCAGACCTTGCAGCGGCAACAAAGACCGGAATGTTCAAAAAAGCATATCCGGAGCGCTTTATCGACTGCGGTATCGCTGAATCAAATATGATCGGTGTGGCAGCAGGACTTGCTACAACAGGCAAAGTTCCATTCGCAAGTTCCTTTGCAATGTTTGCAGCAGGACGTGCATTCGAGCAGGTTCGTAACTCAGTTGGATACCCACATCTGAATGTCAAGATCGGTGCGACTCATGCAGGAATCTCAGTAGGAGAAGACGGAGCAACGCATCAGTGTAACGAGGATATTGCTCTTATGAGAACCATTCCGGGCATGGTAGTGATTAATCCTTCGGATGATGTAGAAGCAAAGGCAGCAGTGGCAGCAGCGTATGAGCATGAAGGTCCGGTCTACATGAGATTTGGACGTCTTGCAGTGCCAGTCATCAACGATAATGCAGATTACAAGTTCGAGATTGGAAAAGGAGTTGTCCTGAGAGAGGGAACAGACCTTGCCATTATCGCAACGGGACTTCCGGTATCCGGAGCATTAGAGGCGGCAGAGAAGCTTGCGGCTGAAGGTGTAAGTGCGAAAGTAATCAACATTCATACCATCAAACCAATCGATGCAGAACTGATTGTGGCAGCCGCAAAAGAGTGTGGCAAAGTTGTAACGGTGGAAGAACATTCGGTAATTGGCGGACTTGGATCTGCAGTATGCGATGTACTTGCAGAAGAAGCACCGACGAAGGTGAAGAAGATTGGTGTATACGACACATTCGGAGAATCAGGTCCGGCTGTGGAATTGATTCACAAATACCAGTTAGATGCAGAAGGAATTTATACGCAGATAAAAAAATGGTTATAAAATTTGAAAAGATCTACTCAGCAGTGCTGGGTGGATCTTTTTTTATAGAAAGCTTGAATTTAAAGCTTTCTTGTGCTAATATCTAAAATACGATTTCCAAACAGGTTCTACTGTTTTATAATCTCACCGACAAGTCTGTCGGGGCTACCCTATTAATAAGAGCATGAATGTATAAGAGAGCGGACTGCTTATTCTTTATGCATTTTGGAGGAGGATGACTGAAAATGATGGAAGCAAAAACAAAAGACAGATTGAATAATGCACATAATGGTGTTATTATTATGTACAAAGAAGGAGGTGAGAATATGCCACAGATTAGACCAATTACGGATCTTCGAAATACAAATGAAATTTCAGAAATATGTCATGCAAAAATGGAACCGGTGTTTATTACAAAAAATGGATATGGTGATTTGGTAGTCATGAGTATTGAAACGTATGAAAAAATGATAGAAGAAAATCAAATTGATGCAGAAATTGCTGCATTTGAAGATGAATACAGTTCAAGTGGTAAACTTTACGATGCAAAAGAGGTACTTGCATCGGTAAGGAGGAAACATCTTGGATAAATACAATGTTAAGTTACAGGAAAGAGTGTTAGAGACACTGGATAAAATATATGGAAATATAGCGGATGATTTCAAAGAAATCGACGCTGCAGAAAATATAGCAAACACATTGGATAATGCGATTATGAGCTTAGAAGAATTTCCACAGCGAGGGGCAGAACGAAAAACTGGTGCGTATGCTCGTAGGGGATACCGGCAGTTGTTTGTGAAGTGCTTTACAATTGTTTATCGGATTGATGAAATTAAGAAACACGTAGTAATCGTCTCTGTACGTTATGCAAGTAGTAACTTTTAATAACATAGATTGTATTGCTGTGAAGCGATATGCCATACTAAAGACTGCGGTTAAGAAGTAGATGAAACGCTAGAATAGGGAGATCTTATCTATCATTCAATTTAAGTATACCATTTTGATGCTTGCCGTAACAATTATTCCAATGGCTGTTACCTGCCTGAGTGTGAAATTCATGGCAATTGGTATGGCGATTTGGTTTGTGGCTGGCGTGGCTGTTGTTGTGCGGATTAATTCATGCGTTTTAAGGAAAGTGTTTTTGGCGTTTGAAAAATAAAAGAAAAAAGCCTTTGGAAGTTTCGATTACTTCTATGAAGGCTTTTTTTTATGCAAAATGATTAAAAAACATAATTGAATTTATGTAATTGTACTAATAAATGTTGCTTTTACATTTTATCCTTGACAGTTTCAAAATAAAAACATATTATAATATTAAGTTATAAAACAATATATTAAAACTAAAAGGAGAAAAAATGAAAAGGAATTTGTTTATTGCAACTGATGTGGGAAATGGAATTACTTGTATTGAAGATGCGGCGAATGTCTTTATGTATTTGATACAAGGGACAGAACGTGTGCTGTTGTTTGATACAGGGTCTGGAATCGGCAATGTTGCTGAGTTTGTCAGCACACTGACAGATCTTCCGATTTACGTGGTTGTTTCTCATGGACATGTGGATCATGCCAGTGGAAGTTATGATTTTGAGGAGGTGTATCTTTCTGAGAAGGACAGAGATATATTTCCAGAATTGACAAAGGTAGAACTCCGAATGGAGTTTGCAGAAAAGGCGGCGTCCATGGCAGCGGAACAGGGAAGACCGACGGCTGACTGGGGGAAAAGTGATTTCACGCCTCCGGGGCCGGTGAAGCTGCAGATACTTGAGAATGGAATGGAGTTCAATCTCGGCGGAAGAATTCTGCGAGCAGTGTCTGTGCCGGGGCATACGCCGGGATTCACAGCAGTGTTTGATGAAATGACGCAGAGTCTGTTTGCGGGGGACTGTGGAAACCCTTCTACCTTCATGTTTTTAAAAGAATGTACTTCACTGGAAGAATATTATCACGCATTGCTGCATTTAAAGGAGGAGTATGGGGGGAGAATCAAGCATTGGATTTTAAGTCATATGATGATGGAGGTGCCGGTCGGGATTTTAGATGAACTGATTGAGTGCTGTGAAACGGTATTTGAAGGCAAGGCATCAGGACAGAACTTTGTATTTGATTTTGCCGATATGGGAAGTGAAGATGCATATTTTGTCTATCCGGCGGGGGTGAATCAACTTCGGCAGGATGGACATCTGGGAAATATCATTTATTCAACGAAAAAGAGATGGAAAGAGGGACGTGATGAAAACAAATCAGGTATATACGGAAAAAATTAGTTTAGTTGAGAAAGCCGCAATGATGCTGGGCGGAATGGGAGGAGTTCCGTTGTTTGCAATTATCTCCGGTTTTCTGACATATTTTTATACGAATACAGTCGGTCTGAATGCAGGTGCTGTTGGGATGATTATTCTGATATCAAAGATATTTGACGGGGCATCCGATCTGGTTCTTGGAAATGTCATTGACAAAACGCGTACAAAGCAGGGAGTATGCCGTCCATGGGTAATGCGTATTTCCATTTTTGGAGCAATCGGGCTGTTGGCACTTTTTACAGTGCCGTCTATTGGCACAACGGGGCAGCTGATATATGTATTTCTTAGCTATAATATTTCGCAGACTTTGATTTATACGATTATGCAGCTTTCCTTAACGAGCCTTCCGACATATATGACAAGAGATACGGTACAGCAGACGGGATTATTCGTGTGGAGCAGTATTGGACAGAGTATTATGACAATTATCATCTCCAGTGTGACATTGAATATTGTACAGGCTCTGGGCGGAAACCAAAAGGCGTGGATTCTTGCATCCTGCATCTATGCAATACTTAGTGCAGTTTTTATTTTTATAACAGGTGTTGTCTGTAAAGAAAGAGTGAATCCGGATGATCTGACTTCGGGAGAAGCGAAAGTCCCATTTTTGACTGTACTAAAAAGTATCATAAAAAATAAATACTGGTTTGAGGTATTGGGAATCGTTATTTTCGGGGCGGGAGTCTATGTCGCAAGTCTTCAGATGCACACATACTATGCTCAGTATGTATTGGGAGATGTGAAACTGGCCGGTATGTTGAATATGGCATATACACTTCCTCTTTTGTTTGTCGGTATTCTGCTTCTGCCTTTAAGCCAACACTTTAAGAAGCGCAATATTATGCTGACGGGTGTTGCGATCCAGCTAGCGGGATGTCTGATCATCATAGTCATTCCGGGTTCGCTTCCGGTACTTATGGCAGCCACCGTAATGAAAAGCATTGGGCAGAGCTGCGCGGCAACGATGTACATGCCGATGCTTGGTTCCGCAATCGAGTATGGACAATGGAAAACAGGAGTTAGGAGTCAGGCGGCTTTGATGGGTGCCAACGGAGCTGGACAGAAAATAGGGCAGGGACTGATTTCTGCTGTTCTGGGAGGAATCATGGGACTGGCTGGCTTTAATGGCATGGCGGCAGAACAGTCAGCAAGAGCAATTGGAAGCGTGTCTAGTTTATATTTGTATATTCCGTTGGCGCTGACTATTGTGGAAATCCTCATCGTCATTCTCTATGATCTTGATAAAAAATATGATTCGATCATGCATGACCTGCAGGAAAGACAAGAACAGAAAGAGAAGGAATAAGAAATGCAAAAGAAAGAAGCAGATTTAAAAAAGAGAGGATATGACATATGAAATATCTGATTACTCGGGCCGATGATTTCGGAAGTGCTGTGGCCGCAAATCAGGCAATTTTGCAGGCGGTCAAAAGAAATGGGTATCTGAAAAATGTATCCTGCATGGCGGCAGCACCGTGTATGGAAGCGGGTGCGGAAGAGTTGGAACGAATGAGAAAACAATTGGGAATCTGCATTGGGCTTCATGTAACATTGAATAGTGAATGGGATGATGTTGATTTTCATAGTGTGCTGCCAGCAAAAAAGATTCCGACATTGGTAGATGAAAGAGGTGTGTTTGCCATGCATCCGATGTTGTTTAAAAAGCGCATGCCGGATACGGCAGAGTGTATGCTGGAAATTTCGGCGCAACTGGACCGGCTGGTGAAGCTGGGACTGCACATTGAGTATGTGGATACACATATGCTTCCGGATGCTATAGTGCCGGGACTTATGGAGGCTCTGACAGAATTTGCCCAAAAGCATGGATTGCTGGATCAGAGACAGTTCTATACTTTTTCAGAGAAACATCAGCCAAATCTGGGGACTCAAAATTCGTTGTCTTTGGATGAACAGGCATATTCTGACTGGTTTGATTCTATGCAGGAGGGGCAGCAGTATATTAACATTCTTCACCCGGCGTATTATTGTGAGGAAATGAAAAAATTTCATAATCCGGTCCTGCAGGGAGATTCTGTGGCAAAAAACAGGGAGGCTGAGCAGAGGCTTTTAAACAGTGGGAGGTTAGAGCGGCTCTGCATGGAAAAGCAGATTGTATGTCTGAGATATCGGGATGCAAAGGCGCAGGGAGATACAACGTTAGTTGCGGCGGAGAAATTCTGAGAAAAATAAATGTTTATAAGCACTTCCTTGCTATTAAAGCATATACATCAGAAGCAAGACATCAGAGAAGAAAGGAGAAGAGGCTGTGATTTGTACAAATGTGACACAGAGTGGAGCGATATACGGATACTGGCAGATTGCACCGGACACTTGGTGCATCACGAATCGCTGGAAAAATTTTATGTATTTGATTGAGGGGGAGGAAAAAGCTGTATTGATTGATACCGGAGACGGAGAAGGAAACATACGTGAGGTGACAGAGAAAATCACAAAAAAACCGGTCATGGCGGTGAATACGCATGGTCATTTCGATCATACAGGCGGAAATCCCTGCTGGCCGGAAGTCTGGATGACAAAGGAAGCGGCACTGCACGCAAAGGAGCCCTTTGACGATCTGCACAGACAATGGTACAACAATAAGCGGTATCCCGATTATCAGATTCGGTATTTTGAAGAGGGAGAGACGATAGAGCTGGGTGGCCGAAGCCTTGAGGTGATTTCGATACCGGCTCACAGCGAGGGTAGCGTGGCATTCCTAGATGATCGGATGCGATATTTGTTTTGCGGAGATGAACTGGAGGGCGGACAAGTAATCTGGTTTGTACGTAATGAGCCGGCTGCGCTGAAAGAACAAGCGCTTATGCATAAGAAAAATATGGAAAAACTAATGTCCCGTCTCGATGAATTTGACTGGATCTGGCCGGCACATAATGGGGCACCACTTTTTCCGCTTCCATACCTTCAGGACTTCATAGAATTGGATCTGAAAATCATGGAAGGTACACAAGATGTTCAAAAAAATACAGCAGGATTTGGGTTTCCGGAAGATCATCATGCAGTTCCCAATCTGTTTTATAGTTATGGGAAACTGAAACGCGCCAGTAATGGTTTGGCCAATGTTGTATATAGTGAAGCAGAAAGCGTATATCTTACGGGAAAATAAAACCATTGGGAATTGCCGGATTGGTTTTGAGTCTGTCATGAATTGTGATGTGAATGCGTTCATGACGGGCTTTTTCTGTTGCTTGACAAGAAAGATGATGTGAAGTACTATTAATTCAGTTATAAAAAGATGTTTCAAAATATACGTTTCAATATAGATGTCTGAACGTTCATGGGTGGCAGTGAAGTGATTATGAATGTCCGCGTTACTGTTTGTTCGACATATATCAAAAGGAGAAAGAGGAGTCTGCATGGAATCATTTCAGAGAGCGGCGCTGCCAAATACACTTAAAAAACGGAATTATCTTACGATACTGAATGCTTTTCGGGGAACGGAACCTCTTTCCGCCAATGACGTATCAGCCAGTACGGGAATTAGCCGGGCTACCGTGATGAAGGCTGTGAATCATTTTATGGAAAAAGGTCTGCTTGAATCAGCCGGGAAAGGTCCTTCCACAGAGATTGGCGGAAAAAAACCGGAGTTGTTTCAGTTCGGGATGCAGCGATATCTGCTGTGTATCGGAATGCAAGGGGAGGAGATGACCGCATGTTTGTATGATCTGAGAAGTTTTATGATCGCACAAAAAAAAGTGAGGTTTCATATGGATTGTTCTGTGCAGGATTTTCTGAATACGGTACAGCAGATAGCGGAAGAAATGCTGCAGGAAGTACCGGGCGGTCGAGAACTCTTATACGGCATGAGTCTGTTCGTCGGAGGTGTTTTTCAGGAGGCGACTGGGGTTCTGCAGTATTCGGTACTCACACCGGGCTGGGGATATAATGTGCCATTAAGAGATCTCCTTGCAGAACGATTTCCGGGAATAGAGATTATGATAGATAATGTGGCAAGAATGTCAGCCTGCGCTGCGGTACTTGATAATCGTGACTATGAAAAGCGGCGGGTTGCGGTCGTGTATACGGATGTGGGGGTGTCAGCCTGCTATATTGATAAAGGTCATGTACAGCATGGACCAAACGGGATGATCGGGGAAATTGGTCCTATGATTCTTTCTATTTCAGAAACACAGCCTTATACGTGGGGACAGCCCGCTTTTTTCTCGACTTTGATTAGCGAAGAAAAGCTGTGTGCACAAGTGCTTGAGAATTCTGAGAAATTGGAAAAAAGCAGTCTGAAATTCTGGAAAAACGAACTGACACTGCGTCACATTTTTGAGGAATCAGAGAAGGGGGATATTCTGGCACAGAATATTGTGAAACAGGCAGCATGGGCATTTAGTGCAGCTCTGCACAATATCGTGCTTAATTTTGATCCGGAAGTCATTATCATTCAGGGAAACTATGCTTTTGCAGGAACATGGTTTGATGGGTGCCTGCATGAAGGTCTGGCCTGTTTCCCGCGGAATACGGACGAGGTATCATTTTTAGTGCAGTATGATAAACGTCCGCTGATATCTCTGCAGATGATGGGAGCGACAAAACTTTTGACAAGAAAGTTCTTTTCGTCTTCAGAGTGGATTTAAAAGGAACACAGCATTTTGAGTAATATTAAATATATTAAGTATATTTTAAATATACTTTAAATACATCTTGAAAAATTCAAGGATATGCAGTATGATATATGCAAAGCAGATTTCAATAGTAGGTCATATTCAATGATTTGCATCTTAGCCATGTAATGGCATCTATGTGTTTACACATTATATATTCAGAAAATTCTTGCTTTTCATCACATTTTACGGCAGGAGTTTTCGTGTCAGAGACCTCCTGAAAAATTTAATAAGGAGGTATACATGGCAGTAGCTAAAGAACAGGTACAGATGTCGGTTGATGGAGGTTCACTTGCTGAGTTGGTTCAGTCGGAACATCATGCCAAGGACCATGCGGGAAAGTATTTGGAGGAATATCCGGATGTTTTTGCGGATATATTTAATGTCCTTGTGTTTCGGAAGGAGCTGATAAATCCCCAAAATCTGCTTCAGGGACCAACGGAATCTATTTACAAGTCAGAAAATGGCAGAACTTTTAGGGAACAGCGACGGGATACTACGAAGTATGTACAGGATTTAGGGACCATTATTTCTTTGGTTGGAATTGATAATCAGACAGATCAGGATGAGGATATGGTAATTCGGGTTATGGGATATGATTATGCATCTTATCGAAATCAGATAAGTACGGGGAGTAATCGTTATCCGATTATAACAGCGGTGCTCTATTTCGGCGATAAAAAATGGTCAAAAAAGAAAACGCTCAAAGAATTATTCAATAAGGAAAATGAGGAATTTGCGATATATGCGCAGAATTATAAGATGCATCTGATTGATGTGGCGCATATTCCTAAGAAGATGAGAAAAAATCTGACGAGTGATTTCCGTGAGGTGGCAGATTTCTTTGCAAACAGGAAGAATAAAAATTATCGACCGTCAAGAAGAAAGCTGAATCATGTAGAAGCGGTGCTTAAGATGTTGGAAGTATTTACAGGAGATCAGCGTTATCAGGAAATAGAAGATGAGATTATCGAAGCAGTAGAGAAGGGAGACGAGATTTCGATGTGTGAATTTGCAGAGCGGATGACCCGAGAGGGAATTAATCAGGGGATTAGTAAAGGAATTAATCAAGAAAAAGAGCATGGAATTACAGCGTTGGTGGAAAGCTTGAGAGAATATAATATTCCGGAAGGCAGTATTATCGAGACAGTCGTGAAGCGATATGCCATCCCCAAGACTGCGGTTAAAAAATATTTATAACAGTAAGAAAAAGAAAGCTATTTCTTGGCGCATCTGCCAATGAATATCTTTCTTTTTTTTACGGCAAGGTTATATTTAAATATCCAATGCCAGTGTGCCATTATCCAAAAACGTCTGGATGAAAGGCAGTGCGGCCCCGATGGTAATGTTATGCTTAGGCATCTTGCTGATCAGCAGAAAATCCGGCGTCTCAGAGAACGATGTCATATGGGCAATCTCCTGATGCAGAAAGCTCAGATCTTCTGCATGAAGGTAAGGCGCAAGGTATCCGCCAAGAATATAGTCTGTATCATGAATTAAGTGAAGCATATTAATGGCTTTGGCAAGCTGCACAAGGAACTGCTCCCAGCGCATCTGATAAGCTTCTTCCTGTTGTCTGAGATGTGTGAAGAAATCTTCTAGAGACTCCTCCTTGGACAGCAGAACATTTAGGGAACAAAGTGTCTCCATACATCCCTTTTTGCCACAGTAGCACAAGTCTCCATTCGGATCCATCTGAATGTGTTCAATCGTAGCATTATGCCCGTGCATTCCAGAGAGAATCTCACCGTTACTGATCACTGCGGCACCCAGATGATTACTGATTGAAAGATAGAAAGCATTCTTCAGTTCGGGCGATACCCACATTTCCGAGATGGCGGCACATTCCGCATCATGGAGAAAATAGCAGGTATATGGAAGATACCGGGTGAATTCCTCGATGGAGAGCCCGGTGCATGAGAGGATCTTACCGTAGATAATTGTCTGTCTGTCAGGAGAAACCAATCCCTGCATCGCAAAACCAATCCCCAAAATCTGTTCATCATTGATATTCAGTTTATTCTTAAATTCCAAAATCTTATCACTAACTGTTTTAAAATAAAATTCTTCTTTTGCGAAATCAATCGCAAATACAAGACGATCTATCTTCTGACCATATAAATTGACGAAGATGATCTTCACTTCATTTACTAAAATCTCAACACCAATACTGACTCTGCGGTTAGGAACGATGGAATAGGCGGCAGCCTTTCTTCCGACATAATCCGTATTGATCTGTCCGTTTTTTTCAATTAATCCATCCTGTTCCAGTGTGGACAGGTTCGTTGTGACGGTAGGTCGGCTCAGGCGAAGATTGTAGCAGATATCCTGCTGAGAAACTTTCCTGTGCTGATATATATAATGATAAATCAGATTTCGATTATTTTGTTTGATCTGATTCGGTGTAATACTGTTCTTCATGTTAAAACGCTCCATTTTGTAAAATGATTTTGTAAATTTCATCATATCACAGATAAAAGCAGAAAACCATTGTGATATTTATACAAAAAAATAGATAATTTATTAGGAAATATTGCGAATTGACGAAAGGGCATTTTAAGGTTATTATGTAACTACAATTTGATAAATCATTTTACAAAATAAAAATGCAAAATGTATTTCAAAGAAAACAAAATCAAAAATTCAAAGAAAGAGGAGAACAAAATGGGTATTATTGAAAAAATGAAAATGGACGGAAAAAAAGGATTTGTAACAGGAGCAGCAAGAGGAATCGGAAAATGCACTGCAACTGCATTTGCGGAGGCAGGTGCGGATGTCGCTATCGTAGATCTTGATTTTGAGGAAGCACAGAAGACAGCAAAAGAGCTGGCAGAAAAAACCGGAAGAAAAGTAATTGCAATTAAAACAGATTGCACGGACAAAGATCAGGTAGATGCAATGGTAGAGCAGGTGGTAGCAGAGCTTGGCGGACTCGATTTTTGTCACAACAACGCAGGAATCTGCATCAACGCACCGGCAGAAGAGATGACTTATGAGCAGTGGTCGAAGGTAATCAATATTAATCTGAATGGAATATTCCTGACCGATATTGCCGCTGGAAAGTACATGCTTGCAAACGGTGGTGGTTCCATCATTAACACAGCTTCTATGTCAGCACATATTGTAAATGTTCCGCAGCCACAATGTGCATACAATGCTTCGAAGGCGGCAGTCATTCAATTGACCAAGTCATTGGCAATCGAGTGGGCAAAGAGAGGCGTTCGCGTTAACAGCATCAGCCCGGGATACATCGGAACAGAACTGACATTGAATTCTCCTACATTAATTCCGTTGATTGAACAGTGGAATGAGATGGCTCCAATGGGAAGAATGGGAAAACCGGAAGAACTGGAGTCAATCTGTGTATACCTTGCAGGGGACACAAGTACCTTTACAACTGGATCGGATTTCACGATTGATGGCGCATTTACGTGCTTCTAATTACATATCGTGTATCAACTTACCGGAACAAAAAGACGGATCGGGGCAGCTGGAGAAACTGCTCCGATATATTTTATCTGATGTAATAAAAGAAAGGGACCAAATGAATAGAAAAGAAGCAATTGTAAATGGAAAAACAGCATTGGGAATTGAACTTGGTTCGACTAGAATCAAAGGAGTACTCGTTGATTTAAAAGGAAATGTTCTCGCTGTCGGAATATATGACTGGGAAAACTCTTTTGTTGACAATGTCTGGACCTACAGTCTGGATGAAATTCATAAGGGTGTGCGTGGATGCTACAGTTCTCTGAGGGAGAATGTAGAGGAAACATACAATATGAAGCTTACGACCATCGGAGCACTTGGAATCAGTGCAATGATGCACGGATACATGGCACTGAATAAAGAGGGAGAACAGATTGCACCGTTCCAGACTTGGCGTAATACCAATACACAGCAGGCGGCAGATGAACTCACAGAACTGTTAGAATTCAACATTCCACTGCGTTGGACGGCGGCACATCTTTATCAGAGAATCTTAGACAGAGAAGAGCATGTAAAGGATTTAGATTTCGTGTCTACTCTGAGCGCATATATTCATCTAAAGCTTACCGGTGAACGTGTCATCGGAGTCGGAGATGCAGCAGGAATGTTTCCGATTGATTCAGAAAAAAATGATTATAATGCGGAAATGATGAACAAATTCAACACTCTGATAAAACCATATGGATATTCATGGAACGTAGAGGATCTTTTTCCGAAAGTACTGGTGGCAGGTGAAAATGCAGGGACATTGACAAAAGAGGGCGCAGCATTTCTGGATGAGAGCGGACAATTGCAGCCGGGAATCCCATTGTGTGCACCGGAAGGTGATGCGGGAACCGGAATGGTGGCAACCAATTCTGTTGCACCGGGGACAGGAAACGTATCGGCAGGAACCAGTACATTTGCAATGATTGTATTGGAAAAGCAGCTGAGTAAGGTTTACCGGGAGATTGATATGGTCACGACACCGACCGGATTTCCATGTGCAATGTCACATGCAAATAATGGAACCTCGGATCTGAACGCATGGGTTTCGCTGTTTGGTGAATTTGCGGAAATGATGGGAATAAAGACAGATCAGGGTGAACTGTTCGGTAAGCTGTATACAAAGGCCCTGGAGGGGGACACAGACTGCGGCGGGCTTCTCGCATATGGCTATTACTCCGGAGAGAACATTACCATGATTAATGAAGGCCGTCTGGCATTCCTTAGAACAGCAGAGAGCAGATTCAGTCTGGCAAACTTTATGAAGGTACATTTATATACATCCTTAGGCGCAGTGAAGCTCGGACTTGATATCCTGATGGAGGATGAAAAGGTAAAAGTAGAACGAATTACGGGACACGGTGGATTTTTTAAGACAAAGGGCGTGGGTCAGCGTTATCTGGCTGCCGCAGTAAATGCTCCGGTCACAGTCATGGATACAGCAAGCGAAGGCGGTGCATGGGGAATTGCCCTTCTGGCAGCATTTCTGGTTGCAAAGAATTCGGATGAAAAACTGGAAGAGTATCTGGAAAACAGAATTTTTAAAGAACTCTCCGGTGAGACAATCGCGCCGTATGAAGCAGATGTGAAAGGATTTCACACGTTTATGGAACACTACAAATCAGGACTTGTCATTGAAGAGTCGGCAATTGAGGCAATGGATTGGTAAGGAGAAAGAGGTAGCAAATGGAAAAATGGAGAAAACGTATTGGATATGGAATTGGGGATCTTGGGTGTAATCTGGTTTTTAGTACAATGGCTTCCTATCTGATGGTATTTTATACAGATGTATTTGGAATTACGGCAGCGGCAGCAGGAACAATGATGCTGGTCACAAAATTTATCGATGCATTGACTGACACGGGGATGGGATTGATCGTGGATCGGACACATACCAGATGGGGACAGGGACGACCGTACTTTTTATTTGGAGCAGTTCCCTTTGCAGTCTTTACAATCCTGACCTTTTTTATTCCGGATCTGGGAAGCGGAGGAAAATTAGTCTGGGCATACGTTACATATTGTCTGCTTTGTACAGCCTACACAGTCGTAAATATTCCACTTAACACGATTGTTCCGAGACTGACCTCAGATGTTCATGAAAGAGATGTTCTGGTATCTACCAGAATGATCTGCGCGATGGCGGGAACAGCGATCGTTATGACGATTACCGCTCCTTTGGTGCAGTTCTTTGGAAAAGGAAATGAGGCGAGAGGATATTTGATTACAATGTCCATCTACGGGATTGCAGCCATGTTCATTTTCTTCCTGACATTTGCCAGCACCAAGGAAGTGGTGCCTCCAACCATTAATCAGAAGCATTGTTCGCTGAAGGATGATTTTAAAGGTTTAACCGGACAAGCATGGATTTTGTTTTTATTGAATTTATTCTATTTTTCACTGTATGTAGTAAGAAGCACCACGGTAATCTACTACTTTAAATATAATTTGGGAAGGACGGACTGGTTATCTCTGGTAGGTATTTTAGGCATTCTTTCCGGTCTTCCGATGCTGCTGTTACTTCCATCACTTGAGAAGAAATTCAGCAAAAAAAATCTGATGTTCTTTAGCATTATTTTATATGTCATTGGTGATATGGTATTATACATCGGACGCAATTCGGCGGCATGCCTGCTCATTGGCCTGGTCATCACCGGACTTGGAATTTATGGAATATTTGGGATCACCTTCTCCATGCAGCCGGATGTCATTGACTATTCAGAGTATAAGAAAAATGCAAGTGTAGCCGGTCTGATTGCAGCGTTCCAGGGCTTCTTTGTAAAAGGCGGAATGGGTCTGACAAGTTTTGTCATCGGCGTATTCCTGAAAAACGGAGGTTACGTTGCAAATGCAGTGCAGACAGAAAAAGCGTTGTCCTATATCGAAGTTTGCTTTATCTGGCTTCCTATTATATTATGTATATTAATTGCAGTGCTCACCCATTTTTATAAGCTGGATGGAGTGAGAAAAGAGATGACAATGGAATTAGAAGACCGGAGGAAAAAGATCGAGAATGAAATATAAGGGAGAAATATTTGATATGGACGGAGTCCTGTTCGATACAGAGAGGGTCTACCAGGAAACCTGGCATGAAATTGCCGCGGAGCAAAATGTTGAACTTGGGACAGATTATTTAAAGGCAATATCGGGCAGTTATGGCGAGCATATGCGTCATGTGGTGGAAGCACATTATCATGTGCAGGATGGAACAGAGATTGTGGAGGAGTGCATGCGGCGGGTTCGAAAGAAATTAGCAGCGCATGTACCTGTGAAGCCAGGGGTATATGAGATTCTGGAATTATTCAGAGAAAAGGATCTTAAGATGGCGGTCGCAAGCAGCAGTCTGAAGCCACAGATCGAAGCAAATCTTCAAAATGCGAAGATGGATGGTTACTTTGATGAGGTTGTTAGCTCTTCGCAGGTGGAACACGGAAAGCCTGCTCCGGATATCTTTCTTTATGCGGCAAAAAAGATTGGGTGCAGACCGGAAGAATGCTTCGTCTTTGAAGACAGTGAGAACGGAGTGAGAGCGGGAAATGCGGCAGGCTGTATCGTGGTAATGATCCCGGATCTCATAGAACCATCGCCAGAGATTCGCCCATACTGCTCTGCGATTTGTTCCGATTTCTTTCAGGTGATTCCTCTTCTATAGTTTGCGGGCGTCACACCATATTTTTTTTGAAAAATCTTATAAAAGAATCCTTTATTGTGATAGCCGGAAGCTTCTGCAATTGCGTCGATACTCATGGACGTTGTTGTCAGAAGCACTTCGGCTTTTTCTAAGCGAATCTGCTGCACATAACCGGAATAGGTCAGCCCGGTTTTTTGCTTGATCAATCGATTAAAGTAATCCTCCTGATAGTGAAAAATAGTTACCAAATCCTGAATGGAAACGGATTGGAAATGGGCTTTGATATAGTTGGAAACTTCTTCAAATACCAGCCAGTTCATCGCCTTCTGATTCTCTTTTGAGAGAGAAAATGTATATTCGGTGCTTAAGATTCGGAAAATACGCAGCAGTAAGCCTTTGCAGATATAAGCTCCGCCGACATTGGGGCTGCCTAATTCGGTAAGGAGAAGTGACAGGCAGGAGTCTAAACTGGCGGTGGAAGATTCGGCTGCGCCCGGTACTTTTCGAGGCTTGAAGTGCAGGTATTGCTGAATGGAGGTCTGTTTCATCAGCGCAGACTGCAGAAAGGAAATGATATTTTCGGTGGTGATATTTTCATTCATGACTTCTTTGAACATGTCGTTTGCAATGCCAAGAAATAGAATCGTTGCTTTGCCGGTTGCAACATCATCCTGATGAATACAGTTCTTATCAATCAGACAGAGATCGCCCTGTGAGAAGGTGATTTCCTTTCCCAAAATGATCTGGGTAAATTCTCCTTCAATGATATACGAGAGCTCGAGATAGTCATGTGTGTGAAGCTGGGTCAGGCAGTTTGCCTCAAAGACTCTGCTGTAATGAAAGCGTTCCGGCGCCGGACACATGGTGGCGTTTAGTTTGTTCTCTTTTGAAATGTTCCAGCAGAGCGCAAAGATTCGCTGCTCATTCATGAGCGGATAGGTCTTTACTTCCACAGAGGATGCAGAATATTCCGGGCAGACAATACGCGCCCCGAGAGGGTGCTCCGCTGGAAGAAGGCGGCCGCTTTGTTCTGTTAGTTTTTTACACATTTCTAATAAAGTCATCTAAAAAAACACCTCATTTCTTCCTTCATTATAGCGAGAACCTGATTGAAATACTAGTCGGATTCGGTAACTTTTTGAATTCGTTTAGCGGAGTTATGGAATTGTCCGGTCGAAGCCTGAAGCTTATAATAAAAATAACAAAGTGAGGCTCAAAAATAGGAGGATTTGAAAATGAAAAAATATCAGTTTTGGTTTTGCACAGGTTCACAGGATTTATATGGAGAGGAATGTCTCGCGCACGTGGCAGAGCATTCGAAGAGGATGGTGGAAGCACTGAACAAGTCTGGAAATCTCCCATATGAGGTCGTCTGGAAACCGACGCTTATTACAAATGCTTTAATCAGAAAGACATTTAACGAAGCGAATATCGATGACAACTGTGCAGGTGTGATTACATGGATGCACACATTTTCACCGGCAAAATCATGGATTTTAGGATTAAAAGAACTGAGAAAACCACTGCTTCATTTCCATACACAGTTCAATCGGGAGATTCCATATGATGAGATCGACATGGATTTCATGAATGAGAATCAGGCGGCACATGGTGACCGCGAATACGGGCATATTTTCACACGGCTTCACATGAACCGCAAGGTAATCATGGGATACTGGGACGATGCGCAGGTACAGAAACGAATCGGTACATGGCAGAGAACAGCGGTTGGTGTTCTGGAGAGCAGTCATGTGCGTGTCATGAGAATTGCAGATAACATGAGAAATGTTGCCGTTACCGAAGGCGATAAGGTAGAAGCACAGATTAAGTTCGGCTGGGAAGTGGATGCGTATCCGGTGAATGAGATCAACGAAGCAGTAGATGCGGTATCCGAAGCGGATACAAATGCATTAGTAGACGAATACTATGACAAATATGACATCCTGTTAGAGGGAAGAGATGAGAAGGAATTCCGCAGACACGTTGCAGTGCAGGCTCAGATTGAGCTGGGATTTGAACGCTTCCTGACAGAGATGAATTATCAGGCAATCGTAACACATTTTGGTGACCTTGGCGGATTAAAACAGCTGCCGGGACTTGCAATTCAGAGATTAATGGAAAAAGGATATGGCTTTGGCGGAGAAGGTGACTGGAAGACAGCCGGCATGGTCCGTGTGATGAAAATCATGACAGAAGGCATGGAAGGCGCGAAGGGAACTTCGTTCATGGAAGATTATACCTACAACCTTGTTGCAGGGAAAGAAGGGATTCTTCAAGCCCACATGTTAGAGGTGTGTCCATCGATTGCAGACGGCAAGATTGCAATCAAAGAGCAGCCGCTATCTATGGGAGACAGAGAAGATCCTGCAAGACTGGTATTTACAGCAAAGGAAGGACCGGCGATTGCAACCTCTCTGATTGACCTTGGAGACAGATTCCGCCTGATCATCAATAATGTAGACTGTAAGAAAACAGAAAAACCAATGCCAAAACTTCCAGTCGCAACCGCATTCTGGACACCACAGCCGAATCTTCAGACCGGAGCCGAAGCCTGGATCTTAGCAGGCGGAGCACACCATACAGCATTTTCTTATGATCTTACGGCAGAGCAGATGGGCGATTGGGCTGCAGCAATGGGAATTGAAGCGGTCTATATTGATCAAGATACGACGATCCGTCAGTTCCAGAATGAGTTGATGTGGAACGACCTTGCTTTTCGCAGATAATGAATAATAGCTTTTCATTTTGCAGTGAAAAAGTTATACTAGAATCAGTAGAAATTGGCAAGGAGGAAAGGAAATATGAACACAGCAGAGGGTATTAGATCAGGACAGACTGTTCTGGGGATTGAATTTGGCTCGACACGAATCAAAGCAGTGTTAATTGATGCGGATAACAAGCCGATTGCATCGGGTGACCACGAATGGGAGAATCGCTTAGAGGAAGGAATCTGGACGTATGACCTGAAAGATGTATGGGTAGGAATTCAGGACTGCTATGTGAAGATGACAGCAGATGTAAAAGAGAAATATGATGTGAAACTGGAGACGATTGGTGCCATTGGAATCAGCGCAATGATGCATGGATATCTGCCATTTGATAAGAATAATGAGCAGTTGGCAGGCTTTCGTACTTGGAGAAACACGATTACACAGGAAGCGTCGGAAGAATTGACGAAGGTATTTGGTTATCATATTCCGCAGAGATGGAGCATCGCACATCTGTATCAGGCTATTTTAAATGGTGAGGATCATGTGAAAGACGTTGCATTTATCACAACATTAGCAGGATATGTACACTGGAAGCTGACGGGCAGGAAGGTGCTTGGATCAGACGATGCTTCGGGCATGTTTCCAATTGACATCCAGACGAAGGACTTTAACGAGGACATGATTGAGAAGTTCGATCAGCGGATTGCAGAAAAGCATTTCCCATGGAAATTGCGCGAGATACTGCCAAAGACGTTGGTGGCAGGAGAAGATGCCGGTGCGTTGACAGAAGAAGGTGCAAAACTCTTAGATCCGACCGGAACATTAAAAGCGGGAATTCTGTTCTGTCCACCCGAGGGCGATGCCGGAACAGGTATGGCAGCGACGAACAGTGTTAAGGTTCGCACAGGAAATGTATCTGCAGGCACATCGGTATTTGCAATGGTGGTTTTGGAAAAAGAATTGTCAAAGGTATATCCGGAGCTTGATCTTGTGACAACACCGGCAGGAGATCTGGTTGCGATGGTACACTGCAATAACTGTACATCGGACCTGAATGCATGGGTCAATATTTTCAAAGAATTTGCACAGAGCTTTGGCATGAAGGTTGATATGAACGACCTCTTTGGAACATTATACAATAAGGCACTGGAGGGTGATAAGGATTGCGGCGGACTGCTCTCATACAATTTCTTCTCAGGAGAACACATTGTAGAGATGGAGGAAGGAAGACCACTTTTCGTCCGCACACCGGACAGCAGATTCAACCTTGCGAACTTCATGCGGACCCAGCTTATGACCTCGCTCGGAACGTTGAAGGTTGGCTATGACCTGCTGAAGAAAGAGGAGAATGTACCGGTAGATAAGATTTACGGACATGGCGGACTCTTCAAGACTCCGGTTGTCGGACAGAGCGTTCTTGCAGCTGCACTTGACACTCCGGTATCTGTCATGGAGACAGCAGGAGAAGGCGGCGCATGGGGAATTGCGCTTCTGGCATCTTATATGAAGAATAAGAGAGACGGCGAAGATCTGGCGGAGTTCTTGAACAAACACGTATTTGGCGGAACAGAAGGAACCGAAATCAGACCAAATGCAGCAGACGTGGCAGGATTTGATACGTTTATTGAGAGATTTCTTCATGGACTGCCGATTGAGCGAGTAGCGATTGATACATTGTAAGATTGGGGGCAATCGTCCCTCGGTCATATTGGAAAAGGAGATTGGAAATGTTAGAAGCATTAAAACAAGAAGTATATGAAGCAAACATGCAATTACCAAAGCACGGTCTTGTTACATTTACATGGGGAAATGTCAGTGGAATCGATCGTGAAAAAGGATTGTTCGTAATTAAGCCAAGCGGAGTCGATTATGATAAGCTGACACCGGAGGATATGGTAGTCGTTGATCTTGAAGGAAACAAGGTGGAGGGAAAATACAATCCATCTTCGGATACAGAAACCCATGTAGTCCTCTATAACCGTTTTCCGAAAATTGGCGGAATCGTACATACACATTCATCCTGGGCAACAAGCTGGGCGCAGGCAGGAAGAGATATCCCATGTTATGGAACGACACATGCTGATTACATTTACGGAGAGGTTCCATGTGTGCGGAATCTGACGAAAGCTGAAATTGATGAAGCATATGAGAAGAATACCGGTGTGCTGATCGCAGACGAATTTGAGACACGTAAGAAAGATTACATCGCAGTTCCGGCAGTACTCTGCAAGAACCACGGTCCATTTACCTGGGGCAAGGACGCCAGCGAAGCAGTACACAACGCAGTAGTACTCGAGGAAGTTGCGAAGATGGCAGCACGTTGTGAGATGGTAAATCCCCAGAATAAACCGGCACCGCAGGAGTTACAGGATAAGCACTATTTCCGCAAACACGGAGAAAACGCATATTACGGACAGGCATAGAGCACTTAGCGAGGTACTTCACGAGCTTAGTGCGAATGCCGTTCTTCGGAACTTGTGCTTCTTGAACTACTAATGTTCAAGAAGATGACGAGGTCTTTTCGAGTCTAGTCTCGAAGAACTACCAAGGAACTTAGCGAGGTACTTCACGAGCTTAGTGCGAATGCCGTTCTTCGGAAATGGAAATTTGATACAACTCTGTCAACTTTATTGGCAGAGTTGTTTTTATAAGTTAGAACGTAGGGAATGAAAAGCGGAAAATGTGGGGGATTACAGTGGAGAAGTTAAAAGTATTTTTGGTAGAAGATGAATACGTAGTCCGGGAAGGAATCAAGAACAGTATTGACTGGGAACTTGCCGGTTATGACTTTTGTGGGGAAACCAGTGATGGTGAACTGGCATATTCCATGATCCAGCAATTAAAGCCGGACATTGTCATTACGGATATTAAAATGCCGTTTATGGATGGGCTGACTTTAAGCAAGCTTTTGAAAAAAGATATGCCGTGGATAGAAATTATGATTCTGACGGGATATGCGGAGTTCGATTACGCAAAAGAGGCCATTCGCATCGGCGTGGCAGAATACCTGACAAAACCAATTAACAGTGAAGAACTGTTAAAGGAAATTGGAAGGCTGGCAGATAAGATAGAAGAAAAAAGAAAAGAACGTGAGCTGCGGGAAACCTATCAGCGTGAAATGCAGGAAAATAGTCTGCGGGAAAGAAAAGAATTTTTTCAACAATTAGTTGCGGGAGAAAAAACGCCGGCAGAATTATTTGAGGTGGCGAATAGACTTCAGCTTGATATATCTGCAATCTGGTACAGTGTCGTGCTTTTACAGGTACATTTCCAAAACCGGGACCACAGCGAATATTCTAATACATTGATTGCAATGGAAGAGAAAATTGTGGAATATGTAAATCGAAACCAGATCTTACTGTTTGATCGTAATTTAGAAGGTGTTGCATGTGTATTCAAGGCGGACACTACCGAGATAATGGAGACGATGCAAAGTGACTTCATAGAAATGGTCCAACAGATTGTCAGCGAAAAAGAAAGAATGGACTATTTTGTCGGAGTCGGAGAACCTGTGGAGCGCCTGCGGGAACTGCGGTATTCCTTTGAATCTGCAAATCATGCATTTGCACATCGCTATCTGGTGGATGGCAGTCTGGTCTTATACGGAAAAGACATCCATAAGCAGAGAAATCAGGAAAAGGACGAGTTTCATCTGGAAAGTGTCAGCCCAAAACAGATGAATAAAAAGAAGATGCAGGAATTTCTGAAGGTGGGGCACCGGGATGAGAGTCCTTATTTTGTGGAAGAATTTTTTCAGGCATTTGATACAAATGCAATGGAGTCCAATGTGTTTCGCCAGTACATTACAATGGATACCTATTTTGGAATTGCAGAATTTGTAGAAGGGTTAGGCTATGATAAGAGCGAGATTCCGGCTCCGGATCTGGCAGAGGATGTCTGGAAGAGCAAGGCCAGTGCAATCTCATACGTGAAGAATATGATTGAAAAAGCGTTGGAATTAAGGGAGAGAGCGGCAAGCAACCAGTATGATATTCTCGTTGAAAAGGTGAAAAGCTACATTGAAGAGAACTATGCGGATGAGGATTTGACGCAGAATGTTGTAGCGGCCTATGTGAATTATTCACCCAATCATCTGAGTACCATTTTCAGTCAGGAGACAGGACAGACCTTTTCTAAATACTTAACAGATTTTCGCATGAACAAAGCAAAAGAGCTGCTCCGCTGTACGGCAAAACGAAGCAGTGAAATCAGTAAAGAGGTCGGTTATAAGGATTCCCATTATTTTTCGTTTTTATTTAAGAAAACACAGGATATGACACCGACGCAGTATCGCTTAGACGGAAAAACGGATGGAGAAGAAATAGAATGAAAAAAGCAATTCGAAAGGTCTATGACAATTTAACGCTTGCGGCGAAGATCAGGCTTTCGTATCTGTTTATTCTGATTCCGTTTGGAATACTGCTGTTGTTTGCCTCTTACAACTTGTGGGAAAGCAATAAGCAGTATGACGATATGATTCAGTCGGCAGTGGTTGCAAGTGATTTCAGTCTGGATTTCAAAAAGGATTTCGACTACGAAACCTATCTGCTGATTGTAGAGAGTAAGCCTGCGGAGCAATCGGAACTGGATCATCTGCTCAATGATGCGAACCGTATTGTAACACGTCTGGAAAAATTGACAAATACGGATTTAAATGAGACAGAATTAAGCAGTGTGAAGAAGTATCTGATTAATTTGGAAAGCTACAAGCTTCGTATTATCGCAAATTTGAAGGAGGGTGATAAATACGAAGAGAATATGGAAATCTGGGAAAATGATGTGCAGGTCGTGACAGAACTGTTGCAGGACAGCATGTATCATTATCAGTACTACGAGATTGTCGATCTTCAGAAAACGAGTGAGGTCTATCAGGAAACTTATTTGAAGATGATACAAGTGATTATTACAATCGCAGTGATTATTGGGATTTTGGTTTTCTTCTTATCCTATTACATTCCACTTAGCATTACACGTCCGATTTTAAAACTGAGTAAGGTGACCGAGCAGGTTGCCAAAGGAGACCTTACGGTGCGTTCAGATATTAAAAGTGGTGTCGAGGTGTTGGTTTTGAGTAATTCGCTCAACACCATGGTAGATAAGATCAATGAATTGCTGGAACAGGTGAAGGAAGAGCAGATCCATTTGCGAAAGGCAGAGTTTGAAATCCTGCAGGCGCAGATCAATCCGCATTTCCTATACAACACACTGGATACGATTGTATGGCTCGCAGAGGCTGGAGACCAGAAGAAAGTTGTGAGTATGGTCGGAAGTCTGTCGGAGTTCTTCCGTACCTCGCTGAGCAAGGGAGAGGATATCGTATCAATTAAAAGCGAACTGCTGCATGTCAGAAGTTATCTGGAAATTCAACAGGTGCGTTATCAGGATATTCTGCAGTACGAATTACAGGTTCCAGAAAATTTAGAACCCTACAGGATTCCGAAAATTTCGATTCAGCCGATTGTTGAAAATGCATTGTATCATGGGATCAAGAATAAGCGAGGGGTCGGGAAGATTACAATTGGCGGCGCGATGAAAGCAGATTATCTGCTTCTCTGGGTGAAGGATGATGGAATCGGATTTACACAGGAGCGTCTTTCACAGATCCGTGCGAGAATTCATGACAGAAAGGCAACCGGAAAAGAGAATTATGGACTTTATAATGTAAATGAGAGAATTCGATTAAACTTTGGTGAAGCGTATGGGGTCAGTATCGAAAGTGTCTATACGGAATATACAATTGTTAGCGTGAAGCTTCCATATCTAAGGGCGTAAGTCGAATCTTAAAAATTCAAACCATTGTCAGAGAAAAATATACTCCTCCAAAACCGAGAAGAAAATATTCAACTTTTCCGCAATTTATCTCTATGGAACTGCGTCTCGGAAAGCAATACAATAAAATCAAGAAAGAACAAGATTTCTTTACAAACATTTTAAGGAGGAGAAAGAATGAAAAAGAAATTATTAGCAGCTTTACTGGTGGGAGCAATGGTACTTGGAATGGTGGGATGCGGATCAAAATCATCCGATGCGACGGCAGGATCTGCAGCAGCAAGCACATCAGGAGATTTAATTAAAGTAGGTATCATCAACAATGATCCAAATGAATCCGGTTATCGTACCGCAAACGATGCAGATATGAAAGCAATGTTTACGGAAGAGAACGGATACGAAGCATCATTTGCATACAGCCTGAAAAATGATGAGCAGATTACAGCAGCTCAGAAATTCATTCAGGATGGTGTAGATTACTTATTACTTTCAGCAGCAGATACAGCGGGATGGGATTCCGTACTGAAGGATGCACAGGATGCAGGTATCCGCGTAATCTTATTCGACCGTACCATCGATGCAGATGAGAGTCTCTATGAAGCTTCTATTGTATCTGATATGGCAAAAGAAGGTGAGACTGCAGTTACCTGGTTAAAGGATCAGGGACTTGATTCTATCAACGTAATCCATATTCAGGGCGTGATGGGATCTGCAGCACAGCAGGGACGTACCGGAGCACTGGATGATGCAGCGGCAGCAGGCGACCTTACAATCGTAGATCAGCAGACAGCTGAATGGAATGCAGAGAAAGCACAGCAGATTGTTCAGTCAGCAATTGACGCAGGAAAAGATTTCAATGTAATCTACGCTGAAAATGATGATATGGCAAAAGGCGCAGTCGCAGCACTTGACAAAGCAAACATTTCTCACGGTGTTGGAAAAGATGTCGTTGTTATGGGATTTGACTGTAACGCATGGGCATTAGAAGAACTCTTAAATCAGAACTGGAACTATGATGGACAGTGCAACCCATTCCAGGCTTCTTACATTGATGAAGTAATCAAGACAATTCAAGATGGTGGAACACCGGAAGAAAAAGTCATTATCATGGAAGAAAAAGGATTTGATGCTACAACAATTACACAGGATGATGTAGACAAATACGGAATCTAACAGGTAACGATAGAATGAGATGTTAAAAAGTGCGCGGCGCAGCGTAAAAAATGTAGTACGCGGGCGCCGCGCATACTTTTTACAAAGCTTTAGGAGGTGAATACTCAGGTGAAAGAGAATGCAGTATTAGAAATGAAACATATTCACAAGAGTTTCCCAGGTGTGAAGGCACTGCAGAATGTGGATTTTACGTTATGTGAAGGGGAAATTCATGCGCTGATGGGAGAAAACGGAGCTGGAAAATCTACTCTGATTAAAGTTCTGACTGGAGTATATGGAAAGGATCAGGGAGAGATTTTCTTAAAAGGGAGCGAGAAGGAAGTCTCAATCAAATCGCCACAGGATGCACAGAATCTGGGCATTAGTACCGTATATCAGGAGATTACATTATGCCCGAACTTAACGGTTGCTGAAAACATGTTTATTGGAAGAAGTAAAGGGGCATCCGTGAACTGGAAAATGATGAACAGGAAAACGGAGGAAATCTTACAATCCCTGGATATTCCGGCAAAGGCAACACAACTGCTCTCAAGCTGTTCGATTGCGATTCAGCAGATGGTTGCAATTGCACGTGCGGTTGACGAGGACTGTAAAGTCCTGATTCTGGATGAACCGACATCATCACTGGATGATCAGGAAGTTCAGAAACTATTTGTATTGATGAAAGAGTTAAGAAGTAAAGGTGTAGGAATCATCTTTGTTACACATTTCCTCGAACAGGTATATGAAGTGTGCGATAAAATCACCGTACTTAGGGATGGCAAATTAGTCGGAGAATATGAAATCAAAGATCTTCCGCGTGTAAAGCTTGTTGCGAAGATGCTGGGAAAAGATCTGGATGAAAAAGAAGATATCCGGAGCGGACAGCCAACATTTGATGCACAGGGAGCGGCTCCGGTATTTGAAGCAGAGGGGCTAAAAAGCAATGCGGGAATTCAACCATTTAACTTCTATATTAACAAGGGTGAGGTAAACGGCTTTACGGGGCTGCTTGGGTCAGGACGAAGTGAGAGTGTGCGCGCAATTTTCGGCGCAGACCATGTCCTTGGCGGCAAAGTGAAAATGGATGGAAAAGAGGTAAAGATTTCGAAACCACTAGATGCCATGAAAAATGGAATCGCATATCTTCCGGAGGATCGTAAGGCAGATGGAATTATCGGCGACCTGTCAGTGCGTGAAAATATCATACTGACATCACAGGTACTGAAAGGGTTCTTTCATCCGTATTCGAAGGCGGAATCGGTCAAGATTGCAGAAGAATATATTGATTTACTTGATATCAAAACCGCTTCAACGGAGACGCCAATCGGATCACTGTCGGGTGGTAACCAGCAGAAGGTAATTCTTGCACGCTGCCTGCTTGCACATCCGGAATATCTGATTCTGGATGAGCCGACACGCGGGATTGATATTGGAACGAAAATGGATATCCAAAAATTAGTGTTAAAGCTTGCATCTGAGGGAATGAGTGTCACATTTATCTCTTCCGAGACTGATGAGATGCTAAATACATGCTCCCGCCTGATTGTCATGCGTGACCGCAAGGTAGTTGGGGAACTTCACGAGAGTGAGCTGTCGCAGGGAAGCATTATGAATGCAATTGCAGGAGGTGAGACAGAATAATGGGTAAAACAATCGCAAAAAAATCAGACCATGTAAACGCCTTAAAAAGTCTGATTGGTAACCAGATCTTTATTCCAATTGCGGCATTGCTGCTGCTGGTCATATTTCATTTAATTATGGACCCGTCTTTCTTTGCCATTAAGATGGGAACGAACAGTGCAGGAAATGCAGTTCTGTCAGGATACCTGATCACAATTCTGGATTCCGGATCAGAGCTTGCAATTCTGGCAATTGGAATGACGCTTGTAACGGCAGCTTCTGGCGGACAGGACATCAGTGTTGGCGCAACCATCGCCATTGCAGGAAGTGTCATATTACGCGTATTATGTGGAACGAATTCCCGACCGGATTCACTGCAGGCACCGATTATTGTTGCATTTTTAGTTGCATGTGTCGCGGGTATGCTATGCGGTGCATTCAATGGTATTTTAGTTGCAAAGTTCAAGATTCAGCCGATGGTTGCAACGCTGATCTTATTCACAGCGGGACGTTCCATTGCAGCATGGATCAACAACAACGAACTTCCTGTTATCAGCGACAAAACATTTACATACTTTGGCGAATACATTCCGGGAATTCCGATTCCAACCCCATTCTTTATTGCAATGGCCTGTGTTCTCGTCATTGCGCTGGTTCTGAAATTTACGAATCTCAGGCTCTACATACAGTCAGTCGGCATTAACGAAGGGGCATCAAAATTAAATGGTTTGAATCCGGCATTCGTGAAATTCCTAAGCTTCGTGATTCTTGGACTTTGTGTTGCCGTTGCAGGTCTTATCAAGGTAAGTCGTATATCAACGATTAACTATTCCGTTATCGCAAAGGACATCGAGATGGATGCAATCCTCGCAGTTGCCCTTGGTGGAAATGCATTAGGTGGTGGTAAGTTTAACATGACGGCATCCATCCTTGGTGCGTATGTAATTCAGTGCCTGACCACAACACTTTACAAATTCAACGTGCAGTCCGATGCGCTTCCAGCATATAAGGCAGTCGTTGTAATTGCGCTGGTAGTATTCAGTGCACCAATGGTAAAAGAAAAGGCTGCAGAACTTGGAAAGAAAATAAAGAAAAATAAAAAAGCAGGGGAGGTTGCATAATATGAAAAACAAAAACAAACGTAGTCTTACAAAAAGCAACTTACTCCTTATCATCACAATCGCAGTATTTTTCCTGATGTATATTGGTGCGATTATCATTGAAGGGCAGGGGTTCTTAAAGCCTCAGACATTTCTGAATATTTTAAATGCAAATGCAGCACTGATTATCACATCCTGTGGTATGAGTATCGTTATGATCACAGCAGGAATCGATATTTCCGTAGGTGGTGTTGCGGCACTTGTCAGCATGTGCTGTGCAGTCTATCTGGATTTTCACGATGGAAGTGTATTTATGTCAATTATCATCGCGGTTCTGATTGGTCTGGCATTTGGTGTCGTACAGGGATTCTTAGTTGCTTATCTTGGAATCCAGCCGTTTATTGTATCGCTTGCGGGAATGTTCTTTGCAAGAGGTATGACAACGATTGTAAATACAAAACCATTTAACGTGGCAAATGAAGCCTTTGTAGGACTCAAAAGCACCCGCGTAGTGGTACCCGGACTTGGAACGCTGAATAAGCTGGGCAAGTATGTGGATGCATATGTTGAAATCGGTGTGATCGTTGCAATTCTGATTGTAATCGTATTCTTCTGTCTGCTGCGCTGGTCAAAACTGGGCCGCCATTTTTATGCGGTAGGCGGAAATGAGCAAAGTGCTTTGATGTTAGGTATTAATGTTAAGAGAACAAAATTCCTTGCACACTTACTTTGTGGTCTTCTGGCAGGTATCGGCGGCTATGTATATTTCCTTCATGTAGGGTCAGGCTCCGCTTCTCATGCATCCGGTATGGAAATGAATGCAATTGCTTCTTCGATTATCGGTGGCACATTGCTGACAGGAGGTGTCGGTAATATTATTGGAACCTTGTTCGGCGTTCTTTCACTCAGCACGATTCAGAACATCGTATCATCAGCCGGATTTGATCAGGCATGGTGGACGGGAATCACAGTTGCGGGTATGCTCTGTATTTTCCTGGTAATTCAAAGTGTAATTATGAACAGAAAGAAAAAATAAATGATATAATGGTGATAAGCTATTCCGGTTCAGAGTGAATCAGCAGATGCAGATATCTTTTGCATCTGCTTTCATGCGTTTTTGTTTATGAAAAATCAGAAAGTGCGGAATAAGAACGAAAAGAAGGAAAAGGTGTGGGAATGAAAAAGGGAAGAATCATAAGTATCATGATTGTTGCGATACTCCTATTATTGGCGGGATGCAGCAGATCTGCTGACAGAGAAATGATTGCCGGAAGCGAGAGTCAGTCGGAGGGAGTCTCACAAAAAACTGTAATCGGGTTTTCACAGGTGGGAGCTGAATCCGATTGGAGAAGTGCTAACACACAGTCGATGAAGGATACATTTACTTCAGAGAACGGATATGAGCTGATTGTCGAGGACGGGCAGCAGAAGCAGTCAAACCAGATTATGGCGATTCGTAAATTCATCCAGCAGGAAGTGGACTATATTATCCTGGCACCCGTGGTCGAGACCGGGTGGGATACGGTGCTTCACGAAGCAAAATCTGCGGGAATTCCAGTGATTATCGTAGACCGTATGATTGATACGGAGGATCAGAGCCTGTATGTTGCATGGGTCGGATCTGATTTCGAACTGGAAGGAAGAAAAGCCGGTGAGTGGATTAACCAGTTCCTTCAGGAAAAGAATATCGCACATGCGAATATCGTTGACATTCAGGGAAATCTCGGTGCAACTGCTCAGATTGGAAGAACGGCAGGACTTACGCAGGTATGTGAAACGAATGAGAACATGACACTGATTGCATCTGAGGCAGCAGATTTTACTCAGGCACGGGCGAGAGAAGTTATGACAGGACTGCTGACGCAATACAGCGATATTAATATTGCATATTGCGAGAATGATAATGAAGCATTCGGTGTCATCGAAGCCATTGAGGCAGCAGGGAAAACAGCAGGGGGGGATATTGCGAATGGTGAGATTATGGTAGTATCGTTTGATGGCGTGAACAAAGAAGCGTTAAAGGATGTGCAGAGTGGGAAAATTGCATGTATTGCGGAATGTAATCCGAATCACGGACCGCTTGTAAAAAGCACCATTGAAGCACTGAAGGCAGATGAGGCAGTGGAGCGGTTTTCTTATGTGGAAGGGGCACTGCTGGTGCATGACAATACAGTGTCATCGATCTCGGTGGATGGTGTGGAGTACACGACAACGGTGGTGGATGAGGCGCAGATAGAAGGAAAACAATCCAATTGATTTCTTGCAAAAAGTTTCTCGAAGTTGGAAAAATCACATACTAGTGATATGATAAGAAAAAAGGAGATGCGATATATCTTAAGCGGTTCACTTCTCGGTGTGGACTTGAATGATCTTCAATCAGCACCGGCAGGCTACTACGCAATTCATAAGGCGATTATTTTGTGTGACAGCAATGTTTGGCAAAATGAGAAGAGAATATATTTGCCCATCTATATGATTATGTTTTTACAACAGAAAGAAATGGAAAATCAGGTGGTTACAATTGATTTAAAAGGATTAGTCTCACAATAAAAATTGAGAAACGTGGGAAATAGAAGACTATAAAAGCTAGGAAACGTGAGAAATAGCAGGAAAGGAGCCCCTATGGATTTTTCACATGAGACAATCGTTACAAATGAAAATTTCCCTTTTAAGCTATTTGTGTTTGAAGGAAGAGAGGGCAACTATGTCCGTGAGAAACACTGGCATCGTTCCATTGAAATCTTTGCGGTTTTTGAGGGGGGATTGACCTTTCTGGTAAATGAAAAGGAATATCCGCTAGAAGCGGGCGAGTTTATGCTGGTGAATTCCAATGAGATTCATTCAGTACTCTCTCCAAAGCCGAATATGACGATTGTACTTCAGATTCCCCTGGCACTATTTGCCGATTATTTTACAGATGAACAGTTCATTGCATTTTCGCACAATACGCGGGAGCAGGATGACGAGTTCATGCAGAATCTAAAGGCATTGTATCAGAGATATTTGGAGCGAAGAACCGGATATGATTTCGAGATGATGGCACTTTTTTATCATCTGATGTATCTGCTTGTCAGCAAGTACCGCAAGAGGGATGTGAATCCCAAGATCGTCCAGCATAGTAAAGGTCTGAACCGATTGTCACAGATTACAAGTTATTTAAAAGATAACTACACGAAAGAATTTTCATTGGAAATGCTGGCGGATATTTTTGGATATTCTCCATCCTACATATCCCGCATGTTCCAAAAGTATGCAAAAACAAATTATATGACCTATTTACAGGGAATTCGATTAGAGTATGCATTTCGTGAGATGGTCAATACGGAGAACACCATCAGTGATATCGCGATGAATAATGGATTCCCCAACAGTAAGGCATTTTCCAAAGCGTTTAAGGCGAAATATGGAATCATGCCGAGCGAATACCGGAAGGGGAAGATATGAGAAACATGTGCAGAGCTGGTATGCACAAAAGAGGTGACTTCAGCGAAGTTACAAGCGAAATTTTCTTTGTCGCAAGAAGAAGCGCAAAAATATTTAGATAAATATTGGAAATAGCATTCTGTGCCTTTCATTTTCCAAGAATTATAAAAAAGACAAAAAATTGCCATCGATTAGCCAAGTATTTGGTCGATGGCAATTTTTTTTTGTCCTATAATATAGATAATTTCAGAAAGACGCATTTTCTGACGGGCAAAATTCAAATTTCTGACGGGTAAAATTCAATTTAGGACGTAATATAATTGAATTTTACTACGTCCCCAACAACACAAGGAGGCACATAATGAAAATTCAAAATGTAACAGATGCGGCATTTTCCAAATACGGCAAAGTGCTTGTCGGCTATGACTGCGCGCAGCTTCTGAAGGCGATGGAGCACACACCGGTTCCGGAGGATGTGATTTATATCCCGGGGGTGGAGCAGCTTGAGATTCTCCCAATCGCGGAAGAATTTAAAAACAGGGCATACGGCGGACTGCCAATCCAGATTGGATATTGCAATGGCAGCAATCATGCATTAAATGCATTGGAATATCATCGTTCATCGGAAATTAATGTTGCAGTGACAGATCTGATTCTGCTGATTGGAAGCCAGCAGGATATCACAGAGGACTTCCGGTATGATACGGAAAAGGTAGAAGCATTCCTTGTTCCGGCAGGGACAGTGATTGAAGTCTATGCGACAACACTTCACTATGCACCATGCAACGCAGCGGGGGCAAAGGGATTCCAGTGCGTGGTTGTTCTTCCAAAGGGAACGAATACAGACATTGACTTCTCACTCAAAGGTGAGGACGATGACAAATTAATGACAGCTAAAAACAAGTGGTTGATTGCACATGCGGATGCGAAAATCGACGGAGCGTATGCAGGGCTGACAGGAGAGAATATTACACTATAAACGGCGGGGAGAACGGACTGAATGTCTCCAGCCAAATTCAAAATCAGGAGGAAATGAACATGAACAATATGCCAGAATTAAAAATCGGAGTAGTAGCGGTGAGCAGAGACTGCTTCCCGGAAAGCTTATCTGTATCAAGAAGAGAAGCACTGATGAAAGCCTGCGCAGACAGATGCAAAGGCATCGATATCTATGAGTGCCCGGTATGTATCGTTGAGAGCGAAATCCACATGGTACAGGCATTAGAGGATATCAAAAAAGCAGGCTGTAACGCGCTTGTTGTATATCTTGGAAACTTTGGACCAGAGATTTCAGAGACGTTACTTGCAAAACATTTTGACGGACCAAAGATGTTCATCGCAGCAGCAGAGGAATCCGGCAACAGCTTAATGGATGGACGTGGAGATGCGTACTGCGGAATGTTAAATGCGAGCTATAACTTAAAGCTTCGCGGTGTAAAAGCATATATTCCGGAATATCCGGTAGGCGACGCAGAGGACTGCGCAGATATGATCGCAGAATTTGCACCAATCGCAAGAGCAGTCGTTGCAATATCAGAACTGAAAATCATCAGCTTTGGACCAAGACCACTGAACTTCCTTGCTTGTAATGCACCGATTCAGCAGCTTTATAATCTTGGAGTTGAGATTGAAGAAAACTCGGAGTTAGACTTATTTGAGAGCTTCAACAAGCACGAAGGCGATGAAAGAATTCCGGCAGTTGTTGCAGAGATGGAAGCAGAACTCGGAACAGGAAACAAAAAACCGGAGATTCTTGCGAAATTAGCACAATACGAGATCACATTAAAAGACTGGGTCGAGGCACACAAGGGTTATCGCAAATATGTTGCAATCGCTGGGAAATGCTGGCCTGCATTCCAGACACAGTTTGGATTCGTTCCATGTTATGTCAACAGCCGTCTGACAGCTCAGGGCATTCCGGTATCCTGCGAAGTAGATATTTATGGATGCTTAAGTGAATTTATCGGAACTGTCGTCAGCCAGGATACGGTTACCTTACTTGATATCAACAATTCGGTGCCAAAAGATATGTATAATGAAGATATCAAAGGAAAATACGACTATACATTAAAAGATACATTTATGGGATTCCACTGTGGAAATACAGCATCCAGCAAATTATCATTCTGCGAGATGAAATATCAGAAGATTATGGCGAGAGCACTTCCAATTGAAGTTACAAACGGAACATTAGAGGGAGACATCATACCAGGTGATATCACATTCTTCAGACTTCAGAGCACATCAGACAATATCCTGCGTGCTTATATAGCACATGGTGAAGTGCTTCCAGTCGCAACAAAATCGTTCGGGGCAATTGGTGTATTTGCAATTCCGGAGATGGGAAGATTCTATCGACATGTCTTAATTCAGGGCGCATATCCACATCACGGTGCTGTTGCATTTGGTCACTGGGGAAAAGCTCTTTACGAAGTATTCAAATACATTGGAGTTCCGGTTGAAGAAATCGGCTACAACCAGCCGGCAGGAGTCAGATATCCAACAGAGAACCCATTTGCATAAAAGGCGAGCCAAAGGGACGAATTCTCCGACTCAAAAAAGGAGGCAACATGTTATATATAGGTGTTGATCTTGGCACATCGGCAGTGAAATTACTGCTGATGAATGCCAATGGAAAGATAGAAAATATCGTATCAAAAGAATATCCACTCGCATTCCCACATCCGGGATGGTCCGAACAAAAACCAGAGGACTGGTATGCGAATGCAATCGCTGGAATCAAAGAATTGACAGCTGATTGTGATAAATCACAAGTAGCAGGAATCAGCTTTGGCGGGCAGATGCACGGGCTGGTAGTATTGGATGAGAAGGACAATGTGATTCGTCCGGCAATTCTGTGGAATGACGGAAGAACAGGAAAAGAAACCGAATATTTAAACAATACAATCGGGAAAGAAAATCTGTCCAAATATACAGCCAATATTGCATTTGCCGGATTTACAGCACCAAAGATTCTTTGGATGAAAGAAAATGAACCGGAGAATTTTGCGAGAATCAAGAAAATCATGCTGCCAAAAGACTATCTGGCATACAAGCTGTCAGGCACCTTCTGCAGTGATTATTCGGATGCGTCCGGTATGCTGCTGATGGATGTGGAGAAGAAATGCTGGTCCAAAGAGATGATAGAAATCTGTGGAATTACGAAAGAGCAGCTTCCAACGCTGTATGAGAGCTATGACGTGGTTGGGACCTTGAGGCCGGATATTGCAAAGGAATTGGGCTTGCCGGAAGAAGTCAAAATCATTGCAGGTGCAGGAGATAACGCAGCGGCAGCGGTTGGCACGGGAACAGTTGGCGATGGAAGATGTAATATATCGCTTGGAACCTCTGGGACGATTTTCATTTCCAGCAAGAACTTTGGTGTGGATGAGCATAATGCGCTTCATTCATTCGCACATGCGGATGGCAATTATCATCTGATGGGATGTATGCTGAGTGCGGCATCCTGCAACAAGTGGTGGATGGATGAGATTATCAGGACAAAAGATTATGCGAAAGAGCAGGCAGATATCACAAAGTTAGGAGAAAACCATGTGTTCTATCTCCCATATCTAATGGGGGAGCGATCACCGCACAACGATCCAGACGCGAGGGCAATGTTTGTTGGAATGAGTATGGATACCACACGCGAAGATATGACACAGGCAGTTTTAGAAGGAGTAGCATTTGGTCTGAGAGATTCACTGGAAGTGGCAAGAAGTCTGGGCATTCAGATTGACCGTACAAAAATCTGTGGAGGCGGCGCAAAATCGCCACTTTGGAAGAAGATCATCGCAAATGTCATGAATCTGAAGGTGGATGTGATCGAAAGCGAAGAAGGCCCGGGATATGGAGGTGCAATACTGGCAGCAGTTGGCTGTGGCGAATATGCATCTGTAGAAGAGGCGGCTGAGGAGCTGGTGAAGGTGGTTGATACCGTAGAGCCGGAAGCGGAGCTTGTGGCAAAATATGAAGAGCAGTATCAGAAGTTTGTAAAACTTTACCCGGCGGTAAAGGGAATGAAGTTTTAACAGCCAAATGAGACAAAAGAATGGGATGAGCATATTTCGTAAGAAGTTTCGAGATAGGCCAATCCCATTTTTCTGTTTCATAATAATGAGAATTTTGATATAATGAGCGTTGATAAGCGAAACAAACTTAGGAGCCAAGGATGAAAAAGGGAAAGAGAAAACTAAAATCGAGTACGATACTCGTGATACTCATGGTCTTGTTACTTCTGGTGAGTACATTTGCGGTGTATTCCTTTTCACATGCAGTACGTGCAGTGAATCTGGGGGAAACGAGAGGGGCAAAGAAGTACGAGTATCATTTTGTGATGATTCATTCCGGGTCGAATGACAATTTTTGGACCTCTTTATACGAAGGTGCAAAGGCAGCAGGGGAAAAGGTCAACGCCTATGTAGAGAATTTTAGCGAGAGTGTACCGGGAGATTATTCCGAAGAAGATCTGATGGATATGGCGATTGCGGCAAAGGCAGATGGAATCATTGTGGAAGGAAGCAAGTCGGATGCGATGGGAGAACTCATCAATCGGGCAGAGGATAAGGGGATTACTGTCGTGACGGTTCTCCAGGATGTGGCGGATAGCAAAAGAAGAACCTTTGTCGGAATCAATACATATTCTATGGGTGAAATTTATGGAAATCAGATCGTGGAGGCATTGGAGAAAAAACAGGAAACAGCAGATGAAGATGTACCATATAAAGTGGCGGTGCTTGTAGATACATCAAAGGATACTGCGGGTTCCTCACTTGTTCTGTCAGGAATACAGGATACCATTAACAACAGTGGAGTCAATGCCCAGGTCAATAGCGTGAACATCGAAAAAAATGAAAACTTTGAATCAGAAGAAATGATTCGAAATCTGATACTAGACTTTGATAACCGTCCGAATGTGATTGTAAGTCTGAGCAGTGTTGATACAATCAACTGCAATCAGGCATTGATTGATTATAATCAGGTCGGCAAGATTACTATTCTTGGCTATTACTCCGATCAGGAGGTGCTAAATGGAATCGAAAAGGGGGTCATACAGTCTTCCGTAGATATCAATGCGAACAAGATCGGGAGTGCCTGTGTTGATAATTTATATAAATACCTGTTAAAAGGATATGTGAATGAATACGTCAATGTAGATATGAATCTTATTACGAAAGAGAACGTAGAGCAATATCTAAAAGAGGCACAAAGTAATAAAGGAGAGTAACAGATGGAAAAAATAGTGGAAAAATACCAGCGTATGTCCATCCGTTATAAGCTCATTCTTTCATTTCTGATGGCTTGCATTTTGCTATTCCTGATTAATGGAATCGTATACTTCGATCTCAACGAGACGGTGGGACAGATTGATAGTGTCTACAGCAGCAATCTAGAATTGAATCAGCTTGCAGATGGTCTGCAAAAGGTACAGGATACCTTGTATCAGTATCTTGAGACCAAAAGTTCAAAAGCATTAGAGCAATATTACGTGTATGAACAGGACTACCGCGATTTGTGTGCGGATCTGAATTCGGAGACCGTAGGAAGCAGTACGGCACTGTTGGAAAAGAATATTTCGAATATTTCCAATACCTATCTGGATAAAACAGACGAAACCATCGAGGCGAAGAGAGGACGGGATGTCTCTCGCTATAAAGAGGGCTATGCAGAGAGCCAGAAGCTTTATCAATATCTGAAAGCGTCTATTGACAAGCTCAATACGGATATCTTCCAACAGAATTCAGAGCATTATTCCTCTTTGAGGAGCACATTGAATTCGGTTATCGTGCTGGCAGTTGCTTTGTTGTGCCTGATTGTGAGTGTCACAATCCTGTGGATCCTGTTTGTGACGAATAGCATCACAAAGCCTTTGATTGAACTTGCAGGTGCGGCAAATGAAATCGCAAAAGGAAATATGGATGTCAGTTTTCCTATGGTCAAGACGGGGGATGAGACAACAATTGTGGCAAAGGCGTGCAACAAGATGATTGACAGCATTCGCAATTACATCGAAGAAATCAAGGTGAATTATGAGAGAGAAGCAAAGCATATTGAAAATGAGCTTGTGATGAAAAATGATCTGAACGAAGCGCAGCTCAGGTTCCTTCAGGCGCAGATCAATCCACATTTTCTCTTTAACACGTTAAATGCAGGCGCGCAGCTTGCGATGATGGAGGGGGCAGAAAAAACCTGCCTGTTTATCGAAAATATGGCTGATTTCTTTCGGTATAATGTCCGGAAAATGGGGGAGGATGCTACGCTGCGGGAAGAGATTGAATCGGTGGACAACTACATCTATATCTTAAATGTGCGGTTTGCAAATGAAATCGGATACGAAAAGAGAGTGCAGCAAAAGCTTCTGAATGTGGAGATGCCAAGCATGATTCTACAGCCGATTATAGAAAATGCAGTGAATCACGGAATCAGGGGAATGGAAGGATACGGAAGCATCACGCTGGATGTCTATGCAGAGGGTGACGTCGTCTGCGTTGAGGTGTCAGACAATGGAGCCGGAATCACGGATGAGAAGATTTCACAGATTATGGAAAACAGGTATATTCAAAAGGATGAGAGAGAAGCAGGTTCCGGTATGGGAGTGGGGCTTCAAAATGTAATCAGTCGTTTGAAACGTTTCTACAATCGAGAAGATGTCTTTACAATCGAGAAAAACATAACTGGAAGCGGAACAACCGTCAGAGTCATGATTCCATTTGAACCAATGTCACAGCATATAGCGGGAGGAAACGAGAATGATTAAAGTAATGGTATGTGATGATGAGGGCATCGTACGCCAGTCACTTCATTTTATAATGGACAAAGCATTTGGAGGGGAGTGTCAGGTCGAGGAAGCCAAAAGTGGCAGGGCTGCAATCGAGCTGGTTCAGACCTTTCGCCCGGACATTGCATTTATGGATATTCAGATGCCTGGAATTAATGGGATTGATGCCATGAAAGAGATGAAAGCAGAGAATCCGAATATGCTGTTTATTGTCCTCACGGCATATGACCAGTTTGGCTATGCGAAAGAAGCAATTGATCTCGGGGTACTCGAATACCTGACCAAACCAATTGGCAAAGATAAGATTATTGCAGTCATGCGGCGCGCGATTTCCGTGATTGAAACACAGAGAAGTAAAAAAAGTTATGAACTGGAAGTACAGGAAAAGCTCGAGACGGTCATTCCGATGATAGAAAATGGATACATATACAGTGTGGTCCTTCAGGATGTGGATTATGAAGATACCGGGTATGAGACGCTTCTGAACATTCAGGGAAAACAGGGCTTCATTATCGTGTTTGAATTTGGCGAGGACCACAGGAATGGGAATCTGACGAATCCGGTAGGCTCGAATGTTAAGATGCAGAGAAGCTACATGGAGTTTCGTGGGATTATGAAAGAGTATTACGAAGCAATTATAGGGGCACCGATGTCGAACAAGATCATTGTCTGTGTTCCAACGGACAAGATGGAGCTTGAATACGACGAGCGGGTCAAGCTAATCGACAAAACACGTGCGATTGTCCGGGTGCTGGAACAGAAGCTGGACATGAAATTCAAGGTTGGGATCGGATCACTAAAACCACTGGAATTGATGGCAGAATCCTATCAGGAAGCTACAATGGCAATCCATCAGAATATCGGGAAGGTCACACACATCAAAGACATTCCGGTTGGCTGTGTGTATGATGAAGCATATCCTGTAGAGACGGAGGAGCTGCTTTTCGATGCACTGCAGAAAGGAAATGTAGAAGAACTGAAGCGTCAGTGCACGAGATTTTTGGAATGGATGATGAGCCAGACATCCGTGCTCGACAATAATGCACGATTAAAAGTGATGGAATTTGTGCTTCGGGCAGAAGAGCTTGCATATCGTCACGGCGGGATGACTTATCAGTATGAATCGAGAAACGGATTTTTGGAGGAGGTACTAAATTGTGGGAACTTCGAACAGCTCTCGGCGTGGTTTTTATCCAAGATGACAAATGCATGCTTCAATATTAGAGATAAGCAAAAAGAAAAGAATATCGGGCTGGTGGAACATGCAAAGAATTATGTGAACGAACATTTTGCAAATGAATTATCTCTGGACGAGATATCTAGAGAGGTCAATATCAGCCCATACTATTTTAGCAAGCTGTTCAAAGAAGAATCAGGAGTGAATTATATTGAATATGTCACAAAGATTCGAATGGAACATGCAAAGAAGCTGCTTCAGAATCCGGAAAACAGTATCAAATATGTATGCGCTGAGGTCGGTTACAGTGACCCAAACTATTTTAGCAGAATCTTCAAAAAATGGATTGGGAAAACTCCTTCAGAATATAGGGAAGAGGTGGGACGTTATGAATAAAAAGCGTTTTGTGGCGATAGGAATGGTGCTTCTGTTATTCATTGAATGTGTAACAGGATGCGGAGCAAAGACAGAAGAAACTGCCAAAACAGACACGCCGGTGATTGACAAAGTTCAGATTGGAATCACATTTGATACCTTTGTCTTAGAAAGGTGGCTCAAGGATCGGGATGTCTTCGTGGCTACAGCACAAAAGCTGGGCGCGGAGGTTAATGTGCAGAATGTAAATGGCGATGTCAAAAAGCAGGAAGAACAAATCAATCGTTTCGTTATGGAAGGGATGGATGTCATTGTTGTTATTCCGGTGGATTGTTACGAACTGAAAGCAGCCATTGTGAATGCAAGGAATCACGGAGTACACGTCATCGCATATGACAGAATGGTAGAGGAAGCGATGGTAGACCTCTATATTACCGTTGACAGCAGGCTGGTAGGCGAGCTGATGGGAAACACCATGATGCAGCAGCTCCCGGAGGGCGGCAATATTGTGATGATCTGCGGACCGGAGACAGACACCAATTGTCTGGATGTGGCGAGTGGATTTGAAGATGCAATCAAAGGCAGCAATCTGAACATCGTGAAAAAGACATTTGTCAAGGCGTGGACCTCTGAATATGGCACAAAGGCGATGCAGGAGGCAATGAGTGAGAATGAACAGATCGATGGCGTCATGTGCGGTAATGACGGACTGGCAGGGTATGCGATTCAGGTGCTGAGCGAAGCGCAGCTCGCGGGAAAGGTTGCTGTGGTCGGACAGGATGCGGATCTGGAAGCATGCCAGCGCGTTCTGGAAGGAACACAGGCAATGACAGTATATAAGCCAATAGAAGAGCTTGCCAGGGTGGCGGCCGGATATGCAGTAGAATTTGGAGAGAATGGAAGACTTTCCAAAGTGAAGGATGTCAAGACCAATAAGATTGGAAATGTGCCGTATTGTGGATTGGAGCCGACCGCAGTTACGAAAGAAAATATGGACGAAGTCATCATAGATTCCGGATTCCATATGCATGATCAGGTCTACCTGAACGTGGAATAGCATTATTTTGCCTTACCATAAAAACGAAATTGTGCTAATAAAAAATAGAATACTTTTATTCTCATAAAAATGTGCGGGACATGACAAACATGTCCTAATTCCCTCGTGATATAGTAATTTCAACAAGTAGTTACACAAGTAATTACAAAAACTATACAGGAGGGAATTTTTTATGAAAAAAAGATTTCAAAAATTATTAGCAATCGGACTTGCGGTAGCAATGACATTCTCATTAGCTGCATGTACCAGTGGAGAGAGTTCTTCGTCAACAGCAGGATCAACCGCAGCAAAGACAGAAGCAGGAAGCGGTAAGATCGGTGTAGCAATGCCTACCAAAGATTTACAGCGCTGGAATCAGGACGGCGAAAACATGAAGAAGCAGCTCGAAGAAGCAGGCTATGAAGTCGATCTTCAGTACGCAAGTAATGATGTAGCAACACAGGTTTCTCAGATTGAAAACATGATCTCCGGCGGATGTCAGGCACTCGTTATCGCATCCATTGATGGTGAGTCACTTGGAACACCTCTTCAGGCAGCAAAAGATGCAGGAATTCAGGTTATCGCATATGACCGTCTGATCATGAATTCAGATGCTGTTTCATATTACGCAACATTTGATAACTATATGGTAGGAACAAAACAGGGCGAATACATCAAAGATACACTTGATTTAGATAATGCAGCAGGCCCATTCAACATGGAAATCTTCACAGGTGACCCTGGTGACAACAATGCGAACTTCTTCTACGGCGGTGCAATGGACGTTCTGAAACCATACATCGAATCAGGAAAATTAGTTGTACAGTCTGGACAGAAAGAATTTGCAGAAGTTGCAACAGCTGACTGGTCTACAGAAAAAGCACAGGCTAGAATGGATGCAATCATCGCTTCTAACTATGCAGACAAGAATCTTGATGTTGTTCTCTGCTCAAACGATTCTACTTCACTTGGTGTTGAGAACTCACTGGAAGCAAACTACAACGGCGAATGGCCATTAGTAACAGGACAGGATTGTGATGTAGCTAACACAAAGAACTTAATTGCTGACAAACAGGCAATGGATATCTTCAAAGACACACGTGATCTGGCAAAACAGACAGTTAGCATGATTGATGCAATCATGGGCGGCGGAAAAGCTGAGACAAACGATAACGAGACATACGACAATGGAACAGGAATCATTCCTTCTTACCTTTGTGAGCCAGTTGTTGTAACAAAAGATAACTACAAAGAAATCTTACTTGATTCTAAATATTACACAGAAGACGATTTAAAATAAGATGCAATCTGAAACAATCAGGCGGGGTAATGCCCGCCTGAATTAAGTTAAATAGTAATAGAAAGAGAGGGATACAGTTGGCAGAAATATTATTGGAAATGAAAAATATTACGAAGACTTTCCCCGGAGTCAAAGCATTAGACAATGTGAATCTACAGGTGGAAGAGGGAGAGATTCATGCACTCGTCGGTGAAAACGGTGCAGGGAAATCCACATTAATGAATGTCCTCAGTGGAATCTATCCATATGGAAGCTATGAGGGCGATATTATCTATAAAGGTGAAGTATGTAAATTCGGAAAAATCAAGGACAGTGAAGAAAAAGGAATTGTAATCATCCATCAGGAGCTTGCCCTTGTTCCATATATGACCATAGGCGAGAATATGTATCTCGGAAATGAACAGGGAAAAATGATCGCAATCGATTGGAATAAGACCTATGATCAGGCTGATAAGTATTTAAAACAGGTTGGTCTTTCAGAGTCGTCACATACATTGATTAAAGATATCGGTGTTGGTAAACAGCAGTTGGTAGAGATTGCAAAGGCACTTGCAAAAAAAGCAAAGCTTTTGATACTGGATGAGCCGACCTCCTCATTAAATGAGGCAGATTCACAGGCATTGTTAGACCTGCTGCTTGCATTTAAAGAGCAGGGCATGACCTCCATCATTATCTCACATAAATTAAATGAAATTGCATATGTTGCAGATAAAATCACAGTCATTCGTGATGGATCAACCATCGAAACGCTGGATAAAAAGGTGGATGAGATCTCTGAGAACAGAATCATTCAGGGAATGGTCGGTCGTGAACTGACAGACCGGTTCCCAAAACGGGATAATAAAAACATTGGTGAAATTGCACTGGAAGTAAAGAACTGGAACGTTTATCACCCGGTATATGCGGACCGCAAGGTTGTAAATGATGTCTCAATTAATATCCGCAAGGGTGAGGTTCTTGGAATCTCAGGACTGATGGGTGCAGGACGAACCGAGCTTGCTATGAGTATTTTTGGGAAAAGTTATGGAAGCAATATCTCCGGACAATTATTTAAGGATGGAAAGGAACTGCATTTACATAGTGTAAAAGAAGCAATTGACCATAAGATTGCGTATGTTACGGAGGACCGGAAGGGAAATGGACTGATTCTTTCTAATCCAATTAAGGTCAATACAACACTGGCGAACTTAGAGGGTGTCAGCCATCATCATGTGATTGACCATGATAAAGAATACGCTGTCGCAGATGAATACCGAGAAAAATTAAAGACGAAATGTCCAACCGTGGAACAGAATGTCGGAAATCTAAGCGGTGGAAATCAGCAGAAAGTGCTCCTTGCAAAATGGATGTTTGCAGAGCCGGATATATTGATACTGGATGAGCCGACAAGAGGAATTGATGTCGGAGCAAAATATGAGATTTATTGTATTATCAATGATCTGGTGGCAGCCGGAAAATCAGTTATCATGATTTCTTCTGAGCTTCCGGAAGTTCTCGGTATGTCGGATCGTATCTATATTATGAACGAAGGAAAGATTGCAGGAGAATTATCGGCAGAAGAAGCTACACAGGAAAAAATCATGACATATATTTTAAAATCAGGTAAAGGAGAATAGACAATGGATAAAACGAATATTTCATCATTTTTCAAAAAATATACGATGGTTATTGCCCTTGTTCTGATCACGTTATTCTTTACGTGGAGAACAGGTGGAAGTATGCTGCTTCCACAGAATGTCAATAACCTGATTGCCCAGAATGCATATGTATTTGTACTTGCAACAGGTATGCTGCTCTGTATTCTGACAGGAGGTAACATTGACCTGAGTGTTGGATCTGTCGTGTGCTTTGTAGGCGCAATCGGTGGTGTACTCATGGTAAACAAAAGCTGGAATCCTGCACTTGCTATGATTATTATGCTGTTGACTGGTACAGCGATTGGTGTGTGGCAGGGCTTTTGGATTGCTTATGTCCGCATCCCACCGTTTATCACGACACTGGCAGGCATGTTAATCTTCCGAGGATTATCAAACGTTGTACTCAACGGACTGACAATCGCGCCAATGCCATCTAGCTATCTTGCACTCTTTAACAGCTATGTTGTAGACATTATGCCGGGACATGGAATCAATATGACCTGTATGCTGGTTGGTATCATTGCGACCGTTATCTTTCTCGGTTCTTCCTTTGCAGGCAGAGCATCGAAAGCAAAAAAAGGATATACACTCAAACCAATGGGCGGCTTTGTTGCAAGATGCGTGATCATCAGTCTTGTTATCCTTGTCTTCTCATTCAGACTCGCACAGTACAAAGGTATTCCAACGGTACTGATCTGGCTGTTACTGATTATTTTGATTTATGGATACATCACATCAAAAACAACGATTGGCCGTCATTTCTACGCAGTTGGTGGAAATGAAAAGGCAGCAGAATTATCTGGTATTAATACGAACCGTGTGTATTTCCTGGCTTATGCAAACATGGGAATGCTTGCAGCAGTTGCAGCAATGATTACGATTGCAAGACTGAATTCAGCCAATCCAACGGCTGGTACGAACTACGAAATGGATGCAATCGGATCTTGCTTTATCGGTGGAGCATCTGCTTACGGCGGAACCGGTACAGTAGTCGGAGTTATCATCGGTGCAACACTGATGGGTGTCATCAACCTTGGTATGTCAATCATGGGCGTAGATGCCAACTGGCAGAAGGTTGTAAAAGGATGCGTTCTCCTTGCGGCAGTTATCTTTGATGTTGTATCTAAGAAACGTGCAAAATAAGAAACGAATTATTGGGGGCGGTGCCGCGAGGCATCGCCCTTTTGGGGTGTGCCAAGCATGGCACTAATCTAGCTAGAAAATCATAAAAGTCAGTTGTCACGGATATAATAGAAGAGTACTTCAAGTAAAAGTGAAGTTTGTTTGAAATAAACTTGAAGTTGACTTTGAAGTGAACTTGAAGTAAACTTGAAGTAACTTGGAAATGATGATTGAGGTGACAAATATGTATATAGAAGAGATTGTAAAAGACATACAATTGGAGAATGATAAGCTTGAATGTAAAGCAAAGTTGAATCGGGATGATATTGTAGGCTGGCTGAAGTCAATCGCAGGCTTTGCAAATGCTGCGGGGGGTGATTTTTATATTGGGGTTGAAGATAAGACAAATAAATTAATTGGTTTTGATCGAGTTAGTGCAGATAATGAGCGAAATTACTTTAATAATCAGGTGAATGAACATTTAGTTCCAAGACCACAGATGCAAATATCGTTTATCCGATATGAAATCAAAGGAAAAGAAAGATTTGTGATACAGATTCGCATTTTGGAATCGGTTGTAAAACCAGTGATCTTGAAATATAAAAATATTCCGTCGATTTTTATGAGGCGGGATGGGTTTACGAATGGTGCAACATACGAAGAAATTATAGAGATGAGCGTGAAAAGTAAAAATACACAGTACGATATCTTGACTTCAGATGTACAATATGAAGAATCAAAATTCAAACAACTGCGAGCTTTCTATGCAGAACACAATAACGGCAAACAACTCAGTGAAAAAGCATTGCAGTCAATGGGTTTTTATAATGAGAAAGGGATGCTTGCGAATGGTGCATTGTTGTTTGACGATGATTATCAAGAAAAAAAGACCGAGGTGCAATGTTCTGTTTTTTCTGGATTTAATAAAGGCAGCGAGCGAATTGTGACAATCAATCGATTTCAGGGGAATCTTATTTCCGTAATTAATTATATGGTGGAGTTCGTAACACAGAGGATGAATCATTCTATGGTAAAGCTGGGAAATGGCAGAAGAAACATTGATGCGTATCCCAAAAGAGCTTTGTTTGAAGGCATTGTGAATGCAGTTGCGCACCGAGATTATTTTCTCGATGGAACACAGATACAGGTCGACATGTTTAAGGACAGGCTGGAGATCTCATCACCGGGAGGCTTTTACAGAGGAGAAAAGTTAGGGAAAACATACGATTTGTCTGGGATTATTTCGAAAAGAAGGAACGAACTGATTGCATCAGTGTTAGTGAGTTGCAATGTTATGGAGGCGGCTGGGACTGGGTTTGACAAGATCATAGAAGAGTATGCAGGAGAAGACGAAACACATCGGCCTTATATTTATTCGACTTCGGATCATTTTACACTGGTCTTACCAGATCTGACATACGCAGAGGGCATCGAAGATGACAATCTGCCGGTGCTTGCATTTGCACCAGTACCGAACGGTACGATTTATGATGAAAAGGTGCTTTCTTTCTGCTATTATCAGGCGCACAAGGTTGCAGAAATTGCGGAGTATCTAGGCATAAGCGACTCAACGTACCTAAGAAAACAGATTCTGGGGAATCTTGAAGAAAACAAATATTTGGACAAGAATAAAATCTCAAGAGCAGTGTTCTTTAAGACAAATCCGGATATGGTAATGCTTAATTGATAGTGTTTAATTAAAATTTTACTTCTCAAGTGTTCCGAAAAAGGCTATAATTAATTGATAGCAATTTTCGGAATACGAGAGGAGTATTTTTTATGGATGATAAACGATTTGCGGTACTGATTGATGCGGATAACATTTCCGCAAAATATCTGCCTGCAATATTAGACGAGATGACCAAGTATGGCATCTCAACCTACAGAAGAAGTTACGGGGACTGGACGAGTCCGCATGCAACAAAGTGGAAATTGGTACTGTTGGAGAATTCCATCACACCGATTCAGCAGTTTGCGAATACGACAGGAAAGAATGCAACAGATTCCACACTGATTATTGATGCGATGGATATTCTGTATACGAGAAGTGTAGACGGATTCTGTATCGTGTCAAGTGATGGCGATTTTACGCGGCTTGCGAGCAGGCTTCGCGAGGATGGCATGATCGTGATCGGAATGGGAGAGGAGAAGACCCCTCGTTCCTTTCGCAGTGCATGTTCGATCTTTACGACACTCGAGAATCTGATTGATACAGAGGAACCGGAACCGGAGAAAAAGAGTACGCGCAGCAAGAAAAAGGTATCGCAGAATATTGAGAGAAGCTCGATCGAGAGTGCTATTGCAGAGATTATTGCTGAGAATGAGAACTCAGGGAGGATCACAGGATTGGGCGAGATCGGCAGCAGACTTGTCAATAAGTATCCTGACTTTGATGTACGTAATTATGGATACAGCTTTCTGTCAAAATTCTTAGAAGAATCTTCTAGTTTTGAGATTCGTAAGAAAGACAGCACCATTACTGTATTTCTCAAAGACAGCCAGATGGACCGCGATAAGATTGTTGCTTTCATTTCGCAGACGGTGAAGGAGCAGCAGGACATCGGAGTCAATGAACTGAGCAATCAGGTACATGAGAAATTTGATAATTTCAATCAGAAAGATTTTGGATATTCACAGTTCTCAAAGTTCATCCAGGGTCTGTCTGGAATTACGGTATATGTTGGAACCGATAAGCGCAAACACGCGAAATGGACGGATGATTAAAGTAGCTGGAACCGGGAGGCGCACAAGGATTTATGGGATTTAATTATGAAAGACCCTATGAAAAAAGAATAGCCGAGACGATGGAGACTGCTCCTGACTCATGGAAAGAACAGTTCTGGGACTGTGTGAAAGATTTGGCGGAACATCCCGTGGTACTGCGTATGAAGCTGTATCCACACCATGGAAATTCCACCTGTTATCAGCACTGTCTCAATGTAGCATATCACAACTACTGTCTGTGCCGGTTCTTGCGGCTGGATTATGTCTCAGCAGCACGCGGCGGCATGATCCATGATCTCTTCTTATATGACTGGCATACACATGCAGCGCAGACGGGAGATCACTTCCACGGTCTGACACATCCCGCCGCTGCGCTGAAAAATGCAAAGAAATTCTTTGAACTAAATCGCATTGAGCGCGACTGTATCATCAATCACATGTGGCCGGTCACGCCGCTCCAGATTCCACGGACAAAAGAGGGCTGGATTATTACATTGACTGACAAGTACTGTGGGGCGCGGGAGACGAGTGTGCGTGGGTGAATTCATGTTTGTTGGATTGATTTGAAGTCCATCTGCGTGTGCGGAGCATGATGCCACAGCGGATCATCATGAAAGTCCGCGGCGGCATAATTCTCCGCACTTACAGATGGACTTCAACCAGTCAACAAACATAAATTTCTCACTCATAAAGCATCTTCGCGACTGCTTCATCCTTCATATTCTCTTTCGTTACCCAGGTATATCCTGTGCTGACGACTGCTTCGTTTACCTGTTCCAACACGGTTCTGGCGCAGGCAACAACAGTGGCATATCCCATGCCGAACGGATTCTGAACGAGAAGCCCCTGAAGTTCTCCACTTTTCAGTGATTCGAGCTGTGTTTTTCCGGCGTCAAATCCCATGATCGTGGTGGAGCTCATGCGATCCAGCTGCTTACATGCAGCGATGGCAAGCTGGGAGGTGGTAGCATTGGTGGTATAGATTGCCTTGACTTCCGGGTGTTTTTCCAGATAATACGCAATCACATCCTCATCTGATAAATCAGCAGTTGTGGTTTCGGCATCCCCTTCTGCCAGGTTCTGATTCTTTTCTTTTACAATCGATGATTTCATATCATCCATCTTGTCATTATAAAGCGTCTCAGCGATTGACACATTGGGATGATTTGTCTGCAGCTCATCTGTAAAACCCTTGATCCGATCCTGTGAGGATAAAGAAGTGGAGTCATTAGCGAGGATGATGACCGATCCGGCATCCTTAATTTCCGTGCACAAATTGGTGGCAACTGTTGCGGAAGCAGCGATATTGTCGGTCTTTACGACACAGAGGATTCCGTCATAGTGATTGGCAGAATCGAAGGCCATAATTGGAATATCACTTTCTGTAGCAAGGTCAAACTGGACGCTGCAGGCATCCGCGTCAACGCTGGCAAATCCGATTACATCCGGATAGCGGGATAATTCTTCATCCAGAATATTTACCTGATCGTCAATATCGGTAGAGCTGTCCGGTGCATTATATGTAATCTTGACCTTGTCATTTCCAGAATAACCAAGGGCTGTATTAATATCCTCGGCAGCCTGCTTCACACCACTTTCCAATGTGTCCCAGTATGGGTCGCCAGTACTGCGGCCGATAATGGAAATGTAGGTGCCAGGTTCCAAAGCAAGACCGTCGACATTGTTGTAAGCGGCAGGGGAAATTGCGTCCAGGCTGGCCTGATACGCGGGCGCTTCGCTTACCGGAAGCTTGGTTTCCTCCTTCGTCTCGGATGCACAGGAACATAATGATGCAGTTAAGAATACTGCAAGTCCGCCTGCAATTACTTTTTTGAATCTATTATTTTTCACGTTAATCTCCTCCTAAATACCAGGCAATGGCTGAACAGTCATACCTAACAAAATGATAAAAAATTCTTATACTACTATACACTAAATTTGTGAAAAATAAAGGGATTCGCCTAAAAATAATAAAATATTAAGAGGATAGAGCCTGTGGTATGTTATACTATACCAAAATAGGAATCGATGGAAATGAGTTAGATTTTCGGAGGATGAATTTTGAAAAAAACGCAGAGCAAACGGAAAACATTTCGCGGGGAAATGATTGGATTTACGATGGCTGCCTGTATTTGTGCCATGTTGATTTTGGGGACGGCGCTGATCCTGATTTCGATGTTTTCTTTTTCTAATAAAGCGCGGGAAGATATGGATTACATTATTACCAATGTAAACAAGCAGTTTCAGGACAAGGTTCAATTCCTGGGAGACATGGTGGTGTCTGTGCGTCATAATACGAATTTTGATCCATTCTTTTTGAGTGAAGAATATCAAAAAGACGAGTTGACGCAGCAATTATCATATAGTATGGACTTGTTTTCGGAACGTAATATCGTAGAATCACAGGAGCCCTATGTCGAGAGTATCTATCTCTTCAATCGTTTTGATGACTATGTGAGTGAACAGTATTATCCGCTGACTGTCGCAACGAAGGAGGATATGGACCGGACTTATGAAAAGCTGGAGCTGCAGTTCAAAAATTCTGAGCAGCAGTATGAATATCAGATTCTGCCGGACCGGATCAATCTCTGTTTTCGCATGTACGATGAAGAGATGCAGGAGATTGGAATCGGAATTGCGGTGATTAACCAGAATGCAGTAAAGGCACTCTTTCATAATATCGAAGCGTATAATGATGGAGCATGGATGGTTTATACCGATACGGGCTGGATTCTGGCATCACAGGGATTGTCGGATCAGGAACGGGAAGAGGTATCACTCCATGAAAGTTCCGGATTGACCAACACGACAGATTGTGGATTTGGAATCTATGCTTCATCGGCCGTTGGAATCAAGAACATTTATGTAACACTTCAGCCGACCATTATTTTATTTGCAGTGACATTTATCCTGATTTTGATGACTGTTGCAGGAATCGTCTTCTTTATCAGTTATCGGTTTACACAGCCACTCAAAGAGGTAGCGCAGAGCATCCGGGTATTCGGTGATGGAACCTTCGATGTAACTGTACAGGATTACGAGATTCAGGAATTTCACGAAATCAGTGTTGTCTTCAACGATATGACAGCGAGAATCAACCATCTGGTTACACAGGTCTACGAAAAACAACTTCTGGCATCGCAGGCTCAGATTAAGTATCTGCAGTCCCAGATGGATCCGCATTTTCAATTCAATATTCTCTCCATGCTTGCAATCAAATCAAAGATGGGGGAGAGTGAGGAAGTCTATCAGGGACTGGTTGCATTTTCGAAATTAATGCAGGGAAAGATCTTCCGCGACAAAGAACTGCGAATTCCGCTCTCAGAGGAGATGGAGCTAGTCGAATTCTATCTTTATCTGCAAAACAGCAGATTTCAGGATAAGATTCAGTATCAGATCGGGTACGGCGATGAGACAGTCAAGCAGGATATGATACCGCGACTGACCATTGAACCACTGGTGGAAAATGCAGTTTCCCATGGACTGGAACCGAAGAGCGGCGCAGGTAAGATTTCAGTAAATATTTTTGAGCAGGATGGAACCCTCCGTATTGTCATTGAAGATGATGGTGTGGGATTTGACGAAAATGAAACAAAGAAAATAGAAGCAGAATCAGAAAAGCAGCATACCCATACAGGAATCAGTAACACAAATCGACTGATTCACACCCTGTACGGCGATGGATATGGAATTCACGTCGAAGGCAGGAAGGGGATCGGAACCCGTGTAGAGGTAATTCTGCCAATTGAGAAGGGAGAACAAACGCATGTGGAAAATAATGATAGCTGATGATGAACCATTTATCCGTGACGGACTCCGGACTTTAATCCCATGGGAACAGATGAATTGTGAGCTTATCTGTGCAGCGGAAAATGGTGCAAAACTGATAGAACAGATGCAGGAGGGACATCCGGATATCGTGATTACCGACATTAAGATGCCGGAGATGGATGGGCTGTCTGTGGCATCTTATATTCAGGAGAACTGCCCGGAAATTCAGGTAATCATCCTAAGTGCTTATGCTGACTTTGAATATGCAAAGAAAGCCATTTCCTACGGAGTTAGTGATTACGTGCTGAAGGTATCTCTGCTTGAGGATCTTCCACAGGCGCTGGAGAAGGTAATACAAAAATTAGAGAAGCAGAATCGAGATGTGCAGAAGGAAAATCAGATGCAGAAGAGTGCGTCGGGGGAGGACCTGTATCAGAAGATGCTTCGTTATGTGGAAATGCATTACACGACCAAAATCACTCTGGAAGATATGTCAGGCGAGCTTCACGCGAACAAAAGTTACCTGAGCAGGCTGTTCAAAAGCAGAAGCGGGGTCAATCTTTTTGATGAGATCATTACAAGACGCGTGGAGAAGGCAAAAGAATATATTCAGACGACCAATATGAAGATTTATGAGATTTCGGAAGCAACAGGCTTTGATGATACGGCATATTTTTCAAGAGTGTTCAAAAAACATACGGGAATGTCACCGAAGGAATATGAGAGCAGCATAACAAAACACGAACAGGGCGAATCTTGAACATGTAGAAGGAAAACATCAAGGAGCATGAGGATATGAAGAAGAGGACAATAAAAAGACAAGTATGTATTGTGATGGCGTTCTTATTAATGCTTAGTATGTCTGCATGTGGGACGAAGACCGTAGATCCTGTGGAGATTACAATCATTCATGGGTGGGGAAGCACGGAGACAGACCATGTCAGAATGCGAAGTATCTATTCAGATTTTGAGAAAGAGAATCCAGATGTTAAGATTCATCTGGTGTCGATGCCGACAACGGATGAGGTCGTGTCAAAAGTAGAAGATATGCTAACGGTCGGAGAAGTACCGGATGTTGTATTTACGGCGGGAGTCGGACAGAAGTCCATCTATGAGTTTATGGTAGAACAGGATCTTGCGGTTGATTTCATGCCATATATGGAGGCAGATGAGGCTTTTATGGACAACGTTGCACCAGGCAATATCAACTATTGGGAGACGGAGGATGGGAAACTGTATACGATTTCGGATGTTCTTCTTTTGTGCGGCGGCTACTGGTATAACGAAGATATTTTTCGAGCTGCGGGTATCACCCAAATTCCTGCGACCTGGGATGAATTCTATGATGCATATACGAAGATTGCGAGCTGGGCGCAGGCACAAGGAAATGAAATTGAGGTTATGAGAATTCTGGACGAGGGATGCCTGTATCTGATGGATCAGATGCTTGCCGGAATGGATGGGAAGACAGCAGAGAGTATTTCAAATAACCGGATGGAGATCCATGCAGACGAATTTACGCAATGTCTGAGCAGTCTTCAGGAGATTTACGATCATTCTTCCGGTGAAGCAATGGACTACAGCTACAGAGATGCAACCAGTCTGTTCAACGAAGGCAAGACTGCAATGTACATTAATGGTGTCTGGGGTGCATCGATGATTTCCGATGATTTAAATGTAAAGTATGCGACATTTCCAACTTATGACGGGGCAAGTATGTCCAGTGCGTCGGCTTGTCTGGGGTATGTTGTAGGAAATTCCAAAGAGGAAGAAAAGGTCGATGCAAGTATCCGGTTCGTGAAGTACATGATGAGCAAAGAGGTACAGGAGAGAATCCTGATTGAGACGGAACAGGTACCGGCAAACCCTAATATTTCCGTGGAGGATTACAGGCTGTCCATGCCGAGGTTCTATCAGGCAGTCAGCACGGTTCAGTCCGCAGAGAAACAGATTGAAACACCTGAAAATCTATGGGATGGAGAAAAGAGCCAGATTTTCAAGAATCATATCATGGAAGTATTGACCGGAAAGATGAAATCGGAAGACTTTGTAAAACTCCTCCAATAGGCAAGGTAAAGATAATCCAAGGAAATGGCAAGATAATCCAAACTCCCGAAAAATGTTGTCAATAAAATCCAAGCGCTAGTCAATATGCTTCATTGAATTGCACAATAAAAACTGATATTTTATAGGTAAGTTATAAAAAGTGCACAAAGCACAGAGAAAATATCGAATGTATCAAGGGAGGAAGAAAGATGAAGAAAAAAATTGTCAGTGTATTACTTGTGACAGCCATGTGTGTGGGCCTTGTAGCGGGATGTGGATCGAAAGGCTCAGGAAGCGGATCAGACAGTGCAAAAAGTGGGGATAATGTCTTAGAATTCTATCATGGATATTATCAGGACGAGAGTGAATGGGCGGCTGCTCAGGTCATGCGGGACATCTATGATGACTTTGCTGCGCAGCATGCGGATGGGGAGGTTACATTTAAACCAATCGCGGTAGAGAATCGAGATGAAATTATTAGCACGAAGACTGCAGGCGGAAGCTTCCCGGACTTAGTGGACTGCGGAACGGCACTTTCACAGGCAGCAGTCGCACAGGGACTTGTATACGACCTTAAGCCATATATCGATGAAAACAATCTGCAGGATGCGGTGGGTATCAACTATACACAGAATGACGTGGACGGACATATCTATACGGTACATGATCAGTTGGAAAGCCGTGGATTCTGGTATAACGAAGCAGTGTTGAAAGCGGCAGGAGCGGCGACTCCGGATCAGTGGACAACCTGGGATGATTTTGCGGCAGCAATGGATAAGGTAAGAGCCTCTGGTAATGGAGAATACGGTTATGCTGCAGGACAGGGATCGATGTATATTATGAATGCAATGCTCGGCGCAACGGATGAAGGAAAAGCGCTTCTCGATGGTGAACTGACAGAAGACAAGATCAATTCGGATGCATTAGCAGAAGCATTTAAATCAGTTGCGGCTTATGATCAGGCAAATGGATCAGACCATACGACAGATGATGTTGGAAATCTGATGGATGATTTTAATAAGAACGGAAAAGCAGCAGTTTTATTTAATGGTGTATGGAATGCAAGCGGAATCTCAGAGGATTTAACAGGTGATATCAAACCGGCCATATTCCCAGGCAGCGTATCTGTATCATCAGCAGGTGCTGGTTTAGCAATTGCAGCAGGAATGAGCGATGCAAAGACGGAGCTGGCGCTTGAGTTTGTAAAATATATGACAAGTGAAGAGGTGCAGGCTAAGATTTTCTCGGGAGTACAGGCCAACCCATGTAATACAACATTAGATTTAAATGCACTCGCATCAGAGAGTGGAGATGCAAATGCAGTGACTCTTGCAACCGCATGCTCACAGGTAAATGAAGCGGAAAATGTTGTTCCTGATATTACATATGTATGGGGCGATGATGTGAAAGGCGCGATGATTAATGCACTGATGGAATGTGCAGTATCCGGAACGGATATTGATGCAAGATATGGACAGTTACAGAAGGAATTACTTGCACTAATCGGATAAACCAATCACTGGCAGCAAAGATGGGATGGAGCATGAAGCAAGTTTCATGCTCCTTCTTTTAGAAATGGAGGTTCTATCATGAAGAGTCTTAGCTGGAGAAAGAGAGGTTTTATCCTGGCATTTCTTGCTCCTACACTCATTTGTTTTTTTGTGTTCTATTTATATCCGATTGTGACAGTATTTTTGACATCATTCTGTAAATGGGACTTTAGTAATATTACAAGCCCGCAGTTCTTTGGGATAAAAGAAATGTGGACGAACTACAAATATATCCTGCAGACTTATCCGTTCTTTTGGGAAGGTCTTCGCAATTCAGTCATATGGTCTCTGCTGGGTCTGTTCCTTCAGATTCCAATTGCAACAATCTTTGCACTCGCATTTTCAAGAAAGATGAAAGGGGTCAAAATTGCGCGCAACATTTTCATTATACCGAATATGATCTCAACCGCAGCAATGGGCATGATTTTCTTACAACTGTACAGTCCCCTTTATGGAGTGGTCAATCCGGTTATCCGCATTTTCAAAAAGGATTTTACGGAGAATATTTTACTGCTAAAGGGACCTGCTTTTTGGGCACTTACGTTCGCATACATCTTCTTTACCGGAACAACGACCCTGATGATTTTGGGAAATATTATGGCAGTGCCGGAAGAGGTTCGCGAGGCTGCAATGTTAGATGGCGCGAGTGGGTTCAAGCAAGATCTGTATATTACAATTCCAATGATTAAAGGGACTTTAAAAATGGTATCGATTCTTGCGGCGACCAGTGGATTTTTGCTTTACAACGAGGTTTTCTTCTTAACAAAAGGAGCCGCAGGAACCTACAGTATCAGTTATATTATTCGAGAGCTGGCAATCACCAGTCCGAAGACACAGTTTGGACGTGCCAATACTGTGGCGGTTATACAGATTCTGGCAGGAATGCTGATTATTCTCTTAGTGAATTTTATCTATAGAGAGCGTAAGCAGAAAAAACGCTACAATGAGGTAGGGGAGGGAGCATAAGATGAAGAAGAGAAAAACGGTACAAAGAGAGTCGGCTGTAACAAGAGTTGTATCCTATGTTTTTATTGGACTCTCCCTGATTATTGCACTTGTGCCACTCATCTGGCTGTTCATTTCCAGCCTGAAGGAGGATCCGCTTGCAAGACCGGGCTTTCAGCTTCCGGAATCCATCTGCATCGACGGATATATCTCGACATTTCGTGATCTCCATGTGATGCGGTATTTTGGAAATAGTATGCTGATCGCAGGTGTGTCGGTCATCATTAGTGTTCTGATGATTTCGATGTCGGCATACGTGGTAGCAAGACTTGATTTTAAAGGAAAAAAACTCATCAATGCGATGTTATACTCGACGATGTTCATCCCTGCGACAGCATTGACCTATCCGGTGTACAACCTGATTAACCGACTTGGTATTTACAATACAAGAGGTGCGTTGATTTTGATCTATGCATGCAGTGGAATCGCAATTAGTTTTTTTGTAATCAAGAATTATTATGATAATATTCCAAGAGACTTGGAAGATGCAGCAAGAATCGATGGCTGCGGTTATGTGCAGACCTGGTGGCATGTCATTGCACCGATTGCAAAACCGGGAATTATGACGGCCGGCGTCCTTGCATTTTTAACAAACTGGAATGAGTATTACTGGGCGTCACTGGTTATTATCGACCGGACAAAGCTGACTGTGCCGGCACTTCTTTCTACGTTTACAACATCATTTAGAACGAATTATAATGGTTTGTTTTCCGCAATGGTCGTGATTATTCTTCCACCAATTCTTTTATATTGTATTTTTAGTAAATACTTTATTGAGGCTTTGTCAGGTGGAGCAGTGAAAGGATAGAGATAAGATGAAACAGGTTACAGCAATTTTAATCGGAGCTGGACAGAGAGGTGCGCAAGTATATGCATCCTATGCGCTGCAGCATCCGAATGAATTAAAATTCGTAGGAGTCGCAGAACCTTCGAAGGAAAAACGCGAGAAGTTCGCACAACAGCATCAGATTCCAAAGGAAAATGTACGAAAGACATGGGAAGAGATTCTTGCCGGGCCGAGGATGGCAGACTGCGCACTGATCTGTACACAGGATCAGATGCATTACGTGCCGCTAAGGCGGGCTTGTGAACTGGGGTATGATATTCTCTGCGAGAAGCCGATTACTCCGGTAAAAGAAGAACTCTTAAAGATTCAGAAGCTCACAGATACGTATGCAGGCATTATCAGTGTGGCTCACGTGCTTCGGTTTTCACCGTTTTTCAGGGAAATCAAAAGGCAGCTTGATGGAGGAGCAATTGGAGATATCGTGGACATCCAACATATGGAAAGTGTTGGATACTGGCATATGGCACACAGTTTCGTGCGTGGAAACTGGAGAAACAGTGCAGAAAGCTGCCCGATGATTCTTGCGAAATGCTGTCATGATTTTGATATTCTTTTGTGGCTTGTGGGAAAAGATGTAAAACGTGTATCCAGCTTTGGCAGTCTGAAATTATTTAAACAGGAAAATGCACCAGCGGGAAGCACATCTCGATGTACATCCGGCTGCGAAGCGAGAGATACCTGTCCGTTTTATGCTCCAAAGTTCTATCTGGAGCATCCAAAGGCAGAGATTGACGGGCTTCGCAATGTAATGTGTCCGGAACAGGATCCCCAGGCGATTCTAAAGGCTCTGGAGCAAGGCCCATATGGGAGATGTGTCTATCACTGCGATAACGATGTGGTGGACCATCAGGTTGTGAACCTGGAATTCGAAGATGATATTACAGTCAGTCTGACAATGTGTGCCTTTACGAACCGATGTGAAAGAGTCATCAATATTATGGGAACAAAAGGTCAGATTCATGGACGCATGGAGGATAACTTCATCGAAGTGACCGATTTTGTGACCGGACATGTAAATCGTATCAGCGTGCATGCGCCGGAAGGCGGTCACAGCGGAAGCGATGCTGCGATGATGCAGACATTTGTGAAGCTTGCAGCGTCGAAGGGCGCGCTTAGAGATGATGCTTCAGCCAAAGAGGCGGTGCAGAGTCATCTGGTCGCACTGGCTGCGGAAGAGAGCCGTGTGAATCATGGAAAAATGATTGAAATGGGAGGATTTTGATGTGAATCAGGAGATAGAAAAGAGAACGAAATGGTTTCGCGGGGAACGGTTTGGGATGTTTATTCACTGGGGATTGTACTCCATTCCCGCGTGTGGCGAATGGGTAATGTCAGAACGGGAGATGACGGTCTCGGAATACAGACCATATTTTGAACAGTTCGATCCTGTAGATTATAACCCGAAAGAATGGGCGAAGCTCGCGAAAGAAGCAGGGATGAAATATGCGGTTTTAACGGCGAAGCACCATGACGGATTCTGTCTGTTTGATTCGGCGCTGACCGATTACAAAGCGACGAATACAAAAGCCGGAAGAGATCTTGTGCGGGAATATGTAGATGCATTCCGCGCAGAAGGGATCAAGGTGGGCTTATATTTTTCAATTATTGACTGGAGTCATCCTGATTTCCCGAAGTATGGTGACAGACAGCATCCAATGCGTTTCAATGAAGCATATAAGGATGAGAAGATTGATTTTGACCGTTATCTGGATTATATGCACGGACAGATTAAAGAACTTGTTACGAATTATGGTAAACTAGATATCCTGTGGTTTGATTTTTCTTACGATGACATGGCTGGGGAAAAATGGCGTGCATCCGAGCTTATTTCTATGGTGAGAACGTATCAGCCGGATGTAATTATCGATAATCGTCTAGAAGGATCGGGAGAGGAAAACGGAAGTATCGCCACTGCAAATCCGCTGTCGTACAGCGGGGATTTTGCAAGCCCGGAGCAGATCATTCCACCCGAGGGAATTCGTGACGTGAACGGCGAACTGATTCCGTGGGAACTCTGTGCAACGATGAATAATCACTGGGGCTACTGCAATTACGATAAGTTATTCAAGCCGGCGGACATGCTGATTCGGAAACTGGTAGAATGTGTCAGCAAGGGCGGCAATATGATTCTGAATGTCGGACCGGATGCCAAAGGACGAATCCCACAGGAGAGCGTCAGCATTTTGAAAGAAATTGGTGCGTGGATGAACAAGAATGGCGAGAGTCTTTACGGATGTGGAATCAGTGAGATTCCAAAACCGGAGTGGGGCAGATATACGCAGAAAGGAAACACGGTTTACGCACATGTCTTTGAAGCACCACTGGGAGCACTCCCACTTTATGGAATTGATAAAAACCGAATTGAACGCATTTCCTATGTGTCGGACGGAAGTGAGGTAAGACGTGGAGAGGCGTGGAATACAGCACTTTATCCGGATACGGCATTTGTGACATTCGGCGATGATCCGGTGTTTACATACCCACTGCCGGATGCAGTGGATACCGTTTTGAAATTGGAATTGAAATAAAACAAATTGGAAATGGGAGTTCAATGCGAATCAATATGAAATTAGAAAAGAAGATTTATCACATTTATCCGGAGTATGCAGAAGAGATTCTTCTGCATATTTCCAACCATGATGAGCAGGGTCTGAAGCGAGTTTCCAGAGCATGGATAAATCAGAAGGACTGCCATCTGGATGGAAATGGAGCAACGCTTGTCTTCCACGGTGATATCATTCCTTTTTACCTGAAAAATTGTGAAAAGGTGCTGCTTGAAAATTTTACGATATGCTATGCAGAGCAAATCTACACGCAGGCAGTTGTGCGAAAAACCGGTTCGCGCTATATGGAAATAGAAATTGATGCGGAGCATAATCCATGGGAAATACGAAATGGGCGATGCTGTTTCTTATGTGACGGGAAGTGGCAGGAACTTTCAGAATGGTTGGAATGGGACACCGAAAAGAAGGCTCCTGCAGCGGGAATACGCGATGTATATTTGAAAAATGAAACGCAGGATGGCATCGAAGTTACATTTACGGCACTTTCAGAGAATCTTCTCGGTGTCGAGATGAAGGGGGATGATGTCTTTCCGGAAGGCTCAAAGGCAGGAAATACGCTTGTGATGCGTCACCACCTGCGCACGCATCCGGCTATTTATGTCTGTGACAGCAAGAATGTGACGCTTCGAAATATCAGCATCACAGATAGCAGGGGCATGGGATTTCTAGCTGAGAGAACGGAGAATATTCTGCTGGATCAGGTGCGCGTGCAGCCACCGGAGAATTCTGAACGGATCTACAGTATTACTGCAGACGCAACACATTTTGTCTATTGCAGTGGCAAGATTGAGATTCGCAACTGTTTGTTTGAAAATCAGATGGACGATGCGGTCAATATTCATGGAATTTATCTGCGCATCCGGGAAGTGCTGGGGGATTCTTCGGTGATTGTACAATGGGTGCATCCGATGCAGAAGGGCGTTTTGTTTGGAAAAGCCGGAGATATCGTTGGAATTGTTGATCATACAACGATGCTGACGACTGATCAATGCAGGATAGAGACAATTGAGGTGTATAATCGTGATTTTGCAAAAATTACGCTTGATCATATGCCGGAAGAAATCGGGAAGGGCGATGCGCTTGAAAATTTGACATATATACCGGATGTTGAGATAGTGGGCTGTGCGATACGCAGCAATCGGGCGCGCGGAATTCTTGTTACGAGTGGCGGACACGTTGTGCTTCGGAGCAATCTGTTCCAAAATGCAGGTGCTGCGATACTGATTGAGGGGGATGCCAATTACTGGTTTGAATCCGGTGCGACAAAGGATTTGATTGTGGAGCAGAATACATTTCGGGAATGCTGCTATGTGAAGGCGTGGGGGCAGGCCGTGATTCAGGTTTCCCCCGGTGTGATGAAGAGTGCTGGGGAGCAGCGCTATCACCGGAGGCTGACCATTCGGGAGAATCGGTTTGTCCGAAACGCAGGTCAGCTCTTAAAGACCGATGGAATCCGTGAAATCTATTTTAAGGACAATCACGTAGAATGGCAGAGAGAAAAGAAAACGGATATTGTCATTGATAAATGGGCGCAGCGATATGAGCATGACAAAGAGATACCATTTGCACCAATCCTGGAGGAACTAAAGAATGCTGCAAAGGGAGAGAATGAACAGGAATATGAAGTGTATCTGCGGTTCTTACAGAGTTTGGTTCCATATCTGTATCAGCATTATGAGCTGCATCATTTCCCGCAGCATGTCGCAGTCAATACGATGGAGGATTTAAAATGGAAGACAAGGGAATGTGAGAAGCTGTATGGTGTGAAAGGCATTTTTGTGCCAGATTGGTTTGAAGGGTTCTTCCAGATGAAGAGATTCACACTGGGCAGACTGCAGTTTGAACGCTGGCAGACACCGAAGGATTATCCGCTGCCGGAAACTGAGCGGCGGGAGGAAGTACCGTATGTCATCAATGTCCATATTCCGGAAGCAGGACCGCTTGATTATATGGAGTGTAAAGCTGCCTATCGAGAAGCAGCGGCATTTTTTAAGAAGTATTTTGGAATGGAGAAAATATTCTTTTATTGTGACTCATGGCTGCTGACACCGGCGCACGAGGAGATACTGCCGGAACAGTCAAATGTGCTGCAATTTATGCGTGATTATCAGATCTATCATTGGGAGGCAGATGAAAAAGGCCATGATCTGTGGAGAATCTTTGGAAAAGAGGACTGTAGCAATGCGGCCGAATTACCAGAGAATACATCGCTTCAGAAAGCGTATAAGAAATGGCTTCTTGACGGAAATTATTCCGGATGTGGAAAAGGCGCGATGTTGTAATTGTATGTTCATAAAAAGTTAAGAAATTTGTACTGAATTTAAAGCATAAAATGACTTGTGTATTGTGTTCATTTGTATTAAAATGAGTTCGTAAGACAGAATTTATAATGAAAAAGGAGGATACATAATTATGGCATATGTAATTAGTGACGAATGTGTAAGCTGTGGAGCTTGCGAAAGCGAATGTCCAGTAGGAGCAATCAGTCAGGGAGCTGATCACTACGAAATCAATGCTGATGAATGTTTAGATTGCGGATCTTGCGAAGCAACATGTCCATCAGGTGCGATTTCTCAGGCATAGTTCTTAGATAGCAGGAAGATACCGGTGCGATGCATCGGTATTTTTTTGCGGAAATTTGACGAACGAATTATCTAAAGGTTTGTCCCTGTCAGTGCTATACTAGAGGAGAAGGAATTCGTAGTATGTTGTAACAGGAGGGATAATTTATATATGGGTGAACTTCGTTATATGATCTCAGAGGCGGCGAAACAGGTAGAGGTAGAGTCACATGTTCTCCGGTATTGGGAGGAGGAACTGGAACTTACGATCGAACGCAATGAGATGGGACACAGGTATTACACAAAGGATGATATCGAATTGTTTGAATGCATCAAGAAACTGAAGGATAAGGGGATGCTCCTGAAGGATCTGAAACCGGTGATCCCGGATCTGATTAAGAAGAAAGAAAAGCTTCATCAGAAGCAGGAGCTTACGATTTCGAAAGAGGATACCGAAGTAATTACAGATGAAAAGCTGGAGCAGGTAAAGACCTTTATCAGTGATGTGGTGACAGAGGTTCTTCTGGATAATAACGAAAAACTAAAACAGGAAATCACGGAAAGTGTAACAGAAAGTGTAACCGGAGAAGTCGTTCATGAAATGAATGTTGCGCTCAGGGAAAAAGAACGAAGAGAAGAGGAGCATTTCCACAAAATGGACTGTCTGATCCGGCAGCAGCAGGTCCTGCGAAAAGAATCTGTAAAAGCCGCACCGATACAGCGTCTGAAAAAACTTGTGCTGGGGGTGTGAAAATGAGGCAAGGGTAGGAAAAAAGGGTGCGAGAGCCGTCCCCGTTTCTCGTACCCTTGTCTTATTTTGTGCTGAGGGAGAAGATGAATTCCGTTCCGACTCCTTCGGTACTGATGACATTGATATGCTCGTCATGAGCGGTAATGATTTCTTTTACAATAGAAAGCCCAAGTCCTGTTCCCTTCTTATCTTTTCCTCTTGAGAGATCCGACTTGTAGAATCGTTCCCAGATCTTACCGATTTCCTGTTTGGGAATACCCATGCCGGAATCTTTGATTGAGATAAAGCGTTTCTCGTTCTTTTCGGTGACTTCAACGAGAACAGAAGAATCGTGTTCACTGAATTTGATCGCGTTGTCCAGAAGGTTATAAAGCACCTGCTGAATCTTGCTATGGTCCGCGTAGACGGTTTGTTCATTTGGCAGAAGAAGGAGCTCGATGGAAATCTTTTTGCTCGTGCAGACACCTTCGAAGGAGGCTGCAGTCTTTTTGATCATGTCCTGAATGTCAAACGAAGTTTTATCGAGCAGCAGCTCTTTGGTATCGAATTCATTCAGTGCAAGCAAATCCTTGGTAAGGTCGGTCAAACGTTCCGTCTCAAATGAAATAATGTTCAGGTATTTTCCCTGCAGCTCCGGCGGAATGGTTCCGTCGGCGATCGCTTCGACGTATCCTTTGATGGAGGTGAGCGGTGAGCGGAAATCATGAGAAACATTTGCAATGAATTTCTTTTGATAATCTTCCATATCCTGAATCTGCGCTGCCATGTAATTGAGTGATGCAGAGAGATATCCCATCTCGTCTGTTGTGTGGACCGGAATCTCATACGTCAGGTTGCCGGAAGCATACTGCGTTGCGGCGTCTGTAATCTTGCGAAGCGGGCGGTATACGAAGAACTGTACACCAAACAGGATGATAAAAGAAAACAGATAAATGATGCCGGTGGAAATATAGACCGGAAGCAGAACATTGTCGCGCTGCGCAGTGATGTCTGCAAGCGGTTTGTGAATCAGAATATAGCCTTTGGTGGAAAATCCCTGTACAACGGGTGCCATAACCGTAATCATATCTTCATCAAAATATCCGTGATAGTCTCCAATCTGATATCTTTTGGTTCCATTTTCCGTGGGGTTGAAGTTCTCAATCATGGTGGGAACCGTCGTCCCGTCCAGATGGGAGGCTGCAATTAAACTGCCCTGTGTATCGACGAACCAGAACGATGCGTTCGTATAGAGCTTCATCGCTTCTAATTGTGTATGGATCGTCGAAGAATCCGGTGTATACTGTTCGTCATCGAAATAATCAGAGAGGTAGTCCGTTGCGACTAAATTGGCCTCCTGATACAGACTGGAATACGTGGAGTTCTCGATGCCCGATAGGATGAGCTGCGAGGTCAGCGTCGCAACCAGAAAGAGACTGAGGAAGCCGAATATGATATAAATAATAATGAATTTTAAGTACAGGGTACTTTTCATAATGCTGCTCCTAACCTGTTGATTTCAAATGAAATGCTATCTTGCCTCAAATTTGTATCCGATCCCCCAGACAGTAGACAGCGCCCATTCCCCGTGATCGTGAATCTTCTCGCGGAGACGTTTGATATGCACATCAACGGTACGGGGATCACCAATGAATTCATAGCCCCAGATCTGGTTGAGAAGCTGCTCGCGCGTAAACACCTGATTTGGTGAGGAGGCGAGAAAATATAAAAGCTCGATCTCTTTCGGCGGCATGTCAATGTTTTGTCCATCACATTCTACCGTGTAGTTTGTGAGATTCACCGTCAAACCGGGGAATTCCACACATTTGAGCTTCTCGCCGGAAGGCGCCTCGGCTTTTGCAGGCTGGTAACGGCGAAGAACTGCTTTCACGCGGGCAACCAGTTCTTTGGAATCGAAAGGCTTGATCATGTAATCATCGGCGCCCATCTCCAATCCAAGCACTTTGTCAAAGACTTCCCCCTTTGCAGAGAGCATGATGATAGGAACGGATGAGTGCGAACGAATCTCGCGACATACCTGATATCCGTCGATACCGGGCAGCATCAGATCCAGCAGAATCAGATTCGGAGCATATTCATCAAACGCTTTCAATGCGCTTTCGCCATCGTGAACCATCTTTGTATCAAAGCATTCCTTGTTAAGATAAAGAGAAATCAATTCTGCGATATTCTCATCATCATCTACAATTAAAATTTTCTGTTTTGCAATCATATTTTACCCCTTATTCAAATTCAACAATTGTGACTCCGGCATCTCCCTCGCCAAACTCTGCCAGATGGAAGCTTTTTACGTGCTTCTGCCGTTTTAGATACTTATGAATTCCGGCACGTAATGCACCGGTTCCTTTTCCGTGAACGACGCGGACTGATTTGAGATGGGAAATGTAAGCATCGTCCAGATATTTATCGAGCTCTGCGACTGCTTCATCGACCGTCTTTCCCAAAAGATTGATCTCTGTGCTGACAGACAAGGCTTTGCTCATCTTGATCTTGCCGCTGGAAGTCTTTTTGAAATTCTTCGCAGTGTAGCTTGCTTCCTCCTCGATGATCTCGAGATCAGAAATGTTGACCTGAGAACGCAGGATTCCCATCTGTACGAAGACATTCCCCTTCGCATCGGGCTTGGAGTTTATTGTTCCCTTCAGGTTCATACTGAGGACCTTGACAGATTCGCCCAGCTTGAAGTCGGATGGCTTATAGGCTTTGCTTGGTGCCACTTTTGGAAGGACACCGCCGGCACTGTTATCTTTGATCTTCTTGCGGAGTCTCTCGCGTTCACGTTCCATATCCGCCGTGGATACATTCTCTTTCCCGAACTTGCGGAAATTCTTCATCGTCTCGTCCGCAACATCCTTTGCCTCGCGCAGTATTGTGTTTGCTTTTTCCTTGGCTTCACGGAGGATGCGTTCCTTCTGTTCCTCCACCTTTTCCTGTTTCAGCAGCGTCTGGGATTTCAAGGTCTCAATCTCACGTTTGTATGCGGAAATCTCATCCTGCTCCTGTTCGATCGTGCGGCGGTTCTTCTCCAAATCAGCAAGCAGATCTTCAAAGGAAGCATCCTGCTCGGTAATGTGTTCTTTGGCACTTTCGATAATGTATTCCGGTAAGCCGAGCTTTTGTGAGATCGCAAAAGCATTACTCTTGCCGGGAACGCCGATTAAGAGTCGGTAAGTTGGACGGAGCGTCTCAACATCAAATTCGCAGCTTGCATTTTCCACACCGGGTGTTGAGAGTGCGAATACTTTGAGCTCGCTGTAATGCGTGGTTGCCATTGTGCGGATTCCACGGCTGTGCAAATGTGAGAGAATCGCAATTGCAAGGGCAGCACCCTCAGTCGGGTCAGTTCCGGCACCCAGCTCATCGAACAAGACAAGAGAATGCTCATCAACATCATTTAAGAAAGAGACGATATTGGTCATATGAGAGGAGAAGGTTGAGAGACTCTGCTCAATACTCTGCTCATCACCGATATCGGCATAAATCTGTGTAAATACAGTCAGCTCACTGCGGTCTGCGGCGGGAATGTGAAGCCCTGCCTGTCCCATCAGGGAAAGGAGTCCGACCGTCTTAATGGATACGGTCTTACCACCGGTATTCGGTCCGGTCACAATCAAAAGTGAGAAATCCTGACCCAGTGTGACGGTAATTGGGACAACCTTGTGTGAATCCAGAAGCGGGTGTCTTCCGTCGCGGATGCAGATGCGTCCCTTATCATTGAACACAGGCTTGCTTCCATTCATATCCAGTGCGAGTGCACCTCTGGCAAAAATGAAATCAAGCTCGGTCAGAACCTTGTAATCGGTACGGATTTCTGTAATATATTCTGCGGTATCGACACTCAGACGAGCAAGGATGACCTGAATCTCTTCCTGTTCTTTTCCGTATAATTCTTTGAGGTCATTATTCAGCTTTACCACAGCCATCGGTTCAATAAACAGAGTTGAGCCGGTAGAAGACTGGTCATGGATCATACCGCTGACCTGTCCGCGGTATTCCGACTTGACCGGAACACAATAGCGGTCGCCGCGCATCGTAATGATTGGATCCTGCAGATATGTGTGAAGCGAACCATTTACAAGGTTCGTCAGAGTTGCATGTACCTTATCATTGAGCGCGGAAATGCTGCGGCGAATACTTCGAAGCGTACTGCTTGCATCGTCTGCAATCTCATCCTCGGAAAGGATGCAGCGGTCAATTTCATTTCTTAACGTAGTCAGTGGCTCCAGATTGTTGAAGTAGGCATCGAGACAATCTGCCAGATCCTCGACGGTGTCGTGGTTGCCATAAGACTTCACATGGGCAGCAGTCCGAATGACCCTGCCAACACGAAGAAGCTCCGTGGTGCTGAGGATTGCGCCGACTTCCAGACGTTTCATGGATTCTTCCATCGGAAAGACATCACTGAAGTTCACACGGCCTTTTTTGACAATGCGTGTGAATGAGGCGGCAGTCTGCTCCTGCGAAGTCTCGATCTGTGCAAGGTCTGTCAGCGGAACCAGATTCCGACATAAAAGCTTGCCCCGCTGAGAGGAAGCATTCGCAACAAGCTGGTCAATAATCTTATTATATTCTAATTTTGTTAAACATTTTTTATTCATACTCATATTCCTTAATCTCCTGAACGTACAATCAAACGAAAAGTACACATACTATAAATACATTTTACCTTATTTGGCGGGATTAGGAAAGAGCGAGATTTATTTTCTATTATTGAACAATCTTCATAAATCAGTTATACTTGAAAAGAGTGTGTGATGACTGTAACTCGATTCATTTTTAGTATAAAAATTGTACGGAGCAGCTTATGGATGAGAAAAAGGAACCACAGGAAGAAGTAGAGTCTTACTCATTTCTTCAGGAGACAATTAAAAAAGAAGGTCTACAGAGTAAAAAGGGCAGACGTAAGGTCGTTCGGGTCGTGTTATGGGGACTTGTATTCGGGCTGAGTGCATGTCTTGGTTTCTTTGCAATCAAACCATGGGCGCAGAGTCATCTTCAGGGAAATCCTGAGGAGGTGACGATTCCATCAGATGAGAATACAGAGAAAGCGGATGATGGGAGCTCAGAAGAAGCACTGTTAGGAGAAGAAGCATCGCAGATTCTGGATGGCGCGAGCTATCAGGAGCTGCTCGAAAAAGTAGATGCCGTATCAGGAACAGCGGCGAAAAGTGTTGTATCTGTAAAAGCGGCCGGTTCAGAAGCGGTGACAGATGCCTCGTCTGAAACAGAGGCCATAAAGTGCGAAACAGGACTAATTGTGGCAGATAACGGTCAGGAACTCCTGATTCTCACCACAAGCGCGGCGGTGTCAGAGGCGGCAGATCTTACGGTTACATTTTGTGATCATTCGGAATATGCGGCGGCACTGAAGAAGCAGGACCGGAATGTAGGTCTGGCGATCATCAGCATTTCCAGAAATGAAATTGCAGGCTCTACATGGGAGAACATTTCCGTGGCAACGCTTGGCAATTCCCGCGTTGTATACCAGGGAGATCTGATCATTTCACTTGGCAATGTATTTGGCTATGCCGGCGGTCAGGGCTATGGCATCGTAAGTTCTACCGAATACAGAGCAGCGCTCAGTGATGGAACGTTTGGTATTCTGGCAACCGATATAGCCACAACCGAAAAAGGAACGGGCGTCCTATTTAATCTGGAAGGGGAAGCTATCGGGATCATTATGCCGGGAATTTGGGAAAATGAGAGTGGGCTTCTGGCAAATGCATACGGTATTTCCGATTTAAAGACAGAGATTGAATTGTTGTCAAACGGATCGAGTGTTCCGTATGTTGGCGTGCGCGGTACCTATATTACGGAGGAACTTGCAGCACAGCAGGAGATGCCGCAAGGGCTGTATGTCAATCAGGTGGATGCAGATTCACCGGCGCTGAAGGCAGGCATTCAGAGTGGTGATATTATCACGAGTGTGGGAGATACGAAGATTACGAGTCAGGAAGCTTTTCAACGAGTCATCATCGGTAAGACGGTGGGCGGAAATGTAAAGTTCAAGGCGCAGCGCCGCGGCAATAATGGATATGTAGATAGCGACTTCACTGTGAAAATAGGAAGTTTAGAATAGAAAAGGAAGAGGAAGAACATGAAATATATCAAAGACTTACAGGAAAATATGACATTGAGAGGAATCTATCTGTGCAAGGTAAAGCGCAGTGCAGAGACAAGAAACGGGAAACCATATGACAATCTGATGCTGCAGGACAAGACGGGCAGTTTAGATGGAAAAATCTGGGACCCGAACTCACAGGGAATTGCGGATTATGATGAGAAAGACTTCATAGAGATTGTAGGAGATGTGATCAGTTATAACGGAAATCTTCAGTTGAACATCAAGCAGCTTCGCGTGGCGGGAGAAGGCGAGTATGATCCCGCAGATTATATGCCAACGTCGGAGAAGAGTGTCGATGGTATGTATGAAGAACTGCTCACGTATATTCACCAGATTGAGAATGAATATCTGAGAAAAGCGGTGGAATATTATTATGTGGAGGATGAGGCGTTCGTAAAACATTTTAAAGGACACTCAGCAGCGAAGACTGTGCATCATGGGTTTGCAGGCGGTCTGCTGGAGCATACATTAAGCGTTGTGAAAATGTGTGAGTACTTTGCAAACAGCTATGAGATTCTAAATAAAGATTTACTATTTGCAGCAGCGATCTGTCACGATATCGGTAAGACGAAGGAGCTGTCAGATTTCCCGGATAATGATTATACAGATGAAGGGCAGCTCATTGGTCATATCGTAATCGGTGTGGAGATGATGAATGAGGCAATCCGTCAGATCCCATCTTTCCCGGAGAAGCTGGCAAATGAACTGAAGCACTGCATTATCGCACATCATGGAGAACTTGAATACGGGTCTCCTAAAAAACCGGCACTTGCAGAAGCTGTCGCACTTAATTATGCGGACGCAGCGGATGCCAAGCTGCAGACATTAACAGAATTATTTAAAGCAAAAGACACCACAGACTGGCTGGGATATAACCGATTATTCGAGTCGAACTTAAGAAAGACAAGTGTATAGAATGGAAAAAAATGAGACGGCAGTTGTTACAATTGAAGATATGGGAGTAAACGGAGAGGGAATCGGAAAGGTCGATGGTTACACGCTTTTTATTAAGGATGCAATCATTGGTGATGTAGTGGAAGCGAAGCTGATCAAAGGAAAAAAAAATTATGGCTACGCCAGGCTGATGAAGGTCATTACGCCGTCACAGGACCGCGTTCCGGCGAAGTGCGAATATGCGCGCAAATGCGGTGGATGTCAGATTCAGGAGCTGTCTTATGAGAAACAGCTTGAATTCAAGAATGGAAAAGTGAGAGAAAATCTGCAGCGGATCGGCGGATTTTCGAATGAGAAACTGGATGCCGTCATGAAGCCAATCATAGGCATGGACGAACCTTTTAGTTATCGGAATAAAGCGCAGTTTCCAGTGGGATATCGCAAGGTCGTAGATCCATCCAATCCGAATAAGAAGACACATAGCGCAGAACCAATCACGGGATTCTACGCAAGCAGAACACATGACATCATTGCAAATACAGACTGTGTACTTGGTGTGCCGGTGAACGAAGATGTTCTGAATGCAGTTTTGAAATACATGAAGGAAAACAAGATCAAAGCATATGATGAGCTCACGGGCAAGGGTCTGATCCGTCATATTCTGATTCGTTATGGGTTCACATCCAAAGAGATCATGGTCTGTCTTGTAATCAATGGTCCGGAGCTGTTAAAGAGTGAGCAGCTTGTGGAAGAGCTTGTGAAGATTGAAGGCATGACCAGCATTACCTTTAGTAAGAACACGAGACGCAGCAATGTCATCATGGGTGATACGTATCACACCGTCTGGGGACAGGGCTATATTACCGATTATATTGGGGATATCAAATATCAGATTTCACCATTGTCGTTCTATCAGGTGAATCCAGTCCAGACGAAGGTTCTCTACGAGAAGGCACTTGAGTATGCCGGGCTGACTGGGAAAGAAAATGTATGGGATCTGTACTGCGGAATCGGAACGATTTCCTTATTCCTTGCGAAGAATGCAAAGAATGTCTATGGAGTTGAGATTGTGCCGCAGGCAATTGAAGATGCGAAAAATAATGCGAAAATCAATGGCATCAAAAATGCACAGTTTTTTGTCGGCAAGGCGGAGGAGGTGCTGCCTTGCGAGTATGAAGAACATGACGCGAAAGCGGATGTGATCGTTGTCGACCCACCGAGAAAAGGGTGCGATGCGACACTTCTAAATACGATGATTGCGATGCAGCCGGAGCGGATTGTGTATGTGAGCTGCGATTCTGCAACGCTGGCGAGAGATTTGAAGATACTGTGTGAGAATGGGTATGAGCTTGCGGAATGTACGCCTGTGGATCAATTTCCGATGACCGTGCATTGTGAAATAATTTGTGCTTTGAGGCGTATAAATACAGGGAAATAGACAATCGTTTTGTACGAGAAGACTCAAGTGAACTTGCCAGAGAGGAAGAGCGAATCAGCAAGAAAAAAGCACTGCAGATGTTTGGAAAAGGACAGTATTTACAGCTTCAATGGCTGCAATACTGTCCTTGTTTTTTTCTTTATGAAAAAGAAATCGATATTGACAATCCATCCAAGTGCTGTTATATAATAGAACATAGCGGTTAGTAACGGCTAACAGAACGGAGACAATATATGGCAAATGAATTCGCAAACGATCCCTTTGTAGGGGAGATTGGGGGAAATATCCCCAAGAACAAAGAAGAGATGGAAGAGGATCTTCTGGAATTTTTATATCAGCGCTGGCTGGATGGTAAATCAATGAAAGCGGCAGACATTGCCGTTGATTTCGGCATCAGTAAAGTGGAACTAAACGGGCTGCTGCGAAGAATGGTGAGACACAACTATCTAAAGGAGGTTATCCCGAAAGAGGAGCTTATCATGACAGACTTTGGAAAGGCGCAGGGAATGGAATGTCTGCACCGACACGAGAACCTTACGACTTTTTTACAACTTGTAAGTGGAATGGAGCTGGAGCAGGCAGAGGAAAATGCCTGCCGTCTTGAACATATCATAGACAAACAGGCGGTACAGGGAATTATGGATTTTGTGCGGCATGGTGATGTATACGAAAGAAAAGTGAAATATCTGGACCTCAGAGAGATGTATGCGCCGGGGGAGTATGGTGTATGCACGATACTTTACCGGGTCGGTGAGAGGTCTCCCAGAATTCTGGCACGAGAGCAATATTTTCAGGATGAAGGAATCCTGGTTGTGAACGAAGAGAGAAGCTGCTTCTGGTATAAGCTTAGAGAAGAAAAAAAGAGACTGATTGTCTGGTACAAGAAAAATGAACAGTGGGTAAAAGCAGAGAAGGTAGAACATCCAAAGCAGCCGGAGTATGGATACATCTTGCCGACTACGTCATTCACGTTTACGACCAGCGCAGCGATGCCGTTTCTGGAGGGCACGCTGATGGTCGGGCTGACAATGTGGGACGAACTGCCGGCTGTAGAAAACTGCAGGGAGTTATTCGTATATCTATTACAAAAATAACCCAACGAAAGGATTTAAGGAAATGGAAAAGAAAGACAATACAAGACGAAGCAGCATACCGCCGACACTGCTTCAGCTGAGGTTCCTGATTGAACTGGAAAAACTGAAAAGTAGATGGGGTTCAGCAAGCATGATTGCAGAATGCTGTGGTACAACACAGGCAACTGTCAGCAGGTATTTCAAGGTCTGCATCAATAATGGCTATCTGAAGGAAGACTTTCAATTCACAGAAACAGGAAAACTATGGCTGGCAGAATACAAGAGTCTGATTGTGAAGCTGACCAACTATCTTCGGGCGATTGGTATCCCAGAGCAGGAACTGGAAGATAATCTGCGCGCCATGATAGGAAATGTGGAAATGCATACATTGAAAAAAATGGTAGATGATAATGCCGGAACACCCGTGCAGCGGGCAATGCGCACCAAGAAAATGGTAAGATTTGCACCAGAAGAACAAGAAGCTCTGGAAGATTGTCAGGTGTATTTCAAACTGCTGTGTATGGAGAATTATGCTTCGGACATGGAGAAATGCTTTTCTATGGCAAACCTTGGTTTTGAACGTGAGGCTTACCTGCGTCACGACAAAGAGCAGGATAAATGGTATCTGGAATTGACGGCCCGGGATATGGCTGCGCATTCCCGAGTGAGCGGTGAAAACATGATTGGACATGTGGCAACACTCAAATATGACAGAGAGGGTATACTGACAGCGGCAGAAATGGAAAACGAGAAAGTGAAAGTTCCGTTGGATTACTGTCATTTCCGCCGGGGTTCTGGACTGGAGCGAGTCGGATATCTGGCAGCAACGTTCACCTGTAATGTTGGTAATTCACATATGCCGGAGAGTACAGCATTACTTTTTTTTGCTTTTTAAAATCCGGGAAAATCTTATTGAGAAACAAATTGCTAAAACTTATAAATCTTACAATCCCTATTCTACAAGGAATTCTTCAAAATTATACATGGGGTGTATAACTTTCTTCGCATTTTTTATTGACGCCTTATAGCGCATGTGATATAAATTGTTCGGAGATAGCTATGACTAACTAATTGGTGCTTTCAAAACAACAGAAGGTGCAATTTTTTTGAATATTAGGTTAGAAAGAACTAATACAAGTTAGCAACAAATGTCTATTGATAACAATAAATTTCAAGCCAAAAAGGTGGAGAGGAGGGATAACATGAAAAAGTTACTCAAAAAATTAACCGCTGCAGTCCTTGCAGCAACAATGATTATGGCGGTGGGGGTCATGGCATTCGCTGCGGATGGAGATGCGATAACACATCGGGCAGTTCTTTATAAAGAAGGCACATATGGCACTGACTCACAAGTTGAATCAATGGGAAATGGTGCAATAGGAGAGACCAACGTTCAAGAAAACTCAGATGGTACTTTTACCGTAACGGTTGGATTGGTTGAGGATTTTAAGGCGTATGGAATAACTTCAAACATGAGAGAGATTACCGTAAACGGAACTGCGGCAACAATGTTAGATCAAGATGGTAACGGTAAATATGACGCTTTCCAGTTTACAGAAAGCATGGCTTTTCCTCAGAAGTTGACTGTCAGCTTTACAATCAAATCGTCAATTATGCCGATTAGTGCAACTGGAGATTTGGTGATTTACTAAAGCTATATTAGAACTAGCGAAAAAGGATAAGAGGAGGAAATATGAAAAAAGTAAGAAAGGGAATTTTGACCTTATTGCTAATAATGTCAGTTGTATCTGGAAATGTCTATCCGTTTCTATCAAGTTCAATTGCAACCGTCTACGCAAGCGAAACTGAAACAACGTTAGATAAATTGAAAGCATTGCTGGAAGAAGCAAAGAAATTGAACGAATCAGATTACACCCCAGAGAGCTGGGCGGATTTCGTAGAGGTGAGAGACAGTATCACAGCACCGGACGAAATACCGGAAAAATATCAGCAGGCGATTATGGATGGATTGCAGGAAGCGATGGACAATCTGGTCAAGGTAGAAACAACGTTAGACAAATTGAAAGCATTGCTGGAAGAAGCAAA
>JAQUVD010000081.1 GCA_028693555.1 Hespellia sp.
CAAGTTAGTAAGACCCCTTGAAGACGACAAGGTAGATAGGACAGAGGTGGAAGTGCAGTAATGTATGGAGCTGACTGTTACTAATAGGTCGAGGGCATAACCAAACGGAATAGGTAAATGGATGTTTTAAATTCTTTGTATGAAGTTTTGAAGGTACATAAAGTACAATGGCCCGGTGGCTCAGTTGGTTAGAGCGCCGCCCTGTCACGGCGGAGGTCGAGAGTTCGAGTCTCTTCCGGGTCGTTTAACAATTACATTTCTTGAATATTAAAGTTCAGGGAGTGGTATTGCTATTTGGGATCTTAGCTCAGCTGGGAGAGCACCTGCCTTACAAGCAGGGGGTCACAGGTTCGAGCCCTGTAGGTCCCATTTACAAAATTTATTTAAATAATGGTTTTGTGAGTAAATAATTTGGATGGATTCCCGAGTGGCCAAAGGGGGCAGACTGTAAATCTGTTGGCACCGCCTTCGAAGGTTCGAATCCTTCTCCATCCATTAGCCTCTACGGCTAGATCAAATTGCCGTTGTGGCTCAGTTGGTAGAGCAGCTGATTTGTAATCAGCAGGTCATCGGTTCGAGTCCGATCAACGGCTTCATCTTTTTTGAAGATGATGCATAACATAATAATATAACGCGGGATGGAGCAGTCTGGAAGCTCGTCGGGCTCATAACCCGAAGGTCATAGGTTCAAATCCTATTCCCGCAATTTGCGTATTACAGTTAGTAGTGTACACGAGTGCTTAAGACGCATATGCCCAGATAGCTCAGTTGGTAGAGCAGAGGACTGAAAATCCTCGTGTCGCTGGTTCGATTCCGGCTCTGGGCATTTTTACTGTAATAAATTGAATATGGAGCATTAGCTCAGGTGGTAGAGCACTTGACTTTTAATCAAGTTGTCCGGGGTTCGAATCCCCGATGCTTCACTAATGAAAAGACTGTAAACTTTAGAACATGAAAGGTTTGCGGTCTTTTTTGTGCTGGTTTTAGATACACCTTTCTCATCTGTATCATAATATAATAAGAAAGCAAGGAAATAAAGATGAGTATTTGTGGAGGCGTAGCAGGCTACAGAGGTGGCAGCCCCAAGGGGATTTTTATTCATAATGATGCAGGAAGTCAAAATGCAAACGCAGCATTTTATAGAACATGGCTTCCGAGTCATCCGCTGGAAAACGGATTTGCCCACTATTATGTGGCCGATGATGGAATCCTACAGGCGGAAGATGACGCGTACGGTGCGTGGCATTGTGCTGACTATGATGGAAACATGAATTATCTTTCAATAGAAGTATGTCAGAGCATGGGCAATCTCAATATTTTCAGAGAGAACGAAGAGAGAGCGCTACAGCTGGCGGCAAATAAATGCAAGGAATATGGAATTAATCCAAATGAATCAACCATTCGTTTACACAGAGAAGTCTATGCAACATCCTGTCCCCATAGATCTGTCGAAATTCATGGAGGTACAAATGGCTGTAAAACATACTTCATAAATCGAATACGTGAGCTGATGGGGATGGATCTTATTCCTCTGATGATTGACAGTGGAACAGGAAATGTAAATCATGGGGGCATGGCGCTTGTTGATTTCATTTATTCGGTAAGAGCAGGCGGGGTAATCTATCCGGAAGTCAAAAATCTGGCCGACTATGCAGGAGTTCGTGGAGTAGCAATTACGGATATTGCAATCAGGTGTAACAAAGGTTCACTGAAATATAGAGTTCATAATCTGGGAGGAAACTGGCTTTCCTATGTGACGGGATGCGATTGGAACGATTATCAGAACGGCTATGCTGGAAATAGTAAAATAATTGATGCAGTTGAGGTGTATTACGATACTCCCAAAGAAATTGTGAACAGGTATGGATATCAGAAGGCACAGTACAGAGTATCACCATTAAATGGAGACTATTATGCATGGCAGTATGATAATGAGACAGATCATGGACAGGACGGATATGCAGGTATCTTTGGCGCAGCGATAGATCGATTTCAGTTATTCTGACAAGGTATGAAAATAAATCTGTTATTAAGGAGAGATTAAGGGTATGAAGCAGGGAACATTTATGAAAATTTTGATTATTCTATGTATTGCAGCTGTCATATTATATACTATCACTGCGATTGTGTTTCAATATAAAACAGGCAGCGAGCTGAGTATGCAGCTAACAATAGGATGGTTTGGATTTTTTGGAGTTGAATTAATTAATATGGTATACTTAAAAAAAGAAAAAATGAAGAATTAAAGCTGGGGGACAGATCCTTTCGTACAGCGCGTGTTTTAGTGGTTTGCAACCATCGGTTGACAGATTTCCAAGTGGAATTGGTAGTCTGCAACCGATTGAAATGGCATACTAGAGGAAAGCTAGAGGGACAGACCCTATGGCACACAAGGAAATGAGGGAATGATATGAACTTAGCAGATAAGATTTTGCAATTAAGAAAAAAGAATGGCTGGTCGCAGGAAGAGCTGGCAGAGAAATGTAATGTATCCCGCCAGTCTGTATCAAAGTGGGAAGGCGGTGCATCGATTCCGGATCTGGATAAGATACTATTGATGAGTCAGATGTTTGGGGTTACGACGGATTACCTGTTAAAGGATGACGCGGTAGTAGAAGAATATCTGCCGGTTGATGAGCCGGCAAATGGAATCCGCAGGGTATCGCTGAATGAGGCAAATGCGTTTATGGACTTACGATACAAAGCATCCGGGAAAATTGCGCTTGGAGTTTTTCTCTGTATTTTATCTCCGATATGTCTTCTTTTGATGGGAGGACTATCTGAGCTGCCGGCGTACGGTATTACAGAAGAAGCCGCGACAGGGATTGGATTGATCGTAGTCATGGTGATGGTAGCCATTGCAGTTGCGATCTTTATTACAACCGGAAGTACATTAAAGCCATATGAATTTCTAGAGAAGGAAATGATTGAATTAGAGTACGGTGTGCGAGGTGTTGTGACAGAGCGAATGAAAGCATATCAGCCGACATTCAACATCAAACTTACCGTTGGAATTGTGCTGTGTATCTTATCGGTACTTCCATTGTTTGTGACAATGATCATAAATCCAATTGACATCTATTATGTGATTTCGATTGATGCATTGCTCGTATTCGTGGGAATTGGTGTATTCCTGATGGTATCCTGCGAAATGGTAAAAGGAAGTTTTGATCAGCTCCTTCAGGAAGGCGATTATACACGGGAAAATAAGCGTGTCGAAAAACTGGCAGGCAGGATTGGCGGCATCTATTGGCCAGTCGTTGTGGCGATCTATCTTAGCATCAGTTTTATTACAATGTCATGGGATTGGAGCTGGATCGTGTGGCCGATCGCAGGGGTGTTATATGCGGGAATCTGGGCTGTGTGCAAAGCAGTGCAGAAGTAATTAAAGTGATCAATATAAAAAGAGACCGCGAGGTCTCTTTTTGTTAAATCATTACTGTAATTTCATCATCTACGTATAATACTTCAGCAATCTCATCCTCTGTTGCAATGTTGCCAATGGAAGCGGATTTCTCCACAGAAGCAGTGTCGATAGCGGAAGAAGATTTGTTGCTGCTTACACGGTGATAGAGATAAAAAGCACCGCAGCCAATCAATGCGAGAACAATCAGTAATACAATCACTGTTAAGATCTTGCTTCCAATGCCCTGTTTTTCGTTCTCAATAGCGAGAAGCTCATCATATCCGGAACGCATCTCGTCTTCTCTTGAACTGCGAACCTTGGAAGGAGGAATGTTGGCATACTTTTTCTTCTTATGATGCGGCTCATCCCCGTACTGGTCATCTGTATAATATCCCTTCTGTGGATGCTTCTTCGCAGGAGCCTGTTTTTTTTCAGGGACTCTTTTCTCCGAAGATCTTCTCTCAGGGACTCTTTTCTCAGTGGGTCTTTTCTTTGCAGCCGGTCTTGGGCGGGATTCTTTTTCTCTTACGTCTTCGGAAGGTTGCTGCGGACGGCGTTTCTTTGGCAGTGGCCTCTCTTCGTTTACGTGGTCTTCTGCTACACCGTCAATATTCTGAATCGCTTTCATAACCCTTGTCTCATCCATGAGCTGCTTGCTTGGTGCTTTGGCAGGAACATCATCAACCGATATTTTTGTTGATGATGTCGGACTAGCCGGCGCCACAGTCTCTGGAAGTCGAAATTTCTTTTTACAATTATTACAGAGACCAAACGCAGGGTCTTTTTTGCTGATACGGAGTGGTTCACCACATTTTGGACAGTTCATTTTGTTTCCTCCTTGGTAGTTGGTTCACAATTTACAATATATGAAACTATTATAGCTCAAAACTGTATTTTTTAAAATAGAAGATTGCTTGAGTTTCCGCAGTTTTATCCACATAGACCTGAATTAAACCATGTCTTTATAAACAACTTTCAAAAAATGCCCCAAATATAAGGAATCTAATTCCTTTTTGATGTAAAATTAAGCTATCAA
>JAQUVD010000054.1 GCA_028693555.1 Hespellia sp.
TATACAGAGTATATCATCTTTCGTGAGAATGTGCTATAATAAAAAATGCTTTTTATGAGAATACGGATTGAGGAGGATTCAAATGTTAAAAGTATGGATTAATGGAGCAGGAGGCCAGTTGGGCCAGGCTCTAAATGATGTGATCGACAACATGGAATATGAGATTTTTAATTCTGATATTTCCGAGCTCGACATCACAGATGTGGATGAGGTGCTCAGCTTCGGTAAAATCAACCGCCCTGACATCATCATCAATTGTGCAGGTTTTACGGATGTAGACGCCTGTGAAAAAGACCCAAAGACAGCTTACCGCGTAAACGCACTTGGCGCCCGCAACTTGAGTATTGTTGCAGGCGAGATTGGTGCGAAGATGGTGCAGCTCTCTACCGACGATGTGTTTGACGGAAGAAGTGATTTTCCGTACAAAGAATTCGATTTTGCGACACCGAACACCGTGTACGGCAAATCAAAGCTTGCCGGTGAATGTTATGTAAAAGAATTTACAAACAAGCACTTTATTATTCGAAGCAACTGGGTGTACGGAAAGGGAACGAACTTTGTCCGTGATTTTATCGAGCTGTCTAAAAAGCAGAACTCGATTTCCATCGCAACTGACCAGTACGGTTCACCAACCAGTGCAAATGAGCTGGCCAGATTTATTCTTTACATCATCAAGACAAATGAATACGGCACCTATCATGCGACCTGTAACGGAAGCTGCAGCCGCTATGCATTTGCGAAAGAGATCATGAAACTGACAGGAATTACTGTCCAAATAAACGAGGTCCCTTCCGATGAAGCTCATCTGACATCGATCCGACCAGCCTATGCTGTTCTTGATAATTTCATTTTAGAAATTGAAAATGTATATACATTTCCTCGCTGGGAAGACGCTTTGGCCACATACATCAAGGAAATGGAGGATTAATGCATGACAGAAACTATAGAGAAAAAAAGAAAGAAACTGGGACTTACCACAAAGATTTTCATCGGACTGATTGCCGGTGCTTTGATTGGTGTCATTTTAAATGTATTTGTTCCAAGCGGATACGTAAAGGATACGGTCATTATTGAAGGAGTATTCTACATCGTAGGGCAGGGATTCATCCGCCTGATGCAGATGCTTGTTGTACCACTTGTATTTTGTTCCCTCGTCTGCGGCAGCATGTCTATTGGCGACACGAAAAAGCTTGGCAATGTTGGCGTGCGCACGTTAATTTTCTATCTATTTACAACCGCACTTGCAATTACCGTTGCTCTTTTAATCGGTAATCTGATTAATCCGGGAATCGGACTTGATATGTCCGCGGTCCAGCAGGCAGGCACAGAGGTCGCAACACAGGAAGCAACAAGTTTTGCCGATACGATTCTGAATATCATTCCCACGAATATCTTCAACGGCTTATCCAGTGGAACGATGCTGCAGATTATCTTCTTTGCGCTGTTCCTCGGCATCATTTTAGCAAAATTAGGAGACAGGGTCAGTACGGTCAGCAATTTTTTCAGCCAGTTCAACGACATCATGATGGAAATGACAATGATGGTTATGGCAGTCGCTCCGTTCGGTGTATTCTGCCTGATTGCCAGAACATTTTCAACGCTTGGCTTTAGCGCGTTTATCCCGATGTTAAAATATATGGGTGCTGTACTGCTTGCCCTTGCAATCCAGTGTTTTATCGTATATCTGGGACTGCTCAAAGTATTTACCGGATTAAATCCATTCATCTTTATCAGGAATTTCTTCCCGGTCATGGCTTTTGCATTCTCTACCGCGACTTCAAATGCTACCATTCCATTATCGATTGAAACACTTGCAAAGAAGATGGGTGTTTCGAAGAAAATTTCTTCATTCACGATTCCGCTTGGTGCCACAATCAACATGGATGGAACTGCGATCATGCAGGGAGTTGCCGTTGTCTTCGCAGCACAGGCATTTGGCATTCATCTGACTATGGTAGACTACATTACAGTCATTGGTACTGCTACACTCGCCTCCATCGGTACTGCCGGAATTCCAAGTGTCGGTCTGATTACACTGACCATGGTATTTAACGCAGTCGGCCTCCCGGTTCAGGCAATCGCACTGATTATGGGTATCGACCGAATCCTTGACATGACAAGAACTGCAGTCAACATTACCGGTGATGCTGTATGCACCACAATCGTAGCCAACATGAATCATTCACTTGACCGTGAAGCCTTTAACCACTCACGTGATTCAGTGAAATAAAAAAACTGCCCACTGGGCAGTTTTTTTTATTTCGCTGATTGCGATTGGGTCATCAGTCTTTGGATGCTTCAATCGCATCAATCACTTCATCGTATTCTTTTTCCAGATTCACAAATAACTCCTTCGCATGTTCGCCATCGCCGGCACGCAGTGCCTCTACTACATCATAGAGATGTTTATAGAACCGGTTCATACTGAGATTTCCCGTAATACCCTTTAGTGCATGCGCATGACGGAATGCAGATTCAATATCGCCAGTCTTCATGTCTTCTCTGCATTGCTGAAAATTTTGGTCCTCTGCAAATTTAAACAAATACTTACTGTACAAATCTTCTCTTCCAGAAAAACGTTTCACGCCTTCTGCAACATCAATTCCAACTGCCTCTAACACATCTACCTTCATTTGTGATTTCCCTCTTGTTCTTACGCTTCGTCAATTGCTTTCCCGATATCGTTTCTCATATATTTGTTATCGAACTGCACCCATTTTGTCGCAGCATATGCATTTGCTCTCGCCTCTTTGAGTGTTGCACCCTTTGCAGTCACACCAAGAACGCGTCCACCGTTTGTCACAATCTGATCTCCATCGAACTTTGTCCCTGCATGAAAACAGTAATATCCATCCTGTTTATCAAATTCTTCAAGCCCACTGATTGGAAGTCCTTTGTCATAAGAAACCGGATATCCGTCCGATGCGAGCACAACACATACCGCCGCATTCTCTTCAAACTGCAGATCCACCTGATCTAAGGTTCCATCGATACATGCCTCTATCACATCAATCAGATCTGTCTTCATACGTGGAAGTACAACCTGCGCCTCAGGATCTCCGAATCTCGCATTATATTCCAGTACCTTTGGTCCATCGCTCGTCAGCATCAATCCAAAGAAAATGATTCCCTTGAATTCTCTTCCTTCCGCTGCCATTGCATCCACTGTAGCCTGATATACATATTGGTTGCAGAAGTCTTCCACTTCCTTTGTATAAAACGGGCTTGGTGAAAATGTTCCCATTCCACCTGTATTCAATCCCTGATCCCCGTCCTTCGCACGTTTGTGATCCTGCGCGCTCGTCATGGTCTTGATCGTCTTACCGTCTACAAACGAAAGAACCGATACCTCACGTCCTGTCATAAATTCTTCGATTACCATTGTGTTGCCGGCACTTCCGAATTTCTTGTCCTGCATGATAGACTGAACACCTTCTTTTGCCTCTCCCAATGTATTACAGATTAACACGCCTTTTCCAAGTGCAAGTCCATCCGCCTTCAATACGATTGGGTATTTGGCTGTCTCCAGATATTCCAGTGCTTTTTGGGGATCATCAAAATTCTCATATCCCGCAGTTGGAATCTTATATTTTTTCATCAGATCTTTCGAAAATGCTTTTGACCCTTCCAATATTGCAGCGTTCTTGCGAGGTCCAAATGCCCGGATTCCTGCTGCTTCCAATTCATCAACCAATCCGCCAACTAACGGGTCATCCATACCAACAATAACAAGATCAATCGCATTCTCTTTCGAAAATGCTACAATACGCTCAAATTCCATTGCACCGATTGGAACACACTCTGCCAATGCCGCAATTCCTGCATTTCCAGGCGCACAGTAAATCTTTTCAACCTTTTTATTCTGAGAGACGTTGTATGCAATTGCATGTTCTCTTCCACCACTTCCTACAATTAGTACCTTCATAGATTCCTCCTTAAGTGTCAATTCTCTTATTCTATGATTGCCTTTCCATCTGCAACCCTGACTTTACCATTTGCAATCAGGTCAATCGCACGAGGAAGGATCTTCCACTCTGCCTGTTCCATGACACGTCTCTGCAGCACTTCCGGTGTATCACCATTTGCTACTTCGACGGCCTTCTGCAGAAGAATCGGACCTGTGTCAGTCCCTTCATCTACAAAATGAACCGTAGCTCCCACGACTTTCACGCCACGTTCCAGTGCCTTTTCATGAACCTTAAGTCCATAAAATCCGGTTCCACAGAACGAAGGAATCAGTGATGGATGAATGTTGATCATACGATTGCGATATTTTGTAATCATCATCTCCGGAATGACTACAAGAAAACCTGCTAGAACAATCAGATCCGGCTGCATCTCATCTAACGCTGCAAGAAGTGCCTCATTAAATAAGCTGCGATTCTCATAATCTCTCGGTGAAATGCAGCGCTTTGGAATCTGATTCTGAGCCGCACGTTCCAGCGCATACGCATTCTTGTTATTGCTGATTACACCTACAATCTCTGTGTTGGTAATACTGCCGTTATGTACACCATCAATAATTGCCTGTAAATTCGTACCGCCACCCGATACGAGCACAACAACTCTTAGCATAAAGTAACTCCTTTTTCGCCGTCCTCAATATGTCCGACGATATAAGGTTCCTCTCCTGCGTCCTTGATTGCTGCCATTGTCTTTTCAACATCGGTTTCGTCAACCGCAAGTACCATTCCAAGCCCCATGTTAAATGTATTGTACATTGCCTGCTCATCAATGTCGCCATCTTCTGCCAGCATCTTGAAGATTGGAGGAACCGGATAGCTGTCTTTCTTTACAACTGCACATGTACCATCTTTTAACATACGTGGAATATTCTCATAGAATCCACCACCTGTGATATGGCTGCATGCAATCACACGAACACCTGCGTCTTTGATGCTACGAAGTGCCTTTACATAAATCTTGGTCGGTGCCAGAAGTGCCTCACCAAGTGTTGTTCCAAGGCTGTCATAATAGGTCTCTAATGCTTCTTTTTTCATATTGAAGACTTTTCTGACAAGTGAAAATCCATTGCTGTGCACACCGGAAGATGCCATACCAATCAGTACATTTCCTGCTTTTAAGTCTTTTCCTGTGATCAGATCTTTCTCATCGACAACACCAACTGCAAATCCGGCAAGATCATATTCCTCAACCGGATAGAAGCCCGGCATCTCTGCTGTCTCTCCACCGATCAGTGCTGCATTCGACTGTTTACAGCCTTCGGCAACTCCGCTTACGATTGTGGCAATCTTCTCAGGTTCATTCTTACCACATGCAATATAATCAAGGAAGAATAACGGTTCTCCACCTGCACAGGCAATATCATTGACACACATTGCAACACAGTCAATACCGATTGTATCATGCTTATCCAATGTAAAAGCTAATTTCAACTTCGTTCCAACACCGTCTGTACCGGAAACCAATGTTGGTTTTTCCATGTCTTTGAATTTCTCCATCGAGAATGCACCCGAAAATCCACCAATGTTCGTCAGTACTTCTGATCTCATCGTCTCCTGTACATGCTTCTTCATTAACTCTACTGATTTGTAACCTGCCTCAATATCAACACCTGCGTTTTTGTAATCCATAACCTTCTCCTATTCTCTTCCCATGGGTCTATTTTTCTTTTGTATCACTACATTTGTCTGATGTATTCTGCATGACCTAACTGATCGAGCTTCTCTGCCTTGCCCTGTACAGTTGTCTTCATCTCTTCTGAATTGGCCTTTAATCTCTCAAGTAATTCCGGATCTGACATTGCCAGCATTCTGGCTGCCAGAATTGCCGCATTCATGCCGCCATCGATTGCAACTGTAGCAACCGGAATTCCAGGTGGCATCTGCACGATTGAATAGAGTGCATCCGTTCCCTCCAGATTCTTTCCCGACATCGGAATACCAATGACCGGCATTGGAAAAATTGCTGCACACATCCCAGGAAGATGTGCTGCCATTCCCGCACCTGCTATAATCACTTTAAATCCTTTTGCTTCTGCACTCTTTGCATAATCAAAGAACACATCCGGCTCACGATGTGCCGAGATGATTGTCATCTCATAATCGATCCCCAGTTTCTCCAGCATATCTGCTGCTTTCCCCATGACCTTAAGGTCTGAGTCACTACCCATAACAATTCCAACTTTTGCCATGTATCTTCCACCTTTCTTTTGCTGTACACTTATTCGTTAAATGGTTCGTTTAGTACCTCTGTTCCACTTAGGACAAATCGTCCATCTTTCAATAGTATAATATCTTTTCCTTCTTTTGTCACTACACAGATTGACTCTAATTCCTCATACGGAATTGTAATGTCTGTGTGACACCCAAAATATGCTTTTGATACGTCTTCTTTTCGAAGCAGTGACACCTCATTATCCTTTGCAATAATTTCCTTGCCATTCGGATTATAGACTTTGATATCCTCGCTCCAGCTGTAACAGGTATCTCCCACTGCAAAATGTGGTCCCATTTTCTCCGCGATCAGAATCGGCATCTTGTCCTCAATTGCATATTTCTTTGCAACAACATATGCAGTTGTATTCGTTCCAATTGCAAATTCTCCGATAGGAAGCGTCTCATGACTGTGAAGCACATTATCGCGAATATAGTTCTGATTCTCTTCCTCTGAATCGAAATTCGTACAACTGTAATCTACAATTTTCCCATCCTGAAAGGTAAGCTTTAGATTCTGATACTGCAGCTCATTCAAAAAGACCTTGCTAACAAACAGGATTCCATCGGTCCCTTCCAGTACAGGGGAGGTGAATACTTCCCCCACAGGGATATTCACATCTGCTACGCAGTTTTCGAATTTTGTTTCCTTCTGCGCATCCGTAATCGGGTGCAGCTGTACCTTCAGGTTTGTCTTATTCGCTCCCTTTCCAAGAATATGCACATATTCACCCTGATCCAATGCATCAATCAGGGTCTGCTGAACCTTTTCATATACCTTTGCGTCCAGTGTGTTAATTCGAATGACTTCATCAAAGATTTCCGTATATTTTTCACCAATCTCAGGTACCGGATATGCCACGATGGTAAAACTTCGCTCTTCCCCTTTGATATACTGATTCGTCAGTTGTCCTGACTTGTTATCGTACAGTACAGAAAGTTCTTTCTGTGCGTCGCTTAAGCTTACTGCCTCCGGTTTATTCACCGGAACAAATGGGTGTTCTCCAAATATCTCCATCACAGCCGGTCCTGCAAATTGTGCCGCAAGCTCTTTGTGCTGTTCGAATGTATTCTTCGTCACTTCCAATTTCCGTTCGATTAGCTTCTTATCCAAGAACAGTGCCTGATCCCCTCTGTGATCATACTCATACTGTTTGTTTGCTATCGCACCGTAATAACCGATCTTATACTGCTCTCTCTTGGTAATGACACTGCCGGCCGCCCGGTAAATTGTCGGACGCAGCCCGAGCTTTTCGAAATTGCGGATTGCAAGACGAATCACCTTTTCAAAGCCAAGTGAGTAGCGGATATTCACCGTTGATTTCTTCGAGAGATCCTTTCCCGTATTTACAAAACCGATTCGATATCCTTCCGTATAGACATCTGCCATCTTCTGCAGCGTCTCCGGCGCAAGACCTCTCAGATGCCGCGCTGTCCCAAGCTCGTTCTCTGTGATATATTCTCCGAACCGGTAAAGATACGCATCCTCTTCCAAATCTGCATGCATAATCAAATCCACGGCAAACGAAGACTCCGGATCAATCTGTTCTAATACGCGGTCCGCCTGAAATACATCACAGTAATCACTGACATACCAGTAGAGAATGTCTTTGACCGTCTTTTCCGGCGGATTTGTATCATCTTCAAAACATGCATATACTTCCAGAAACAGTTCATTACAGATTGTCAGGTATTCTGTGTTTTCCTCAAACGCATATGCAATCTCTCCGCGAATCTCCGTGTATAAGAAGCTCAGCATCTGTCCGTATGAATCACCAAGTTTTTGAACCGCAAATGCCGGATTCGCATAGCTTGTTTCATATGCTTCCTCAAGAATGTCCCGGTACAGTTCCCGGTTCATGTTCTGCTGATCACAAAGGGATAAATCATCCCATCGATCTTCCTGCAGCAGCTGATAGACTGCATCCACCTGTTGAATGAAGGCAGCGACTTTTTGGAAATATCCGCGATACCCTTCCTCCACATCTGTCTCCATTGGAATCTGACCAATTCGTTCCATCGAAAGCTCATATCGTTCCTTGATTTCTTCTGTTCTTACCATTTTAGAAAAAGCCTCCTACAAATATAATTACCATGCCCAAAACGAGAAGTCCATTACAAATTCCACCTATATGGCAGGTGATATAATTCTTGTCCCGCTCTTTCCGTCCCTTGATTGCTGCATAGATACCACGTCCCGCAAAAAGCATTGCGACAATGCCAAATGCACCAACAATGGCCCCCGCACGTCCCGCACATAGAAAAGAAATCAGAACACAGAGAGACAACAGACCAAATGACTCTGCCGCATATCTGCAGGAACAAATCCCCATGGTGGAATGTTTTAATTTCACTTTTCCAAACCTTCCATGTCCTTTTTTTCTTCTCTCGCGCTCTTTCTCGCGCTGACGTTCGGTTCTGCGATTAGTATATGCGCTCTTTAGATCTTTTATTTTTTCTTGTATTCCTTTTTTTAACATTTGTTCTCCTCAAAGCATAAAAAATAACAAATATAACATGACCAATGACGCCGCCAATCGTATTGAGCAGCAGGTCATCGACATCAAAGCTGCCGACCCTGGTAAACAACTGAAACACTTCCACGCCAAGACTCAGCCCAAATGTCGCAAACAGAGACGCGAAAAAACTCTTATATTTGCTCGACATCGGAACAAAGAATCCAAGAGGAACAAAAATGAGTATATTTCCGGCAAGATTTTCTACTACCGCAGATGCTCCAAGCGTTGCCCGATTCTCCCAGAATCTTTGAATCTCTTTGAAAAGAACCAGATTGTAATGATACTCCCGCATCTCTCCAGTTCGTCCATACCAGTCTGAAAAGATCAGAAAGTAAATCAAGAACACAAGATAGGCAGCAAATAAAAACTTACCTAAAATACGCATTCTTTTTTCCTGGTGTATGCTCAACGTTTTACTCCATACTGTTCATAATATGCATCAATTGCTGCTTTTATTGTATCGTCAATCAGCACCTTGCCGCCACATTCTCTATGATACAGATGCTCCACGACTTCATCCATCGATACGATTGCATTCGTGTCAAAACCATACAGTTCCTTCACCTCTTCGAGTGCACATTTTTCTCCACCCTTACCAACTTCCATCCGGTCAAGTGAAACAATCAGTCCGACAATCTGAACATCTGCTGCACCCTTTACTTTCGGAACCGTCTCTTCCATTGACTTACCGGATGTCGTAACATCTTCGATCATGACTACACGGTCTCCGTCCTTAAGCTTACTTCCAAGAAAGCTTCCCTTATCTGCGCCATGATCCTTCTCTTCTTTTCGATCCGAACAATAGCGAACTTCTTTTCCGTATAATTCACTGTATGCGATTGCTGTTACAACACCAAGTGGAATCCCCTTATATGCAGGTCCGAATAATACATCAAAGTCATCTCCGTATTTGTCATGAATTGCTTTCGCATAATACTCCCCCAGCCTCTTGAGCTGTGAACCGGTAACATATGCTCCGGCATTCATGAAAAACGGGGATTTTCTTCCACTCTTCAATGTAAACTCTCCAAATTTTAATACATCGCTCTCCACCATGAAATCTATAAATTCACGTTTATAATTTTCCATCTTCATCTTGTCTCCTTTTGAATTTATTTGACGAACCCGGTCATCTCTTTTACTGTCTCGAAATGATGCTTGTTCATGTACGCCTCAATACCATCTACAATCTTCATCGTCACTGCCGGATTGAAGAAATTGGCTGTTCCGACCGATACCGCACTTGCACCCGCAAGAATCATCTCAATCGCATCTGATGCATCCGCAATGCCGCCCATCCCGATAATCGGTACACTGACTGCATTGGCAGCCTCATAGACCATACGGACTGCAATCGGATGAATCGCCGGTCCGGATACCCCGCCGGTCTTATTGGCAAGCACAAAGGATTTCCGGTCAATATCAATCTTCATGCCAGTCAGTGTATTGATCAGCGATACTGCGTCTGCCCCGCCGGCTTCTACTGCTTTTGCCATCTCCGCAATGCTTGTTACGTTCGGACTCAGCTTCATGATAATGGGCTGTTTTGCATACTTTTTCACTGCTCTGGTAATTTCTTCTGCCGCTTTTGGCTGTTGCCCAAATGCAATTCCGCCTTCTTTTACATTCGGACAGGAGATGTTAATCTCTAACAGATCCACGTCCTCCCCTGCCAGCCGTTCTACTACTTCACAGTAATCTTCCACAGATTTTCCGCAGACATTTACAATAATCTTCGTATCGTACTGACGGAGAAACGGAATATCTCTCTCACAGAACAAATCAATTCCGGGATTCTGCAGTCCGACGGCATTCATCATTCCGCCATAGACCTCCGCAACGCGAGGCGTTGGATTCCCTGTCCATGGGATGTTTGCAACGCCTTTGGTCGTCACAGCTCCAAGCCTGTTGAGGTCTACATATTCCGCAAATTCGGCTCCCGAACCAAATGTACCGGATGCTACCGTAACCGGATTATTCCACTCTACCCCTGCGATGTTTACCTTCATGTCCATTAGATTTCCACCTCCGTAGATAAGAATACCGGACCGTCTTTACAGATCCGTTTGTTATGCACATTACTGTGATGATCCTTTTCTTTTGACTGACAGACACATGCCAGACACGCACCGATTCCGCATGCCATCCGCTCTTCTAACGAAAGATAGCATGTGATGCCGTTCTCCTCTGCAAATGCTTTGATTGCGCGAAGCATAGGGGTCGGTCCGCATGCATAGATGATATCTGCTTTCAGTCCCTGCTCACGAATTGCATCCATAACGTTTCCCTTCGTTCCTGCGCTTCCGTCTTCCGTGGAAATATAGACTTTTCCATTCTCTTCAAACTGCTCTTTTAAAAACGTCTGCTCATCACGGTATCCCACCACGATCTGCGTCTTCTCGCACCGGATCTGCTTTGCAAGCTCCAAAATCGGCGGTACTCCAATTCCGCCGCCCATCAAAAATACAGATTTCCCTTCTGCCTTCTCAAGTGGGAAGCCATTTCCCAGCGGACCGATAATCGGAATTGTATCGCCCTCCACAAGCTTTGAAAATTCTTCTGTTCCTGTATGTTCTCCTGTCACTCTGTATACAACGCGAAGTCTTTCCTCCACCGCATCAATTTCACAGATACTGATTGGACGTGGAAGTAATTTCGCAGCATCGTTCGTGTACATCGAAATAAACTGTCCCGGTTTTGCTGTCTTTGCAGCCTCTGTCTGAATCCACATACTGAAGATTCCGTCTGCAAGCTGCTCCTGTGATGCAACGACTGCCATTTCTCTCTTCTTCTCTGCCATGTTCTCTCCTGTCTGATTCTTATCGTGCTTCTAATGCGCCACTGATATCTGCTACCATTGCCTCGACCGCCGCTCTGGATGCATCACCAAAATTCTCATCTCCGAATTTGGCGTAGGCCTCCTGCTTATATGCTGCGATGATCCCACGGGAAGAATTCACAATTGCTCCGAGTCCGTCCTCATTGAAGAAGTGAACCAGATCTTTCCCCTGTCCGCCCTGCGCACCATAACCCGGCACCAGAATAAATGATTTTGGCATAATCTTGCGAAGCACCTTTCCCATCTCCGGATAAGTTGCACCGACAACAGCTCCAATATAGCTGTACTCCTCGCCCATGCATTCTTCGCCCCAGGCAGCAACCTTCTCACCGACTAATTCGTAGAGTGGTCTTCCATCAATCAACTGATCCTGAAATTCTCCGCTGGAAGGATTCGATGTCTTTACAAGAATGAATAATCCTTTCTTCTCTTCCTGGCAGACTTTGATAAACGGATTCACTCCGTCACTTCCAAGGTATGGATTGACCGTCGCAAAATCCTCATCAAATGGAACGTAAGATTTGCTTCCCACCTGCACTCTTCCAAGATGTCCGACTGCATAGGCAGCTGATGTTGAACCGATATCACCACGCTTGATATCACCAATCACGACCAGATCTTTCTCCTTGCAATAATCTACCGTCTTCTTAAATGCCTGAAGTCCGGGAATTCCGAACTGCTCGTACATTGCGATCTGTGGTTTTACAGCCGGAATCAAATCATATGTCTTATCTACGATTTCTTTGTTGAACTGCCAGATTGCTTCTGCTGCACCTTCCAGTGTCTCGCCATATTCTGCAAATGCCTTTTTTTGTACATGCTCCGGAATGTAGTTTAACATCGGATCTAACCCGACTACAATCGGTGCTCCTGTCTCTTTCATCTTACGAACTAATTTATTGATCATCTCTTCGCCCTCCAATTTTACATATGTAGTTAGTTTACCATATCTAAGCAGAAAATAAAACACTGAAAATCGAATACATTCACATCATTTTTCGTACAAAATAGGCAGATTTGACGGGAAATCGTCCCATCAAATCTGCCTGCTTTTTATTGTGCCTCCTGCTGAATCTCTCCTGTTATGATTTCCACAGCCTTGTCTAACTGATTATCTGCAGCTGGATTCTCCTCGTTGGCCTGATATTCTACTTCCACATCGGGATCAATTCCTTTTTTATTGATGTTTCGTCCCTCCGGAGTGAAATACTCTGCAGTCGTAATCTTCATATACGTTCCATCCTGAAGATCGATCACAGACTGTACGACACCTTTTCCATATGTTGTCGTTCCGACAATCGTTCCAATTCCATAATCCTGCACCGCGCCGGTAAAAATTTCTGCTGCGCTTGCACTGTTTCCATTTACAAGAACGGTAAGTGGTTTCTTAAATTCATGAGTGCCATCACAATCATAGTCCTTCTCTTTCCCGTCCTTGTCTTTCGTGTACACAATCTTGCCTTCCGGAAGAAGAAGTCTTAACATATCGCACGTAACATCCACGTCTCCGCCCGGGTTAGAACGAAGATCAATGACCAGTCCTGACATGCCCTGATTCTCCAGGTCCGTAAGTGCCGCCTCAAATTGATCTTTCGTCACGGCATCAAATTCACTGACACGGATATAGCCAATATTGTTGTCTTTCATCTCATGCTCAACCGTCTGCGCTTCAATCTTTGCCCGCGTAACCGTTATATCCACTTGATCCAGATTTTCACCACGATAGACATGAAGGACAACATCCGTTCCTTCATCCCCTTTGATCCAACTGACGATTTCCGTCAGGTCTTCTTTTTCAATCTGTCGATCATCGACCTGATAGATAATATCCCCCTCTGTCAGTCCCGCTTTTTTAGCCGGTGAATCCTCGTAGACATTCATCACAACAATATATCCTGTCGTTTCATCCTGTGACAACACCGCACCCACTCCGCTGTACTCTCCAGAGGTGCTTTCCAAAAGTGCTTTTGTAGCCTCCTCATCGTAATACACAGAGTACGGATCATCAAGCCCGCCGATAACCCCTGCATAAATTCCATCCTGCAGCTGTTCATCCGTTACATCATACAAATAATACTTATCAATGATGTTTTTCAAAAGATTTAATTTTACATCTGCAGCACTTGTCAGCACATTTTTATCCGAACCCGTTTCGCCCCTAAATACCTTAAAATACCCAACGGTACCGATGACTGCAACCAAAAGAAACATAATAAGGGCGCCTGTAAGCGCCCCCTTTAAAAATTTTCTATCTTTCTTTGGTTGATCAGCCTGTGATTCAATCTGTGATTCCTGATTTAATTCTTCATTCTGATTTTCCATTTTCGTTTACTTCCATTCTTTGTTTAAATTGCAAGTCTTACACTTTGATTTTATAAGTAATTTCTTGGATTCACGGCCGATCCATTCAGTTCCACCTGGAAATGTAAATGTGGTCCCGTTGAATAACCGGTTGTTCCTACTGCACCGATCTGCTGGCCCTTGCTCACCGTCTGTCCTGCGCTTACACAGATTGCCGAATGATGCATGTATTTTGTGACAATCCCATTGCCATGGTCGATAACAACCCAGTTGCCGGCACTGGAAGAATAGTTCGCAATAAGAACGGTTCCTGCTGCAGCTGCATATGTAGGTGTACCTGTGGATGCCGCAAAATCCATTCCTTTATGAGCCGGATCGCTCTCACTTCTGTATTCTCCAAACTCGCTGGATATGTAACTTGCCCCCGGACAAGGATTCGTAAATTCACCATTGCCGCTCACCACAACGGATGACGAGTCAAAAGAACTGCCCCCGCCTCCGGAAGCTGCCGCTGCTGCCGCCTCTGCTGCCGCTGCCGCTGCTGCTTCCGCCTCTTTTTGAAGCTGTGCAAGTGTCGCTGCATTCTCGCCAATCTGTGACTCCAGATCTGCAAGCTTTACATTGTTCTCATCCAGAACAGCCTGCACCTCTGCCTGCTGCGTTACCAGTGTATCCTGCAGACCTGTCAGTGCATTGTATTCTTTCTTTAATGAATCTTCCTGCTTTGTAACCTCCGCAACTGTATCCTGAAATTCAGTCAGCATGCCGCGATCATACGATGACATCTGCGAAACATATTCCGCTGTACTTACAAGTTCTGCCAAATTCTTTGATTCCACAAGCATCTCTACAAACTGTGTATTACCGCTCTCATACATGTATTTGATGCGGAGCTTCATATTCTCATACTGTGTGTTCTCAGCAACCTTTGCGCTGATAAGATTATCTTCCGCCTTCGTTACTTCTTCTCTTTTTGTCTCTATCTTTGTCTGTGTGTCAGTCATCTGTGTTGTAATCTTATTAATCTGATCCGTCAAAGATGCCTTTTCTGCCTCCACAGCACTTTTCTGCGACTCTAATTCGCCTGCTTTCTTCTCAGCATCGCTGATCGAAGTCGCACCTGCGTTTAACCCCATTGATATGCTTAACACCATCACCATCATGGCACTAAGCGCTCTCCTCTTTCGCTTGACCATCTGTTTCTCCCCTATGCTTTCAAATGTTTACGTACTGTAAAGATACTTCCGACGAAACCAATACCGACTCCAAGTAATAATCCAATTGGCAGTAACTGTGTATAAACTCTGTCAACCGGCATAAATGTAATGATATTGTTCAGCAGACTGAACTTTGTCATGATAAATGTAACAGCCTGTCCATACAGGAAGTATAGCAGGATTAATGGAATAATTGCTCCAAAAAGACCAATCAGTACACCTTCAATAATAAACGGTGAACGTACAATAAAGTCCTTGGCACCAATATATTTCATAATTGCAATCTCTTCTTTACGGACTGTGATACCCATTGTTACCGTATTGCTGATCAGGAATATTGATACAATCAGCAGTACAATGATAATCGCAATTGCCACATATCCGACCAGTACATTGACGCTGGATAATGTGTTTGCAACAACATCCGACTTATTAACCTTACGGACGCCGTCAAGATCGGATGCAAATTTAACCAGATCCGACTGTGTCTTTGACAGAGACTTATCATTAACACTCAGGTTCTCATCCTTTGAAGCACTCTTCATATATACTTCATAGTTATCAGATCCTGCAAGCGGATTATCCTCTTTGAATCCTTCTGCTAATTCTGGATTATCACTAAAATATTTTTTCTTGTAGTTATCCCATGCATCATCTGCTGAAACATATTTCACATCTGACACATCACTTCGGGCTTTTAATTCCTCCCCGATTTTATCAATCTGAGACTCCGTTGCATCTTCGTCGAAAAATACGGTGATTGCAACACCCTCCTCTGCTGACTTAACAATATACTGAAAGTTTATTACGATTGCAAAAAACAATCCAAAAATAAAAATACACGCCGACATCGTCGCTAACGAAGCAAGTGAGAACATCTTATTTCTCCAGATATTCTTTACGCCCTGTTTTCCTACGTATCCTACTGTACTAATCCTCATTTATATACCCACCTTTTTTCTCATCGCTGACAATCACACCCTGTTTCATCGTGATGACACGCTCATTCATCTCGTTTACGATTTCCTGATTATGTGTAACAACTAAGACCGTTGTTCCTCTGTCATTGGCTTCCTTCAAAAGACTCATAATCTCCCATGAGTTTGTAGGATCAAGATTTCCTGTCGGCTCATCAGCTAAAAGGATTGCCGGTTCATTCACAATTGCTCTTGCAATCGCAACTCTCTGCTGTTCACCACCGGAAAGCTCTTTTGGAAATGATTTGTATTTCTGAGCAAGTCCTACCAGCGAAAGTGCTGCAGGCACTTTCTTCTTAATCACACGCGTAGACTGTTCTGTAACGCGAAGTGCAAATGCAATATTCTCATAAATATTGCGGTCCTTCAACAGACGGAAATCCTGAAATACGACTCCGAGTCCCTTTCGAAACTTTGGAATCTGTCTGTGTTTCATTTTCGTGACATTCTGTCCGTTCACGATAATTGTCCCCTTCGTCGGTTCCAATTCCTTCATGATCAGACGAACGAGTGTGGATTTACCTGACCCACTGTCTCCAACGATAAAGACGAACTCTCCCCGATCAATCTTCACCGATACTCCGTTCAGGGCTGCATTTCCCTTAGAGTATTCTTTTGTAACATCCTTTAATTCAATCATATGCTCCTCCTACTTTGTATACCCTAGTACTCCAATGTTTCCATATATTTCATATATTTCACTACCATTAGGGCTATCTTAAATGTAATAGCATCCTCAAATACGCGCAAATCAAGGCCCGTACTCTTTTGTAGCTTATCCAACCGATACACAAGTGTGTTTCGGTGAATATATAACTGTCTTGACGTCTCTGACACATTCAGGTTATTCTCAAAGAATTTATTAATGGTTGCTAATGTCTCCTCGTCGAACTCGTCCGGTGACTTTCCCTCAAAAATCTCCCTGATGAACATCTTACATAATGGAATTGGCAATTGATAGATCAATCTACCAATTCCAAGCGCACTGTATGCCATGATATGCTTCTCGTTAAAGAAAATCTTACCGACATCAAGTGCAAGCTTTGCTTCTTTATATGATTTTGATACTTCTTTGATATCGCCAACAACCGTACCATATGCAATATGGACTTCTTCTTTTTCCTCTGCCTTAAGAAGATCATCCATCTTCTGTGCAAATTTCTCTAATTCTCTCGGTCCATCTTTCTCCGCAAGTTCTTTTACAACGATGATGTTCCTCTCATCCACCGCTGTCACAAAATCTTTGCTCTTATTGCCAAGAAGCGTGCGGATATGTTCCAGAGAAGCACTGTCCTTCTCATGCAATGTCTCAATCAGAAAAATCACGCGACGGACTTCTGTATCGATATGTAACTTCTTCGCACGGTTGTAGATATCAACCAAAAGCAGGTTGTCAAGAAGTAAATTCTTGATAAAATTATCTTTATCAAAACGTTCCTTATAGGCAATCAGAAGACTCTGGATCTGAAATGCCGCCATCTTACCTACCATATAGGCATCATCTTTCTCGCCGCACACCATCAGTACATATTCCAATTGCTGTTCATCAAAGACTTTGAAAAACTGACTGCCGGCTATCACCTGACTGTCCGCCGGTGATTCAACGAACGCTGACACCAGACTTTCATAATTCTTCGACTCTTCCATCGTTCCAGCCAAAAGCTTTCCTTCCACATCCAAAACTCCAAAGTCAATTCTGGAAATACTTTTCAATCCTTCAATCGTATTTTGAAGTATCTGATTTGAAATCATAGTTCTCCCTCCGCTCATTCGACTCTTGTGTACATTTTCACAAGGATTTTCCTGTCGATAAATGCATGAATTTGCATGCATATGTTATATCTTAATGCAAAACGCCAAAAAAATAAAGAGTAAATAGATTTTTTTAATGCATTTTCTCATATTTTTCACAATTTTTTAAGATTTTTACGCTATACAAACTTCACAAAGCATTATTTTTCTTCTAAATCCTTCTTCTCCTGTACTACTTTTCTGTGAAAAAGGAGCCTCATCATCAGCATGCGAAATCTGTTTCCGTTTCTGACTTCCTGACCGATTGCGCTCCGGCTGATCCCCACCCATACTTTCGCATTCAGAAGCGCATGATTATCCGCGACAAAGAATTCGCGGACCGGAGATGTTAAAAATCCAAGAACACAGTCAACTCCTGCGGCGTTGATATTGTTGATCACCAGTTCATCCGACAATGTATCCTCCGCCAGAATTCCCTGTCCCATCACTCTGATTCCATGATAATACTTCTGAATATACTCCGATATTCTCTGCAGCTCTGCCTCCGAATCTGTCAGCAGGTAGATTTTTGTTTTCCGTTTATCAAGCATTTTCGCCAGATTATTCCAAAATACACCTTCTTCTGCATCTTGAAGCGATGCCTCATTCGTAATTCCCGCTGCCTTTAAAATCTCTTTATCCCCAGCGATAACCAGATCAAACTGGTTCACTGATTCCTGCAGCTTTAAATCTTCCTCTGCGCGCAGCAGCGTGTCCATAGATACAATCTCGATTGTATTTAATGATTCCGATTGTAAATATTGCTGTACCAGTTTCATCGCACGTGCTGTTTTTATATTATGAATTTGTATATTTAAAACCTGAACTATGTTATTCATCTCACTCACCTGTTTTTTCTCCAGTCGTGTTATTGTAACAAAAAAGACTTGTTTTTTCAACCTTTACTTTCGGTATCGCCTTTTTGTGACTAATCCTCCGATTCTTCCCGTCTCTTTTGAGGTCAAAGATCTCCATCCCTCTTCCAGCACTTTATCCAACAGTCCAAGCTCCTCGGCTATTTCATATTTCAATCGTTCTCTTTCATCTAATTCATCTAATTGGATATTTTGTTTTTCTGTTTTCATTTTGGTCGTACTCCTTTGGTTTTTTTCAAAGTATTTCCAAAAAGAAAAGGAGGTATTCAAATGTGAATACCTCCCATGCACTTCTTCCTATTCAATGTATCTCAGCCTACAATCGTCGGCTCATCCGGAATGATAACTGCTGCAATAATATATGCAATGAGTCCGGGACCCATGCATGCAACCAATACCCATGCCAGACGGATCAGTGTTGGATCAATGTGAAAATATTCTCCGATTCCTCCGCATACCCCACAGATTGTACGATTTGCTTGTGAACGATATAGTTTCTTTGTCTCCATAATGATTTCTCCTTTCTTATTTAAATAAATCTAACAACAATTTCTCCTACTCCACATTGTATATCGAGTTCTTTCGCTGACTGGTTGTCGATGCTTCGATCAGCACCCAGTCCGGAAAATTCCATATCTCCAATCCTAACCTCACCGATTCCACATTCAATTTCATAATTAAAGTCTTCTTCCGACCGGCTTGTCGTATAACTCACACTCCCGGCACCACATTCTATCGAGATAGAATCCGCATCAACATCACCAATGATGACCTCTCCCGCACCTGCTTCCAGCGAAAATTCATCCAGCTTCTGATTCTTTGGTACATAGATGATCAAGCTTCCGGCATCTCCATCTTCAAAAATGCGATACTTTTTCATGGATACCTGAATATCGAGCTCCTCACCGTCCTGATCTATAGAATATTTACTTCTGCTGCCCAGTCCGGAAAAATCACACCGTATCCCGTCGCCATCATAAGTCTTAATCTCCAGTTGTCCGGCATCCAATTCCACTGACAGATCCTTTACGTATTGGTAAGACTGTAGCTCTTCTATCTCTACAGCATCTGCTGTATCCGCCGTATCTGCCGTGTCTTCGTCTATCGATTCCCTCGTTATGATTTTCCTCTTGATATAATTAGAATCATTCTCAAAGGCCTGATCTGCCTTCTCAATGGTGAAGCCAAGTGCAATTCCGGCGACTCCCATACCGACGCCAATCAGTGCAATCACCGCACATACAATCCAAAATATCTTCCAGCCTGTTTTCATAATTAAGATACCTCCTTTCCACTTCTTCCATGAAATGGAATGCGAATAATCTGAACAATCCAGCGAATCATTGCCGGATATACAATCGTGCAAAGCTTAATCGATGCAACGGTTGCAATCAGGCCAAATACGAACAGTAATATTCCACTGCCGCTTACGACAAGCCCAACCGGAATGGAAACTGCCAACTTCACGAGTCCGATAATGACAACAACAAAGCCGGCAATCATAATACAGAACGATGCAATCACCAATGCAATAAAGATGCTGAATGCCCCGATTACAACGGCTGCTACCATAGAGAAAATCCCTGCGATGATTGGCCATGCTACGGTGCATGCCGCGATCGCGATCAGTATGACCAGAACCACCTTCAGCGGCTGGCTGGTCCAGGCTTTTTTCTCATCTGCGTCTGCGCCGCGTTCTGCCGGAGACTCTTTCTGTTCAAATCTCGTGTCCGAATATCCTCTCTCGCTGTATTCCCCGCTTGTCTGCTCACCCATATCCGCCTTAATTGTCTCTGCCACTTTCTGCGGGCTTACAAGCTCCTCTATCACCTTCTGCTCATTCTCTGTTCCGGCATCATTGAAATAATCAATATAGAACTGCATGGCTTCCGTTCTTTCTTCCTGTGGAAGCTCCTGTAACAGCTCCTCCAGTTTTCTCATAAATTCTATTCTGTTCATGATGCTTCACCTCCCTCAAATAACTGATGAATCTTATTCGAATAATTATTCCATTCTCTTCTATACAAATTCAACTGTACCATTCCCTTTTCCGTTACTTTGTAGTATCTTCGGTTCCTGCCATCAAACTGCATGTCATACACCGCCAGACATTCATCCTTCTGCAGCCTGCGCAGCACCGGGTAGAGTGTTGACTCCGATACATCAATTGCCTTGCGGACATCCTGCGTAATCTTATAGCCATAGGTGCCTTCCGCTTCCCGCGACACAACCGCAAGCACAATCGCATCGAGCAATGCTGCTCCTGTATTAAATACCATATGCATACTCCTTCCTGTCTAATACTATATCTTTTCTTATACTATACGGTGTATAATATTGTTTGTCAATACTATATTGTACTTGAGTTTCCGCAGTTTTATCCACATAGACCTGAATTAAACCATGTCTTTATAAACAACTTTCAAAAAATGCCCCAAATATAAGGAATCTAATTCCTTTTTGATGTAAAATTAAGCTATCAAAG
>JAQUVD010000013.1 GCA_028693555.1 Hespellia sp.
TTATACCAAAATCTTGCTTAGAGATCTTGGTGGGTGTTAAATCTTTCGATCTAACTGTTCTTTAAAAATTTTCTCTTATAGAAATTTTCAAGGTTGTTTGTCTATTGTTTAATTATCAAGGTTCTTTGTTTGCTGTCCCTCATTGGGTCAGCTCGATAATAATATCACTTATTGTACCTTTATGTCAAGACTTTTTTTTAAGTTTCTTATTTTTTTTCAAATTCTTGATTTTTGACACAATATCTTGCGCTTTTCAATTAAAAGAGAACTACTTTTTCCTGCTATGGACAAAAGAACATCGGGTTTACCTTATTACCGGCAAGCCCGATTCTTCTAATCAAAAACGGAGAAGGAGGGATTTGAACCCTCGCGCCGGTTCCCCGACCTACACCCTTAGCAGGGGCGCCTCTTCAGCCTCTTGAGTACTTCTCCAAATTCTGAACTTATACTTGTTCCATCTCCGACTCTTATATAGAAAGCATTCGAAACAAACAAGACAATATTTAATTCGCTCTTTAGCGCAAGTGTTATTATACTAGACACTCGCGCCAATGTCAACGCCTTTCGGAAAAACTTTGTATTTTCTCCTGAACTCTGTTCTCCACTAATTTTGCAATCTCACCCGTCTTCATATCTTTATACTCTTCATATAATAAAGGCTTCAGAAAATGAACCTGAACCGTAACCTTAGCAATCGTATTCGTATCAAACGGTCGAAAGGAATCCACTAATGCGACCGGGACAATCGGGCACATTGCTTTTGTAGCTGCCTTAAAGCTGCCGGCTTTAAATTCACCCACTGTATTTCCATTCTTAGATCTCGTTCCTTCTGCAAAAATCAGGAAATTATGACCTTCCTTTACATCCCTTGTCACATTCATAATAATCTGCATTGACTGACGTACATCTTCACGGTCCATCAAATATGCTTTCATACACGCAAATACCTGCTTCAGGAAGGGAATATTTCCGACCTCTTTCTTGGCAACCACCGAAAACGGTGTTGGACACGCCGCAACAATTGCAAGTACATCATAGAATCCCTGATGATTGGGATAGAACATAAATCCATTTTTTTTCGGGATGTTCTCCTCTCCCGTTGTCAGGATTCTAACATTTCCACCCTTATTTGCTCGTTCCACGATTTTTGACAGCATTTTATAATGCTCTTCCTCTGTATACTTATCCACATGTGATGCATAATAACAGAGTTTAAACCACATATATGGAACGATAAAGAAATTGCGTAATACCATCATTAGAATTCTTTTCATTTGGCATACTCCTTTATTGCTGTCTCATAAAGATTATTTCCTTGACAATCAGCCACAACAATTACCGGGAAATTCTCTACGGTCAATTTGCGGATTGCTTCTGTTCCAAGATCATCATAAGCCACAATCTCTGACATTGTAATACATTTCGATAAAAGCGCGCCGGCACCTCCGACTGCCGCAAGATAAACAGAATTGTTTCTCACAATGGCATCCAGAACCTCTTTGCTTCTTTTTCCCTTTCCAATCATTCCACCAAGACCAAGGTCCAGAAGCTGTGGTGCATATTTGTCCATGCGGCTCGCTGTTGTTGGACCAGCCGATCCAATCGGACGCCCTTCTCTCGCTGGAGATGGTCCCATATAGTAAATGAGCTGGTTCGTGATATCAACCGGCAACTCTTTTCCTTCCTGCAGGATCTCATACATTCTCTTATGTGCAGCGTCTCTCGCTGTATATAATGTCCCAGTAATATACACATAATCCCCGGCATGCAGACTTTTTGCTATTTCTTTTGTAATTGGTGCAGTGATATGTTTCTCCATCTTCGCATTCCTCCTATATTTCTCGAATCACGTGACGATTCACATGACAGCAAATGTTGACTCCAACCGGAAGACCTGCGATATGTGTTGGATACGTGTTAATGCTTACTGCCAGTGCAGTCATTGTGCCACCTAATCCTCCCGGTCCAATGCCAAGACCATTTATTTTTGAGAGCAGTTCTTCTTCCAGCTCCTTCACATAAGGAATCTGCGAGTGTGTTCCCACTTCACGTGTCAACGCTTCTTTTGCCATAAGTGCACATTTTTCAAATGTACCTCCGATTCCGACGCCTACGACCATGGGTGGACATGCATTCGGACCTGCATCCAAAACCGCCGTTAGGACAGCTTCTTTTACGCCATCAATCCCCTGTGCCGGTTTGAGCATAAATACGCGGCTCATATTTTCGCTTCCAAATCCTTTTGGTGCTACTTTAATCTTCACTTTATCCCCTGCAACAAGCTTCATATGAATAACTGCCGGCGCATTATCCTTCGTATTCTCCCGAATAATCGGATCATTTACTACCGATTTGCGAAGGTATCCTTCTACATATCCTTCCCGAACACCTTCATTAACCGCATCTTCCAGCAGACCACCTTCCAGATGAACTTCCTGACCGACTTCAAGAAATATCACTGCCATTCCTGTATCCTGACAAATTGGGATCATATCCTCTGCAGCAATTTTCAGATTCTGCCCAAGCTGGTCTAGAATCTGCTTTCCAAGTGGTGATTCCTCTTCCAAAGCTGCACATTTCATAGCCTTATTCATATCTGGTGAAAGATAATAATTTGCTTCTATGCACATCTCTTTCACATTTTTCGTTATCTCATTTACATTAATTGTACGCATCGTAACTATCCTCCATTACTTGCCAAAGCATGCCAGAGGGTCTGTCCCCATGGCTCATCACAATTAGTATAGCAAAAAAAGAAAGAGCAGTCACGCTCTTTCTCAATCCAATGTATTACTATGCATCACATATTCTTTTACACTCTGATAATACTTTCGACTTATCGGTATAATCTCTCCACTTTTCAGTTCGAACTTCTTATTGCCAAATGAAACCGCATAGTTACAATTGACAAAAAAACTCATATGACAACGTATCAAAGCCGGATATTTCGCTAGAACATCCTCCAATTCATTCAATTTACTTCGGATATAGTAGCAGCTATCTTTCGTATGGACCTTGGTTGTATGCATCTCTCTTTCAATATATGTAATATCATCAAATGGAATCTTAAGAATCTGATGATTCGATTTGCAGACCAAACATCGCTCCACTATAAATTCTAATCTACCTGATGTCAATCTCAGTGCCCGTGGCAATAGCGACTCTAATTTATCCTCATAGATATAATAAAGCAAATTCAGTTCAAACAATTCCGGATAATAATTATTTTCACTATGCTCTCTTCCAATACAGATTAATTGATACGTTGGAAAATTCGCTTTCACTTCACGTATTAACTTCATAACACTTGCAGATTCTTTTGCCGTGATCGGTATAATTAGCAAATCGCAAAAATAGGACTTCTTTTGTAGTTCCTGTTTCATCTCTTCTCTCGTTAATGTAACTAAATAAATCCTTCGAATCGGAAAGAAATAGTCCTCCACTTGTTTCTTAAGTTTCTGCATTAACTTTTCATCTTCACAACAAATTGTAATCTTCACATAAATCCCCTCTTACCGTTTCATAAGTATATGTCCATTATATCCACCCCCCCCCGAAAATTCAAGCACTTTATTGATTTTTCGGGAGTTATCAGAATATAATTTATAAAGGCATGCTATTAACTCACAATAATATTATAACGCAGATAAACGCCTGTCGCATTCTTACTTTTGTATCATACAACACAGCTTATTATAATAATTATACACCGTACATTGATGTACGAGTCAATAGATTTTCTGAAACCAAAAGGAAAAATTATGATACGAAATTCATACTTTAATCTTTTTTATAATATTTACTGTATCGTTTACCATAATATTTGCCGTAATACTTACCATTTTTTTTATGATCAACCTTATTCAAGACAACTCCAAGAATCGAAGTTCCCGTTCTCTCTAACTTTTTCTTAGACTCATCTGCAAATTTCTTTTTAATAGTTCCTGACTCTACAATTAGGATTGAGCCATCACATACCGGTGCTACAATTGCCGCGTCTACTACCATTCCGATTGGCGCACAGTCAACAATCACATAATCAAATCCCTCTCTCAGTGATTCAATCATCTTCTTAAAACGTTCTCCCGAAAGGAGTTCTGTTGGATTCGGGGGAACGATTCCTGCAAACATCACTGCAAGTCTTGGAATGTTAGTTGCATATAAAGCATCTGCAAATTTACATTGTCCCGCAAGAAAATGAGTCAAACCATATTCCACAGTGCTATCTTCCACCTGGCTGATTAAAATAGATTTTCTCAAATCACAATCAATCAAAACTACCTTTTTATTAAGCTCAGTAAGAGATTTTGCTATTCGGAGAGCTGTTGTCGTCTTTCCTTCTCCGGAAATGCAACTCGTGAACATAATAACCTTCTTATCTTCCCCACAAAATTGGATATTCGTACGAAGTGTCTTAATCTCTTCTTCAATATCATATGGCAATTCCTTTTCAACAAACTTAATTCGATTCATATTACTCTCCTTTTTTTCTATTGATAATCTTCATTGGATTCTCAAAAAAGATCTTTTGTACGTACTTTTTTCCCATCTTACGTTCAACGTAAGACACACATTTTTTCATATTTGTTTTGCGTGTTGTATCATTATGAGTATCCGATCCTATAAAATGAACCTGATCTGTCTTCATAAGTTCCTGACAAAACCGTTTTACCGCACGTCCATCAAGTCCGATCACGCTATCTGCATTTACTTGAATATATGCCCCTAGTTCGATCAGTTCATTGACCTGTTCTGGATTCTCAACAATACAAGGATATCGCTCTATATGTGCTATAATTGGTTTGTATCCTAAATTCACCATATCATAAATATATCCACGAATTTTTGCATAATTATCTGATGATGAAAATTCAATCAAAACGTAATCTCCCTTTGCCATTGTAAGACAGAATCCTGTCTTAAGATGCTCTCCCATCTGCTCATGACAATGACATTCACACCCTAAATGTATGTGAATTCTAAGCCCCATTTTTCGAATCAGATTCTTAACCTGATAATATTGCTCAATCAAAACTTTTCTGTCAGTTTCAAAATAGCGTTCTCTATAATGCGGTGTAAATATAATCCGGCGCACGCCCTGATCATATTCCATCTGAAGAATTCTTTTGGAAACTGTCAAATTTGCAGCACCATCATCTACACCTGGAAGAATATGACAATGCATATCTACAATTTCTATCATATCATCACTTTATACCTTTATTTAATCGGTGTTGTCTCATCTATAGGTTCTTTTCCTCAGTCTCAGCTGTTTTTGCACGAGTCGTCTTTCTCCTGCGTTCACGTTCAATTGGAATTGCCGCCAATGTATTGAGTCCAAGATATTTCTCAATATCTTCTTCATTCTTCAATGTATCATCCATAAAGTAACGAAGGAGAATGAATCCCATCGCAACAATTAATAATAGAAGACCACCAATTGCTGCATTCTTTTTTACATTCGGACTAGACGGTGAAGATGGTTCTATAGCTTTTTCTACCGTAGTTGGCTTATCCGTCATCATAATCTCAGCAACTTTATCTGCAATCACATCTGACATTTTATTAGAAATTTCTTTTGCAAGCTTCGGATCTGAATTCGTAACTGTTGTCTTTAAAAAATGTGTATCAGTCGGATTTTCAACTGTAATATTCCCAACAAGCTGCTCATATGTCATATTTAAACCTAATTGATCAATTACTTCATTAATTACAGATCTCGTTTTTGCAATGCTTTGAAAGTCACCTGTCAACGCCGTTCCTAATTGGATATCCGCCAAGGACGTCACACTCGTTGATTTATTCAAAATATAAATCGTTGATGAAGCAGAATACATTGGAGTAATCAACAGCTTCGTTGCACCACCGGCAATACCAACTCCAAGCACAAAACACACAATTAAAATCAGTGCTTTGCTCTTTAGCACCTGAAACACTTCAAGCAGATCAATTTCCATTTCATCATCTCTTATTTGTTCATTCATATTTTATCTCCTGTATTTCTTATTTACAAAATCTTTTATATTATAACATAAGAAAATATATTTTCCCACAATTAAGTATAAATTCGAAAAGTCAACATGTTTTCTTACATTTTTAACATATTTTCAAACACAGAATCCGCATAAATCTGCTTGATGTTTTTCCGCTCCATTCCTGTTACGTCCAATTCCAGATGAAAATGATACACGTTTTCTCCATCTATAATACAATAAAAAACCTCTCCCTGCACACTATCCGCATTATTGGGATCTACATTTCCTGTAGTTCCTGTAATTCCAATCGCAATATCTGTCTCCAGATTTTTCTGCACGGTCCGTGCCATCGCTTCTGCACACTCTGCAGAATACACACCATATTTTTCAATAATCGACGCATCGACTCCTGCTTTGACCTTGGTTTCATTCAAATACGTCACATACCCACCGGGGAAGATTGCAGATGCACCTTCCGTGTCTGTGAGCATGGATGCAATCAGACCCGAGGTACAACTCTCCATGGTGGAAATGGTTTTGTTTGATTTGATTAAGTTATTCACAACCAGTGCTGCATTGTTTGTAGTTTTCATCATTTTTCTCCCCCATTTCACTTTATTTAAATTTACTTTCTGTTACTTCAATTGTCAAGTATATCACTTTCTATAATCATTAAAAAATGCGCCAGATTTTCCTGACGCACTTTTCTTAACTATTCTTCTGTCTCTAAATCCTCTTCCAAAATCTCGTCGATTTCTTCAGCCTCTTCCGCTGCAATCTGTTCCGCAACATCTTCCGCTGTCTCCACCGGCACAGCTACATCTTCGTCATCCTCATCTTCTTCACCGGGTCTCACCTTTGCAATACTTGCAACCGTATCCCCATCCTTCAGATTAATGAGTTTTACACCGGAAGTCACTCTGCCAAGTACAGAGATATCGGCACATCTCATGCGAATCACAATCCCTTCGGTATTGATCATCATAATCTCATCTTCTGTATTGACTGCTTTCATGCCAACTACATTACCGGTCTTCTCTGTAATCTTGTAGCATTTTACACCTTTACCGCCACGGTTCTGGCGAGTGAATTCTTCTAATCTTGTTAATTTACCCATACCTTTTTCAGAAGCAATGAGTAAATATTCACCCTGCACATCCACCTGCATCGCAATGACTTTATCACCGTCATGTAAGTTCATACCACGAACACCCATCGATGTTCTTCCTGTTGCGCGGACATCTGTCTCATTAAATCGGATACACTGACCATCTTTGGTAACTAAAACAACATCACGTTCACCATCTGTAATCTTCACTTCAATCAGCTTATCATCTTCTTTTAATGTAATCGCTGCAAGACCTTTCTTACGCACATTAGCATATTCGGCAATTAGCGTCTTCTTGATAATTCCCTTTTCGGTTGCCATCAGTAAGTACTGTCTGTCATCAACTGGAAGAAGAGCTGTAATCTTCTCATCCGGCATAAGCTGGAGTAAGTTAATGATAGCTGTTCCACGGGCTGTTCTAGACGCCTCCGGAATCTCATATCCCTTCATGCGATATACACGTCCGGTATTGGTAAAGAACATAATATACTGATGTGTGTTAGACATAAACAATTCTTCAATATAATCATCGTCTATCGTCTGCATACCCTTAATTCCCTTGCCTCCACGATGCTGGCTCTTAAAAGTATCCATTGACATGCGCTTAATATATCCAAGTTTTGTCATAGTAATCACAACATCTTCTTGTGGAATCATATCTTCCATCGAAATGTCATACTCATCAAATCCAATGGATGTTCTTCTGTCATCTCCGAATTTATCACTGATGATTATGATTTCTTCACGGATCATACCAAGTAATAATTTGCGGTCTGCCAAGATTGCTTTTAATCCTTCGATTTTTTCCATTAATTCTTTGAATTCTGCCTCTAATCTGTCTCGTTCGAGACCTGTCAGTGCACGAAGACGCATGTCCACGATAGCCTGTGCCTGAACATCCGACAACCCAAAACGTTCACTTAATTCTGTTTTGGCAATCTGTACATTTGCACTACCACGGATAATCTTGATTACTTCATCAATGTTATCAAGGGCAATTAATAATCCTTCTAAGATATGAGCTCTCTCTTCTGCTTTATTGAGTTCATACTGGGTACGTCTTGTCACCACTTCTTCCTGATGTTTCAAGTAGTATTTGAGCATGTCTAAGAGATTTAAGACTCTAGGCTCATTATTCACCAGTGCAAGCATGATGACACCGAATGTATCCTGAAGCTGCGTATGTTTATATAGCTGATTGAGAATGACGTTCGGATTCACATCTCTTCGAAGCTCAATACAAATACGCATCCCTTCACGACTGGATTGATCTGCAAGATCTGTGATTCCATCGATTCGTTTATCACGTACCATCTCAGCGATTTTCTCAATGAGACGGGCTTTATTTACCATATAAGGAAGTTCGGTTACAACGATTCTGTTCTTACCGTTGTTCATCGGTTCAATATTGGTAATCGCACGCACACGAATCTTACCACGTCCGGTTCGATAAGCTGAATCAATTCCTCTTGTTCCGAGAATCTCTGCTCCGGTTGGAAAATCAGGACCTTTTACAATTGTTAAAAGATCTTCTAATACCGTCAGTGAAGCTTCCGGATCTATCTCATGTGCAATCTCATCATCAATAATTTTTACAACTGCACCGATGATTTCACGCAGATTATGAGGTGGAATATTCGTTGCCATACCAACGGCAATACCGGAAGTACCATTAACCAGAAGATTCGGATATCTTGATGGAAGAACGGAAGGTTCTTTCTCTGTCTCATCAAAGTTTGGTGCAAAATCAACCGTATCTTTTCCAATATCAGCCGTCATTTCCATCGAAATCTTGCTCAGTCTTGCCTCTGTATAACGCATGGCAGCGGCGCCATCACCGTCAACAGATCCAAAGTTACCATGTCCGTCAACGAGTGGATATCTGGTTGACCACTCCTGTGCTAAATTAACCAGCGCACCATAGATAGAACTATCACCATGTGGATGATATTTACCCATCGTATCACCGACGATACGCGCACATTTACGATGCGGTTTGTCAGGTCCGTTATTTAACTCAATCATTGAGTACAGAATTCTTCTCTGTACCGGTTTTAAACCATCTCTTACATCCGGGAGAGCACGTGATGCAATAACACTCATCGCATAATCGATATAAGAGGATTCCATTGTCTTTTTCAGGTCAACTTCATGGACCTTGTCAAAAATATTATCTTCCATTGTCTGTCATCCTTTCCTAAATATCGAGGTTACGAACGTATTTCGCATTCTCTTCGATAAATTCTCTACGTGGTTCTACTTTATCACCCATCAGGGTCGTAAATGTTAAATTCAATTCAGAAGCCGTCTCGTCATCCATCGTTACACGAAGAAGCACACGGTGTTCCGGATCCATTGTGGTATCCCAGAGCTGCTCGGCATCCATCTCTCCAAGACCTTTGTAACGCTGAATCTTATTATTCGTATCACGTCCTACTTCTGTTAAAATATCATTCAATTCCTCATCACTGTATGCATACCACTGTTTTTTATTCTTTTCAAGCTTATACAGAGGTGGCTGAGCCAGATAAATATATCCCTGCTTGATCAGCTCCGGCATAAATCTGTAAATAAATGTCAAAAGTAAAGTTGCAATATGAGCACCATCGACATCGGCATCGGTCATAATAATGATCTTGTGATATCTCAACTTACTGATATCAAAATCCTCATGAATTCCAGTACCAAATGCCGTAATCATAGCTTTTATCTCAGCATTACCGTAAATACGGTCAAGTCTTGCTTTTTCTACATTCAGAATCTTACCACGAAGTGGAAGGATTGCCTGCGTTGCACGGCTTCTTGCTGTCTTAGCAGAACCGCCGGCGGAATCTCCCTCTACGATGTAGATTTCGCAGTTTGCAGGATCTTTGTCTGAACAATCTGCTAATTTACCTGGAAGGGACGTTCCTTCCAGCGCAGATTTTCTTCTCGTCAGATCTCTTGCTTTGCGGGCTGCTTCTCTTGCACGCTGTGCCATAACTGATTTTTCAACCGTAAGCTTTGCTACATTTGGATTCTGCTCTAAGAAAATCTGTAACTGTGTACTGACGATGCCATCTACTGCTCCACGAGCTTCGCTGTTTCCTAATTTCTGTTTTGTCTGACCTTCAAACTGCGGGTCCTCAATCTTGACACTGATAATCGATGTCAGACCTTCACGGATATCCTCGCCTGAAAGATTTGCCTCGGAATCCTTTAATAATTTATTCTTTCTTGCATAATCGTTGAATGTCTTTGTAATTGCATTTCGGAAGCCAACGATGTGTGTTCCACCTTCCGGAGTCGTAATATTATTTACAAACCCATAAGTATTATCACTGTAAGAATCATTGTGCTGCATCGCAACCTCAACATATACACCATCTTTTTCACCTTCACAGTAAATAATGGTGTCATACAAAGGATTCGTGCTTCGATTCAAATATGAAACAAATTCCTTAATACCACCTTCATAGTGGAATGTCTTCTCAATTGGCTCCTCCGGTCTGTCATCACGAAGTGTAATCTTAAGCCCTTTTGTTAAGAATGCCATTTCACGGAAACGCTGCTTTAACGTATTAAAATCAAACACGATTTCTTCAAAAATTTCCGAGTCCGGATAAAAAGTAACCTGACTTCCCGTCTGATCTAACGCACATGTACCGACTTGTTTTAGTGAATACATAACTTTTCCACGTTCATAGCGCTGTTCATAGACCTTACCATCACGGCAAATCTTAACTTCAAGCCACTCAGACAACGCATTTACAACAGATGCTCCTACACCATGAAGACCACCGGATACCTTGTATCCTCCTCCACCGAATTTACCACCGGCATGAAGCACAGTAAATACCACCTCAACAGCCGATAATCCGGCTTTGTGGTTGATATCAACAGGAATTCCACGTCCATTATCTGTAACAGTAATGGTTCCATCTTTATTTATAACTACCGTAATCAAATCACAGTATCCAGCCAGTGCTTCATCTACCGCATTATCTACAATCTCATAGACAAGATGATGCAGACCTCTGGCAGATGTGCTGCCAATATACATACCGGGCCGCTTTCTGACGGCCTCCAATCCTTCCAATATCTGGATTTGATCTGCTCCATATTCAGCGTCGAACTCTGTTCCTGATGCTCCCATGTATAAAACCTCCTAGTTTTCTTTTGTTGGATACTTATTTTTTAAATAATCTTCCCCTGTTGTATATGAAAAATTTTATTAATAGAAAAACGATGATTTACAAATTCATCTAATCCTGTACAGGTAATGACTGCCTGTATATCATGAATATTATCTAATAAATAATTTTGCCTGTTTTTATCCAATTCAGACAATACATCATCCAATAAAAGGATTGGTGTATCGTGAATCTGCTCTTTTACTAACTCAATTTCGGATAATTTTAATGACAGGGCTGCGGTTCTTTGCTGTCCCTGTGAACCGAATTTGCGAATATCAATTCCGGAATTTTTCGTTTCGGTTTGATTTTCTCCCTTATTTTGATCTGTAGACATCACAGTAAATATCAGATCATCTCTATGAGGTCCGGCCGATGTACTTTTAAATTTCAGATCTCTCTCTCTATTTCGTTCCAATGCTTTTTCAAGAGGAATCTCTCCAATACCAGACTCATAAGAAATCTTCAGATGTTCTTTGCCACCTGTTAAATTATAATGAATAGAAGAAATAATTTCATTTACCTGTTTTATAAATTTCTTTCTCCTATTTATAATTTCATTTCCATATTTTGCTAATTGTATATCCCATACATCTAATGTTTCAATGATATTTTTATTAAAATATGCTTCCTTTAACAAGGCATTTCTCTGGTTTACAATATGATTATAATTTCCCAGATGACTCAGATATACTTTATCAAGCTGCGATAACTCCATATCCATAAATCTTCTTCGTCCGGAAGGACCATCTTTGATAATATTCAAATCCTCGGGTGAAAAGAATACGAAATGAACAATACCAAATAATTCGCTAGCACGTCTGATCGGCACTTTGTTGATTGCAATCCCCTTTGGGTGATTCTTCTTCAAATGCATATCAATCTGGAACTGTGTTCCCTTTTTCTCCACGATTGTCTCGATATGAGATTCATCAAATCCAAACTGAATCAGATCACGATCCTTTGTTCCACGATGTGATTTGGTTGTCCCGGAAAGATACAGCCCCTCCAAAATATTTGTCTTTCCCTGAGCGTTATCACCATATAGTATATTCGTATGAGAATCGAAATCTATATCTAGTATAGTATAGTTTCGATAATTTTTCAATTTTAATGATTTAACTTTCATTGATTCCCTCTCATACCAGGGTTATTTATTTCCCATAACGCGAATTTCTTCTCCATCAAAGAGAACACTATCACCATCTGTAAGCTTTTTGCCACGGCGCGTATCGACCTCTCCATTGACTGTTACAAGCCCCTCTAAAATAACATCCTTCGCCTCTACACCAGATTCTACCAACCCTGCTGCTTTGAGTGCCTGGCCAAGCTTAATATACTCTTCGCCTTCTCTTAATTTGATAATTTCCATCTATTTCTCCATTTCCACATAACTGAATCATTTTTCACATTGAACATTAAGATGCTGCGTTAAAATTGACCGGCAGAATCAGATAGATATAATTTTGGTTCTCATCCTTGATAAAACAAGGAGCTTTCGCATTCATGAAATAAAGATCCACTTCCTCATCATCAATAACACGAAGTGCATCGATTAAGAACTTTGGATTAAATCCGATCATCAGATCTTTGCCATCTTTGTGAATTGTAATATCTTCATTCATCGATCCAATCTGAGACTGGATTTTCAGTTCCATTGTATCTTCCACCATGTTAATAATAATCGGTTTTTTATCTCCCTCTTTGATCAGAAGTGTTGCACGGTCAATACAGTTTAATAATTCTTTTTTGTTGATATGAACTTTTGTTTCATAATCACTTGATAACATCTGCTCAATTCTGAAATACTCACCCTCAATCAGACGGGATACAACCACCGTTTTATCGAATTCAAACACGATATGGTTTTTTGTAAATGAGATATCTACATCTGCTTCTGAATCTCCGTTAATAATCTTACTGATTTCCTGAAGTGTCTTACCAGGAACGATGACTTTTTTGGATGCATACGCCTGTTTTAATTCAACCTTACGGATAGAAATACGATGTCCGTCAAGAGAAACAACTTTGAGCACATTTTCATCGATTTCAAATAATTCACCGGTCATCATCTTATTCGTATCATTATCGGCAATCGAAAAGATTGTCTGTCTGATCATCTCTTTTAACGTAAATTCAGAAATTGTAATATAATCATCTTTTTCAATTGCAGGAAGATAAGAGAAATCTTCACCGGACTGAGCTGCAATATTAAACATCGCTTTCTCGCAGGTAATTAATGTCTGACCACCTTCATCCGTTGCAATCGTAACTTCATTATCAGGAAGCTTACGTACAATTTCAGAAAAGATTTTTGCATTCAGAGCCATAATACCACGATCAATAATCTCTCCTTCAATTCTTGTCTCAATTCCTAATTCCATATCATTTGCAGTTAACTTAATTACGTCTGTTGTAGCATCAATCAGAATACACTCTAAGATTGGCATTGTTGTTTTAGAAGGAACCGCTTTGGAAACGATACTAACTCCTTTTACTAATTCGGATTTGTTACAAATAATTTTCATGTGTGTAAAACTCCTTTCGAGGTGCTTTTATAAATATATTAATATATTATTTCCGTCGTATTCTTATTAGGGGCTGTGGATATGATGAAAACCGTTGCGAGCCCTTTTATTATCTAGCTTTGCTTAAACTCATAACTCTGTTGAGAATCACTGTATGGAAATTGGAAAATGTGTGTAAAAGTTTTTTTATGATTTTGTGTTATTTTCTTTTTCACTTTCTTTCCACACGTAAAAGATGGATTTCTGAAAGTTATTCAAAAGTTATCCTCTTTTAAACCGGATTAATCTTCTTCTTAATAATGTTGATTGTGTTTGCAAGCGTTTCATTTTTCTCAATCTCAGCGCCAATCTTATTGACTCCGTGGCTGACGGATGCATGATCTTTTCCGCCAAGAACGATACCAACTGTTTTTAATGGTGTATCTGTCATATCACGGCATAAGAACATGACAATCTGACGTGGCAGAACAATTTCTGCATTTCTCTTCTTTCCTTTTAATTCGGAAATTGAAATTCCAAAATGTTCGGATACAACATCTAAAATCAATTCAGGGGTAACAATACGATTATTATCCGGTGAGATGATATCTTTTAATGCTTCTGCAGTCAGTGGAATATCAATCTCTTTCTGCTGCAGGTTCGAAAGAGCAATCAATTTATTCAGAGAACCTTCCAGTTCACGGATATTGGATTTTACATTTGTTGCGATATATTGGATGACATCATTCGGTATGTGATAACGTTGAAGATTATCAAGTTCAATCTTCTTCTGCAGAATTGCCATTCTGGTCTCATAATTCGGTGACTGGATATCTGCAATCAATCCCCATTCAAATCTGGTACGGAGTCTTGCTTCTAATGTCTCAATATCTTTCGGTGGCTTATCACTGGAGATAATAATCTGTTTGCCTGATACGTGAAGGTGGTTAAATGTATGGAAAAATTCTTCCTGTGTACTAACCTTACCTATTATAAACTGAATGTCATCAATGAGAAGTACATCGTTGTTCCGGTATTTTTCACGGAACTTCGTCATCTCAGATTCATTGTTGGTATTACCTTTCTTCAGAGCCTCAATCAGTTCATTCGTGAAGGTTTCACTTGTGACATATAAAACCTTCTTGGTGGGGTCATGTGTCAGAACATGATGTGCAATCGAATGCATCAAATGTGTCTTGCCAAGTCCAACGCCTCCATATATAAAGAGAGGATTGTAAATCTGTCCCGGCGATTCTGAAACTGCAAGTGATGCAGCATGTGCGAAATTATTATTATCGCCGACAACAAATGTATCAAAAGTGTACTTGGGATTCAGGTTTGCTTTTTCTAACAAAGCATTCGACTGATTGACCTTTGAAACCGATTCTTTCTTTTCTTTAATATAATTGTAATCTTCTGTCACGAATGCAATGTGAAACTCAATTCCTGTTACTTCTGCGATACATACTTTAAATGGAAGTGCATACTTTTCTTCGATGTGTTCCACACTGGCTTTTAAGGAAACAAAAATAAATACTGTGTCATCATTCACTTCATATACTCTCAATGGTGCAATCCATGTGTTATATGCGATTCCTGATGAGCAGTATTCATTTTTCATCTTTAATAGTATTTCGTCCCATTTTTCCTCTACTATGTTCATTTAAACAAACTCCTACTCAATATAATATTAATCTACTCTATTTTACATCAATTTGATATTGATAGCAACTTAAAAAGCTTGTGTATAACTTTATCGACATGAAAATAACAAGAAGTAGTGGTTTTTCGACAAAAAAATAATATTTATCCACAAGATATTCAAAAGTTATCCACCACTTATCAACAGGTTATCTACATTTAAATTGCCATTATGCTTAGAAAATACAAGGTTTTGCTTGACTTCTAAGTATTTATAAAATATAATAAGTGACGATGTTCTTATAAATCGAGATTATAAAAAGAATTGAGGTGTATATATATGAAAATGACATTCCAACCAAAAAAGAGATCAAGATCTAAGGTTCATGGTTTCAGAGCAAGAATGAGCACTCCGGGTGGACGTAAAGTATTACAGACCAGAAGAGCAAAAGGAAGAAAACAGTTATCAGCATAGGCCGCATATATGTGGCCTTTTCTTCTATATATTTGAAAAATTTGTAGGAGATCAACATGGAGTCTTTAAAGAAAAACAAGGATTTTCAGGCAGTATATCAGAATAGAAGATCCTTTGCCAATAAGTACTTGGTTATGTATTTGTTGGAGAATGGTTTAGATAGAAACCATATTGGCATTTCGGTCAGTAAAAAAGTAGGGAATAGCATTGTAAGACATCATCTTACAAGACTTATTCGAGAGAGTTACAGACTACAAGAAGAACATTTCCAAACAGGATATGACATCGTAATAATTGCCAGGGTCAGTGCGAAAGAGAGAAGCTATCATGACATAGAGAGCGCACTAGTCCATTTGGGAAAGCTTCATAATATATATCAGTAATAATCAGCAGAAGGAAGTGATGTGATTGAAACGCATTTTATTAGGGCTGATTAGATTGTATCAAAATTATATATCACCATTTACCAAACCGCATTGTATTTATACACCGACTTGTTCACAGTATGGCATCGAAGCCATTGAAAAGTATGGTGCATTAAAGGGCGGTTTCATGACGTTATGGAGAATTTTGAGATGCAATCCATTTGCAAAAGGCGGGTTCGATCCCGTTCCTTAAGGAGGATAAAACATGTATGGTTTAGTTTTAACAGCGTCATCAACTCCAATTATCAGCCAGATTGCATGGATAATTGGTAAATTGATGAACTGGATTTATGTATCTTTGGGTGTACATAATATTGGATGGTGTATCGTCATTCTGACAATTATTGTGTATACACTGATGATTCCATTGGTTATCAAGCAGCAGAAATTCTCAAAGATGTCTGCACTTATGAATCCGGAAATTCAGAAGATACAGAAAAAGTATCAGGGAAAAAAAGATCAGGCTTCCATGGAGAAACAGCAGGTTGAGATGCAGGGGATATATGAAAAGTATGGTACATCACCTATGGGTGGATGTTCGACAATGCTTGTTCAGATGCCTATTCTGTTTGGTATGTATGAAGTAATCAGAAACGTGCCGGCTTATGTAGATAGTGTGAAGAATATTTATCAGCCACTCGCTGATCAGATTGTAAGTACAAATGGTTTCCAGAAGATTATGGAGGCAATCGGTACAGTAAATCCTGTGAATATTTCTGCAGGTAGAGATTATACATTAACAAATACGATTATTGATGTATTGTACAAGTTCCAAAATGATACATGGACGACTTTAGCAGATAAGATGCCAAGTGTCACATCTCTTGCAGAGTCAGCAAAAGTTCAACTTGACAGTGTCAGCCATTTCTTTGGAATCAATGTATTTGAAACACCGTGGAGCATGTTAAAACAGTCTATGAGCCCATTGGAAATCGGTGGAATTATTTTAGCAATTTCCGTTCCTGTTCTTGCCGGACTGTCACAGTTTATCAGTGTGAAACTTCAGCCACAGGCTGCATCTTCTCCTGAGAATCAGATGGCAAACCAGATGAAGACCATGACATATATGATGCCTCTTATGTCTGTGTACATGTGTTTTATCTTACCAGCAGGTCTTGGTATTTACTGGTGTATCAGTGCCGTTGTACGTGTTGTACAGCAGTTAGGTATTAACAAATATTTAAGTACAAAGTCAGATGAAGAGATGTTCGAAGAGAACATGAAAAAAGCTGCAAAGAAACGCGAGAAAAAAGGAGCAAAAGCTTCTGAAATCAATAAGATGGCTACTACATCGACAAAGAATGCCGGCAAATCAACTATTTCCAATAAAGAAAGAGATGAAAAACTTGCAAAAGCATCTGAAGCGAATAAGAATGCAAAATCAGGAAGTCTTGCTTCAAGAGCAAATATGGTAAACAGATACAATTCAGGAAAAGATAATAATTAGTGATTATTGATAATGGATTTGTGAAAGCGAGGTAGTTATCGTGGAAAGAATGATTAGAATATCAGCAAAGACAGTGGAAGAGGCAATTACAAATGCTTGTCTTGAATTTGGAATTACAAGTGATCAGTTGGATTATGAAGTAATCGAAAAGGGAAGCGCAGGGTTTTTGGGAATCGGAATGAAACAGGCTGTCATTGAAGCAAAGAAAAAGAGTGAGAAACCTGCAGAGCCTGTAAAGGAAGTAAAAGCGACTCCAGTTAAAAAAGAGGCTCCTGTTAAGAAAGAAGTTCCGGTTAAAAAAGAAGATCCAGTTAAACAGGAAGTTCCGGTAGAAGAAGTAAAATTTGTCAAACGTGAAACAGAACTTGCAGCAGTAGAAGAAGCTACGAAGACGGCAGTCATTGAATTTCTTGATTCCACATTAAAAGCAATGAATATGGAAGTAACTCTTACATCAACAGTCGATGCAGAGGGAGCTTTTGAAGTAGATATGGCTGGCAATAACATGGGAATCTTAATTGGTAAACGTGGACAGACATTAGATTCACTTCAGTATCTTGCTAACAGAGTTGCAAACAAGCACCAGGAAGGATATGTTCGTGTAAAACTAGACACAGAAAACTATCGCTCCAGACGTCAGGCAACACTTGAGAATCTTGCTAAAAATATTGCTTACAAAGTAAAACGCGGCAGAAAGCCGGTATATTTAGAGCCTATGAATCCATATGAGAGACGTATCATTCATGCAGCACTTCAGAATGACAAATATGTTACAACTCATAGTGAAGGAGACGAGCCATATAGAAAAGTGGTCGTAACCTTAAAAAAATAATAAATATGGACAGGGGACGATTCTCCTGTCCTTTATTTTTATATAAAGGAGGTATCCTGTATGAAAAATACATCTACAATTGCTGCAATTTCTACCGGAATGACAAACTCGGGGATCGGGATTGTCAGGATGAGTGGGGATGAAGTATTTACGATTATAGACAAAATATTTAAAGGAAAAATGAAACTGTCAGAAGCACCGTCTCATACCATTCATCATGGATATATCATGGAATATGAGCCAGAGGGACAGACCCTCCGGAATCAGCCGCCCATTGATGAGGTACTTGTGATGGTGATGCGTGCACCTCGTACCTACACCGGTGAGGATACAGTAGAAATTGATTGTCATGGTGGTACATTTGTATTGACACAGATTCTTGAAAATGTGATCAAAGCAGGAGCAAAGCCCGCAGAGCCTGGGGAATTTACGAAGAGGGCTTTCTTAAATGGAAAGATGGATTTATCGCAGGCAGAAGCGGTCATTGATGTAATTAATTCAAAAAATGAATATGCTCTCAAAAGTTCTATTAGTCAATTAAAAGGTAGTGTAAGAAATAAAATAACAGATATAAGAAATAAAATAATTTACCATACTGCCTTTATTGAAACTGCTTTGGATGATCCAGAGCATATCAGTGTGGATGGATATGGTGAAACATTAAAAGGTGTAGTTGATGAGATACAGGAAACATTAGGAGAATTGATTGATTCTGCGGATGATGGAAGAACGATAAAAGAGGGAATACAAACTGTTATACTGGGAAAACCAAATGCGGGAAAATCTTCTCTTTTGAATGTACTGACTGGAAAAAACCGTGCGATTGTAACAGACATTGCAGGGACAACACGAGATGTATTAGAAGAACAGATTCAACTGCAAGGATTATCGTTGAATGTAATTGATACAGCTGGAATTCGCGACACAGAAGATATTATTGAAAAAATGGGTGTGGAGAAGGCAAAGGAATATGCTTTGAATGCAGATCTGATTATCTATGTAGTGGATGCGTCACGTGAACTCGATGAGAATGATGATGAGATACTTCGAATTGTATTTGACCAGAAATCAATTATATTATTGAATAAATCAGATCTTAATACAATTATTACGAAAGAAATCTTGCAAAAACGGATTCAAAAGCTTCGAAATAATGAGAAAAATGAAGAAATTCCTGCAATTAGTATTTCCACAAAAGAAGAGAGCGGCATCAAAGAGCTGGAAAACGTGTTAAAAACCATGTTTTTACATGGTGATATTCAGATGAATGATGAAGTGTATATTACAAATATCAGACAGAAGACAGCACTGCAGGATGCATATGAAAGTCTTCAAAAAGTTTTGATCAGTATTGAAAACCAGATGCCAGAGGATTTTTACTCCATTGATTTGATGGATGCATATGAGTCCCTGGGAAATATCACAGGAGAAACTGTGGGAGAGGACTTAGCAAATGAAATATTCAGCAAATTCTGTATGGGAAAATAAAGATCCATATGATATTGTCGTCATTGGAGCCGGACATGCCGGCTGTGAGGCGGCACTTGCAAGTGCAAGATTAGGTTTAAAAACGATGATTTTTACAGTGAGTGTTGAAAGCATTGCATTGATGCCGTGTAATCCAAATATTGGAGGCAGCTCAAAAGGGCACTTAGTACGTGAACTGGATGCTTTGGGCGGTGAGATGGGTAAGGTCATCGATCGGACTTTTATTCAGTCTAAAATGCTTAACCAATCGAAAGGTCCTGCAGTTCATTCACTTCGTGCCCAGGCAGATAAAGCATTTTATAGCAGAACAATGCGTCAGGTTCTTGAGAATCAGGAAAATCTTGACATCAAGCAGATGGAAGTGACAGATATTCTTGCAGAAGACGGTAAAATTAAAGGAGTCCAGACGTATTCAGGAGCCATCTACTCGTGTAGAGCAGTTGTCTTATGTACAGGAACTTATCTGCGTGCGCGCTGCATTTATGGAGAAGTAAGCATGCAGACCGGACCAAACGGACTGCAGCCGGCGAATCATCTAACTTCATCACTGGAGAAATTAGGCATTCAGATGTACCGTTTCAAGACAGGGACACCGGCCAGACTTGACAAGAACACCATTGATTTTAGCAAGATGGAAGAACAGTTTGGAGATGAGCACGTACAGCCATTTTCCTTTACGACCGATCCGGAAGACGTCCAGATTTCACAGGCATCCTGCTGGCTTACTTATACAAATGAAACGACGCATGATATTATTCGTGCAAATATAGACAGATCACCGCTTTACTCTGGTATGATTGAAGGAACGGGCCCAAGATACTGTCCTTCTATTGAGGATAAGGTTGTTAAATTTGCGGATAAAAAACGTCATCAGGTATTTATAGAGCCGGAGGGACTCAATACAAATGAAATGTATGTTGGCGGAATGAGCAGCTCGCTTCCGGAAGATGTACAATATGCAATGTATCGCAGCGTACCGGGACTGGAGCATGCGAAAATTGTGAGAAATGCATATGCAATTGAGTATGACTGCATTGATGCCAGACAGTTAAAATCAACGCTTGAATTTAAAAAAATCAGTGGATTATTTAGCGGAGGTCAATTCAACGGAAGCTCCGGATATGAAGAGGCTGCCGCACAGGGGTTTGTAGCAGGTGTAAACGCCGCCAAAATGGTGTTAGGTGAGGAACAGTTGGTCTTAGATCGTTCAGAGGCTTATATAGGCGTTTTAATCGATGACCTTGTCACAAAAGAAAGCCATGAACCGTATCGAATGATGACATCAAGAGCAGAATACCGCCTGCTTCTTCGTCAGGATAATGCAGATCAGAGATTGACTCGTATCGGATATCGTATTGGATTAATCGATGAAAAACGTTATCAGAAGCTGATTGAGAAAGAAAAGATGATTTCTGATGAGATGGAGCGTCTCGAACATGTTTATGTTGGGACAACTGAGGCTGTTCAGAAATTGCTCGAGCAGTATGAAAGTACACCGCTTACTTCAGGAATCAGCCTGGCAGAGTTGATTCGCCGTCCGGAATTGTCATATGAAGCCGTTGCTCCTCTGGATAGAGAACGGAGAGAACTTCCGTGGGATGTCATTGAACAAATTAATATTAATATCAAGTATGACGGATACATTGCAAGGCAGAAGCGTCAGGTAGAGGCATTTAAGAAGATGGAAACAAAGAAGATTCCGGAAGAAATCGACTACAATGAGATTCAGAGTCTGCGAATTGAGGCAAAACAGAAGCTCTCTGAGATTCGTCCGCTCTCTGTGGGACAGGCATCAAGAATTTCAGGAGTTTCACCGGCAGATATATCAGTATTGCTTGTCTATATGGAACAATACTATAAAAAATAAAAACATCTTATAAATATATAAATGAAAGAGGAAGATATGAGTGAGATTTTTGAACATAAACTGTCACAACTGGGTATTAAATTAAGCAGTAAGCAATATCAACAATTTGATCAGTATTTCGAACTTCTTGTTGAATGGAATAAAGTAATGAACTTGACAGGAATTACAGAATATGAAGAAGTAAATGAAAAGCATTTCGTGGATAGTCTGGCAATTGTAAAAGCAACAGATATCAACCAGATTCATACGATTATTGATATCGGAACAGGTGCTGGATTTCCGGGGATTCCACTAAAAATTGCTTTTCCACATTTAAAAATTGTGTTGTTGGATTCTCTTGGAAAACGTGTGAAGTTTTTAAACACTGTAATAGAAGTATTAGCATTAACTGATATGACAGCAATTCATGGACGCGCAGAAGATTTTGCAAAACAAAAAGAATACAGGGAACAATTTGATTTATGTGTCTCTCGTGCAGTTGCAAATCTTTCTACACTTTCAGAATATTGTCTTCCATATGTGAGGACAGGAGGCATGTTCATTTCTTATAAATCAGGAGATGTTGATGAAGAATTAACTCTTTCAAAAAAAGCGGTTCATATTTTGGGAGGAAGATTAGAAGACACAGTGAAGTTCGAATTACCGGATACAGATATTGGAAGGTCTTTTGTGAAGATAAAAAAAATACAAAGCACAAGTGGAAAATATCCAAGAAAAGCGGGATTACCATCGAAAGAACCATTATCATAATAAAAAAGAGAAGATTTCATGGGTAGATAGAAGTACCCTTGAAATCTTCTCTTTTTTACAATATAATATTATTTACTCTCTAAAAAAATATTTAACTGTTCCATAAATTTTTTCGGCAATTCTAACTGTGGAAGTAACTTTGAATTTTCCATACTAACAATTTCAATTGCAGGTACTTGGTTTTGATATTGATCTGCAGCAAGTACATTTTCTGGATTACCATTTCCAACAATAATATAAATACTGTTATTCATATTATTCAGACTCTGCATAATATTAGTATTTGTGTATTTTGAAACAATACTTGCATATAAATACTTAGAATGAGATTCACCAATATGCGATGACTCTAAATAGGTTGAAATTAACTTATCTGTTATATTGTCTGGATTATAATAATATTTTGTACGAAAATCATTTTCAACGGTAGTCCTACGAATCAAAATATTATAAAGCATGGTTCCTACGATTGGAAGATTAATTAAATCTCGAACAATGGTAGAGCGCTTTGTAGGATTTTTTGCAAGTGATATTGGACTAACTGGATTTACCAGTACAATACGGTCAATTAATTCTGCATTATTTGTACAAGCCATAATTGCAATAGCAGAAGATTCACTGGTTGCAATGATATCTGCTTTTTCTTCAATTACATTTTTAATAAAGTCATTTATCAACTGAACATATAGAAAATTCGTATATGTCAAATTTGGCTTATCAGAATTACCACATCCAAGTAAATCAATGGCATATACTGTATTTGTCTTAGATAAATCATTGACTATGTTCATCCACTCATAATGCGAGCTTGTTGCATTTAAATCATGAATAAGTAAAATTGGTTTACCTGAGCCTTGTTTTGTATAGAAAACCTTGCCAAATCTCCAATTATAATATTCTCCATCAATCCCGCTAAAAATACTCTCTGCGGTATCAGCCAATTCTCTTGCTTTATTTAATACATAAATAGCACCGGTTGTTGCTGCCGTGAGCATTGTTAATGTAATGATTTTTCCTTTTGTTTTCATTTACACACCCCATTTCTATTGTTGTGTCTATTATACTACAAAAGGTAGTAGATTGGAAGAATTGAATTATGAAAATTCAGCGTATTCTCTGTAAATTACAATACAATGTTTCACGTGAAACATTTTTATTGAAAATATAGAAAAAATTAATGTTTCACGTGAAACATTGTATAGATTATAAAAGTAAAAAGTGGTATAATGATAAAGCATATTAAGGAAAGGGGAATTACAAATGGGAAGAGTCATAGCAATTGCCAACCAAAAGGGAGGCGTCGGAAAGACTACGACTGCAATCAATCTTTCAGCCGCACTGGCAGTACAAGGACAGAAAGTACTGAGTATTGACATGGATCCGCAGGGAAACATGAGTAGTGGACTTGGCGTAGATAAGAATGATGTGGAAAATAACCTTTATGATGTAATTCTGGGGGAGAAGAAGGCAGAAGAATGCATCCGTAAGGAAGTACTAGAAAATCTAGATGTATTACCATCAGATATTAATTTATCAGCAATTGAAGTAGAATTGATTGATAATGCAAATAAACAGTTTATTGTTCGGGATGCCATCAAAGGAATTATTGATCAATATGATTACGTGATTGTAGATTGTCCACCAGCACTTGGAACGCTTACAATTAATGCATTATGCGCTGCAAATTCGGTAGTTGTACCAATTCAATGTGAATACTATGCATTAGAAGGATTGAGCCAATTAATCCAGACAATTCAATTGGTTCAGGATCGACTTAATCCAGAACTTGAAATGGAAGGTGTCGTATTTACAATGTATGACGCCAGAACGAACTTATCTCTGCAGGTTGTTGAAAATGTAAAAGATAACTTACAACAGAATGTGTATAAGACAATTATTCCTAGAAACATTCGACTCGCAGAAGCGCCAAGTTATGGAATGCCAATCAATTTGTATGATCCAAAATCAGCAGGAGCAGATGCTTATGCAAGATTAGCAGATGAAGTAATTCATAAAGGAGAAGATGACTAATGGCAGTAAGAAGAAATGGACTTGGAAAAGGAATTGACAGCTTGATTCCACCAGCACCAAAAAAGAAAACGGATATAGAAAAAACAGAAAATAAAGTTGTAAACAAAGAATCTGCTGCAGATATAAACAAAGAAAAAATTGTAAATGGCGAACAAAAAGTAAAAATCACAATGGTTGAGCCCAATAGAGAACAGCCAAGAAAAGATTTTGACGAAGATTCATTATTAGAGCTTGCAGATTCCATTAAACAATATGGAATCTTACAACCATTGCTTGTAACAAAAAAAGATGATTATTATGAAATTATTGCAGGTGAAAGAAGATGGAGAGCAGCAAAGCTTGCAGGAATCAAAGAGATACCCGTAATCATCAAAGAATATACAAGCCAGGAAATTGTAGAGATTTCTCTGATTGAGAATATTCAGAGAGAAAATCTAAATCCAATTGAAGAAGCTATGGCATATAAGAGATTATTACAGGAATTTTCTTTAAAACAGGATGAAGTGGCAGAGCGCGTATCAAAGAGCAGAACAGCAGTGACGAACTCCATGCGTCTGTTAAAGCTGGGAGATAAAATTCAACAGATGATCGTGGATGATATGATTTCCACAGGACATGCAAGAGCACTTCTTGCAATTGATGACGATGAACAGAGATTCATTCTTGCAAACAAGATCTTTGATGAGAAGCTGAGTGTTCGTGAAACAGAAAAACTGATTAAATCACTGAAGAACCCAAAAAAAGAAAAAGCAAAACCGAAACAGCAGACAGATCAGTTTGTATATGATAATCTTATCGAAAAGATGAAGGGTGCAATAGGAACAAAGGTAAATATTGCGCAAAAAGCAGAAGGTAAAGGCAAAATTGAAATCGAATATTATTCACAAAAAGAACTCGAACGTATATTCGAACTAATTATGTCGACACAGCAGTCATAGAAAGATAAAATATAGGAGGAATATATGGGAATATTAGATTCAATTGGACTTGATCCTTTATACTTATTCGTCTTGTTATTCTTGATACAAATTCTACTATTTGTACTTTTATTGAATATCAACATGAAATACAATCGTTTGAAATTAACTTATACTTCGTTTATGAGAGGAAAAGATGGGAAAACTATCGAAGAAAGTATCTTAGATCGTTTTAATATTATTGATAAGATTGAGAGTATTGCAAAGAAAAACAGACAGGACATCCGTGAAATGAGTAAAACGCTTCAGGGAAACTATCAAAAACTCGGAATTGTAAAATATGATGCATTTCACGAGATGGGTGGTAACTTGAGTTTTGCATTGACGATGTTAGATGGAAAAAATAATGGCTATATTATTAATGCGATGCATAGCAGAGAGGGCTGTTACACATATATCAAAGAAATCGTAGGTGGAGAGAGTTATATTGAGCTTGCAGATGAAGAGGCAGAATCTCTCGAGAGAGCAATTTACCAGGAATCATACGATGCAGATATTAAAGATATTATTGAAGATTAAATAAAACAAAATCATAGGAGAAGACAAATGTTAGACATTAAATTTTTAAGAGAGAATCCAGACGTAGTAAAACAAAACATTAAAAATAAGTTTCAGGATGCCAAATTACCAATGGTAGATGAAGTTATCGAACTGGATCAGAAAAACCGTGAAATCAAAGGTGAAGTTCAGGCATTAAGAGCAAACAAGAATAAAATTTCCAAACAGATCGGTGCATTCATGGCACAGGGAAAAAAAGAGGAAGCAGAAGAAATCAAAGCTCAGATTGCAACAGAAGGATCACGTATCGATGAGTTGTCAAAAGAGGAAAAAGAAGTAGAAGAAAGAATCAAAACAATTATGATGAGCATTCCAAATATCATTGACCCATCTGTACCAATCGGTAAAGATGACAGTGAGAATGTTGAAATCCAAAAATACGGAGAGCCATTTGTACCGGAATTTGAAGTTCCATATCATACAGAGATAATGGAAAAGTTTGACGGAATTGATTTGGATGCAGCTGGTAAAGTTGCAGGAAATGGTTTCTATTATCTGATGGGGGATGTTGCAAGACTTCATTCTGCAGTTATTTCATATGCAAGAGATTTTATGATTGACAGAGGTTTCACGTATTGTGTACCACCGTTCATGATTCGCAGCAACGTTGTGACAGGTGTCATGAGCTTTGCAGAAATGGATGCGATGATGTATAAGATCGAGGGAGAGGATCTTTACTTAATCGGTACAAGTGAACATTCAATGATTGGTAAATTCATTGATACCATGTTAGAAGAAAAGCAGCTGCCACAGACCCTCACAAGCTATTCTCCATGTTTCCGTAAAGAAAAGGGAGCACATGGTATTGAAGAACGCGGTGTATACCGTATTCATCAGTTCGAAAAACAGGAGATGATTGTCGTATGTAAACCGGAAGAGAGCAAATCATGGTATGACAAATTATGGCAGAATACTGTGGATCTGTTCCGTACACTCGATATACCGGTTCGCACATTGGAGTGTTGTTCTGGAGATTTGGCAGATCTTAAGGTGAAATCCTGTGATGTAGAAGCATGGTCACCAAGACAAAAAAAATATTTCGAAGTGGGAAGCTGCTCAAACCTTGGAGATGCACAGGCAAGAAGACTTGGTATTCGTGTCAAAGATGAGAATGGGGATAAATACTTCGCACACACATTAAATAATACAGTTGTAGCTCCACCAAGAATGTTAATTGCATTCTTAGAGAACAACTTGAACGAAGATGGTTCTGTTAATATTCCAACCGCTCTTCAGCCATATATGGGTGGCATGAAGAAGATTGAAGTAAAGAAGGCATAAGGAGATTCTATGCATCAATATTTAAAGGCAATTGGTTTTGGAAATCTGACTTCCAAGAAACAGGAAAAAGAATTATTGCAGGAAATAAAAGATACATTTACACATCAGACCATTGTCTCTTACAGTCAGGATGCAGATTTTTGTGAGTACCAGAAAACTTATGGCGTCGGAATGGCAGTTGTCGAATGTGGGGAATTGGATGAACAGGAGAACTTTGAGAGTGAATACTATTTCCCAATGTTTCGCGGAAGCGGGGTCACATCCTATGCGGATGTATCCGTAGAACGCAAGATTGACCATGAAGAATACATGGGAATTTGTGAAGATATCCGGGTGGATATCAGTCTTATCTTTCACCTGCAAAACGGTGTGGATTACATGAGGGAGATGAAAGCCGGATTGATTCCCAAGAAGGGAACCTCGCTTACATTATCCGGACTTGCCATCAGTGGAAAAGTACTTTTTCCGGTACGAAAGGATGCAGATCAGGTCAAGAAAAAGAAAGAAGAGAATCTGAATCGGCTGTCACTGCTTAATGCGGCTCACAAAGGTGATCAGACAGCAATTGAAACGCTTACACTGGAAGATATTGATACATACTCAAAAGTATCAAGACGATTGGCCACAGAGGACGTATTTACCATTGTGGATACATATCTGATGCCGTATGGAGTGGAATGTGACCAGTATTCGATTCTTGGAGAGATACAAAAATATACAGTGGCAGACAATCATGCGACAAAGGAGCCGATTTATCAGATGACACTTCTCGTAAATGAGTTGAAATTCGATGTGTGCGTGCCGGTAAAGGATGTTCTCGGCGAGCCGGAGGTTGGAAGACGATTTAAAGCAAATATATGGTTACAGGGATATATTAACTTTTAATTTCATAAAATGGTTGAAATTCTTGCTGTAAAATGATAAAACATAAGAGTGGATTTTTTTATGAAAGATAAAGAAATCCACGAGATGGGTTCCCTTAGTTAAATGGATATAACAAGCGCCTCCTAAGCACTAGTTGTGGGTTCGATTCCCGCAGGGAACGTTATGGAAACCTTAAATCTTATTTTAATTTGAAAAACAGCAAGGTTATTCGTTGACTTGCTGTTTTTTTGTTGTAAAAAAATATTGTTCAAAGGGTAAATTGCGGGGTCCAATTTTGGCGCTCAGGAAGGAGTAGAGGGTTTATGAAAAAAACATTAATGATAAAAGATACACCAGTTTTAGAGATTGATGAGAACCTGCAGTGTAAAATTCTAGATTTTGACCGATTGCCTTTTTCTTTGAGAAAAGAAAGGGTGACAGGAGAAGATTACTATAATTGGGCTGCAAATCGAATTCTTCCAATAGACAGAATATATGCAAAAGAAATTCTAAATGCGTATGGATTATCTCAATCAAGTCATTATGACGTCTTTCTGAAATGCCGCGGATTTAGTCTGATGGACTCCTATTGGATAAAAGAAGAGGATGATACAATCACATGGGAAAAAAGAAATCTTTTTAAGAATGCTATTTCGCTTTCGATTGTTGAGACTTCACTCTCTGGACGAACAAATATACATTCCATCCCATTAAATGAAAGCAGAAAAAAGATTACAGAGCCAACACCGGAGTTGACAACATTAGGAGTGAATGCAAAAGCGTGGATTCGAGAAAATGAGGTTCTATATTTGCATAAAGTTGGAAAAAATGAGATTGCAGCAAACGATATTCTAAATGCATTGGACTTTAAACATATCGAATATAAATTATCTACAGACGAACAGATTTCAAAATACATTAGTGCAGAAAGAAAAGGCTGGTTGGATGGAGTGGGAGAGAAGATTGTTCATTCAAAAATCTTTACATCCGAAGATAAATCGTTTGTTTCGTTCGAGGAGATTGAAAAATTTTGTTCGTTTTATAATATGGACCCAATAGATGTTGCAATTCAGATTTCCTCTCAAAAATATCATGAAATGCAGGTGGCTGATTATATCATGAATAATTCAGATCGGCACACACAAAACTGGGGATTTATTATGGATAATGAATCAGGAAAATTAATCGACTTATGTGATTTATTTGATCACGACCGGGCATTTCATTTGTCAGAAAATTTACGATCACAAACATCTTACGAAGAGTCTCTTGAAAAGTCAGCAGTAAAATCTGTAGGGATAATCAAGCCGGATTTCAAAAAAATAGTTGAGATGGACAAACCGGAGCTCATGAGTGACCAACAATGGAACATGGTAAAAAATCATGTGGCGATTCTGAAAGATGTGCTTAAAACGAGTTCTCAATGATTATAGAAATATTATTGTTACTCTCATAACCTATATAAACAAAAACGGAAAACCAAAAGTAAACAAATTATTCCTCACTTTTATTCCTCACCATGTTATAATACATGGGTGAGGAATAAGTGGGGAATAATTTGTTTAGGAGAGAATATAACATGAAGCATATAGAGGATATAGTAAACGAACTGATCAAGTATCCTTCGGAGGAAGATTGGTTTGAGTTTAAAGAAAACTGGTATGAAGCAGTCGGTATAGGAGAATATATTTCATCTATGTCAAACACTGTAGCAATGCGTGGAAAAGAAAACGCTTACTTAATATGGGGGGTGAATAATGAGACGCACGAGCTAACGGATACAACATTTAATTATCATGTGGATGTGAAAAATGAACCGTTAGAACATTTTTTGGCACGTCAGATAACACCAGATATCAATTTCGAGTTTCATGAAAGACAAATTGACAAAAAGAGAGTGGTTGTTCTTATCATTCCAGCAGCGAATAAAGTTCCAACAGCATTTTGTGGAAACCGATTTATACGAATTGGGTCAAGTAAAGTAAATTTGAATAAATATCCAGAACGTGAGTCAAAGCTATTTAGTATTTTGAAAAATGGTATACCTACACTGGAAAATACGGAAAGTGATAGTCAGGAATTGACATTCCGGAAGCTGTTTATGTATTATGAGGATAAAGGAATTGTGCTTAATAAAAATACATTTGAGAAAAATCTTGGATTGTTGACAAAAGAGGGGAAGTATAATCTGTTGGCAAGTTTATTATCGGATGACAGTAAAATGTCCGTTAGAGTCTCAATTTTCAGGGGGACTGATAAAGCAACACCACTGTACGCTGTGCGAGAGTTTGGAAATAACTGCTTGCTTATTTCGTTAGATAAAGTTATCGAATATGCAGATGTGCTAAATATTATGCAGGCAGATGAAACAAATAGAGTTGTAGAACGAAAAGAAGTTCCACTGTTTAACCAGAGCGCATTTCGTGAAGCAATTATTAATTCCTTCGTTCATAATGCATGGATTGACGGGAATGCACCAATGATTACCGTGTATTCTGATAGAATAGAAATATTATCTAGAGGAAAACTAGCACCAAATCAGACGATGGAAGGATTCTTTTCAGGGGAGTCTATTCCAGTAAATCAACGATTATCTGATATTTTTTTGCAGTTGCATATTAGTGAGCGATCAGGAAGAGGTGTTCCAGTAATCACTCATGTTTATGGTAAAGAAGCATTTGAATTTAGAAAAAATTCTATAGTTGTTACTATTCCATTTGAAAAATTATTGATGCAAGCAGAGGAAAAAGTGAGGAATAAAGAAGGGGAAAAAGTGAGGAATAAATCATTAACCCTGACCAGACAAACTATATTGTCAGAGATGAGGAATAACCCAAATATAACTCAAGAACAGCTCATGCATGTGGTGGGAATAGGAAAAACAGCAATATACAATAATCTTGTATTTTTGCGTAACAATGGGTACATTGAACGAATAGGATCAAAGAAAAAGGGATATTGGAAAGTATTATAATTGTATTTTAGAATAAAGTTCTATAGGAATTGTTATGCAGGCTATTCAGGAAGCAATTAGACCGTCGGCTGATTTGAGAAATCATTATAATGAGATTTCGAAGCAGTGTAGAGAAAATAAAGAGGCTGTCATTATTACGGAAAATGGAAGAGGATGATAAGATGAAACAATTTGCAGTGCAAAAAGCAGTACGGGGAATGGATTTAAAAAGACTTAGAAACAAGTATGTTTCGAAATCAAGTGTGTACAGTGATAGATATTGATGACAGAAATCGGAAAATTAAGATATACAATTACCGGAAAGACTATATTTATCGGGCATTTTAAAAGGTGGGATGTTGGTTGCATCTATCATTGGAGTTGACATGAGGGCAACTATGGATATTGATACAACAGTTAAATCATTACCACTAAATGGGGCAGATTCGGAGCAGATGAGAGCTTTGTAGTTTGCGGAAGGAAAAGTTGTGATAAGTGAACAAAACAGAAGATTCAGAAAGAGCGGTGGAAAGTAGAAAATGAAAATAGAAGAGTTAGTGCTTAAAAGATATGCTTATTTAAATGAAACAGACTTGATGATTTGGAGACATGTTGTAAATGATAAAAGGCATGCAGCCAATCTGATAATTGACGAATTGGCTGCTGAGACGAATGTTTCACGCACTACAGTTTCTCGGTTTGTAAAGAAGATTGGACTGGAAGGATATAGCGAATTTAAAGTTCTTCTACGTCTTGAGAGAGAAGATGAAATGGGCGATGTCAGTACGCAGGATTATGATTTAGCATGTGATGCGATTATCAACTATGTAGAAGAGCAAAAGACGAAAAATTACGATGATGCCTGTAAAATGGTCTACGATGCGAAAAAAGTTTTTATATATGGGTCGGGGGACATTCAGCGATCTGTTGCCAGACAGTTGAAGAGAATGTTCACATCATGTCAGGAGATGATTTATGATATCGCAGGGTCAACTGTTGATAGTTCCTATTATAAGATGATTGACGAGGGTGATGTCGTGATTCTTATTTCCTTAAGCGGAAACAATGAGAATGTATTAGACATTGCGCGTAAGATGAAGATTCTTGGTGCTAAGATTATTTCGATTACAGAGTTCAAGAATAATCAGCTGACAGCAATCAGTGACGAGGCGTTATACATTTCCTCAACCAACCTGAACTTCCTAAAGGATCATCCAGATTACAAGATTACAATGCTATATTATGTCTTAGCAGAACTATTTTTTATTCGTTACTGCATTTACAAAAAGAACCGCCTGCATCAGGAAGGGAAGGCTTGTGATATGTAAAGAACAAAAGAAATTTTTAAATCATAAATGAAATAGAATGTCAAGGATTCACATCAAAGTGAGAATTTTTCACAACGGATGTGAATCTTTTTTTGCTTATGTGAAAGATGACAGAAGTGCGCAAATCGCTTGCGATATAAGAATGAATTTAGTATGCTATGTCCATGTCAAAGGCCTAGACGTACGTTTTATCTAATTGAATAAAGTAATGAGAGGAGAAAGTTTCATATGATGAAAAAAATTCAGCGTTTCGGAGGCGCGATGTTTACACCAACATTACTCTTCGCATTCGCAGGTATTATGGTTGGATTCTCGATTGTATTTCAGAATTCAGCAATCATGGGATCGTTAGCAGACGATACAACTATTTGGTATCAGTTTTGGGGAGTCGTATCTTCTGGAGCATGGATGGTATTTAACCAGTTACCGTTATTATTTGCAATTTCACTTCCAATCGCATTAGCGAAAAAACAACAGGCAAGAGCTTGTTTGGAAGCAATCGCAACGTACCTTACATTTAACTACTTTATAGGATCAATGCTTTCAAGTTGGGGTGGATTCTTTGGTGTTGACTTCACCGCAGAAGTAAGTACAGGTAGCGGGCTTGCAATGGTCGCAGGTATCAAAAGTTTAGATACAGGTATGATTGGAGCATTATTAATCTCAGGCATCGTAATCTGGGCCCATAACAAATTCTATGATGTAGAATTACCAGATGCAATCGGATTATTCCGTGGCTCATCTTTCGTAGTAGCAATTTGTTTTTTCCTTATGCTTCCAATCGCATTTGCGACATGTCTCATTTGGCCACACGTACAGGATGGTATGAGACACATGCAGACATTCTTCATTAACAGTGGAAACGTAGGAATCTGGTGCTATGCATTCTTACAGAAGATTTTGATTCCAACAGGACTTCATCATTTCGTATATGCACCATTCTGCTATGACAATGCAATTGTTCAGGGTGGAACATCTGTGTACTGGGCAACACACATTCAGGAGTTCCAGACATCAGCTCAGAGCTTAAAGTCAATGTATCCAATTGGATTCTCATTATCTGGATTGTCAAAAGTATTTGGTTCTCTGGGGGTATGTGGAGCGTTCTGCTACACAGCAAGACCTGAGAAGAAAAAGAAAGTTCTCGGACTTATGATTCCAGCTACTTTAACAGCTGTACTTACAGGTGTTACAGAACCATTAGAGTTCACATTCTTATTTATCGCACCAGTATTGTTTGTTGTACACGCATTCTTAGATGCCTGTCTTCAGACAATTGCATTTGCACTCGGAGTTGTAGGTGACTTCGGTGGAGGTATCATCAACTGGGTAGTTCTGAACTGGCTTCCACTTGGAATGTACCATTACAAAACATACATCATTCAGGTAGTACTTGGACTGATATTCATGGTTATCTGGTTCGTTGCTTTCGTATTCTTAATTAAAAAATTTGATTTGAAAACACCTGGTCGTGAAGCGGATGATGAAGAAACAAAACTTTTCTCAAAGAATGAATATCTTGAGAAAAAAGATGAGAACGGAAAGAAAGTCAGCAAAACAGCAGCACAGGCTATGAAATACATGGAACTCGTTGGAGGACCTGAAAACGTAGTTGATGTAACGAACTGTGCAACAAGACTTCGTCTTACATTAAAAGATGATTCCATATTAGCACCAGAAGCTCGATTCAAAGAAGCTGGAGCACACGGATTGGTACACAATGGAACAGCCATTCAGATTATCGTTGGACTCTCGGTACCAAACGTAAGAGATGAATTTGAAAGCCTTATGCCATAGTCTGGCATAAGGGTACCAAAGCGAAATCCATAGAATAAAAATAATAAAACAAGAAATGCAAAATGCGTATGATAGCGCAGGATTGGAGATTTAAAATGGAACGTAAAAAACAAAAAGTTGTAATCGCTGGTGGCGGAAGTACTTATACAGCAGGTATTGTAACAATGTTGTTAGAGAACACAGACGTGTTCCCAATTGAATGTATTAAGTTATATGATAACAATGCAGAGCGTCAGGAAAAAGTTGCTAAAGCGTGTGAAATCATCGCTCGCGAGATCAATCCGGATGTGAAATTCAGCTGGACAACAGATCCTGAAGAAGCATTTACCGATATTGACTTCGTAATGGCTCAGATTCGTGTAGGACTCTATGCATTAAGAGAACAGGATGAGAAAATCCCATTGAATCATGGTGTAGTTGGACAGGAGACATGCGGACCAGGTGGAATTGCATATGGGTTACGTACAATTGGTGCAGTAATCGAAATGATTGATTATATGGAAAAATATTCACCAAACGCATGGATGCTGAATTACTCTAATCCTGCAGCAATCGTTGCAGAGGCTTGTCGTCGTTTGAGACCAGACTCACGTATCATCAATATCTGTGATATGCCGGTTTGTCTTGAAGAAATATTTGCTCGTATCTTAGGATTGGGCTCACGCAAGAAGTTTGATGTTCGTTACTACGGATTAAATCACTTCGGATGGTGGACAAGCATTGAAGACAAAGAAGGAAATGACTTAATGCCAGCACTTAAGAAATACTGTGCAGAGCGTGGATACGAAGAATTCACACCAGCAGGACAGCATAAAGAGTCCAGTTGGTTAGATACAATGCGTGCAGCAAAACAGCTTATCGAAATTGAACCAGAGACACTTCCAAATACATACTTAAAATACTACTTAATGCAGGATGAGACTGTAGAGCATGCTGATAAGAACTACACAAGAGCAAACGAGATTATGGATCGTCGTGAAAAAGATGTCTTTGCAGAATGCGATAGAATTGTCGAAGCTGGTACAGCAAAAGGTACATTCTTTGCAGCAAGTGAACATTCGCAGTTCATCGTTGAATTAGCTTGTGCATTAGCATTTAACACAAAAGAAAGATTTTTACTTATCGTCCCGAACAACGGAGCAATTGAGAACTTTGATCAAGATGCAATGGTAGAAATTCCATGTATCGTAGGTAAAGACAGAGTAGAGCCAATGTCAATCGGTAGAATTCCTACTTTCCAGAAAGGTCTTATGGAGCAGCAGGTTGCTTCTGAGAAATTAGCTGTTGAAGCTTGGATCGAGCAGAGCTATCAGAAAGCATGGCAGTCACTCACTATGAACAAAACAGTTCCTAGTGCAAAAGTCGCAAAAGAAATCTTAGATGACTTAATTGAGGCTAACAAAGAATTCTGGCCACCACTTAACTAAGATTTAAACATATAAATTCGAAAAGTATACGAAAAAGAAAGAGGAGAAGAAATGATAGCAAAATTATTACAGTCAGGTGTCAATATATTTCGCGATGAGAAGAAGAATCTGTGCATTCAAATGGTTGCATTTGTCATATTACCAATTTTATACCTTGTATTTTTGAATATCAACGCAGTTGTACTTGGGCAATCCATCGGTGATATCCTACAGAAGAGCGCGACAGAGTGTCTGAACATGATTTTGATGTTTGCATCATTATACTCAGGCTATATTGTGTGGGCATATTTCAAAAATCAGGCATCGAGATTTACCATGATGTCATACGGCATTGTATTTGTGACTCAGGTCGTGCAGAAGAATGTAATCACACTTGCAATCATGATTTTCTACCTCTATCAATTTGTCGGATTTCACGGAATCAAACAAAGATGGCAGGAAGCGAAGTGGGAAAAAGGAATCTTAACGATTCCTGCAGCACTTCTTGTACTGCTTGTGTCTGCGGGTGTGATTTTCGTGAGAACAAGACTTTAGTTAGAAGAAAGGGAAATAGATGAAGAAAAGTAGTCGAAAATATTCCTTTCTGGTTTTGTACTTCATATCCTACATGAGTTTTTCATTTTGTATGACAAAGTTTACGCCATATTTGTCAAGTCTAGGATATGATGCAATGTATCGAGGAATTATCATATCGGGATATGCAATCACAACGATTGTGTTCCAATTGTTGTTTGGCTTTTTATCTGATCATTTCCAGTCGGTAAAGAAACTCATTATAGTCGCAGTCGCAGGTCTTGGAATCTCATCTGTACTATTGTTTCAAAAAGGACTTGGAATGTTCGCCGCACAATTACTTTTAATTAGTCTATCAGGCGGATTGGTAAATTCCCTTTGTGGTATGTATGATACATGGGTGCTTGGTGTCGATCATGAAATGCAGAAGTCTTTGTCGTTTATCAAAGCCTTCGGTTCCGTTGGATGGGCACTGGGAAGCGTGATTGCATCTCAAATTATTTTGAAATTCATGTATTCAGGGCTTGGTGTCAGTGTGCTGATTCTGGCAGGATTGTCTATATGTAATGTCGTATTTTTACCAGACATTCAGAGCATTGAAAGAAAAGATAAAATCAAGTTACAGGATGTGCTTCAACTTTTTCACATTCCGGGATATACGTTATTAGTTTTTGTTCTTTTTCTTATGTATGCAGTTGTTGTAGCTAATAGTTGCACCGTTATTGATAAAATGATCGCTTTAAATGCAACAGACTTTGAGATTTCCTTGAAGTTCGCATTTGGATCACTTTTAGAAATTCCAACGTATTTAGCGGGGGCTTACCTCTTGAAAAAGTTTAAAGCCATTCATCTGCTACATTTCAGCGCAGCAATGATGACCATACAGTTCATTCTGTTTGCATTAGCCAATAATGCAGGCGCAATGATTTTTATCAGCTTATTACAGATATTTTCCACGCCAATCATTTTGATTGCCTCAAAGATGATTATTCTGGAAATATCACCAGACTATTTACGCAATAGTAGTCAGCTGATTGCACTTAGTATTTTTATGGGGGTGTCTTCATTGATGATTCCTTCCATCGCTGGATTTTTCGGCGTACATGTCGGATTTGATATCACATTAGCAGGAGTAGCGATGCTGGGAGTTTTATCATTAATATTAATATTCTGGTTAAAACATATATTCCATAAACATAACATCATGATGGAATAAGAAGAGAGGATTAAAATGTTTGGATTATTTGGAAAGAAAAAAGAAGCAAAAAATGCCAATGAGATTGTATCTCCTGTCAATGGAAAATGTATCGCATTGGATGATGTAAAAGATGATGCATTTTCACAACATATGCTTGGAGATGGTATCGCATTTGAGATGACAGATGATATGGTAGGTTCTCCCACTGCGGGTACAATTACAATGGTAGCCGATACGTATCACGCATTTGGAATCGAGGCAGAAGGTGGCTTTGAAGTACTTGTCCACGTAGGACTCGAAACCGTTGCGCTGAAAGGCAAAGGAATGGAGCCACAATGTAAAGTGGGAGATAAAGTGAAAATTGGAGCTCCACTTCTTAAGGTTGATCTTGAAGTGATGAAAGAGAATAACATTGACCTTACAATTCCAGTCATCTTTACAAATGGAGATAATTTTGAGATTACAATTTCAGGCGTCGGCGCGGATGTTTCACGTGGCGAGAGTGTGGTAGCAACATACTAATATCGACATAGAGAGACGAAAAGTAGAAATCGCACAAATATAAAAGCGATTATTAATAGCAAATAGAAATTAAGGGCGTGTCAGCAGTGAAAACTGCAGGCACGCCCTTTTGAAAACAGTTTATGGCACAACCTAGAAGGGGGAAATGAAGATGTGCATAATGGTCTTACGAATCATGGTCCCATGTGTAATGGTTTGTTCCTTTTACAAACCTGAGTAATTATTTCTGCATTGTGCTGATGTTTGCAGAACTGGTATAGACCATAAAAAAGAGAGAGGACAGTTACGTCTCTATCAGACCATTTTTGAAGTTTATGGGGATTTATATTTTTCTGAAAAAGGAATTTTCTGATATCCCAGAGAAAGAACTCTACATTATTGATGGCGGTGATCCGGGAACGATGCAGTCTCAGACGGTGAAATCAGTATGAAACCTGTCGGATAAATTCTGCAATCAGCTCAAAAAAGAAAGCTGTCCAATCGTGAAATATCCGGAGTATGAATTCCCGTCTGCTGAGCGTACGCCGCAGAATGTACGATATTTTAAGAATTTTGATTTTAGATTGAAATAGAAGAATAAAGGGAGTATGGGAGGTTGAGGAATACAATTGTAGTTAAAGATTGAATAAATCCCTTTGAAGTGATACGATATGAATGAGAAAACAGGGAGGGATTTAAGTATGAGTTTGTTCTATATTGATGAAGCAGATGAATTAAATGAACTGGTGCAACGGATGTCGAAAAGACAGTATGAACAGTCCCCGGGCTTATATGATGACCTTCCCGAGCGGGCAAAGAAATTTATGAAGCGGGACTTCTTTTATGGAATCTCATATTTAAAGTCTGCGATTGATTTAAAGCAGGTACAGATTTTTGTATCGTATGTGAGGTGGACATATGAATATCTGACCTATTTGATGGTCTATGTGACCAGGGAGAAGATGACAAAGCAATGTATTGATTTTTACGTTGCAATGTCAGCATGCCTAAAAGATGAATTACCATCAGAAGATTACGAATTTGCAGAAATCTGTATTCAGCAGGGGATACAGGAAATTGAACGATTGTACAAGGAAGGCTTTCAGAGAAGCGAAGCAGCAGAAAATCAGGGATCGAAGGAAAAATATAATCAAATTGTAGCAGAATATATTGCTATCATCTTGAGAAAAGATTCCAAAGAGGCAATGCAGTATTTTCTGAAACTGTATCAGGGAGGGATGAATATTGCTGATATTTATCTGGAAGTGGTGCAGAAGGTGATGTATAAGATCGGTGAATTGTGGTTTGAAAAAAAGATCAGTGTGGCACAGGAGCATTACTGTACAGCATTGACTCAGACAGCTATTTCTCAGCTATACTTTACAATCTTTTCAACCCCTCCGAATGGACATACCATGGTAGGGTGCTGTATCGGCGGGGAACTTCATGAACTGGGAATGCGTATGATTACCGATTTATTTACTTATGCGGGATGGAACAGCCTGTTTTTAGGGGCGGGCGTACCGGAAGAAGCACTGATTCATACCGTGAAAGAACAAAAACCAGACCTGATTGCGCTATCCGTTACGATGCCGCAGCATTTGGTCCTATGTAAAAATATGATTAAAGAATTACGCAGTGAAACTCCTGATTTAAAGATTGCTGTGGGAGGGAAAGCGTTTGAAGATGTACCGGATATTTGGCGTGAATGGAAAGCAGATATTTATACAACAGATGCAAGGGGACTGATTCAATGGGCACAGACGAACATTTCGTAAAAACAGATGTAACAGAAGAACAGTTCTATCTGGAAGAGATGCAGAAGATGAATAATCAGATGATTAATATGCAGAGAGAACTGAACCGTGCGCTGATGGAATCCAGAAGAATGCAGGAAGAATTAAAGAAAAATGAAGAATTGAAGATTGCATTGGAGGTATCGGAAAGGGCCGGAAAGGCAAAGATGGATTTTATGTCACGGATGAGTCATGATCTGCGGACACCGATGAATGTAATCATGGGATTAACAGAGGCTACTTTGGATGAAGCTGATCATCCGGAAGCTGTTCGGGAAAACATGACTCATATTCGTTCTGCCAGTGATTATATGCTGGGGCTGATCAATGATATTCTGGATATGGATAAGACGGAGAAGGATGCAGTTATATTGAAGCCCGAGCCGTATAGTTACAATGAATTTCTGATGGATATGGGGACTTTGTTCCAGGCGCAGTGTACGGCAAAAAATATTACGGTGGAAATCAAAAGACCCTCTCTGAATCCGATTGTTATGATAGATAAGCAGCGGCTCAAGCAGATATTTTTCAATATTATTTCCAATGCGGTAATATACACACCGCCAGGTGGAAAAATCAGCATGGGGGCTTATGATGTACGATTTGATGATGCTAAAAAGAGAATCTCTGCTGTATATCGTGTTGCGGATAATGGAATCGGAATGTCGGAAGTGTTTCAGAAACATCTTTTTGAACCTTTTGCGCAGGAAGATAATGGCGTTAGCCCGGAATTGAAGGGGAGTGGACTTGGACTTAGTATAACCAAACGACTGCTGGAGCAGATGGGTGGAACCATACAGATTGAGAGTCAAAAGGGAAAAGGAACCACCGTCAGTGTGAAGCTGTCCTTTGAACTGGCAGTACAAAGTCAGATAGATATATCGGAAGGCGTGGATCAGCATGGACAAAGTCATGCCGAACAAGCTTTAGCCGGAAAGAATATTCTGCTCGCGGAGGACCATCCGTTAAATGCACAGATTGCCCGAAAGCTGCTGGAAAAGAAAAAGATGAATGTGATTCACGCAGAAAATGGAAAGGCAGCAGTTGAATTATTTGGAGCATCTCAGGTAGGTGGCTTTGACGCTGTTCTTATGGATATTCGGATGCCCAAGATGTCAGGGCTGGAAGCAGCGAGTGCCATTCGCAGTATGGACAGGGCGGATGCAGCCATGATTCCGATCATTGCAATATCAGCCAATGCATATCCAAAGGATATACAGGAGAGCTTGAAAGCAGGGATGAATGCGCATCTGGCAAAGCCGATAAAACCAGTAGAATTTTACGAAACGCTGGAGAGATTTATGAAAAGAACAGAGTAGATAGAAATATTACTGGATAAACACATATCTTGGCTGTATAATAAGGATATATTTTACTCGTATTCACCACACCTGACAGTTACCGTATTGTTCTACAAAAAAGACAATGGGAGGGGCAAATGCATGACAGCAGATAAACGTGGTAGAGCTGCAAAAAACAAGTTGATCGTGTTTGTCGGTCACCATAAAGAAGTGTTTGTAAATATTCTGCTTGTGTGTGTTCTTGTATGTAGTATCCTTTTTTTGCTTTTATTCAACCAAAGACTAAGAAATTCGGTACAGGAAGAACGGATAGAAGCGGTTGATCAGATCGGGTATTTGCTGACTGAGAAAATCTCTCAGTTGAAAGATACCTACAAAACGCAGGTTGATGCTGCCGCAAATGTGATTTCTAAAGAAAACCGTGAATTTAATGATAACCTTTCGGATTATTTCGAGGGATCGGAAGACTGGCTTCTGCTTGATCAGGAGGGGGACTTCTTTACCATGAGTGGAGATACCGCGGTCATGGTCGAAGACAGTCGAATTACAGAGCGGGTTTTGGGGGAAAAGAATACATTTTCCAGCTTTGTTTCTGTTCAGGGAAGAGGAGACTATTGGGCTTTTACGCATCCGCTCGATCATCTGGAGATTTCCGGACGAACGATAATCGGACTGTGTCGGCTCGTTCCTGCAAAGACATTTGCTGATATAACAACCGTATCGCTGTATGATCATCGGGGCAGCAGCTATATTGTAGATCGCAGCGGCGTTATCGTGATGCACCCGGAGGATGTTACTTCAGAAAGTTTGTTTCAGGGATACGCTGTTTATGCGTCGTTAAAAAATGCCGGTATTGCAGAAGATGAGTATGCTGAATTGAAAGCCGCAATTTGCTCTGGCGAAGAATATCAGACTACATACGTTGCAGATAATATAAGCTGGCTTGTTTTAGCCATGCCAAGTACGGAGGAGTACGAACTGCTCGTGACGGTGCCAATCTCCATCACAGCAGAAGCAACCTATTCAGGACTAACAGATTTAATGATAGCGGTTGTGGTGGTTTGTCTGGCAGGCGGATTACTTCTGTTTTATAATCAGTACAACCTGATGCGAAAAGGACGAGATGTGCAGGTACAGTTCGCAAAAGCAGCAGCCAAAAGTGATTTTATGAATAAAATGTCTCACGATATTCGGACACCACTCAATGCGGTAGTTGGCTTACATGAGCTTGCGCTGGAATCTATGGATGATAAAGAGATGGTGCAGGACTGCATTGTGAAAGCGCAGGCATCTAATGAATATTTGATTTCACTTATTAATGATGTGTTGGATATGAGCCGTATTGAGGCTGGGAAAATGAACATTAATAATGACCGCATTGATCTAGAGAAAATCGTAAATCATGTAATGCAGATGGAGAGTCAACCTGCGTTAGATGCAAGGATCAGTTTTACTTACGAAGAAAAAGAAAAATTCAGTACAGACTATATCGGTGATGCTGTGCGACTTAGACAGTGCCTTATGAATCTTGTGAGTAATGCAATCAAGTTTACACCGGCAGGTGGTAAGGTTGTGCTGTCTGCAGGGCGAACGTCACTGGATGAGCGAACAGACAAAATCAGTTTTGCTGTTGAGGATACCGGTGTGGGTATGAGCGAGGAATACATACAGCACATATTTACTCCTTTTGAGCAGGAGAAAAATTCTATGAATTCTGCTCATACCGGAAGCGGACTGGGACTTTCAATTGTTTACAACCTCGTAAAGCTGATGGACGGTACGGTTACGGTGACCAGCAAAAAGGATGTTGGCAGCCGTTTTGAGATCCTGTTACCACTTCAAAGAATAAAAAAAGAAGAGAACGTTCAAAAAGAAGATGAGATTTCCAGAGAAGATTTAAAAGCTGCTCTGAGTGGGAAACACATACTGCTTGTAGAAGATCATCCAATCAACCGTCAAATTATTACGAAGCTTTTAGAGAAAATGGAATTGATTGTGGACGCTGCGGAGAATGGCAAGATTGGTGTTGACAAGTTCCTCTTATCGGAGGTGGATTACTATTCGTTTATACTGATGGATATTAAGATGCCGATTATGGATGGTTTAGAAGCTACAAAAACCATTCGTCATTTGGACAGGCCAGATGCACAGACGATTCCAATTATTGCACTTTCGGCAAATGCGTTTGAAGAAGATAAGAAAGCATCGATTGAAGCAGGCATGCAGATGCACCTTGCGAAACCGGTAGATATTGTGGAACTGAAAAAAGTTTTGATGAGGGTTGTTAAGGGAGAAAATAAGTTATGAGATTCAAAAGAAAAGTAATTGCAATATTCTGTATGACCAGCGTGCTGTTGTCAGGCTGTTCATCAACGAAAACCGGGGAAGTTTACACACCGGAGAATGACATACCAAGCTATGAAGCAATTGCAGCAGACAAGACGGTTATAACTGTCGGGAAATTCTATGCCTTCGATCACACAAAGCTTGAGGCATCACTGGAAGAGAAGTTCCCGGAAGTTGATTTTCTCTTTGAAGAGTGCAGCGCCGGAGACATGCAACTACCGTATATGAAAATCTTAGCAGACAACGGTTCGCTGCCGGATGTATTCCTGACGAATCTGACTATTCCGGAAAATGATTTTCTATATGATCTTGGTGGTGAACGTTATGCAGGCAGATATAATTTATCTTCCCTGCAGGCGATTACGGTAGGGGACCATTTATATCAGATTCCGGTAAGCAACACGACATTCGGCATTGCCTACAACAAAGATGTATTCAGGCAGAATGGCTGGACTGTTCCGTCCACACTAGAGGAACTGTATGCTTTATGTGACACAATTTCTGCAACCGGAATCAGGCCGATGGTTACATGTATGAAATATTACACAACAGTGGAATCATTACTGTTTGGGTTGAGTTATGATGAAACATTTTCTTCGGCTGAGAATCGAAATACATACAATCGTTTCGTTGAAGGAGAGACGCCAAGTGCAGATGTTCTGCAGCCGTCCTGTAAAGTATTAAAAAATCTTTACGATAAAGGTATTGTAACGGCAGATGATTTTACGTCCAGTGCAACAACCAATCGCAAGGATCTGTATAGTGGTAAAATTGCAATGATGCCTTGTAACCTTGATATTGTTGCATTGGTTGAATCCGAAAAACCGGATGCCGAAATTGGCTTTATTGGATTTCCTACAACGGAGGCGGACCAGCGAATTATGCAGATTGTTCCGGGGGTAAACCTTTCTGTTAATAAAGCATCTATGGAAGATGAGACTAAAAAAAAGGTGATTAATTCTACGATTGATTATATTAGTACAAATGAGGGTCAGGACGCAGTGTTCCAAGTGATTTCCGGTGTCAGCACGTTAACTTCCTATCAGCAGAATATCACGGCAATGTCACAGGAGGTCTCTGATTGTATCCATGACGGAAATATTTTTTTTGCAAAATACTTTGGAAGTAATGCACTTGTTTCTAGTGTTCAGCAATATACAACCGGAGAGATTTCCTTTGAGGAATTGACCACGGCAATTGATGAAGATGCGAAAAGTAACGATCCTTTTGCAGCATTGTCAGAAGAACCAATTGGAACTGCCAGTGAAACATTTACGGTATTGGATACCAGTAATTACAATGCGGATGTTCTTCGCGATGTTACCGGTGCAGACATTGCACTTGTACCCAATAAAAGTTTTTATTGCGGAAATATTGCACAGATTTTTAAAGGTGACATTGTGCTGCCAGAGCGTTTTACGCAAAAAGGAATGGATGGCGATGCATTATTGACAACGTATGAGATTACTGGTGCAAAACTGAAAGAACTCTTAGAGCATCCAATCATTGATGGGAATGAGGCAAACATTCTGTATGCGGTGTCCGGTCTAAAGGTGACCAATGCTCCGTGGGCAGAAGCAGATAAAAATGTTATTTCGGTTGCTCTTGCAGATGGCACAGAGATTGATGACAGCAAGACTTATACTGTTGCAGCGTGGCCAAAAGCCATTGATGAAACCTATATTTCCGGCACTGCTAAGACCTTTGAAGATGCCGGTAAAAATCAGGATTTGATGGCGGAAGCGATTCAAAAGGCAGGGACAATTTCCCCTGCAAAAGATGGCAGAATTACGCTGGAATGGGAATTTGAGTAGGGACATACTGATATTGGAAGTTGAGACAAAGAAGTCACAATGTAGTTTATCCAGATCGAAGTAAAGAGTACTGACAACAGATCCAACAAATCACTTCATTCACGGTTGAAATGCAGTTGTATTTGTTGGATTTTCCATGTGAAAATATAATGTTTTGAGGAGATTACTATGAATATGAACCATACCGTTATTCGAATCGCTACACCTGATAACGCTGAAGAGATCCTAAATATCTATGCGCCTTATGTTGAACAAACAGCGATTACCTTCGAATATGAGGTTCCAACTTTGAGGGGATTTCGAGAAAGAATAACAAACACCCTAGAAAAATACCCCTATTTGGTTGCCGTTAATGATGGCAAGATTCTCGGGTATGCCTATACAGGTGCTTTCAAAGATAGAGCTGCATATGACTGGGCGGCAGAGACAACGATCTATCTGAGCGCTGACGTAAAGCATATGGGTCTTGGGAAGAAGTTGTATCAAGCATTGGAGGGAATTTCAAAAGCTCAGCATATTACGAATCTAAATGCCTGTATCGCTTATCCTGAAGTAGACGATGAATACCTGACTCAAAATAGCGTACAGTATCATGAGCACCTTGGATATGTTATGGTGGGGAAATTCCATAAATGTGGCTATAAGTTTGAACGATGGTATAATATGGTCTGGATGGAAAAGATGATAGGAGTGCACCCGGACAAGCCGGAAAGAATCATTCCTTTTTCACAATTCAGTAGAGAGGCACTTGCCAGTATGATAGATCATGTTAACATGCTAGCTTGATAAAAGAGGAAAGCCCATGAAAATAAATCGAATGTTTGAGATTATATACATACTGCTTGATAAGAAAACCATCACAGCAAGAGAACTTGCAGAGCATTTTGAAGTGTCCGACCGGACAATTTATCGTGATATTGAAACATTATCAGCCGCTGGAATTCCCGTTTATATGAGCAGGGGAAAGGGCGGTGGAATATCCATTTTAGAAAACTTTGTGCTAAACAAAACGGTTCTAACGAAAGAAGAAAAAACAGATATTTTATCTGCACTTCAAGCGGTTGGTGCAATCAATTTTAATGAAACAGACTCTGTTTTACAAAAACTCGGTAGTTTGTTTGGGGAAAATAATTCGGATTGGATTGAGATTGATTTTTCATCCTGGTATCACGCAGAGGAGGAGTCGAAAATATTTTATGATATTAAGGCTGCAATTTTGCGAAAGAAACGAATTCGTTTCAATTATTCCAGTGGAAAAGGTGAAAGCACTGCACGTGAGGTTGAGCCCTTACGTCTTTGCTTTAAGGGGATATCACAATATTTATATGCATACTGCACGCTAAGGGAGGATTTTCGCTTTTTTAAGCTGAGTCGTATCAAAGATCTTGTGGTTACAGACAAGCGATTTGACCGAAAAATTACGGGAACGATATTTAAAGACAGCAATATGTTTCAAGAAAAATATTTCACATTAAAATTGAAGCTGGATGCAGATATGGCTTATCGGGTTTACGATGAGTTTGATCATTACACAAAACAAGATGATGGCAGTTTTATTGTAGAAACGATGTTTCCTGTGGGCGAAGGGATTTTTCCTTACATTGTATCTTTTGGCAGTCATTGTGAGGTGTTGGAACCATTGAATATCCGAAATTCAGTCAAAGCTGAACTTCAAAAAACCATTCAAAATTATTTATAATATGACATACAGCTGACATATTAGTTCGTTTATAATAAACCTATCAAATAGATGGAGGTAGGATAAAATGAACTATGAAATTGTAAGTCTTAATGAAAAAATGATTGTTGGTGTCAGTACTACAACAAGCAACGAGGACCCTAAAATGGGTGAGAAAATCGGTAAGCTTTGGATGGATTTATATCAAGGCGGAGTTCATGCGAAAATTAAAAACAAAATGAACGAGTATGCAATCGGACTGTATTCAGATTACACCGAAAAGGATTATATTGTAACTGTAGGAAACGAAGTGTCAAAAGCCGAAAATAGTGCGTTAACAACAAAAATCATTCCAGCCGGAAAGTATGCAAAATTCTCGGTACATGGGCATATGCAAAAAGCGGTTGCAGAGGCTTGGGATGAAATTTGGCAAATGGATTTAGACAGAAGTTTTACAGGAGACTTTGAAGAATATCTGAATTCTGACGTTGAAAACTGCGATATTGATATTTATATGGCTTTAAAATAACAAACTTAGAGGAGGTTTATCTATGGCAACATCAGTAGAGTACATTGAATTTGTTTGTGAACAAATAAGAGGGGTTGGTGATATTCGCTATAAAAAGATGTTTGGAGACTATATGGTTTATGTAAACGACAAACCGATTCTACTGGTGTGCGATAACACCGTTTATGTAAAACAGCTTGAGTGTATTGCAGAGTACATGAAGGATGCCGAAACGGGTACCCCTTATAAAGGTGCAAAGGTTCATTACATTTTGGATATCGAAAATACCAATTGCAGCAAAGAAGTTATTCTTGCATTAGAAAAAGTCACTCAGGTGCCAAGACCACGGAAGAAGAAAAGTTAAGAGGAATCCTATGAATCAACAATTTAAAAACATAACGATTGATAATATCGATACGGAACATCTCTGCTGCGCCATTGCTGATAAAAAGCATCAATGTGGTGTTCAGACGAAAAAAGCATGGCTGAAAGATAGACTTTCTGAGGGACATGTATTTCGTAAACTTGATGAAAAAGGCAAGGTATTTATAGAATATGCGCCACTGGAAACAGCGTGGGTTCCTGTGGTTGGGGATGATTACATCTATATCTATTGTCTTTGGGTATCCGGTTCATTTAAAGGAAAGGGTTACGGGAAAGCCCTGCTCGAATACTGCATTGATGATGCAAGGAAACAAGGGAAATCAGGTATTTGTGTTCTTAGTTCTAAAAAGAAAAAACCATTTTTATCTGAAAAGAAATTTATGATGAAATATGGTTTTCAGGTCGTTGACAGTATAGATGAATATGAACTGCTGGCGTTATCGTTCGATGGCTTAGAGCCTTCTTTTGCTGAAAATGTAAAGGAACAGGGAATTGAAAGTGATAAGCTGACAATCTATTATGGAATGCAATGCCCCTATATTCCAAATTGTATTGAACAGGTTAAAGTCTATTGTGAAAACAATAAGATACCTCTCGATTTCATACCGATTGACAGTGTGGAAAAAGCAAAGAGTGTCCCTTGTGTTTTTAATAACTGGGCAGTATTTTATAATGGAAATTTCCAAACAGTTCATTTGCTTAATGAGGGTTACTTGAAAAAGCTTTTACAAATATAAATTAGATTAATATGAAAAAAGTTGGAGGTGCAACCTATGGCATTTGATTATAAAAAAGAATATAAGGAATTTTATATGCCACCTAAAACGCCCGTTATTATAGAAATTCCTAAAATGAATTATATAGCAGTTCGGGGACAATGCAATCCAAACGAAGAAGATGGGGACTATAAGGCAGCAATCGGCGTGCTATACGGGATTGCATTTACTCTAAAGATGAGTTATAAAGGCAACCATCAAATAGAAGGCTTTTTCGAGTATGTAGTTCCACCTTTAGAGGGATTCTGGTGGCAGGACGGTGTAAAAGGGATTGATTATTCACAGAAAGACTCATTTAAGTGGATTTCTATGATTCGCTTGCCGGATTTTATAACAAAAGATGATTTTGATTGGGCAATTGCCGAGGCAACAAAAAAGAAAAAATCAGACTTTTCCAAGGTAGCGTTTTTGTCTTATACAGAGGGACTTTGCGTTCAATGTATGCATATTGGACCATACGACAACGAACCTGCCACTGTCACACGAATGAAAGAGTATGCGAAAAGCCAAGGCTATACCATAGATATTACCAAGGAACGATATCACCACGAGATATATCTTAGTGACGCACGAAAATGCGACCCTTTAAAATTAAAGACAGTCATACGTCATCCGATTAAGAAGCAAGACAAAATATAACACAAAAAGTCGGGAACATCCGCCAACAAAGTAATAGGATAGAAACACAGACAGGGGGGATAAGTATGGAATGGATTGAAGGTATCAAAGATGCCATCAGCTATATCGAGGAAAATATTACAGAGGATCTCACGATAGAAGATGTTGCAAAGAAGGCTTTTGTGTCACCTTTTTATTTTCAAAAAGGATTTGCAATGCTTTGTGGTTTCACGGTTGCAGAATACACAAGACAGCGTAGGCTCACACTTGCCGGCAGTGAGCTTGTTTCAACTGAAAATAAAATTGTTGATATTGCAATCAAATATGGCTACGATTCTCCGGATAGTTTTACAAAGGCATTTACCCGATTTCATGGAGTTACACCTACTGCTGTTAGAAAAGATGGGGCGATGATAAAATCGTTTGCTCCGTTAAAAATTAAATTTGCTTTGGAAGGTGGTTATATTATGGATTATAAGATTGTTGAAAAAGAAGAATTTGCGGTGATTGGAGTATCAAAGGTGTTTCAATATGAGAATGCATATCAAGATATTCCTAAGTTTTGGGATGAGTTTTACGGGTCCGGAAAAGGAGAGCTTATATGCACAATGTATGGGGTGAATATCGATGAGAGTATGAGCGGTAATACGTTTGAATATCTCATTGCAGATAATTATGACCCCAAAAAGGAAATACCGGAGGGATTTGTAACAAAGGTAATTCCAAAACACACATGGGCGGTTTTCGCATGCAAAGGATCTATGCCAGATTCGATGCAGGATGTGAATAAAAAGATCTTCTCAGAATGGCTGCCAAACTGTAAGGATTATGAAATTGCAGCGGGGTATAATATTGAGATGTACAACAACCCGGACGATTATGAAAAAGGAACCCGGGACGAAAATTATTATAGTGAGATTTGGATTCCGGTTAATTTTCTAAATCACCGGTAGCGGGATTGTCAATTAGTTTGCCGTCTGCTGTAAACCGTGAACCGTGGCAGGGGCAGTCCCATGTATGCTCATAAGGATTCCATTTTAAAGCGCAGCCAAGATGAGGGCAGCGCTTTGACGTTGGGGTGAGCAAATTGATAACTGCTTCCAATGTGTTAGCTGCTAATTGTGGATGCAACATACTTCTTGAGGGAGAAAATATCTGCATATATGGATTTTCTTTGCTCTGAACCAGATCAGACAAAATCATAGCCGCCGCCATAGAGGAAGTCATGCCCCACTTGTTAAAGCCCGTGGCTACGTATAAGCCGTCTGTTCCAGAGGAATATGCACCAATATACGGCGCACCGTCAAGAGTCATACAGTCCTGTGTTGCCCAGTTATATTTTTCAGTCGCATTTGGATAATGCCTCTTTGCAAAATCCCGAAGTTCCTGCCAGCTGCCACCTTTTTTGCCCGTGCGGTGATCGCCGCCGCCAATCAGCAGTAGATTTTGATGATTTCGAAAGGACATTCCTTTTTGTGCTTCATCCACATACATTCCGTTCAATTGTGGTGCATGTTCAAGAGCAATCACATAGGAACGGTGCTGATACATTTTTATAAAATAGCTGCCATGCTTATTAAGAAATGGGAAATGTGTTGCTACGATGATGCTCTTCGCCTGGATGGTTCCGTGTTCCGTAATCGCTTTGGTTCCAATCAATTCACATACGTTTGTATGTTCATAGATACGCAGGCCTTTTGAAATTTCCGATATAAATTTTAGTGGATGAAATTGAGCCTGATTTTGAAACTTTACGGCACCCGCCACCGGAAAAGGCAATGGGAGATTTTCGGAAAATCCAGCCTGAAAACCAAGCTTTTGAAGTGCTGTAATTTCTTTTTCTATTTTAGTACGATTGTCAAGTGAGTATACATATGCATCCTTTTGTTCGAAATTGCAGTCAATTCTTCTGCACAGCCCACGATATTTTTCCAGGGCAGCGTTATTGGCATCTAAATATTGTTTGGCTTTTTCCACACCAAATTCACTGATTAATTTGTCATAAATAAGTCCATGCTGTGCTGTGATTTTAGCGGTGGTATTTTTCGTAATGCCGCTGCCAATTGTTTCTGCCTCTACAAGCGCATAGTCGATTCCTGCCTGATGCAGCATATAGGCACACAAAACCCCACAGATACCACCACCAATAATTAAAATGTCTGTCTTGATATCTTCGTTTAAACTTCCAAAAGTCAAATGATCTGCTGTCTCTTCCCAAAGTGAGTTCATTAACAATCCTCCCCAAAACCTATTTCTACTAGTTTCCCTCAAAAGAAAGATATTAATCCATGTTCTGTGGATAAATCTGCGGAAACTCAATGAATTGCTGATATTGTTTTCTACATGGGAATGCTATATAATGGCGTTGTGCACGAGAGAAAAGGAGGATTCACATCATGAAATTATATGAAATGGTATTTAGTCCAACAGGGGGAACGAAAAAGGTATGTGATATTTTCTCTAATGAATTTCAGGGAGAAAAGAGAACCTTTGATTTGATGAAGATGGATTTATCAGATTGTAAGGATGAAATTATGTCCGATGATATTTGTCTGATCGCGGTGCCTTCCTTTGGCGGGAGAGTGCCGGTTCCAGCCGCGGAAAGTCTAAAAAAAGTGAAAGGCAATCATGCCAAAGCGGTTCTGATTACAGTATTTGGTAATCGTGCCTACGATGATACGCTTTTAGAATTAAAGGATATTGCAGAGGCGTCAGGCTTTGTATGTATCGCGGCAATTGCGGCAATCGCAGAGCATTCTATTATGCATCAGTTTGGTACTGGAAGACCAGATAAACAGGATCAAGAAGAGCTGAAGAAATACGCTGCTCAAATCTTTCAGATGTTGTCGGAAGGTCACACTTTTGGAGCATTCGTGGTGCCGGGAAAACGACCATATCGGGAATATAAGGGATTGCCACTTCATCCTAAGGCAGGAAAATTATGTAATGAATGTGGTGCATGTGTGAGTGTCTGTCCGGTGGGAGCAATCAGCAAAGAAAATCCCAAAGTAACGGACAATGAAACATGCATTACTTGTATGGGATGTGTTGCAGTTTGTTCAAAACATGCAAGAAAATTGAATCCAATTCTTTTGGCAGTTGCATCCAATAAGATGAAAAAGGTATGCAGTAATAGAAAAGAAAATGAAATTTATGATAAATGGGAAGGGTAATGTTATGCCAACCATGAAAACCATTGCACGCGTAAGAAGCGATTTTAAGTCGAAATTTGGAATACCAAGACAGAGCAATCTGGTTCCGGAGCTTGTGGCTTATATTGTGTTTGAACCAGAGTATCAGAATCCTGATGCAATCAGAGGTCTGGAGGAGTATTCGCATCTCTGGCTGATATGGGAATTCTCCGAAAATGTCGGTGCAGACTGGTCGCCAACGGTAAGACCACCGAGGCTGGGAGGCAATACCAGAATGGGAGTATTCGCAACGAGATCGCCATTTCGGCCGAATCCGATAGGACTGTCATCGGTGAAATTAGAAGAGATCATTTCCACTCGGGAGAATGGAATGGTCTTAAAGATATCCGGGGCAGATCTGTTAAACGGTACGCCAATCTATGATATCAAGCCGTATATTCCTTACAGCGATACACATGCTGACGCAAAAGGCGGCTTCGCAGCAGATCATATGGATGACAAATTGAAGGTCGTGATTCCGGAAGAATATGAGAAGCTCATTGCGAAGGAGAAGCTTTCCGCGCTCCGGAAGGTTCTGGAACTAGACCCGAGACCCTCATATCATACCGATGAGCAGCGTGTGTATGGAATGAGTTTTGCGGAATATGAAGTCAGGTTCCGGGTAGAGCGTCAGGTATTGAATGTGACAGAGATTACAGAGCAAGGGAAAGAATTATAAGATTGAGAACAGAATTTAGCAATTCTGTTCTTTTTCAAATGGATATATGACACCCCATGTCTTCCGCAGCGCATCCATCCACTGCATTAGAAGCAGTGTCTCTGCGTGGGGCATTTCTACACATTCCAGACATCCTGCCCCAAGAGCTTTCTTGCAGGCAATCAATTCGTATTCATAGCCATTGATTTGTTTCGGAATTGGCAAATCTTTTACGATATTGTCGGAGGAATCATAGACCGTAATCTTGGAAAAGTTGTTCAAATCATAGATTCGAATGGTTCCGTCTGTTCCATAGATTACACCCTCATTCTTAGGCGTTGAAAGCATGGAGGCCCGCAGTTGTGCTGTTTTACCATTGCGGTAATATAGTTTGATTTCATCGTTCGCATCAACTCCGGTATGGTATAACTGGGTATTGCTTTCGAACTTTATCACATCGTTCCCAAAGAACATGGATGCAAATGTCAACGGATATACTCCCGAGTCTAACAATGCACCGCCAGCTAATTCCGGAGAATGCATGCGCTTGATATGACTAAGCGGATATGAAAATTCAGCAGTTAGCGAAATGGTATCGCCGATTATACCACTGTCTAAAAGATCCAGAACTATCTGACGGGATGGCATGTAACGTGTCCAAATAGCCTCGGTTGCAAAAATGTGTTCCTTCTTTGCCAGTGAAAGCAGACTTTTGGCCTGAGCCGCATTTGCGGTAAAAGCTTTTTCGACAAGTATTGCTTTTTGATGCGTAATACAGAGCATTGCATTTTCATAATGCATCGCGTGAGGTGTCGCAATATATACTAAATCTACGTTTTCGTCAGCAACCAGTTCCTCGTAAGAACCATAAGCTTTTTCAAAGTTCCATTTCCTTGCAAATGCACGGGCTTTTTCCAGTGAGCGTGATGCAATCGCATACGCATGGAATGTTTCATCTAATCCATTGATTGCGACCGCCATCTGCCCGGCAATGTTGCCGGATCCTATAATTGCAATATTCATTTCGTATCTCCGTTTCCTGTTAGACTTGCCGATAAAAGAAAGCAGTATCGACCTTTTGTGAATAGTATACAGACAGGGAACACAATAAGCAATCAGCAATGCAAGGATATGCAGAATTTGTAAAAATGAACGGAAATTGTACTTGTTCGTCCCAGTGGTTTCTGATAGGCTGAAGGTAGACTTAGGGAGGGTGAACAAATGGATCTTTTTAGCATGGATAGTGGTTTCTACCGATTTATGAACCGGGTAGGAAATCTATTGATTTTAAATGTACTATTTCTGCTCTGCTGTATTCCCGTCATTACAGCCGGAGCGTCAGCGACCGCACTCTATACGGTGCTTATGCGTTTAGTGCGCCAAGAAGAGGGGTATGTGGGACGAGAGTTTTTTAAGGCATTTAAAGAAAACTTCAGACAGTCGACGCTGCTGTGGCTAATTGTAGTTATTGTTGGAGTTATTTTATACTGTGACATTATTTTTTCTGATATTATGAATAATGCACTTGGTGCCGGGCTTAAGATTGTTTTTCTGCTATTTGGCTTTCTTTATATGGCGACAGTCTCCTATGTATTTGCATTGCAGAGCCGGTTTGACAATACAATTTTGTACACCTTGAAAAATGCATTTTGGATGGCGATGGGATATCTGCCATATACGATTTCATTGATGGTTGTCGAAGCAATTCCTTTTTTTCTTATCTACATCAGACCCAAATGGTTCTGGTATCTGCTCCCTGTGCTGAGTACAGTTGGTGTGGCAGCGCTTCTCTATATCTGTTCGATGATATTGAACTACATTTTTAAGAAATATATGGGAGATCAAGCATGAAAAAAATAATGGATTTAAGTGGAGTATGGACAGGACAGGCAGAGGGGCTTGGCACGTTTGAGGTGGCACTTCCGGGAACACTTGATACGAATGGAATCGGCTGCTCGGATGAGGAGCATTTGGCAGGAAGACTAACGAGGCTTCATACCTTTGAAGGAATCGTTACTTACAGCAAAAAACTCCGAATGCCGAAAATTGGACGGGGAAAGCTGCTTCTAGAGGCAGAGCGAACAAGAGAACTTTCGATTTGCGTAAATGGAAATGGTATTCCGATATGGGAGCCGGGAACCTTAAGTACTCCGTTTTTATTTGATGTGACAGCATATCAGAATCAGAAAGTGAGAATAGAACTGATCGTTGATAATGTCTATCACGATTGGCCGAGAGCGTCTATCATCGGGGCATCTGCAGCGACAGATGAGACACAGACAAATTGGAATGGTATATTGGGGAATTTATGCCTGTATCAGACGGAACTGGTGGATATTACATCGGTTCGTTTTTATCCTTCACTGACAGAAGCAGCGGTGTTCATCGAAATAGCTGGTATCGATGAAAAGAAGTGGAATCTGGGAAAACTCTGGATTTCATTACAGAGTGACTGTCTCAAAGAAAAGGGGAAAATGGATCTCTCATGGAAGATTGTGACAGAGCCAGTTTCTTTTTTTAAAGAAAAATCCGACGAAAGGCTGATCCTCACATGTGATGCGATTCCATTTGCCTCAGATGTAAAATATTGGGATGAAGGCGTAGGAAATCGCTATTCTCTTACGGTAATGCTCAGAGAGCGCAGCGTAGTTGATCCGGATGAAGGTGGAGCAGTGCTTGCGATGAAGGAAGAGATGGTGGGAGTACGCTCCTTTGGAGTGAACCGGGATCTGCGGCTGACGCTGAATGAGCGTCCGTTTTTCCTGCGCGGAGAGACTAACTGCTGTGTGTTTCCTGAGAAAGGACATCCGCCGATAGCTGTCAATGAATGGAAAGAGGTGCTGGAGATTTATGCATCTTATGGTGTGAACTGCATGCGGTTTCATTCATGGTGTCCGCCGGAAGCGGCATTTATTGCAGCCGATCAAATGGGAATGATGATGCAGCCGGAGTTGTCACAATGGAATTTTAAGGATGCATTTGCGACAGAGTGCGACAGAGACTATTATCACAGAGAGATTCAAGAAATTTTAAAATGGTATGGAAATCATCCATCCTTTGTTATGCTGACATTTGGAAATGAGCTTCAGTATACGCAAGAGGGCTATGAGGATGCTCAGAAGCTTCTGAAAACTGCGCGGGCGTATGACCCGACTAGACTGTACGCACATTCGTCCAATTATCATTACGGAGAAGTGGAGGTAGATACGGAGAGCGATTTCTATACGGCGATGACGTATTATGATGATATCCTGCGTGCGACGAGTTCTCCAATGATCGGGCATCTAAATCAGTCTTATCCGAGTGCCGACCATACTTATGATATAGCGGTTCAAAAAGTACAAAAATTCGGGAAGCCTGTCTTTGGATTCGAGGTGGGGCAATATGAGGTTCTGCCGGAATTCAGTGAAATTGAGCAGTTTCAGGGTGTGACCAGAGCTGAAAATTATAGACTGGTAAAAGAACAGGTAGAAGAAGCAGGGCTGGCTGATACGTGGCAGATGGATGTGGAGGCAACTGGTGAGCTCGCACTTGCATGCTATCGAGAAGAGGTGGAATCTGCCATGCGTACAAAGCAGATGAGCGGTCTATCGCTACTGGGGCTTCAAGATTTTCCGGGACAGGGAACGGCTTTGGTTGGCATGTTAAACAGCCATCTGAAGGCAAAGCCGTATCACTTTGCTATGCCGGAGAGATTTCGCGCCTTTTTCAGACCGGTACTTCCACTTCTTTATCTGCCGCGCTACTCTTTTACCGGTGGGGAAAGCCTGTCTGCAAAACTGGAGCTGGCAAATTACGGAAGGGAAAATTTATGTACTTCGATTGACTGCACATTGAAACATGGAACGCAGATCATATGGAAGCATACATTTGAAAAAAAGAACTATGAGTCTGGAACGGTTAAAACCGTCGGCTATGTAGAGCTGGAACTTCCGAACGTAGAGGAGGCCTGCCACTGGGAAATAAATCTGAGTGCAAAAAGGACGAGCAATTCCTATCCCATCTGGGTATTTCCGGACCGAGAACTTCCGGCGGCGCGCACATTTTATGTTGCAAAAGAATACAGCAAAGAGCTGTTGAATGAAATAGAGAACGGTGCAAATGTGTATCTGGAGCCACCGGAAGATAAGGATCACTTTCCAAAATCCATTGGCGGACAATTCTCAACGGATTTTTGGTCTGTAGGCACATTTCCGATACAGGAGGGCGCAATGGGCATGGTGATTGACGTGGATCACCCGGCGCTGGCACATTTCCCGACAGAGTTTTATAGCCAGTATCAGTGGTGGCCGATGGCATCCGGCAGACCGATGATTCTTCCGAGACATGTAACTCCTATTGTGCGCGTACCAGATAGCTATAGCCGATTAAAACACATGGGACTTCTGTTCGAAGCGCGTGTGGGAAAAGGAAGGCTTATGGTAAGTTCCATGGGGCTGCTGGGCAAAGATTATCCGGAATGCCGAGGCCTGCTGTCAAGTCTGTTTTCTTATCTTAATCAGAGAAATTCCAATCAAACGGGACTTCAAGACTGCCCGTGCCGCATGACAGTAGAAGAAGTAGAAGAATTATTTACAGAGACACAAAAAGAGGAAAAAGGCAATGAATAAAAATACAGACAGAATCAGTCTAAAGGAAAAGCTGAGTTTTGGAATGGGTGATTTTGCAACCAATGGCGTATTTACATTTATATCCTCGTATCTCTTATATTTTTATACGGATTGTGCCCGGATTTCACTGAAAAGCGCAGGGATTATTTTACTGACAGGTCGAATCGTCGATGCGCTTGCCTGTCTGTCGGCTGGGAATATTGTGGACCGGACCAATACAAAAATAGGAAAATGCAGGCCATTTTTAGCGGTTTGTTATTTCCCAATGATTTTTTTGATGTGTCTGATGTTTTGGATACCGGAGATCGGTCATGTGGGTAAATTGTGCTTCGGAATTGTGACGTATGTGATATTTAGTATTCTCTATGCTTTTGTAAACGTACCCTACTCTACTATGCTGTCAGTGATAACGAATGACAATAAACAGAGAATTAGTCTGAATATTTTTAAAAATTTTGGTGGAAATGCAGGAGCGTTATTCGTAACGATGCTATCCCTGTTTCTGGTGAATATCCTTGGTGGACAAAATAACAATGCTTATCTAAAGGTATCGGTTCTGTACGGAATCGTCTTTCTGATTTGTGCATATGCATGTGTGATCCACACAAGAGAACGCGTTAAGAAGGAATCAGGGGAAGAGGTAAATGTAAGGCATTCTTTCAAAATCGCACGAAAAAATAAAAACTGGATGGTGTTTATTGCCATTCAAATGATCGATATGCTGTATATGATTCTGCATAATCAGGGAACATTTTACTATGCAAAGTATTATCTGGAAAACGAAGTTCTCAGTACGGTCTTCTTATCAATGACACCACTGTTTTGTGTGGCATGCTCTCTAGGATTGCCGCTCTTGGCAAAGAGGATTGATTTGAAATATATTATGATGAGTGGGCATATGGTCGTATTTCTATCCCTGATCGGCACAGCACTTGTCGGAAAAAACGTGTGGGGAACTCTGATCTGCGCAGTATTCACAAGTATGGGATGGGCTATGGCAACCGGCATGATTTTCGTCATGCTCTCTCAACTGATTGACTGGTCGGAGAGAGAAAGTGGCAGCCGAATTCAGGGCTTTATGACTTCCTGCATGACATTTTTAATGAAACTTGGCATAGCGGCAGCAGGATTTTTGGGACCGCAGATTCTTAAGGCGGGAGGCTATGTGGCAGATCAGGCAGCAGGAGCACAGACCATCTTTGCAATTAAAGCAAATTATATTTATGTACCAGCGATATTGGCGCTGGTGGTGATTCTATTGACATTTCAATATCATTTAGACGAGGAGGGAAGAGAGTATGATTCACGGGAAAAAGAAAGCAGTCACCTTCAGTTACGATGATGGAGTGTATCAGGATATTCGGCTGATTCAGATGCTGGATCGGTATGGGTTAAAAGCCACGTTTAATCTAAATTCCCAATTATATGGAGAAAAAGGGGAAGACATTCGCCGCGGTGCATACATTCGTGCAGACCGTCTGGAGAAAAAGGATATTAAAAAGGTATATGCGAACCATGAGGTGGCGGCACATACGTTGACCCATCCGAATCTGACTGAGGTATCAGAGGCAGAGATTGTCCGTCAGGTGGAGGAGGATCGAAAGAATCTGGAAAATCTATTGGAACGGGAGATTGTAGGACTGGCTTATCCCGGTGGAGGCATCAATTATAACAGTCATGTAGCGGGAGTAATCCGGCAACAGTGTCATGTACAGTATGCGCGTACCACAGTCACAACGGATTCTTTTTCGCGGCAGGAAAATCTGTATGAATTCAAACCGAATGTCTATCATACAATGGAGCCGGAGCGACTGATGGAACTGGGGAGACAATTCCTTGAGACAGATGTGGATGAAGATTCGATCTTATATATATGGGGACACAGCTTTGAACTAGATATCCGAAATGCATGGTCGGTTATAGAAGAGTTTTTCCGCCTGATTAGCAGAAAAGATGATATATATTATGGAACAAATCGAGATGTGCTTTTATAAAAATGTTCGAAATTCTTACTTTATGATTGAAATTGATGGGGTATGCAAAATAGAAGTAATGCTACAATAAATATCAGTAAGAGTTATAAAAAAGAAATGGAGGAAAAAAGGTATGAAAAAGAAGTTAGTTAGTGTGTTACTTGTTGCAGCAATGACGGTCTCAATGCTTGCAGGATGCGGTGCGAAAAGTGACAGCGAAAAAGGAAGTTCTGCAAGTGCAGACGGTGACGTAACCATCACTTATTGGGGCTGGGATTCAAACTATTATGAGCCAATGTTTGCAGCATACGAGAAGGAGCATCCAAATGTTCACTTTGAACCAACAGCAGTTGAGTGGGGGGATATGCTTACAAAAGCACAGCAGGCACTTGCTTCCGGATCCGATCTTCCGGTAATGTTTGGTATGGATAACACCTTGATTGAGAACTGGAAAGCAATGGACATCTGTGAAGATCTTACAAAGTATGATTTTGATGACAGTAAATATCTGGATTCATTAGCAGAAAAATGTAAAACAGATGACGGAAAAATCATCGGTGTTCAGGAAAGTATCAACCCTGCAGGTATCGCTTATAAGAGAGACCTTGCAAAAGAATACTTTGGAACAGATGATCCGGCAGAATTACAGGCTATGTTCGCAAGCTACGATGATTATGCAGCAAAAGGCTCAGAAGTATATGACAAATCAAACGGAGAGGTTCATTTATTTCATTCAGGACAGGCTGTTGCAGAGTGGTTGTACTTTGCAAGTGATGTAGCAAATATGGATGGCGACACACTTACATACACAGATAAGATGACAGACGTTTTATCGAAGTTAGTAACACTCCGTGATGCAAACGCAGTAGATACCTATCAGAGTGGTACACCGGAAGCAAACGCAACCTATGCAGATGACAAACACATCTTCTATCCTTGTCCAAACTGGGCACTGACATATTACATTCAGGGAAATGATCCGGATGGATCCGGAAATTGGGGACTTTTAAGAGCTCCTGTTGATTACAACCATGGAGGCGCAGCACTTGGTATTTCTTCCAGCGCAACAGATGAGCAGAAACAGGCAGCTTACGACTTTGCAGTATGGGCAACCGCAGGTGATGGTGCAACAATTGCAAGAGATGATGTTGGTTACATCACACCTTACCTTGATCTTATGAATGATCCTCACTGGGTTAGTATGAGTGAAGATATGATTGCATGGTTCGGTGGACAGGACATCGGAGAAGTGTACTATCAGGAAATCGCACCAAATATGGCAGGTGTTCCTTCTACAGCATGGGATAATACCATTGTTAATGTGAGAAACGATTTATCACAGCAGTTGATGGATGATACAGCTATGACGTTAGATGCGGCAATCAAGCTTGGCGATGATCAGATTAAACAGTTGGTAACAGATGACAGCGTTACAGTAAAATAATTTAGAACCAATTACACAGTATACATTGAGAATGAAGAGATAGCTTGCTGTTTCTTCATTCTTCTTTCAAAGGAGCAATCACATGAAAAAAACACATAATAAATATAAAGGAGCATGGCCAAGTGCATTCCTTGCACCGTTTTGTGTTTGTTTCTTCCTGTTCAATCTATTTCCAATCCTATATTCATTTTATATGAGTTTTTTAGATTGGAATGGATATGGCGAGAAGACATCCATCGGGTTTCAGAATTACATCGAAATCTTTACCAAAGATGATCTGTTCTGGAAATCCCTTTTAAACACAGTGAAAATAGGAGTGATAGGATTTCCTATCGCAATTATCCTCGGCTTGGTTTTTGCGGCAATTATCTGTAATCTGGTTCATTGCAAGAATTTACTCCAGACCGTGAATTTCCTTCCTTATATTACGACTCCGGTTGCAATCGGAATGATTTTCACTTTTATTTTTGAAAAGCATGTTGGATTTTTAAATAAACTGATCACAGCACTGGGCGGAGAAGCAATTAACTTTACCGGCAGTCCGAAGTGGGCACCGTTAGTCATTGCATTTATGATCATATGGAAATGTACAGGATATTACATGGCAATGTATCTGGCAGGTATTACATCGGTATCGGAAGACGTATATGAGGCAGCCCGGATCGATGGTGCTAGCCGAGTACAGACGTTTTTCAAAATTACGATTCCATTATTAAAACCGGTCACAACGTTTCTTGTTATCACAAGTGCAATTTATGCATTCCAGCTTTTTGATGAACCGAATCTATTATTTACGAACCAGTCGGCAACGACAGTCGGAGGTCCGGGACAGAGTTGCCTGACAATGGTATGGAATTTCTATAATCAGGCATTTGGAGCAAACCCGAGACTGGGATATGCATCAGCATTATCCTGTGTATTATTTATCATAATCGTACTTGTGTCTGTAGTGGGACTTCGAGTAATGAACGGAAAGGAGGACTAGAAATTATGAAAAAAGTCAAAGGAATACTAACAGGCATCCTGCTGACCGTTGTATCGCTGATTTCATTGGTCCCATTCTGGTTTATGTTTTCGATGTCGACTTACAAAAGTGAAATGATTTTTCAGGGAGTACCCATTGTTCCGTCTGATTATTTCCTGGAAAATTTAAGAACTATTTTTGCATCAAATTTTGTACAATCTTATGGGAACAGTTTATTTGTTTCTGCGGTATCAATGGTTGTCACTGTTTTAATTTGTGCCATGGTTGGATACGGTATGAATGTGTATAATTTTAAATTCAAAAAGGCACTGAGCATTTTCATTATGATGACAATGATGGTTCCATCACAAATCGGTATTATTGGTTATATGATCGAGATGCGTAATATCGGAATCAATCAGACACTTTGGCCAATGATCTTCACATGGTTTGCAAATGGATTTGGTGCGTACTGGATGATATCATTTATCCAAAGTTCTTTACCGATTGAGCTCGTAGAAAGTGCAAGAATTGATGGAGCAAGTGAGGTGAAGATCTTTAGAAGTGTTGTACTTCCATGTATCAAACCCGGTCTTTTGACCTTATGTCTGCTTGTCTTCTTATGGTCATGGAATAACTATATGATTCCACTCGTATTTGTTAACAAACAGGAAAATTATACCATTCCAATCTTTATTAAGAGTCTCGCCAGTGCTTACCGAACGGATTACGGAGCACAGCTTGCAGGATTGACATTAGCGACCATTCCGCTTCTGATTTTATTTATTATCGGATCAAAGAATTTTATTAAGGGATTGACAGCTGGTGCTGTAAAAGGATAAAGTGATAAAAAAGAAACATAAAGGAAATGAAAGAATGAGAGAATGGAGAAATAATAATTGAAACCAACGGTTTACATTGTAGATGACGAGCCTATGGCAATTCAGTATTTATGTACGCTCCTTGAGAAGACGAACCTACAAGCACAGATTGTAGGTTCTGCTTCTAATGGGGTAAAAGCCATTCCGGAGATCGCAAGACTTCATCCGGATTTTGTTTTTGTTGATATCAGTATGCCGGTTATGGATGGGCTGGAGATGTCTGAAAAGGTCTTACAAAATGATCCGATGCAAAAGATTTTCATATTGACTGCGTACAAGGATTTTGAATATGCCCAAAAAAGCATCAAATTAGGGGTGACAGATTATATTTTAAAGAATGAACTATCTGAGAAGATGCTAGAAGATATGATACGAAATCATATGGCTGGACTGGAGCTTGAAAAACGTGAGAGACATGCGGTCATGGCGGCTAATCTGCGTCAGTTTTTATTATCCAATGATACGGATGGAAATCAGGTACTGGAAGAGCACCGTAAGACCATGCAGAGATATGTATTTCTCTATCTTGTTCAGAAACCGGAAATCATTCTTCGACACACGGAACGGCAGATCATGCATCATATTGATTCATTCGAGATGGAATCGACGATTCAGGAAGATGGAATTCGATGCAGAGCTTTTGTGGAGCTTGCCGCAAATGAGTATTGCTGCCTTCTTCTTGCAGAAGCTAGTACTGGTAATATAAAGGAACGATGCCGCAGCATAGCTGGGGACATTATGAGAAGAATCGAAGCGGACGACTATCAATATGTATGTATCATATCAGAACCTGTAATACAGTTTTTGGCATTGCCATCCGTATACGAGCGGCTATCTCAAAAAGCATTATGCGTATTTTCAGGGGAAAAGAATATCTATTTGGAAGAAGAGGTCATCTATCCAAGAGTCATGGAGATGGGCAGCACGCTTGCTGAGTCTTTATCCTGTTGGTATGTTGCCTTGGAAAGCGAAGATGCGGATGCCGCAGATGCAGCGATGAAGGATTACCTGAGATGTCTTCGCACACAATGTGATATATGGGGATATATAGAGAGAATCCAGTCATTGTATTATTTCGTAATCAACAAGTTAAAAGAAAAGAAATTATCGGAAGAAATTGTCGATCTTAAGAATTCATATCAGGACATTGGGGAACTGGAACAGGATATCTTACGATGCCAGACCTCATGTTTTGAAACGTTGAGAAAACGAAGTGAAAAGAATTATTCAAGACATGTGCTATTGGCGCAGCAATTTATTGCCACACATTACAGTGAGGATTTATCCGTGACAGATGTTGCCGATGCGGTTGGAATATCAGAGGGACATTTGCGAAGATGCTTTAAAAAGGAAATGGATGAGAGTATCATCAATTATTTGACGAATTACCGGCTTTCTCTGGCAAAGAAGTTGATGCAGAGAGGGAAACTGAGTATTGACGAAATATGGAAACAGATCGGCTTTACTTCCGGTCAGTATTTTAGCTATGTATTTAAGAAAAACGAAGGAGTATCTCCGAGTGAGTATAGAAGAGAAAACAAACAAAAATAAAAAGAATTTCCGTAAAAGCTTTCGTACAAAGCTGATTACCTCTGTACTAATTATTATTGGTGCATTGTTTCTCGCGATGATTTTCGGAAGCCTGGTGTTTTACCAAAAAACATATCGTCAGCAGGAAATCAGCAATCAGACGCAGCAGATTGAGAGAATCTCTTCTACTCTCGCGACACTTCAGTTATCCATAGAAAATATTGCAAAACAGGTGGCAGTAAGCGAGGCGCTGCAAGAGAATATTTCTGTTCCGATTACACCATCGGCAGATTATTTTGTGTCACAGGATAGTATTAACAGTGCTCTAAGAACCTATACCTATATCATTGGTGATATTGAGGAAGTCATGGTATATACAAAGGATGGGATAACATTCAGCAGTTATACCAATAGAGGTCAATTTGTCCCAGAGAATGAATCATGGTATACAGATTTTAAAGCGACAGGAGAACAAAAAGGGTATACAGATGTTCATTTAGGTTCCACGAAACAGAACGGGCGAACGAATCGAATGATCAGCTATGTTCTGACCTATTATTCCCTGTTAGATCACAGAAAAGAAATGGGTGATCTGATTCTGAGTATTGATTATGATAAATTGGAAGACAATACAAAGCTCGACATGGAGATGCTAAAAGGCTATGGTGTTTATAATGAGAGGGATGAAAAAATTCTGGGGGACGGAGAAGTTGACATGTCCGTCTCAGAGATAAAAAAACAAAATTTGACGCAGTGGACAGATAAAAAAGGAAATATCTATCTCTGTTCCAAAGAAATGCGCGGTGGCTGGTTTATGGTGGTTGAGATATCCAGTGCACAGATGCAGAAGCAACTATGGTTTATAGGATTAATCATCGCATTGGTATTTATCCTGCTTGCAGCAGCAATTTCTCTGGCAATCATCAAAATCATCAATCGGGTGATTGAACCTGTGAATCGGTTAAGTGAAGCTGCGGGACTTGTCGGACAGGGTAATTTTGATGTGACGGTAGAGGTGCATACTGGTGACGAGATCGAAGTTCTTGCTGATGGATTTAACCAGATGGCGAGGAATGTGCGCGATTACATGCAGGCATCGATCGAACAGGAAAAAATCAGACGCAGAAGTCAGGTGGATCAGTTGTTGTTACAGATTAATCCGCATTTCATCTATAACACATTAAATTCTATTGTTTATATGGCACGCATGGAGGGAAATCAGGATATTGAGAAGTTTGTAAATGCATTTATTCTGCTACTTCAGAGCACGCTGCATGTCAAGGGCGGAGTGTATATTACGCTGGAGGAAGAATTGAAGAATGTTGAGAATTATCTGGTTCTTCAGAAGTATCGGTATCTGAACAAATTTCAGGAGGAGCTGGATTGTCCGGAAGAATTGCTGAATTGTCAGGTACCGAAGGTAATCCTGCAGCCGTTGGTTGAAAATGCAATTTTTCATGGGATTGCACCGATGGAAGGAAAAGGAATCCTGAAAATCAAAGTAACACAGTTGGAGGATAATCTGAATATTGTGTTAGAGGATAATGGAATCGGTATGACACAGGATGCGGTAGAGTCGCTTCTGACAAATGGTGAGAAAAACATGGGCGGTATGCGCAAAATCGGAGTGTCCAATGTACTGAACCGCATCAAAGAAATCTGTGGCATAGAATACGGATTCGTCATTGAGAGCAGGGTTTCGCACGGAACAAAGATCACCATTGTTCTGCCAGTGAAAAGGGATGGAGACACATAAATCGAAAAACTCAAAAGGAAACGAATGAAGGAGAATAAAATGGAAGACGTATATCAGGCAGACCGTAAACGTTATGAAAAAATGAGTTTTCACAAAGTCGGAAAAAGTGGGCTGAAATTTCCGGCAGTTTCGTTGGGATTCTGGCATAATTTCGGCTCGAAGGCTAACTATGACAATATGAAGGCAATGTGCAGAACTGCATTTGATATGGGAATTGTGCAGTTTGATCTTGCCAATAATTATGGACCGGTATATGGAAGTGCCGAGGCAAATCTGGGAAGAATTCTGCAAGAGGATTTCCTGCCGTACAGAGATGAATTACTGATTACAACAAAGGCAGGGTATGATATGTGGGAAGGTCCGTATGGAGACGGTGGAAGCCGCAAGTATCTGATGGCCAGTATCGATCAGAGCCTGAAGCGTATGAATCTGGACTATGTGGATGTGTTTTACCATCACAGAATGGACCGGGAAACACCACTCGAGGAGACGATGGAAGCATTGGCGGACATTGTGAAAAGTGGCAAAGCTCTTTATGCGGGCGTGTCAAATTATGACAAAGAATATACGGAAAAAGCAGTGAAACTACTTCGAGAATTACACTGTCCTTTTGTGATTAATCAGCGTCGCTATTCTATTTTTGACCGTACGATTGAAGAAGATGGTGTGAAAGAATATTGCAAAAAAGCCGGTGTGGGGATAATTGCATTCAGTCCGCTTGCACAGGGAATGCTGACAGACAAGTACTTAAAAGGAATTCCGGCAGACAGCCGTATTGCGAAGGATCACAGATTTCTCAAAGCAAGTGATCTGACGGATGAGAGACTGCAACAGATCACCGCGCTGAATCAGATGGCAGCGGAAAGAGGACAGAGCCTTGCACAGATGGCATTATCATGGATTTTAAAGGATGATGAGGTTTGCTCTGTGCTGATTGGAGCGTCCAGACCGGAGCAGATTAAAGAAAATATTGGAATTATTTCCCAATCTAATTTTACCGCGGAAGAATTGGAAAAAATTGACAAGATATGTAAGGTGAAACAAAAACAGACAGGAGAAAGAATATGAGTGAATTAAAAGGTGGATTTACCTTACCGGGAGAAGCCGGCTATGAAGCTTTGACATTAAAAATGGCAGAAAAATGGGGCGCTGATGTGATTCGTGACAGCGATGGAACAGAGCTTTCGCCTGAAATTCTGGATGCGGGATACGGTATTTATTCGACCATCTGTATCATCCGGGATCATAATGAATGGGCAAAACAAAATCTCGACAAACAACAGCAGTCATTTCTGATGACGAGTCCTCAGATTGCTACGGAAAATAGCATGGTTATCAAGCTAATGGAGAACTTTTATGAGGAGCAGTTCTGCATCAATGACACCGAGGAGTCGCAGGCATATTGGCAGGTGTATGACCGCACGAGCGAACAGGAAGTATCATATTCCAACTGGACCTATAATCAGGAACAGGGAACCATAGAGATTGCGGGGATTACTCCATTCCACACATATACCGCCAGCTTTCTGGCATTTCGAATTTGGGAAGAAATCTCGATGTATAATCACGTGACGAATCATTGGGACAAAGAGCATTTGATGCAGATTGATCCACGACATCCCGAAGTAAGAACATTTATGAAAGAATGGCTTACAAATTGGTGTGAAACGCATCCTCATACAACAGTGGTACGTTTTACATCCATGTTCTACAATTTCGTGTGGATTTGGGGCAGCAGTGAGAAAAACCGCAGCCTGTTTACAGACTGGGGCTCTTATGACTTTACGGTAAGCCCATCAGCCCTGAAGGAATTTGAGGACAAATACGGATATGCATTGACCGCAGAGGATTTTGTGAATAAAGGAAAATTTCAGGTTACACATATGCCGGCAACTTCACACAAACGGGACTGGATGGATTTTATCAATGAATTTGTAGTTGGATTTGGAAAAGAACTAGTGGATATTACACATGCCTACGGAAAGAAAGCGTATGTATTCTATGATGACAGTTGGGTCGGCATTGAACCTTATGGGGACCGCTTTCAAGAATTCGGATTTGACGGTGTGATTAAATGCGTTTTCTCTGGTTTTGAAGCGAGACTTTGTGCAGGAGTAGACGTGCCAGTTCATGAACTGCGTTTTCATCCATACTTGTTCCCTGTAGGACTTGGTGGTGCACCGACATTTGCCGATGGCGGCAATCCAACCGAGGATGCGGCAAAGTATTGGGTGAGTGTTCGAAGAGCGCTTCTACGTGCGCCGATTCAGAGAATCGGGCTTGGTGGCTATCTGCATCTGACAGAAGATTTTCCAGATTTTCAAGATTATATTGAGGAGATATCGGATGAGTTCCGTATGATGCAGACATATCACCGCTGCGGAAGACCATATGTGGTAAAACCCAAAGTTGCAGTTCTGCATTATTGGGGACGTCTTCGTTCATGGATTTTATCCGGACATTTTCACGAGACATATATGCATGATTTGATTCATGTAAATGAAGCTCTGGCAGGACTTCCGGTTGAGGTTGATTTTATTGATTTCGAGGATGTGAAGTCAGGATGCTTACAGGCGTATGATGTTGTAATTAATGCTGGAAAAGCTGGAGATGCATGGAGCGGTGGTGACGCATGGAAAGACGCGGATGTAGTCAGTAGATTGAATCAATGGGTATATGAAGGCGGTACATTTATCGGAATAGAGGATCCGTCTGCGACATCAGGATTTGGTACATATTTTAGAATGGCAGATGTTCTTGGTGTGGACAAAGATAAGGGAGAGAGGGTCTGCCACGGCAAGTGGAGCTTTGCAATCAAAGATGCCGGAGACATGCTTCCAGAAGGATATCAGATTGAAAAACGAGAAGATATGTATCTGACAGATGGGAATGCATCGGTGTATGTGGCGCATGGCAATACGCCGGATCTGACTATGCACCCATTCGGAAAGGGCATGGGCGTATATTTGGGCGCTTTCAAATACACATCGGCAAATGCCCGGATGTTATTGAATCTGATTTTAACGGCAACCGGATGTGGCTGTGATCTCTATCTCACGGATAATCCGGAAACAGAATGTGCATATTATCCGGCAGCTAAGAAACTGGTTGTTTTGAATAATAGCGCAAAAGAGCAGAAGACTGTTGTTAAGACTGAAACCGGCAGTATCTCATTTGAATTAAAGCCTTACGGACAAGCTTGTGTGAATTTAGCTTAAAGGAAAAGAGGATTTTATGAAATGGCCAAAGCAGTCCCTTGGGGACATGATAACGGGAGAGGTAGAGAAGAAAAGAATTCCGGGAATGATTCTCGGAATTACCACCAATGGAAAGGAAGATCATATCTGTGTGGGTAACGCGGTGATTGATGCAAAAAAACCGGTGGAGGCGGATACAATATTCCGTATTTTTTCGATGAGCAAGCCGGTATGTGCCGTTGCGATTCACATACTGATGGAGCGGGGATTGATTTTACAGGATGATTTACTGTCAGATTATATTCCGGCATTTACAAATATGGAAAAGTGGGAAGGCAATCAGGTGGTTCCAGAAGAGAAGCCAATCCGAATCTCCCATCTGCTTTCGATGACAGCGGGAATGACCTATGATGATGGCGATAATCCGGGGTGGCGCACTGGTCTGTTGATTGCGTCCATCCACGACCATATGGACCGAAACGAACCGTTCACCACGCAGATGGTAGCAGAAGCACTGGCAAATCAGCCATTGGCATCCACGCCGGGCGAGCGGTGGCGGTATGGTTTTTGCGCTGATGTATTAGGTGCGGTGATTGAAAAGGTAAGTAAAAAAAGATTGGGTGATTTCTATCGGGATGAAATCTTTGAACCGCTGCACATGGTGGATACAGGATTTTATGTGCCAGAGGAGAAGAAGGATCGATTTGCAGTTTTGTATAAACGCACTCAAAAGGATGGACGGTACTGTTTGGAAGAAGATGTAGAACACCATCTTGGACTGGGGGATTATGGCAGAAGACCAGATTTTGAATCAGCAGGTGCAGGACTTGTTTCGACTTATCAAGATTATATGCGGTTTGTGCAGATGCTTGCAGGTGGCGGTATTCTTGACGGAGTAAGGATACTCGGGGAGGAAACGGTCCGGTCATTTACCCGGAATCAGATGACAGAGGAACAGACGCAGGGGATCTATTTTGAACATATGAAAGGGTATGGATATGGGAATCTCATGAGAGTGCGTCTAGAAGACACACCGGCAGAGGTGCCGGGTACAGCAAGTTCCTTTGGATGGGATGGCTGGTGCGGTCCATATATGGCTGTGGACATGCTACATAACAGTGGAATCTTGATGTTCACGCAATTGTCTGCGTACGCAGATTGGGACACGAATACCAGCATTTTGAGACACCTTCTGTCGGTTTGATTTCAGGACGTGGAAGTAACGGCGATCTGTTCCCCATACTTGACATAGGTCTCGTACCCTGCCTTGGTATTCGCCAGAAGATCGGCATCCACGGTCACGGCATCTTTTTGAACCAGAAGAACGATGGTAGAACCACCAAATTCGAAGCGGCCTTTTTCTGTTCCTTTTTTAACTTGGCAGGATGAGAGCTCTTTATTTACAATCTTACCGACCATGAGGGCGCCTACCTCCATTGAGAGGAGGGTGCCCATATTTTTTGTCTTAAGCAGACAAAATTCACGGGTATTCATTTTATAGATTGGCATCACATCATTTGCAATCGGATTTACGGTATGGAAGATGCCGGGAATCCGGTACTGATTTGATTTGAGTCCGTCTGCTGCGTAACAGTAACGGTGATAATCATCGACTGTTAGACGGATTACCATGGCATAGCCACCGGCATATTTTGTGGCAAGATGGCGGCTGCCAACGAGCTGCGAAACGGTGTAGACGGTATCCTTGATGCAGAGTGAACAATCATTGCAGATGGGATATACACTGAGTTTACCGTCGCATGGACTGATCAGAACATCCTCCGCTGTGGCGATTGGACGATACTGTGGTCTGATTTTTCTCGTGAAAAAATCATTGTAAGAACGATAAATCTTTGGCTCGTAGAGGTGCAGATCGATCGCATTGCGTTGGACAAAGCCTGAAACCAGTCCGGCAGAAAGTCGTGTGTTCATAACACTTCCGCCGATTTTGGAAAACAGAGGAGAGACGAGAGGTTTTAGCAGCATGCGTCCCGGCGCATTTGTATAAAGCATACGAAGGAATCGATCCTGCGTCGAATCTTCCGTTGTAACAGTTCCATATCGGTCCATATATTTCATAGAAACTCCTTTCTATTAGCTGAGATGCAGTAATTTTAACACTGCGAGTCCGACAATGATGACCATCACGGCCAAAACAGCGTTCGTAGGCTTTTTCAAGCGAAAATTCGTGACGTACAGAACTGCGATGGACAGCATTACAATCTGCAGGACAAAGATAAAATTCAGACGGAGGAGCGGGCGCAGCATCATGACAAGCGGAAGTGCGATGGCGATTGAAGTGATTGGAAGACCGTGATACACACTGCATTCTCCGTCCGGACATTCATCCGGGTTTTCGGTTATTACATTATAAAATGCTAAACGAATCAGACCTGTAAGTACGAAAATCATCAAAATGACGATGCCAATAGGACGATTCATTCCCATCTGAAAGCAGATAATTGCCGGAGCAACTCCGAAGCAGACCATGTCGCAAAGAGAATCAATCTGAACACCAAAACGTTGTTCATCAATCGTACGATTTTTTTTGGTACGTGCAATCTTGCCATCGAACATATCGCAGAGACCGGAAAGTGCAAGTGCGGTTACGGATAGCTTCAGGTATCCGCAGATGGCTAAGAAAATTCCGCCGACTGAAATGAGAAGACTGATATATGTAAGTATCACCGTATAATCATAAAATCCTAAAACTTGTTTTTCTTTTTGCATATCTTCTTTTTTCCTCCAATTGTAAAATTTGCGAGAACAGTCAGAGCTGCGCTCAAAATCAGTTCGGTATAATAACTAAGTCCTCTGCTTAAAATCATGCCGGGCAGCAGGAGCTTTGCTCCGAATACCGGAACGAAAATAGTTAAGAATAAGGTTTCGCTGATTCCCATTCCGCCGGGCAGAGGCAGCATATCAACAGAGATGGAAATCACAGCCTGCAGCAGGACGATGACTGCGACAGAGTATTCCTTTAATCCGAAGGCTCGGTAGACAAAATAAGTGGATAAAAACAATGCAAATCTCTGTGCAAATGTAATCGCAAGCACATTAATGATTACCTGTTTATGCTCCTTCAGATAAACCGCAGTATCCTGATATTCTGTCATTGCGGCATCCAGCCGCTGATGACGGCTCTCTTTCTTTTTCATAAGATGCAGCTTCTCAAGCAGCCAGAGCCCGCGGATTAAAATGTCTTTTGCAAGAGTCGTGTGAAAGACCAGTACAAACATAGCTATGACGCACAGTACATTTAAGAAAATACCCAGATGAAAGACAGGGAGAATACCTGTTAAATACTGTTTTATAAATCCATTTCCGAAAATAAGAATTGCAAGTCCGATGAACACGAGAACGGCTTTATAAGTAATCGTGACAACCATAAGTACGAGTGTTGAGACCGGAATCGGGATATCTTCCTTCTTCATATAATAGATCTGAGCAGGCTGTCCGCCGGATGCGGAAGGCGTAATGCAGCTAAAGAAAAAGCCGATGGATGAAAATAAAAAGCAGGTCCATTTCCGCAGATGAATGTTCAGCGTGTGCATCATATAAAAGATAATGATGGATTCGCCCCAGATAAAAAATACCACGCATGCAACCGCAGGTAACAGATAGAGCGGATTAACGGTACTGATAATATGCAGGATTTTGCCGAGATCTTCGCCGTGGAAGACTCCGTAGATTGTTCCGGCAAAGACAACAAGCAGAAACAATACCTGTAACAATAATTTTTTCTTATTTTCCATTTTTCTTTTGATCCATTCTGCCGCGTAGTAGACCGCGAACTTGTTTTTCAATCCATTCGGAAATGTGCAGGTAAACCCTGTAGCCGTTTGTGCGCTGGCTGACGGCGTAAGTAACCTCTGCCGTAGCGATACCGGCAATTACATCAACGAGGACGTGCTGCTTGAGGCATACGGTCGAGATACAGACGGTGACGGCGAGCGCATAGGAGACGGCCCGGTACCATCTTGGAATCCAGTCGCATTTGCGAAGACCAACACAGCAATACCAACTGACCATACAGTGAATCGACGGAAACAGGTTGTTTGCCGCGTCCGCTGAGTATAAAAAACGTACTAACTGAGTCCAGATATCATTTCCAACCAGATCGGGTCTTGTATTTGTTGTTGGAAATAAAAGAAAGCAGACCAGACAGATGATTCGCCCATAAAAATCAGCAGTAAAAAAACGAAAGCATACTTCCTTGTCACTACATGCAATCAGGATGTAATTCAAAATCCAGAACAGATAACAACCGAGATAGACTATAATAAACTGTGGAACAAAGGGGATTTGCGCATCGAGTCGAGAATCTAGATTGTAATGGTGTGCACCGCTCATGAGAAGTCGTGTTCCAAAATAGACACAGTTATTAACAAGAAGAGCAATCAATAATGGTGGAAGTTTTAGTTTATCTCGCATGAAAAATCCTTTCAAATAGTGTTTTATACTAATACATCTTACACGATTTTCCGAAAAAAGGCTATAGACAGAGGCAGAATTCTATGATATTATAGATACCAACGGTATGTATAAGGACGAGGTGAACGTTATATGGCAAGAAATAAATATCCGGAAGAGACTGTAAATCTGATTTTAGAAGTAGCGTTAAAGCTTTTTATTGAAAATGGTTATGAAAATACATCGATTCAAGATATTATAGATCACTTAGGCGGACTCTCGAAAGGTGCTATTTATCATCACTTCAAGTCAAAGGAACATATTTTCGAGGCAGTTTGTCAGAAAATCGGTGAGGAGAATGTCGTTTATTACAATCGGGTGCGTGATGATAAAACGAAAAATGGCTATGAGAAGTTAAAAGAAATGATTCGGTCAGCCTACACCAATCCGAACAATGATGCGGTCATTGCGATGCAGGATAAAATCACGTCGGATCCCAAATTTTTGATGAATCAGATCAGGGAGAGTTATGAACTGGTTGTTCCTCAGTATATTGAACCTATTATTCGAGAAGGCGTTGCAGACGGATCGATTCAAACCGATTATCCCAGAGAACTTGCAGGCGTACTCATTACGCTGCTGAATATCTGGATCAACCCAATGATTGAGCAAACGACAACATCCCAGATACAACAGAAGATGAATTTTTTCAAGGTGCTTTTGGAGGGAATCGGAATTGATCTGCTGGATGATGAGATCATGGCGCAATATGTGCAATACTGCAAACACTATAATAAATATAAGCAAAAATAACTGCTCTTAAGCGAGCAGATTATTTTTTAATAAAATACATACCGACAGTCGGTATTATAAGGAGAATAAAATGAAAGAAAAATATGGAAAAGACTTTATGCTGATGGTAATTGGACAAATCATTTCACTGTTTGGAAATGGAATTCTACGCTTTGCACTTCCGCTTTATCTGTTACGGGAAACGAATTCTCCCACACTGTTTGGGATTGTAACCGCCTGCTCTTTTTTGCCAATGATCGTCTTATCGTTTTTGGGTGGGATATTAGCGGACCGGGTGAATAAGCGAAATATTATGGTTGCTTTGGACTTTTTGACAGCAGGTATTATATGTGTACTGTTCCTATGCATCGGACAAGTCCCGTTAGTTCCTCTTATGATAGTCGTTTTAATGCTGCTGTATGGAATTAGCGGAACATATCAGCCAACCGTACAGGCAAGTATCCCTGCGTTAGTTGCAAACGAGAACTTGTTATCAGCAAGTGCCATCGTGAATCAAGTGGGGGCGCTAGCTGGATTATTAGGTCCGGTTATTGGTGGAATGCTGTTTGGTTCTTTTGGAATTACACCCATTTTACTTATTAGTATCCTGTGTTTTGCGGCTTCCGCAGTCATGGAACTTTTTATTCGGATTCCCTTTCAAAAGAGAAACAACAGCATTGGCGTGCTGGCAATCATCAAAAGTGATTTTCACGACAGCGCACATTATATGAAGCATGAAAAACCAATTTTAATTCAAATTATTGTGTTTATTGCGATTTTCAATCTAATCTTATCTGCAATGCTGATCGTGGGCACACCAATTTTAGTGGTCAAAACACTTCACAGGAGTGATGAACTGCTAGGACTCTCACAAGGAATACAGGCACTGGGAGGGCTTTGTGGTGGAATCCTTACGGCGGTGTTCAGCAAAAAGTTGAAAATTTCTAATTCGCATATTCTATTATTCCTATGCAGTCTTTCTGTGGGAATCATGGCAGTCCCACTCCTTTTGGGGATGAGCGATATGATCAGTTATGTGATAATTACCGTTGCCTGCTTTGCTGTCATGGGGCTGGCGACCATGTTCAGTGTGCAGATGATCGCGACGGTACAAACAGAAACACCACCGGAATTAGTAGGAAAGATAATTGCGGTGATGATGTCCATTTCCATGTGTGCCCAGCCAATTGGCCAGGCACTGTATGGTGTAATATTTGATTTGTTTCAAAACCATACGGGGGTGATTTTGCTGTGTGTGGCAGCACTATCCGCGCTGGTTTCCCTTGCGTCGAAGAAGGTGTTTCATCGTTCTTTAAATAGTATATAATTGTATTATAACAATTTATCTGTTATAATTTATGTGTCCCGGGGTGTCGATGATCGACTGAGATGTGTAACCCGTTGAACCTGAACTGTATCATAACAGCGGAGGGAGCGACAAGAGAGCATAATATTGTATTTTTGTATGATATCGAGCCTCCTGGACAAATAATCCAGGAGGTTTTTATAGTATGGCAGAAAAAGAATATGTCACTTATGGAAAGAAGTCAGGCTGTGGCTGCGGTTGTGGAATGACGGGTGCTTCACAGGAAATTACCGGATGTCGTTTTTCGCTGGCGCCGATGACGGATCGCTTTGTCGAAGTGATCTTAGGTGCGATTGAGAAGGTGGACACCAGCAAAGTATGGAAGGCAACGGACAAGCTTTCTACTGTATACCGCGGAAAACAGATTCATGTGGAGGATGCGCTGAAGGCAACATTTGTCCAGGCATATCAGGATGGTGTACATATGACGATGGAGGCGACATTTTCCAAGGGCTGTCCGGGGGACACGGATGCAGACTTCATTCTGAAAGAGGATGATATACCAGTAAATGAAGCGGCAATCAAGGACATTCATTTCCCTGTGGCATGCAAGATTGCGCTGTATCCAATGGGAATTGAAAATTATATGGAACATATTGCAACGGTTGTCAATCACGCAATTGATATGGGAATCTACGAAGGATCATCCCATTACTGCACGATTTTAAATTGTGATGTACAGAAATTGTTTGAGTATTTTCATGATGTCAATACGTATTGCGGGAAAGAACTCAGCCATTACATTTTTGAGATAACCTGTTCGGTGAATAGCCCGACGGCAGAATAAAGGAAAGAGGAAAGAGAAATGAAAGTGAATTGGAAATTAAAAGATGTCTTAATGATTGCGATTGTGAGCGTATTGTTTGGTGTGGTATTTCTGGGAGCAACCTATGCTGGCGGTTTCCTGAGTGGTCTGCTGACCCCTGCAGGACTGACTTCACTGGGGTATGAGCCGTTTTATGGTATTTATTTTATGGCAGCAGCTTTTGCAGCATACGTCATTCGTAAGCCGGGGGCAGGTATCATTGCGGAAATGCTGGCAGCAATTATTGAATGTCTTCTGGGAAACTATTTTGGACCGATTATCATTTTATCCGGTCTGGTTCAGGGAATTGGATTTGAGCTCGTCATTGCTTCGCTATAAGAAATATGATTTGAAGACAATGTGTCTGGCAAGCTGCGTGTGTTCGGCAGTCACTTTGGTGTACAACCTGTTTATTAGTGGTTACAGTCAGATCGCGGTGCCGGTATTGCTTCTGATGCTGGCAGTACGTCTGGTAAGCTCCGTTATCTTTACTGCCGTTATCACAAAGCAGCTGGCAGATAAGATTGCCAAAGCAGGTGTTTTAAACGGATATGCAATTGGTCAGAACACGGCAGTTGATTTAGAAGCGTAAGGAAAAGTATTCATGAGAAAAGAAGAATTTCCGGTATTACAGCTGGAACATGTGACATTTCGGTATTATGAAAATGCAAAAAGAAATATTCTGGACGATGTGTCTCTGACCATTTTGGCAGGAGGCATTACCGTTCTGATGGGCAGCAGCGGATGTGGAAAAAGCACATTGGCTGCTGTTTCCTGTGGATTACTTCCGGAAAATGGCGGTTATCTGGAGCAGGGAGAGATCCTTCTTTATGGAAAGAACCTTGCAGAAATGAATCAGAGCAGGCGGGCTGCGTATGTCACCATGATGTTTCAGAACCCGGATCTGCAGTTTTGCATGGACACGCTGCGCAAAGAGATGCAGTTCTGTCTGGAAAACATTTGCATTCCATCTGATCAAATGGATTTGCGCATTGAAAAGGCAGCTAAGGAGCTTGGGATGGAAGCTTTGTTGGATAAGAAGCTTCACAATCTTTCCGGTGGAGAGAAACAAAAGGCGGCGCTTTGCTGTCTGTATATGATGGAAAGTAAGTGCATGATCCTGGATGAACCGTTTGCAAATATTGATGAAGAAGGAACACGGGAACTGATTCAGCTTCTGGACAAGATGAAAAAGCTTCGGAATCAGACGATCATTGTGATTGATCACCGGATGAAGTACTGGCTGGAGGCAGCGGATGAAATGATTCTTCTTGGCGAGGGCGGTAAGGTACTTGCAAGAGGAATGAACAGAGAAAACATAGAAGAATTTTATCCGTTGTTCCAACAGGAAGGTGTTTTTTATCCGGGTGTATGTCAGAGGGTAACTCCGGTCCGAAACATGGAGGTGGCAGCATGTCATCTGGATCAGGTGTCTATTTTTGTGAAGACAGGAAGGGTGCGCCGTCAGTTGTTAAACCAGATAGATGCACGGTTTCCAAAAGGTGCGATGACTGCAATTCTTGGTCCGAGCGGATGTGGTAAGACAACGCTGTTTCTGGCTATGCTAAAACAGATCTCTTATGAAGGAAGAATTCAATTTGGTGAGGAGGTCTGGAAAAAGAAAGAGCAGTTTCAGCATATGGGAATTGTATTTCAGAATCCGGCGAATCAATTTATCACTCAGAATGTGAGGCAGGAGGTCGAGAGCAGTATCATGCAGTGGAATCCCGGCATTAAGGATGTAGAATGTGCATGCCTTGCAGATCACATGATGGAAGAATACGGTCTTTTGCGGTTTCACAGGTATTCGCCATATATGCTGAGTCAGGGGCAGCAGCGAAGACTGGCAGTATTGTCTGTGCTGGCGGGGAAACAGAACATTCTGCTTTTAGATGAGCCGACCTATGGACAGGACTACCGCTCTACGACAGCGATTATGGAGCAGCTCACTGAGAAAATCCAAAAAGACGGTCTGACCGTCATCTTTACGACTCATGATGAAGAACTTGCCCATGCATGGGCAGATCAAATTTACCGGGTGCAGGAACAGAAACTGCAGGAGGAAATGATATGAAACTGGAAAAATTAAATCCTTCCGTGAAAGCAGCCACGGTCTTACTCAGTGTGATTATGCTTTCGTTTCAATACAATATTACATTGAACCTTACGGTGTTTTTTAGCTGCCTGTTTTTACTGCTGTTTTTTTCCAATGCGCGAGTCAAACATATCCTCGTCATTCTTGCTCCGGCTCTTTTGGCAGCATTCGGTATGTTTATGATGGGACTTTATTATGCAAAAGGAAATAGCATCACATCCGCGGAGCTTACGGAGATTTCGTCGGTGCCCTATGCAGTGAGGGCGGCAATGTCTACGAATCTGCAAAGTGCGTTGCAGCTTGGAACCAGAATTCTGTCTTATGCAGGTCTTGGCATTTTATTCGCATTATCTACAGATGGGGAGGAGTTTATCAGCAGCCTGATGCACCAGTGCCATCTGTCCCCCAAATTCGCATATGGAATCTTGGCGGCATTTCATCTGATGCCGAGCATGGTGCGCGAATTTTCGCAGGCGAAGCTGGCACTTCGGACCAGAGGAATGCACGTGGGTCCATTTTCGCTAAAACCGGTTTTTGCCATGCTGGTCAATAGTATACGGTGGTCTGAAAGTATGGCAATGGCGATGGAATCCAAAGGCTTTGCCGGAAATGAACCTCGTACATTTTATTCGGTAACAAAAGTGCACTGGTATGATCTGGTGTTCTCGGTAGTATGTTTAGGCAGCATTTTGATTTTTATTTGATATCCAGTTCCGGAGGTTCATCCAGATGCTGCGATACATATTTGCCATCTTTTTTTCTTTGTCTTACACATTCACTTAAGAGATATTCAATCTGCCCGTTGACGGATCTGAAATCATCCTCAGCCCAAGATGAAAGTTCAGAGTACAGCTTTGCAGACAGACGTAAGGGAACCTGTTTTTTTCCGTTTTCTGCAGCCATTAGTACAGGGAACCGGAATTCACGATAGGCTGAGCATCATGGTTTCCACAGAGTACAACAAGAAGGTTTGATACCATAGCGGCTTTACGCTCCTCGTCTAAATCAATCACATCTCCTTCTTTCAAGCGGTCAAGTGCCATTTCGACCATTCCCACAGCACCATCGACAATCAATTTCCTTGCATCGACTACGGCAGAAGCCTGCTGACGCTGCAGCATTGCCTGCGCGATTTCCGGAGCGTAGGCGAGATACGTGATTCGCGCATCCATAACCTCAATTCCGGCATCTTCTACATTCTTTTGAATCTCGCTTCGGATGCGGGATACGACAATCTCGCTGGAGCCTCGAAGACTGCCATCGTCTGCTTTGCCGTCCCCTGTCGTATCAACATTAGGTGCAGTATCATAAGGATATAATTTGATGATGTTTCGCAGCGCAGCATCACATTGCAGGGACAGATATTCTTTGTAATTATCCACTGTAAAAACGGCTTTTGCCGTATCGGTGACATGCCAGATGACAGCAATTCCAATCTCAATCGGATTGCCGAGGACATCATTGATTTTCTGACGGCTGTTATTAAGCGTCATAGCTTTTAACGAAATCTTTTTACTGGTTGCGTTCATGGCAGAACCGTCCAAAGAAGCATTTCCCTTCGTGAGAGCAGAAGCGATTCCATGACCTTCCGTTCGAACATCACCGCTTTGTGATAAATGCGTAGTAGCGGCAGGATTTACACTGACACAGAATGGGTTGACATAGTAAAAGCCTTCCTCTTTTAAAGTCCCTACATATTTACCAAAGAGGGTCAAAACTAATGCTTCCTGTGGTCCAACGACCTTCAGGCCCAAAAGCGGAATCCATCCGATAGAGACCACGATAATACTGACTACCAGGGTGGCAACAAATAAAGGGACAGCACCATTCGCGTCCAATTGCATGGCAGAAAAGATGATACCTAATATCCCCGCGATGTAATAGAGAATGATGAGACATAATGCAGTCATTCCATGTTTTTTACTGCTAATTACCTTTTCTTTCATAATAAGTAACTCCTTTCACTTCTGTGAATAAAACAATTAATTTGATATCATTATGATATCACAAAGGGGAAGAAAGTCAATGATTTCGTCTCAATAAAAGATATTTGCTTGTAATAGCTTGTAATATTTGCTAAAAGTAAAAATATATCTTGACTTTGCTGCATGTATGCGTATAATAAAAAACAAAGGTTCATTATACGAAACATAGTTCCACAATACAAAACGCATAAAAGTAAAAGTACAGTGGAAGAAAAGAACGAGAGAAGCAGAAACGATTGAAAAAGAGAGCAGGAGGAAATGAAATTATGGAATTAAATATGAGAGCAAAAGAAGAATGTGCATTTGATGAAGTATCCTTAGGAGAAGTTATGCTTCGTCTGGATCCGGGCGAGGGAAGAATTCGCACAGCAAGAGGATTTAGAGCCTGGGAAGGCGGCGGAGAATATAATGTAGCCCGTGGACTTCGCAGATGTTTTGAACTAAAGACCGGTATTCTTACAGCGTTTGCAGATAATGAAGTTGGAAAGCTGATGGAAGACTTTATCCTTCAGGGCGGCGTAGATACAGGATTAATCCACTGGATGCCTACAGATGGAATTGGACGTACCTGCAGAAATGGTATCAACTTTACAGAAAGAGGATTCGGAATTCGTGGTGCAGTGGGATGTTCAGATCGTGCTAATACAGCGATTGCAAAGGCAAAACCGGAAGACTTTGATTTCGAATATATTTTTGGAACATTAGGTGTACGCTGGCTGCACACGGGTGGCATTTATGCAGCATTATCGGAGCAGTCATGCGAGACGGTCCTTGCGGCAATCAAGACAGCAAAGAAATACGGAACCATCGTATCCTATGATCTCAACTACCGTCCTTCTATGTGGAGTGCGATTGGCGGATTAGAAAAAGCACAGGAAGTAAACAAAGAAATTGCAAAATACGTAGATGTTATGATTGGTAATGAAGAAGATTTCACAGCATGCCTTGGATTCGAGATTGAAGGAAATGACGAGAACCTCAAAGAGCTGAATATCGATGGCTATAAGAAAATGATCAACGAAGCAGTCAAGACCTATCCGAACTTTAAAGCAGTGGCAACGACACTCCGTGAAGTAAAGACTGCCACAGTCAATGACTGGAGCGCTTTATGCTGGGCAGGTGGAGAAATCTACAAGGCAAAGGATTATAAAGGACTCGAAATTATGGATCGTGTAGGCGGTGGAGACTCTTTCGCATCGGGTCTGATTTATGGTTTGATGACGACAGGAGATGCAGAGACTGCGGTTAATTACGGAGCGGCTCACGGTGCGCTGGCGATGACAACACCAGGCGACACGACGATGGCAAGTAAGAAAGAAGTGGAATCTGTTATGGGCGGAGCAGGAGCCAGAGTACAGAGATAAGAGAGAATGCAAAATTCAAATGAATGGTACAATCCAGCAGGGAATGTTGGAAGTAAGACGCATACATGTAAAAAGAACTCAAGTGAAAATTTGAGTTCTTTTTTAGGTTATGGAAGGTAAGATATGTACAAATGGATATACGTATGCTATTGGTTTGACAGAATGATAAATTAATACATCGTTTTACTGATTTACCCACAAGTATTCGACCTGGCCTCATTTTAAAGTCAGGTTCACAAATACAACGTCAGATTCAGGCTGTTTTTATA
>JAQUVD010000014.1 GCA_028693555.1 Hespellia sp.
AGTTAGTAAGACCCCTTGAAGACGACAAGGTAGATAGGACAGAGGTGGAAGTGCAGTAATGTATGGAGCTGACTGTTACTAATAGGTCGAGGGCATAACCAAACGGAATAGGTAAATGGATGTTTACAAAATCTTTGTATGAAGTTTTGAAGGTACATAAAGTACTTTTCATATTCCTCGATAGCTCAGTGGTAGAGCATTCGGCTGTTAACCGAAGGGTCGCTGGTTCGAGCCCAGCTCGGGGAGTTTTTTATGCAATATGTTTGCATAAAATAATTGAATAAGGCTCCATGGTCAAGCGGTTAAGACATCGCCCTTTCACGGCGGTAACCCGGGTTCAATTCCCGGTGGAGTCATTTGATGTGCCGTTGTGGCTCAGTTGGTAGAGCAGCTGATTTGTAATCAGCAGGTCATCGGTTCGAGTCCGATCAACGGCTTAGTTCCTTTTTTGGGACGCACAAAATTTTGGACCTTTAGCTCAGCTGGTTAGAGCAATCGGCTCATAACCGATCGGTCCTGGGTTCGAGTCCCCGAAGGTCCATTTATAAAGTATTATAGCGAGGCCCGGTGGCTCAGTTGGTTAGAGCGCCGCCCTGTCACGGCGGAGGTCGAGAGTTCGAGTCTCTTCCGGGTCGTTTAATAATTCATGCTTATTGAACTACTAATGTTCAATAAGATTATATTCCTTGGGATCTTAGCTCAGCTGGGAGAGCACCTGCCTTACAAGCAGGGGGTCACAGGTTCGAGCCCTGTAGGTCCCATTTAAATAGTCTTAAGCCTGTGCCGCAGTGGCGGAACTGGCAGACGCACAGGACTTAAAATCCTGCGGGACTTATACTCCCGTACCGGTTCGATTCCGGTCTGCGGCATAGACTTAAAGCTATTTATATCAAGGTTTCAAATCATTTGATTTGAAACCTTTTTCTATTGTAAGAAAACAGATACAGCATACATGCTGTCTTTATAAAATCTTAATATGAATAAACATATGCTAATACTTTCTTTAATCGTGTCATGATAAAATTGTGATAAATATTCAGAGTAAATGAAATCTAAATTACAGCGATATACGGTGCGCTCTGAAAATAAGTAAAAGTTTGGTAGAGAACATCATGAAACAAAAGAAAAATAAAATACATTTTTTACCGGATCAGATTATTGTATTGGGCTTTTTATGCGTAATTGCGATTGGCAGTATGTTGCTTATGCTTCCAATTGCAACGCAGGATGGAAGGTGCACAGGCATTATGGATGCAGCCTTCACGGCAACCTCCGCAGTATGCGTGACAGGTCTGGTGGTACATAATACAGCTACCTATTGGTCCATGTTTGGACAGTTTGTCATTATTTGTCTGATTCAAATTGGTGGAATGGGAGTATGCACAGTCGCAGTTACAATTGCCATGGTTTCAGGACGTAAAATTGGACTGATGCAGCGAAGTGCAATGCAGGAGGCTATTTCAGCTCCGAATATTCGTGGTATTGTAAGACTTACTTATTTTATTATTCGTATGACGATCGGGACAGAGCTAATTGGTGCAGCTATTATGGCACCGATTTTTTGTGGAAAATTTGGATTTATAAAAGGAATCTGGTATGCCATATTTCATTCCGTTTCAGCGTTTTGCAATGCAGGATTTGATTTAATGGGAATACGAACACCATTTGTATCCTTAACAGAATTTTGCGGAGAACCGGTCATTAATATTGTGATTATGTGTTTGATTGTCTGGGGTGGAATTGGATTTCTTACATGGGAAGATATATGGAGTCATAAATGGCATATAAAAAAATATAAAATGCAAAGTAAAGTGATTATTGTAACGACGCTTATATTGATTGTGGTTCCTGCGCTTTATTTCTATTATGTTGAATTTGGCAGTTCAGCGTGGGGCGGGTTTTCACAAAAGGAACGTATTCTGGCATCTTTTTTCCAATCAATAACTCCGAGAACGGCAGGATTTAATACGGTTGACCTGAATCTGTTTCGCGGTGCCGGAAAGGCGATCATAATCACACTGATGTTAATTGGAGGTTCTCCCGGATCCACAGCCGGAGGAATTAAAACAACGACCATTGCTGTGTTGGCGGCATCCACCATTGCAGTGTTTAAGCGCAATGAAGATGCACATTATTGTGGGAGAAGGATTGCGACAGAAACTGTAAAATATGCATCAGCAGTTTTCATTATGTATACGATACTATTTCTTCTCAGTGGGATTACAATTAGTACGATTGAGCAGATTCCTATAACGGAATGCCTGTTTGAAGCGGCATCAGCAATTGGTACGGTAGGTCTCTCATTAGGAATCACGGCGGAGCTTGGAACATTTTCAAAAATTATATTGATGTCACTGATGTATATGGGAAGAGTTGGAGGATTAACACTTGTTTTTGCGACAACGATGAATTATAAGCACCCACAGTCTAGATATCCACAAGAAAAAATCACAGTGGGATAAGGAGAAAGATCATGAAAAATGTATTGTTAATAGGTTTAGGGAGATTTGGAAGACACATAGCAATCAAATTAGATACAATGAACCATCAGGTTATGGCAGTGGATATACAGGAAAAACGAGTCAATGCAGTTTTACCTTATGTAACAAACGCACAGATTGGGGATTGTACAGATGAGGTATTTGTTAATTCGCTTGGAATCCGCAATTTCGATGTGTGTATTGTTGCAATTGGTGATGCATTTCAGAGTTCGTTGGAAGCAACGGCATTATTAAAAGAACTGGGAGCCAAGCTGGTTGTTTCCAGAGCAACCCGGGATGTTCATGCGAAATTTCTATTAAAAATCGGAGCGGATCGAATTGTATATCCAGAGAAACAGATTGCATCATGGACGGCAATTCGCTATACATCGGATCATATTATAGATTATATCGAATTGGATGAGGACCATGGAATATTCGAACTCTCTGTGCCGGAGTCATGGCTTGGAAAGACGGTTGGTCAGTTAGATATTAGAAAGAAATTTAATATTAACATCATTGGAATCAGACAGAATCACAGATTGCATCTGTCTGTAAATATAGATACAACTTTGACAGACGATCTTACAATGCTTGTATCAGGCAACTTAAAGGACGTACATAAATGCTTTCATATATAAGGGGTTTAGGATGAAGATAATGATAGTAGTGATTGCCTGTATAATTGTGTTATATACGGGCTTCTGGATTATGAAGAAAATTGATATTTTCATCGGGAATAATAGCAGTACAATGTATCGATCATTTGCAGATCAGGAATTGGTTGTAGGCTTTGACATGCCATTTCTGGCGGAAAACTTTATTTCAAAACTATGTGATTTTACAAAGGATCAGGATGAATATAAGTTCCGGTTATGTTCTGCGGATGCAGGAGAGTTGAGCAAATTGCTGGACGAGCAGAAGATTGATTGTGCGTTGATTGCATCTGACAGTATCAGATGGGTTGACGACAGGATGCAATGCAGAAACATGACTCTGATTCCCCAGCATCTGCGGATGAATTGTTATAACACCACAGTGGAGCCTGTCGTTTATCAGGAAAAAACAGTCAGGGTAATCTGGTATCCGGAGAACAAAACAGAAAAAAAGAAGTATTTGAATGACATTTTATTGAAATTAGTTGATGATAAGAGTTGATATTTGCAATCGGATAAACTATAGTTAAAGATATGAAATCAGTAGGAGTTCCCCACAGTAAATGGAAACAAACGAATATGAATGCAAGAGATATCGCGTCAACTGTCGAGGTATTACTTTGTGCTACCGGAATTTGTCTTCTCTTTGACCGTCTTGGATTCAGTGCATCCAACATTATTATGGTGTATATTGTTGGTGTGTTGTTTACGGCAATCCTCACAAACTGGCAGGGATACAGTATCCTATCCTCTATCGTAAGTGTGCTGTTGTTTAATTTCTTTTTTATTGAGCCGCGCTATACGCTGTTAGCATTTGAAAAAGAGTATCCGCTTACTTTTTTTGTAATGTTACTTGTAGCGTTTATTGCCAGCTCTCTGACCGTGAAATTAAAAAAGCATGCAAGAGAGGCAGCACAGGCAGCATATAGAATGCAGATTCTCTTTGACACAAATCGACTTTTGGAACGAGTGAAAAATCAAACGGAGATTGTAGCACTGACTGCCAAACAGCTGGGAAAATTATTGAATCGAAATCTGATTATCTACTTATGTCAGAATGGAGAACTTGGAAAAGTGAATGTCTTTATGGCAGACGACAGCGTACCGGTCGATATTTATACATCTGAGTATGAGAAAAAGGCAGCATCATGGGTATTACATAATAATAAACATGGTGGTGCGACAACCGATCACATGCCGGATGCAAAATGCATGTATCTGACCATTCGGGTAAATGAAATTGTATATGGTGTGATTGGTATTGCAATCGAAAAAACACGGTTGGAGGATTTTGAAGAAAGTGTTCTTTTATCTATACTCGGAGAGTGCGCATTCGCATTAGAAAATGAACAAACTCGGCGGGAGAAAGAAGAAGCAACTGCACTGGCGATTAAAGAGCAATTAAGAGCAAACCTGTTACGGTCTATTTCGCATGATTTGCGGACTCCGCTTACTTCAATTTCAGGGAATGCAAGTAATTTAATCTCCAATGGAGAAGAGCTGGATCAAAAGACAAAAGTCAAGCTGTATACAGATATTTATGATAACTCCATGTGGCTTATAAACCTTGTGGAAAATCTGCTGGCAGTGACCAAGATTGAAGAAGGCAAAATGAATATCCGCATGGCACCGGAACTGATTGAGGATGTTCTAAACGAGGCACTGCACCATATGCAGAGAATGAACCAGAATCATGAGATTCATGTGGAGTATTCGGATGAACTTTTGATGGCGAAGATGGATGCAAAGCTGATTATACAGGTTATCATTAATCTGATAGAGAATGCGACAAAATATACACCGGATGGCTCACAGATATGGATCATGTCGAAGAAGCAGGCAGATAGAATTTTAATCAGCGTGAAAGATGAGGGGCAGGGAATTCCGGATGACGAAAAGGAATATATTTTCGACATGTTCTACACTGGAGTACAAAAGATAGCAGATGGCAGGAGAAGTGTCGGATTCGGACTCTTTCTCTGCAAATCAATTATTGAGGCACATGGCGGGACGATAACGGTTTCAGATAATCATCCTCATGGTTCGATATTTACATTTTCACTTGAGGCATATCAACCCAGAATGGAAGATTACAATGTGAATGGAGAGTTGTATGATGAATAAAACATTGATTTTAATGGTGGAGGATGACCGTTCGGTATGTAATTTAATCGCAACTACGTTAAAATTACATAATTATAGATATATTACGGCTACAAGTGGGACGGCGGCACTTCTCGAGATAAGCTCCCATAATCCGGACATTATATTATTAGACTTAGGACTCCCCGACATGGATGGGGTAGAAGTAATCAAAAAAGTAAGAACCTGGTCGAATGTTCCGATTATTATTATAAGTGCCCGCAGCGAAGATACGGATAAAATCGAGGCTCTTGACGCAGGTGCGGATGATTATCTGACAAAACCATTTTCCATAGAAGAGCTGCTTGCAAGGCTGCGTGTTACGGAGCGAAGAATGGCATATATCAATGCAGATATGGAAAAATCGTCCGTGTTCGTAAATGGGAGTTTAAGCGTGGATTACGGAGCGGGCTGTGCATATTTTGATGGAGTAGAGCTGCATTTGACTCCAATTGAATATAAGATACTTTGTCTTCTTGCGCAGAACGTCGGAAAGGTTCTGACCTATACATTTATTACTGAAAAAATCTGGGGAAGAAGCTGGGATAACGATATCTCCTCTCTCAGAGTTTTTGGGGCAACATTGAGAAAGAAAATCGAGAAAGAAAGAAGTTCAACACAATATATCCAGACCCATGTCGGCGTGGGATATCGGATGTTAAAGGTAGAAGAATAGAAGTGAAAGCGGGAAAGATGACAAAAATGTAAGGTTTATGTCATCTTTCCCGCTTTTTCGACAGGACAGATCAATGATATAATGTGATATGAATACATAAATGGATATTTTTTAAAGAATGAAAGGCGGAGAGATTGATTATGGAATGCAGAGGAGCAGGCAAGTTAAAAGTAGTTGGTATTATATTTATTATTATTGGAGCAATTGCTGTGGTTATCTACGGTATGGGATTGGCAGGCAGTGGCTTGATGGTTGGCATGAGCAGTAATATCGCAGAAGGAAGTTCTGCATCACAAACAACAGTGGCACAAGGTGGTTCACTGCTTATGGTTATGTCGGGTATTGGTTTGATTTATGGGCTGGTGGAACTCATTGCCGGAATTATGGGCGTGAAGAATTGCCGGAATAGGGAAAAAGCAAAATCTTTAATGGTTATTGGAAGTGTGCTTTTCATCCTGGCTCTTATCTCATCGATTATGTCAATGGTTTCAAATGGTTTTCATGTTTCTGGAATCATCGGACTTGCATTTGGAGTGCTGTTGCCGTTTCTTTTTATTCTTGGGGCAAAGCAGAATATGGCATAAGAATAGAGGGTCAGGGTGGCTTGCTGCCCTGATTCTTTTTTTTTGATGGATGACTGGAAAATGAGAGAATAAGAGAGGGAATCTTGTATGATAACAAGAAAGGATTTGAAGAGGAACGCAAAACATGTGTTTCGAAGACATTATGGATTATTACTTTTAGGATGTCTGTTTGTTGCCGTGCTGGGAAATGAATTCAAAAATTCTACCACCTTTGTATCAATTGGCGTCGGAGTGGTAGAGGAAGAAAAAATCGTTTCAGGGACTGCTATGACAACCATTCACACTTCAGAGGTGATTGAAAGAGTGCTGCAAGATGGTATCGCGGCGGGAAAACAGGAAGCAGAAGAAATTAAGGAATCGGAAATTGCGGAATCGACACGGGCAGGAGCCAGCAGAATATTGGGACACAGTCGTGGCGTGCTGGCGAATATCGTAAATTCGGTTACATCGGGGTCGGTGTTTATTACACTTCTCTCTGCAGCCAATACACTGGTTCATTCCAGTGATGTTGCAATTATATTATTTATACTGGCTTGTGCCGGTGTTATGCTGGCGGCATGGTATTTTGTCAAGAACACGCTGGCAGTGGTTTTGCGTAGAATTTCACTGGAATGCAGAACATACGAAAAAGTTCCGGTATCCCGTTTTATATTCTTGCTCCGCGTGCGAAGATGGTGCCGGGTTGCGGGCGATATGTTTGTATTAGCTTTTTTCAAATTTCTATGGAACCTTACGGTGATCGGTGGAATCATCAAACGCTATTCGTACCGGATGGTCCCATTTATTCTGGCTGAGAATCCGGACCTTAAGGCAAGAGAGGCGATTACGCTGTCTCGCAGAATCATGAAGGGACACAAATGGGAATGTTTTATTTTGGATGTCACCTTTTGGGGATGGGATATTCTGGGCATTCTGACATTAGGAATCTCGAATGTATTTTTCTTGAATCCATACAAAATCTGCACCTTTTCCGAATATTATACAGAACTGCGCAGACTGGGCATTGAAAATGAAATCGAAGGTTTTGAAGCATTTTGTGACGTATATCTGTACGAAAAGGCACCTAAGGACGTTTTGGAAAAAAGCTATGCAGATATAGAGGAACTGATCGAAAAAAATAAGCTCCCAATAGAAGAACGTAAAGGCGTTTTGCGTTTCCTGGCAGATGTTTTTGGTATTGTACTTGTTCTGGATGATACAGAAAAACAGAGGGAAGAGAGTCATGAACGGCGACTTAAAATTAGTTCTTATAAGGATTTCATAGAAGGAAGAGCCTATCCAAACAGATTATTTGTGATTCCGGAAAAGAAAAAAGTGGCAAATGCGGAGAATATTTCGTATCTGCGATGTTACTCGCTAGCATCACTGGTTCTGCTGTTCTTTGGATTTTCATTCATCGGATGGCTTTGGGAAGTCAGTCTGCACGTTGTGAAAGACGGTATGTTTATTAACCGCGGAGTGCTGCATGGACCGTGGCTGCCGATTTATGGAGCGGGCGGAGTATTGATTCTGGTTGTATTAAAGAAGCTTCGGGAGTATCCACCGGTAGAATTTGTGGCTGGGATGCTGCTTTGCGGCTGTGTGGAATATGTCTCTTCTTATTACCTGCAGGTGGCTCACAATGGAAAGAAATGGTGGGATTACAGTGGATACTTTTTAAATTTGAATGGACGTATCTGCGCAGAAGGCGTCTTAGTGTTTGGACTTGGAGGAATGGGTATTGTGTATGTCCTTGCGCCACTTATGGATAATGTTATTCGGAAGATAAAACTACAGATTTTAATTCCGATTTGTGTGATACTTCTTGGCGTTTTTGTAGCGGATAATATATATTCATTGAAGCATCCGAATGCGGGAAAGGGAATTACTGACTATCGTCAGATACAATATCAAGGGTCAATGGTAGGATTGGACAGAAAAGAGGAAAAGAATGATTGCAATACTTTTATTACCACTATATATTATATTTAATTATTACATTATCAGGAGAAGCTTGAAATGGTTAAAATCCTGCCATGAATTTTTTGGAAAAAAAGGGTTTATCTATACCTACATTGTTGTCTATGTATTACTGGCGGCTTCGCCGCTCATCGGGTTTTTGTGGCCGACGGACAATGTGCTTAAAAGAGGAATTATGCATGTCGCAAATTATTGGTTTGCCATCTGCATCTATATGCTGCTTTTTGTAGTAGTAGCAGACATTCTTGTGAAAATTTTGTGGAAATGCAAAGTGATTTCCAGCGATCTTTATCATTCTAAAAAGGCCTTTTCTATTACCGGTGGCGTTGTTCTTGCCGCAACAGCAGCGATGTGCATTTACGGTGTGATCAATGCGAGAGTGGTACAGGTCAACAATTATGAAGTGGATGTTGAAAAAACATGTGAAGCGGGAGACGAATTAAATGTTGTTCTGCTTGCTGATTTACATATTGGCTATAATGTCGGATGTGCACAGATGGAACGCATGGTTGAAAAAGTGAATGCACAGGATGCAGATATCATTGTCATTGCAGGTGATATGTTTGATAATAGCTATGAGTCTCTCGATGATCCAAAGCGCCTGAAAGAAATTCTTATGAGCATGAAGTGCAAGTATGGCGTTTACTGTGTCTATGGAAATCATGATATTGAAGAGCCAATCATCGGTGGATTTACCTTTGGCGGGAAAAAGAATAAGCTAAATGACGAGCGAATGACAGCATTTATTGAATCTATGGATTTTAAATTATTAAGAGATGAGAGCACTCTGGTTGATGATGCATTTTACATCGTAGGCAGAAGAGACAAGGAACGTCCCGGAAATCCAAAGGAAGAGCGTCTGGATATTGCAGAATTGACAAAAGACCTGGATCAGTCCAAACCAATCATTGTGTTAGATCATGAACCGCGTGAGCTTCAGGAGACAGCGGATGCAGGCGCAGATTTGGATTTGTGTGGACATACACATGATGGTCAGATCTTTCCGGGAAATCTTTTTATTAAATTGTTTTGGGAAAACGCCTGTGGATATTTAAAAAAGGATGAAATGCATAATATTGTAACTTCCGGAGTCGGTTTATATGGACCGGATGTAAGAACATTTACTGATTCGGAAATCTGCAATGTGAAAGTAAATTTTGCGGACTAGAAAATGAAGCATACCTGCCACAAAGGGCTGGAGAGTAGAGAGGAATTTGAAATGAAAAAGAAAAATAGCAGAAGGTATTATCTGGAAAATGCTGCGATTGTCACCATAGTGATCGGCTCGATCTTACTGTTAGTATTAAGCTTTGTACGACAGGGGGCTGTTGCGGAAGAAATGAAAGCTCTTCTGCATATGAATCGCATGGCAGAGCGTGTACTGGCGGTCCTGTTGTTAATTGTCAGTTATAATCTTTACAAAAGAAAGCGCGTACCATGGCTGATCGCGATTGGCCTTACGATTCTTAATCTGGCAGGGCACGCCACCAGAAGTAGTGATCATATCGTACAATTGTTTATTTTCTTAGAGATTATGATCCTTGTGATTTTATTCTGGGGATGGAAGGATTTCTATAAGAAGTCAGATCCATGGTCAATGAAAAAAGGTCTTTTGCTTGCTCTTTTGATGCTTGTAGTTGTTTTTGTAAATGCACTTTTAGCACATTACTCATTGCTTGGTTCCCTTACCGGTGAAGCACCGGATTTGTGGAAATGTATTACAATTACGATTTCCAGCATCTTTGGAAGTGCGAGCTTTGAAGGATTAAATGCAGCTTCCTATATGATGAGTGTGGAACATTTTATCTTCTGGATCAGCTGGGGATGCATTCTGCTTGCGGCTATATTTGCAATTGCGCCGTTCTTAAGCAAAAGAAAAACCACAAAAGAGGATTTGGAACATGCTAGAAAGTTAGTGATGGCTTATGGTCAGAATCCAAGCGCTTATCTGACTCTGGAGGATGATAAGACACTGTTTTTTGGAGAGAAGGCAGACGGTGTTGTGCCTTATGGCGTTGTGGGAGATACCATGATCATAAACGGTGATCCAATTTGCGCAGATGAGGATTTTCCAGTATTACTTCAGGAATTGTATGACTTCTGTGAGACGTCTTCCTTACATATGTTTTTCCTGAGTACGACTGAGAAATATCTTGAGTATTACGAAAAGTACAACTTCAGCATTATCAAATGCGGAGAAGAGCCTCGATTCTATCTGCAGGAATATAATATTGCAGGAAAAAAGGGTCAGAAGATGAGAGCGAACATCAATCATGCAACAAAGGCAGGACTTGAGGTTCTTGAATATAAGGTGACAGAGCAGCGAAACCCACAGCTGGAACGGGAATTTGATCGTATTACCAGTGAATGGTTATCCGGAAAAAGCAGCGGAGAGCTGGTATTTACGCTGGGAGGCGTGGGACTTGACAATCCGATGGACAAGCGTTATTTTTATGCGCTGGATCCGGACGGCATCATGCAGGGCTTTATTGTCTTTACTCCTTTTAAGGGGGGATATATGGCGGATGTAACGAGACGTTCTGACCAGGCACCGAATGGAATTATGCAGAAAATCATGTATGAAGCTTTTCAGATATTTAAGGCAGAGGGCTATGAGTATGGAAGTATGGGACTTGCACCACTGGCAAACGTTGTGGAAGAAGGTCAGGAAGCAAAGCCGGCAGAAAAAATGCTGGAATTCATATACGAAAATCTGAATAACATTTATGGATTTAAAAATCTTCACCGTGCAAAGGAAGCATATAGCCCGAGTTCCTGGGAACCGGGGTATTTTATCTGGAGTAAGCCACTAACACCGCAAATGATGTATGCTGTGGTAGCAATACAGAATCCTCGCGGGGTGTTTGATTATGTAAAAGCATTTTTCAATGGTACCGGAAAGAAATTAAAAGAGCATGCAGCGAAAACCGTCGAAGCAATCAACCAGAACAGTAAAAAGGAGAAGTAAATTAAGATTGAAAAAAACCTGGGTCATAGTATAATAAAATGGTAAGAAAAACAAAAGATGAGGTACAAGGATGGATCAGGTTGAAAAATATAAGATTATGATTATAGAAGATGATGTGGTCATTGCAGATCTGTTGCAGTCTCATCTTTGTAAATATGGGTTTTCCCCTTACTGCAGCAGGAAATTTGAAATGCTGGACGAGGAATGTAAGAAAATAGAGCCACATTTGATTTTGATGGACATTACACTGCCATTTTATGATGGATATTACTGGTGTCATAAGATGAGAAAATTTACCTCATGTCCGATCATCTTTATTTCTGCAAGGAATGCAGACAGTGACCAGGTTCTTGCCATGAGAAATGGCGGGGACGATTATGTGATAAAGCCATTCTCAATGGATGTGCTGATAGCCAAGATTGATGCACAGCTGCGAAGAGCATATGGAGAGTATGCCAGTGCAGGTCAAGATCAGATTATGTTTGCAGACTGTGCATTTTCCATGAACAAATTACAGATAACCAGAAAGAATCAAAGTGTGGAATTAACGAAAAATGAGGCATTGGTGATTCGCTGTCTGTTTGAGAAAGCTCCGGATGTTGTGACGAGAGAAGAGCTATTGAATCAAATATGGGATGAAGATTGTTTTGTAGAAGAAAATACATTAAATGTTGCAATTAGCAGGATTCGAAAAAGAATGGAAGAGATCTCCTCCAAAATCGATATCAAAGCAGTTCGCGGTGTAGGATATCGTATGGGAGTGAAGGAATGAAGAAGAGAGAACATCTGAAAAGATTCTGGAAAGATCATATCTGGGTGGTCGTGCTGTTCCTCACGTTTCCGGTAGGATTCTTCTTTCTTTACGGATTTTTTCAAGATGCGGAAATGTTAGATGCAATCTACTATTGCGCAATCGATGTGATTGGGCTGGTTCTTGTCTTAACATGGAGGCTTTATGCCACATGGCAGGTATATGAATTATATGGAATCGAGGATTCCACTCAGGTGGACGATTTTCAGATTTCGAATCCAAGAAGCAATCAGGAAAAGGAAGTACAGCAGTTATTACAAAAGGTAAAGCTTCTGCACTATTATGAAATAGAGCGCATGGAAGCAGAACGCAGGGAACAGAAACTGATGATTTATCAGTGGGTTCATCAGATAAAGACCCCTCTTTCTGTTATGAAGCTTCTGATGGGGGATCATGTACAAGATGAAGAATATGTCCACATAACAGGTGGAATACGTCAGATTGAGTATCATTTGAACCAGATTATTTATATTTATGAGTTAGATGCAGTCGAACATGAATTCAAGGCAGAACGTGTGAATTTATATCAGGTATGTAAGAAAAGTATCAACGAATTAAAAGAATATTTTATTTCAAATCGTGTGTACCCGAAGTTGTGCGTTGAGAAAGAGATCGAAGTATATTCCGATCCCAAGTGGCTGGAGATTATACTTTATCAGCTTCTTACGAATGCAGTAAAATACAGTGAGGCCGGGAGCAACGTGACACTTACGGTGGACAGAAGCGGAGAACGTGTCACTCTATCGATTAAGGATCAGGGGATGGGAATTTCCAGTGCGGACATAGATCGGATCTTTCGATTGTTTTTTGTGGGAAAGAATGGTCGGGAGACTGGGGAGTCCAGTGGAATCGGATTGTATATCGTGAAGCATATTGCGGATTACCTCGGGCATGGAATTGAGGTTGAAAGTAAACTGGGAGAAGGCAGTGTATTTTCGATTGTGTTTGAAAACCGAAAAAGTATCATAGATTTGGAAGGATGAGAAAATGAAGGTTTTATCAATAAAAGGACTGGAAAAAACATATGATGGAAAGGTGCCGGTTCGTGCACTCAGAGGAATTAATCTTGAAGTGGAGCGAGGTGAGATGATTGCTATTATGGGACCATCCGGAAGTGGAAAAAGTACATTTTTAAATGTGATATCCACGATCGATAAGCCAACGAGAGGGCGAGTCAGAATCGGAGGGAAGAATCCACATGAAATGAATGATGAGCAGCTGGCATCTTTTCGAAGAAATACATTGGGATTCGTATTCCAAAATTTCAATTTGCTCCCAACATTGACGGTGGAAGAAAATATTATGCTGCCAATGACATTAGAGAAAGTTCCTGTGGGCGAAATGAAACAGCGTACCGTAGAAATCGCAAAGCTTTTAGGTATCGGGAAACTGCTGAAGAAGAGAACCTATGAAATATCAGGCGGACAGGCACAAAGGACTGCTGTTGCGCGGGCAGTTGTTCAGGATCCTGCATTATTGCTTGCAGATGAACCGACGGGAAATTTGGATTCGAAAGCAGCAAAGGATGTGATGGAATTATTTGGTATGCTGAATAAAAAGAAAAAAACAACGGTTCTTATGGTGACGCATGATGCTTTGGTAGCGAGCTATTGTCAAAAAGTCTATATTATCAAAGACGGTATGATTTATCAGGAAATCGTCAGGGAGGGAGATGCACTGGAATTCCAGGAAGAGATATTGAATGCGATGACATTGTTAGGAGGCGGCAGACATGACACTGTTTAGTCTTGCCTGGAAAAACATTATTCGGGATACCAAAACATACATTTATTATTTTGCCAACTGTGTTTTTTCAGTGTTTATCTTTTTTCTCTTTATCGCGCTGGCAGGACATCCTGTGTTTAAGGTGATCGATGTCAACAGTGCAATGTGGTATATTCTGGTTGCAGCACAACTGATTTCTGTTTGCTTCTCACTGTTTTTCATTACATATTCGGTCAAGAATTTTTCGAAAGCAAGGGGAAAACAATTTGGTATTATTGTCATACACGGTGGAACAAAAAAACAATTAAATCAACTGATCTTTTATGAAAATATTGTGATAGGTTTGGGCTCTATCATATTTGGTATTTTAATTGGAATGCTGTTCTTTAAGATCTTTTCATCTGCGGCGGAAAGAGTCATCAGTGGAGTGGAATTGAATTTTTATTTTCCTGTAAAAGCAATTATAATGACAATCATCATCATGGGGGTTGTATTTTTACTGATTTCCGTCATTGCGCCTAGACTGATAAGAAAAAGTAAAGTGGTTCAGCTGATCAAGGTAGAAGAAATGGCAGAAACAATGCCAAAGCGAATTGGGATGTATGCTGTATTTGTCATAAGTACAGCCGCTATTATTGTAGGTCTGTTTGCTACAAAATATGAAGATATTGTGAGCTTTTTCCTGTTACCGGTTGGAGTGGTTGCAGTTGCATCTTTTATGTGTATTGTGGTATATGAAGGAATCCGTTTCTACATTTTCGTGTCAAAATCCAAGGGGAGCTACTATCAGGGGACGAGACTACTGCTGATGTCAAACTTTATCAGTAAAATTCACAGCAATCTGCAGCTCATCACCATATCGGCGGTATTATATGGAATTACGTTCTTATCTGTCATATTGATGGTGTCATCTACGGAACATGTAGAGGAACTGGTTCGCAAACAATGTCCGTCTGCGTATCTATATACATCGTGGGATGAGAGTGCAGATACAGAAGGAAACGTAGAGCTTATTAGGAAGACCATTCAGGATGAGCCTGGATATAAGGAAATAAAGATGCAGTTTTGGACAAATGATCCGGAGAGCAATTATGGTTCGATGATCATGCCGGTCAGCATGTATAATCAGATTGCCCAATTCCTGAAGTATCCAAATGTCCGGCTGCAGGGAGAAGAAGCACTTGTGGCTGCAGGAGAGGTAAAGCAGAAGAATTTGGAAATACCGGATGTATATCAGGAACTGTGTGGGCAGCAGGGTTATCAATTAAAGAAAACAGGTACACAACAGAACCTGATCTGGCTGTCAGGGTATCTAAGCGAGACAACGGTTGTATCGGATGAAGTTTTTCAGAAAATCGAAGATCAACTGGCTGTCAAGGAGTTCTATGCTTTCGACGTGAACAACTGGACTTCGCTGAAGGATAAGACACACGATCTTTACCAGTATTTCCTGCCATTAAGAGACAAACAGCAGGCAACATTCATATCAGACTATACTTATTATGAATCGGACCGGTTGGAAAAAGATCTGATACTCTATATCGGCAGTATTCTTTGTTTTTCATTCTTACTAGGAATCACAAGTTTTATCTACTCCAGATTATACTCGACTATGGAAAAAGAATGCAATTACTATAAAAATATTGTGAAGATTGGTCTGTCGAAAAAAGAATTATCGAAGATCATAAATCGTAATATTGGGATTTTAATGTGGGTTCCATTTGTACTCGGTCTGCTCTTCTTATGGGGAGGGATTCTAGTGATCGACAGATCGAGCGTCATATCAAATCTGAGTACCGGAGTGATTTGCACTGTGATATATGGTGTGGGACAGGCACTGATGGTCTTAGTAGTGAACAAAATGTATAAAAAGAAAATAATGGAGGGTGTTTACGAAACTTCTATTTAAAGGAATGAAACAAGAGGCTGTCGCCATTTGCGCAGCTTCTTTTTCTATGCCTTTTCTAAAATGATAATATGTGGTAAAATTTAAATATTAAGGAAAATATTGCTTTATGAAACATGCAGAGAACAATTTGGGATGGATTCATGCAGAAAGAGGAACTGTTATGAAGGTGTCAAATCAAACAAGTCAATCTTTACAAAAAATACTTACCGGAGTGGTTTGTATTCTCGCCGGGCTCTCGCTGATATTGACACCGTGTGAAAAGGTACACGCGTCGGATGATGTAGCGCAGTCGGAACGTAAGGTAGTAAAGGTTGGATACAATCCGATGGAAGGATATTTTATGCAGTCGGAGGATGGCATGAAAAGCGGTTACGGATATGACATTACGCAAAAGATGCTTGTCTATGAAAATTGGCAGTACGATTATGTAGGATATGAAGAAAACTACAGTGAGAATCACATGTTTGATCTTTTGGAGTCCGGCCAGGTCGATCTGCTCGTTTATGCCTTGAAAACAGAGGATAGAATGGAGAAATTCAGCTATTCGACGCTGCCGGTTGGCTATATAGCCAGTCGGATTATTGCAAAAACGGGAAATAATGAATTCTCGGTGAATAACTTCGAAAAATGGGATGGCATAAAAGTTGGTTTTCTTACGGACAGCAGCGAAGGGGAAGCCTTTAGTGAGTACGCTGCAAACAACGCATTTACATATCAGGAGGTTGGATATGAAACCCGGGAAGCGTTGGAGAACGCTATCCAACAAGACGAAATAGATATAGCGGTAGCTCCTAATTTCACAACGTTTGAGAACGTCTGGATCTTGGATCAGTTCGATGAAATACCGGTTTATGCTGCTGTGAATAAAGAAAATTCGCAACTCTTGACGGAGGTCAATAGTGCACTATCTAAAATAGAATCGGATGACGCAGAGTTTCGGGAAGAACTTTATCGGAAGTATTACGCATCAGATATGGGCAGCGCAATTCCTTACACGCAGGAAGAAGCCGCTTTTGTAGAACAAAGTGCGAAGGAGAAAAAGGTTTATAAAGCATTAATCAATCCTGACCGAAAACCATTGTCCTATTATGAAGAGGGAGAAATGAAGGGCCTTTTGACCGATATCTGTCAGACGATTTTTGAACGTTCAGGGCTCACAGTAGAGTTCATCGTCACGCAGACCCGGGATGAATATATGGCAGAGATGGATCAGGCTGATATCATATGTGATTTCACCGGTGATTATGGAAAAGCAGAATTGAATGGATTCATACGAACAGATACTTATTATAACAGTGCGACGTCCATGCTTCGGCGAAAGGACTATGATGGAACGGGCAACCGGTGTGCAATTGTGGGGAGCAGTATCAGTGGATGGCTGCGGGACAATCTGGACGCAGAGTTTATAAGCTATGATTCCGTCGAAGATTGTATACAGGCAGTGATAGATGGTGATGCCGATTTCCTGTATTCTTATACGCGATGTGTGCAGGACTGGGTCTACTCGGATGTGACGAATTCTCTCGTTGTGGTTGCAGATAATCATCAAAATACAGATTTTTCCCTTGCGGTCAAAGGGAACGAAAACAGCAATCTGTCCTCGATTCTGGTCAAGAGTATTGGAACCATTACAAAAGAGGATATTTCTAAGACAGCCGATGCCTACACCTATTATCAAAAAGGAAAACCAACCTTACTGGCGATGATCTATGCACAGCCGGTTTTCTTTGTGATGGTCATTATATTCGTTGTTATTTTCTTTTTTGGTATGGGATTGTTTCTACTTGGTCTTCGCCAGAGAAAGCACGATAAAATAAGAAACAAAGAGTTATCACAGGCGCTCGATGATGCAGAAAAAGCAACGCAGGCAAGAGAAGATTTCTTTTCACGAATCAGTCATGATATGAGGACACCGATGAATAGTATTTTGGGGTTGGTTACTCTTTCCGCCGATGAAACAGATGCGAAGGTGTTAAAGGAAAATATGTATAAAATCAGGGAATCAGGAACCTATCTTCTGGGGCTGATCAATGATACCCTCGATTATCAGAAATTTAACTCGGATCAAATGCAATTGCATCCTGAAGTGATTTCTATCCGGAAATTGATCCATTCATGCACAGACATGGTAACAGAGAACGCAGATGAGAAAGGGATTACATTTCGAATTGTAAACAAAAATACAAATTTTGACGGATATGTTCTGGTTGATGTGATGTGCATCAGAAAAATCTTCTTAAATCTTCTTTCCAATGCATTTAAATTTACTGCGGCAGGCGGAACGGTAGAGCTTGTAGTCGAGGAGCTGGGAAGAGAAGGGAACCTTGTCCATGACCGGATTACCGTGAAAGATACTGGAAGTGGAATGAGTCCGGAATTTTTGGAAGATGGAATTTTCAAGCCATTTTCGCAGGAGAATAATACAATCACACCGCTGCATGAAGGCACGGGACTTGGTCTGTCTATCGTGAAACAGTTGACAGAGCTTATGGGCGCAGAACTGAGTGTAGAAAGTAAATTAGGGCAGGGAACTACGTTTACCATAGAGATAGATTTCGAGACAGTGGAGCGGGGAAAGGCAGAAAACGCAGAAAATACAGAGCAGACAGAAAAAAACAGGGCGATGTGTCAAATAAAAGGCAAAAACATTCTTCTTGTGGAAGACCATCCTCTGAATGCACAGATCGTTACAAAGCTGCTTGAAAAGGCGGGATGTAACGTTACATGGGCAAAAGATGGAAGTGTGGCAGTGGAGCTGTTTGAACAGTCTGAGTTGTCGCAATATGACCTTGTGTTAATGGATATTCGAATGCCTGTGATGAATGGACTGGATGCAACGAAATACATCCGAAAACTGGAAAGAGAAGATGCCAAAACGATACCGATTATCGCGTTGACGGCAAATGCTTATGAAGAGGATGTCAAAAAATATAGGGAGGCGGGCATGAATGAGTGTCTGATAAAACCCATTGATCCAAATAAATTGTATGTGACAATTGCAAGTGTTAAGTAGAGAGTACGGTAGATAAAAAAGTTTGAAAGAGGGGATCGAGAATATGAGGGTACAAAAGAAAAAAAGGATTCAAAGACTTATTTATGACGCTTTGCTGGCTGTTATCAGTTTAATACTTCTTTTTGTGCTGCTGATGAGCGTACAGACATATTTTGCGCTTCAGAATCAGCATGATAATTCCATCGGAAAATTAAGTGTTGCGGAGCAGAGGTTGGTGACAAATCAGGAAGATGCAGAGGATGTGCTTGACAAATATGATGCATTTTCGCAGGCAAAGCTTGATACGATTGCATATTACTACCAGTTCAACAAGGATGAAACGATGGATGCGGCTGAATTGCGCAATATGGCAAATCAATGGGAGCTGGATGAATTATATGTGACGGATCAGAACTTTCAGATACAAAACACGTTTAATGGCAGAGAGATTCGCTTTGACAGTGATGATTCGCTGGGCGAAGGAATCAAAGCGGGCACGGCTGTGACTGAGGGGGATCTGCGCTATTATGTCTCACAGATTGATTCTGAGAATTATCTGATTGGTGCGCGCAATATTTCCATGATGCAATACACGATGAGTGATATGACATCGCTGCCTTATTCCCTAAAAACAATCAAGATTGGGCAAAAGGGTTATATCATCGCAGTGAATGTGAAGGATCAGACAATCGCCTATCATCCGGATGCTGATTTGATCGGACAATCTCTCAAAGATGCTGATTTTGATTCCTCTGTTATGTCAGATGGATACGAAGGCTGGGCGGAGCTTGGCGGTGAGAAGTTTTATTGCAATTCCCAGATAAGTGAGGCCTGTCCGGAGTATGAGCTAATAGCAGTCCGTCCACAGAAGATGATCTGGGATTCGATTATTCAGCTGGTCAATATCGGAATGCTGGTATTTGCTCTTATTATCGCAATTATGATTCTATATATTCATTTTATCCGGGAGGAACACAGCACATTCGATCCAGAATCCCAGAGTGAGATGCAGTATATTCGTTTCCGGGGGAAATATTATCTGAATCAAACTATGGGTGCCAGAATTGTGCATATTCTTACGTTGGGAGTTCTGATACTGTTCGGTGCATCCTTTTATCTGCAGTCGCTTTCTGTGCTGTCTACGCAGTTTGCGCATTTTAGTGATAAAAAGACCGATATTATGGCGATCTTTGATGAGAATGAAGCAAAATTGAAGAAACTGACGGCGGAATATAACACGGAATATGAGCAGCGGGCGTATAATATCGCGTATCTGTTAGCAAAAGATCCCACTCTCATGGATGATGAAAAGCTGGACCAGTTTGCAAAGAGGGCGCAGCTGAAATATATTTATGTCTTTAATGGTGATGGTCTTGCGATTGCCGGCAATGGTATTGATAAACAGTTTGTACTCAGTACGGATGCGGAATCGCAGTCCTATCAATTTTGGAATGTAGTAAAGGGACATCAGGAATCTCTGATTCAGGAGGCGCAGTCGGATGATTCATCAAAAGCAGATTACCTGCAGTATATTGGTGTCAGGCGCCCGGATGCAGAGGGCATGGTGCAGATTGCGGTTTCACCGCAGCGTCTGGAAAACCGCTTAAAAGCAGTACAGACAAACCATGTATTGAAGCTGATTGCAGTAGAGAATAATGGCTTTTGCATGGCTGTAGACAGTGAGACAAAGAAGGTTGTATATTATCCGGATTCTAATTATATTGGTACTTCTGCAACGAAATTGGGATTATCAGAGCGGGCTCTTTCTGATAATTACACAGGATACCAGACGCTGGCTGGCGTGCAATGTGCGGTGCGGTCGATGCAGTATCAGGATGACTACATCTACATTGTTGCGCCAAGAGCATCCATCACACAGGGACGTCTGGCCATTTCGCTGATTATCACGCTTGCAGGTTTCATTGTACTGCTTCTGATTACATTTTTCTCAATCATTGGAGATCCGGAGAAGATATCGAAGCAGAGTTTGACGGAAGAGGAAAATGACGCAAACAAAGAACCGAAAAAAGAACCAAAATCAAGCTTTGAAATCGTGACGGGAAGCGGTGAAGTGATTCAGGCAGATCCGATCCATGAAAGATGGCGCGCCAAAGCAGAGTGGAAGAGTATGAATGCAGAACAGAAACTGCGCAAGGTAATCAGTGTAACGATTGCCGGACTGGGCATATTGCTGCTGCTCTATATGATGCTGGGGATGCGAAGCTATGATAATACCTCGGTGTTGTCCTACATTGTTCATAAGAAATGGGAAAAGGTTCCGAACATATTCTCCTTTACGTATATTGCAATGATCATGTTGGAGACAGTGGTTGTGTCAAGCATTGTTATCAAGCTGATCTCAATGCTTGTGACGAATTTGGGAGCAAAAGCAGAGACGGTTGCGAAACTGACATGCAATTTCATCAAATATATTTCGATCATTGGAGCAATCTTCTACTGCCTGACTTTTATCGGCATTAACGGAAAGACGCTTTTGACTTCGGCGGGGCTGATGTCGCTGGTGGTTGGTCTGGGAGCACAGTCTCTCATTTCAGATATTCTTGCGGGAATCTTCATTGTATTTGAAGGCGAATTCCGCGTAGGTGACATTATTACACTTGGAACGTTCCGCGGTACTGTTTTAGAGATTGGAATCCGTTCTACAAAAATCGAAGACTTTAGTCAGGATATTAAGATTGTCAATAACTCAGATATTACGGGCATCGTGAATATGACGCGAAAGTATTCCTATGCATTCTGTGATGTGGGAATTGAGTATACAGAGTCACTGGAGCGTGTAGAAACAATTCTGCAGAAAGAGCTGCCACATGTAAAAGAACGACTTCCGGAAATTGAGGCAGGACCGTATTACCGGGGCGTGATCTCATTGGGGGATTCCAGTGTTGTGATTCGAATACTCGCACAGTGCCAGGAGGTGCATCGTGTGCCGCTTACAAGAGATCTGAATCGTGAAATCAAGCTGATTTTTGACCGGAACAATATTAGTATTCCATTCCCGCAGGTCGTTGTGAACGAACCGCAAAAGAGATCTTCAACAATCAGTCAACACGATAAAATAGCTGCCTCAGAATTTGTTGCGGAACAAAAAGAAATTACGAAAGATATCCGTCCGCAGTAACTCAGGAAGATGGAATTGTTTATCAGATTGTAGGAGAAATAAGCATGGAGTTTCAGAGTAAAAAATATTCATTTCAAAAAGAAGAATTTGAGGTCTATATACAGCCAAAATATAATTTGCATACGAAAAAAATCATAGGTGGTGAGGCGTTGGTTCGCTGGCAGCACCCCAAAAAGGGACTGCTCTCTCCGGATGATTTTATTCCGATGTTTGAAAAAAATGGTGATATCCTGCTTCTCGATGCATATGTGTGGGAAAAGACCTGTCAGTATATCGCAGAATGGAAGCAGAAAAAATATCCGCTGGTTCCGATTTCTGTGAACCTGTCTAGAAGTGATTTTGGAAATAAGAATATTGGAACCTGTCTGGAAGAATTGATGAAAAAATACCAGTTGGATCACTCGGTTCTGGAGCTGGAAGTGACAGAGAGCATCTATGAAAAGGACAGCGGCTTCGTTTATCATGAATTGGAACAATTACAGGACTTCGGATTTCGGATATTAATGGATAATTTGGGGAGTGGACATTCTTCCTTTCACATGTTGAAAGAAGCACCGACGGATGCGCTGAAGTTAGACCTGAAATTTTTGCGAGGTTCGGATCAGAAGCATCGTGCGGACAAAATTCTGGCAGCAATGATGTATATGGCAAGACTGATTGGAATGCCTGTCATTGCAGAAGGGGTTGAGACAAAGGAACAGATTGAGTTACTTAAGGAGATTCGCTGTGATTTGGCGCAGGGATATTATTTTTCAAGACCAATACCTGCGGAAGAATTCATAAAACTTCTTCTTTTGCAGGAAGAAGGCGAGGATATGATCGGATGGAGATGCGACGAAAAACAGTATTGCAGCTATGTCAGAAGCAAGGGAAGAAAACCGGATCAGAAGGGAACGATTCTGCTGGTCGATAAAGCCGGAATAAGCAGGGAGCTTTTGCATACGCTCTTTAAAGACACGTGCACCCTGGTGTCTACAGCTGACACAGAGGAGGCTGAGGCAATCATAACAGAGAATGATAAAACGATTGATTTAATATTGATCGATGTTTCGTTCATAAAAGAGAATCTGATCGACCGCTGGAGGAAGAAGCTGGGCAGTGCGAATATTCCGGTTGTGGCTATGACGCAGTCAGATGATGTATCGCAGGCGATATTTGCTCTGCAGTCGGGAGCTGTGGATTATATTGCAAAACCATTTATTCCTGAAATCGTCACCTCACGAGTGCATTATCTGTTAGAGACTTCTGCAAAAATGAAGAAGATTGCAAGAGAGCGAAAGAATTATCGATATAGAGCGTCGTTAGACCAGATGACACAGCTATATAACAAAGTCACAATGGAGAAGCTTACGAATGAGCTGCTTCGCGACTGTTCCAGCCAAAAGCACGCACTGCTGATGTTTGATGTGGATAACTTTAAAGAAATAAATGACACCGGCGGACATCTGGTTGGTGACGAAACAATCAGACAGGTATCCACCTTTCTTATGACGAATTTCCGGCATGAAGATCTGATCGGGCGAATCGGAGGCGACGAATTTGCGGTTCTGATGAAAGGCGTGCAGAGCAGACAGCAGGTGTGCGAAAAGGCAGAACGTATGATTCAGGAAATGAAAAATGGCATACTGGGGGACCTGGACAGGAAGGTAACGCTTAGCATTGGAATTGTGCTCTATGAAGGAGAAGAAAATACGTATGAGGACTTGATGAAAAAAGCAGACCATGCACTTTATGAGGCAAAGCTTACCGGAAAGAGTAAATGGGTTTGTTACAACAAGGAAAAAGAGGAACATGATTATGAAAACTAGACGGAAGATGCTGATCGTAGATGATATAGAGACAAACAGAGAGCAGTTAAAAAGTCTGTTCGATGAGGAGTTCCATATCGTGATGGCGAGCGATGGAGCGGAGGCCATAGCACAGATTCGGAAATGGAATGAAGAAATTGCGCTTGTCTTATTGGACGTCATTATGCCTGAAATGAATGGAATAGAAGTTCTCAACTGGATTAGAGAAAGTGAATATAAGCAGATACCGGTGATTGCCGTCACATCAGACGAGAGTTATCAGCTTAAAGCACTGGAGAGCGGCGCGTGGGATTTTATTGCAAAGCCGACAGACAACAGTGTCATACAGGCGCGTGTACATAATGTGATTGGCCGCTATGCATTTGAAAGAGAGAAGAAACTGGCAGAGACACTGGGATTTTATGACACGCTCGTGAATGAGTCTGATAATGGGATTTATGTGAACGATGCACAGACATACGAGTTGCTACATATGAATAAGACGATGCTCAGGCTCATGGGAAAAATGGAGCTTGATTATGCAGGAAAGAAATGTTATGAATTTCTCTTTGGAAAAACTTCGCCATGTGAATTTTGCAGAATGGATGTGATGTCAGAGGATGCTTTTTTAGAACGTGATTTTGCTTATCCATTTACGAATAAAATCTACTGTATGCGAGGAAAAATGTCAATTTGGAATGGGATTCGTTCGCATGTGGAATATATTCAGGATGTCACAGAGAATCGAACCATTTCAAAGGAAAATCTGCGTCTGAAGAAACAGGCGGAGGAGACTTTGGAAAATTACCGGACGATTGTCAATACAGTGCCGGGTGCGATCGCATTATATGAGATAGAAGACGATAAAATAGTCACGAAGTATTATAGTGATGGATTATGTGCATTGTCTGGATACTCCAGAGAAGAAAGAGATGTTTATAATCAGAAAGATGCAACTGCATTGATTTATAAGGATGATGTATCTTATGTATTGGAGGAAATCAAGGCGGCTGTAGAAAAGAAATCGAATCTGGATCTGATTTATCGAATTCAAACCAAGAGCGGGGTGCCGCGCTGTATCAATCTGCGGGCAACGTATGTAGAAAATCCGGCAGGAAAAGTGGCGTTTCATGCGGTTTTCACGGATATAGATGAGCTGAAGCGTTTGGAAGAAGAGAAAAAGGAACAGCAGCTGCGTTACGAGGTGGCATTGAAAAGCTCCGGCATTAATGTGTGGGAATATGATATTGTAAATGATACGTTGATTGTGGTATCGAATTCACCTCGTATCAAACAAAATTGTTTTCTGATTGAACATTATATCCCATCGACGATAGAAAAAGGCTATGTCAGAGAAGACAGCATTCTGGATTTTTATGATATATTCAAACGCTTGAATGCGGGAGAAAAAGAAGTCAAAGCTGATATCTGGTATAAAACAAACGATAATCTCGGATTTTGGTGTGAACGTGTGATTTACACGTCTGTTTTTGATGAGCAGGGTGTTCCAATCAAGGCCTTTGGAGCAGGCAGAGATGTGACCCGCGAGAAAGAGGCGGAAGCCAAATTCATGGAAGAAGTTGGATATCGGGAAGTGATTCAAAATCACAAGATTGCTTTTGCAAAGCTGAATCTGAGTAAAAATCTTCTGGTTGATGCAGAACGCGACAGCCGGCAGCCGGCACAGCTGCCAAAGGTCTGCACGGCTGATCTGTATTTTGAAAAAACATGTGAATCCGTGAGTGGAAATGAAAATAAAACGCGGTATCGAAATCATTTTAACCGAAAAAGGCTGTTAAATAAGTTTAGCAGCGGAGAATATACAGAATCACAGAAGTTTACAGTGATTTTTGAGGGAAATCAGGTTTTTTGGATTGAATATTCCCTGCATCTGATTCAGAATTCGGAAAATCATGATGTCATTGCCTACATTATTTCCAAGGATATCACGGAAGAGATGATGATGCAGACAATTATGGATACCGTTACAAAAATGGATTATGATTACTTTGTTGTTGTAAGCGGAGTGACAGATTCCGCACTGGAGTATGCACAGGACAAAAAAGAACGTCAGATGGATGGCACAGAACCTTTTGAAAAGAAGGCGGAAGAACTTGTTCGGCTTCATGTATGTGCAGAAGATGTAGAACGGGTGGTGGCAGCTTGTAAGATTGATGCTGTCATGAATCAAATCAGCGACGGAACCGTGTATAAACTTAATTACAGTATCCAGGAAAAGGATGGCAGCCGCCGCCGAAAACAGCTCCAGTTTACGCTGATTGATTTGGAACGGAAAGCGTTTCTAATGAGCCGGATTGATGTAAACGATATTTATCTGGAGCAAAAGAAGGTGCAGGAACAATTGCGCTCTGCGTTGGAAACGGCAAAACAGGCAAGTCAGGTGAAGTCCGAATTCCTTTCGAGAATGAGTCATGATATGCGAACTCCGATGAATGGAATCATTGGATTGACGAATCTTTCCATGAATATCCCGGGGCTGCAGGATGAAATGATGAAAAATCTGTGTGCCATTGAGGATTCCAGTAAGTATCTTTTGAGCCTGATCAATGATGTGCTGGATATGAGCAAGATTGAAAGCAACAAAATCGTGCTGAATCCACAAGTGGTTCACGCAGGTGAGTTAATCAACAATACGATTGCTTTTGTAACACCGCTGGCGCAGGAAAAAGGGATTGCAATGAAATTCGTTCCGATTCATGTGGATTTGGGTTACATTCGAGTGGACAAGATGCGTCTGGAGCAGATCTTTATCAACATATTATCCAATGCAATTAAATTCACACCGGATGGCGGGAAAATTCAGATTGAAATAGAAGCACTGAAAAGAGAGGGCTCCATGGTGGATACCCGAGTCAGTATTTCCGACACTGGAATTGGCATGACCGAAGAATTTCTGCCCAAATTATTTGAGCCTTTTGTTCAGGAGGAACGCAATGTCTCCACAAATTACACGGGAACAGGACTTGGAATGTCGATCGTGAAAAATCTTGTAGATTTAATGGGTGGAAATATTGAAGTAAAAAGTAAATTGGGACAAGGAACAACGGTTCACGTATTTATAAAATTTGAACGAATTTATGATTATGAAAAGATAGAAGAACGGCCTAAGAAAAAGACGAAGGTTTCCCTGCAGGGCAAAAAGATACTTCTCTGTGAGGATCATCCGTTAAATGCACAGATTGCTGAAAAATTGCTGGAAGGTAAGGGTTGTATTGTTACAATCGCAAGAAATGGAGAAGAAGCAGTTCGCATGTTCCAAAAATCAGTCGAACGAGACTTTGATGCGATCTTAATGGATATTCGAATGCCGGTCATGGATGGTTTGGAAGCGTGTAGAAAAATCAGGAAGTTAAAACGTGAGGATGCCAAAGAGATACCGATTATCGCAATGACAGCAAATGCATTTGACGAAGATGTGAGAATGAGTAAAGATGCCGGAATGAATGCGCATCTTGCAAAACCGATTGAACCGCAGAAGATGTTTGATACATTATCAGAGTACCTGAATGAAGAAGGGGGAAATGAAAGATGAAATATGTAAAAAGACTGGTGTGTTATATTCTGATTGCCTGCATGATTGTCCAGATACCGATGACGGCAGTGGCAGCAGGGGAAGCAAAAACCGTGAAAGTTGCAGTCATCAATTACCCGAATTTTATTGAACGGAATGAAGATGACAGTGTCAGCGGTTACGCGGTAGATTATTTGAAAGAGATTGCCGGGTATACAGGATGGAATTACGAGTATATAGATATGTCGTTCGGGGAGGCACTGCAGAAGCTTCAGGATGGTTCGGTTGATGTTGTGGCAGGCGTTCAAAAAGCTCCGGGACGTGAAGAACAGTATGATTTTTCGGAAAGCTCGATGGGCGAAAATGCGGCATTGCTTTGTGTAAAGGCATCAGACGAAAGATATGCGTATCAGGATTATGACAGTTTTTCAGGGCTTCGTGTTGGGGGAATTGCCGGTTCTGCATATGTTCCGCTTTGTGAAGCGTATATGGAAGAGAAAAATATACCGATTACGATGACGGAATTTCAGACCGATGCACAGGCGCGTACAGCACTGCAGTCAGGGCAGGTGGACGCATTGATGATGGGGACGATTCGCTATACGTCCGATTATAAGGTAATTGCAGCGCTGAAGCCAACCGATATGTATTTTGCATGTAATCCGCATGACCCGGAAATCAAAGCCGGAATTGATGAGGCACAGATTCAGATTCATGAAACGGATAAATATTATGAAATGTATCTGGATGAGGAATACTTTGGTGATGTGCAGAATTCTCAGGTGTTTAGCCAGTCAGAGCAGGAATATTTACAAGAGGTGGGTGAAATTAATCTAGGGTATGCATCCATTCAGGATCCCGTGTCGTACAAGGATGCCAAAACTGGAGAATTTGCGGGGATGACACGTGCAATCTTAGACCGTATTTCAGAAATCAGTGGATTAAAATTTAACTACATTGCTCTGCCGACCGGACCGATTGATTACGATTATCTAAGAGAGAATCATATTGGAATGGTGTCAAATGTGGAATATACGGAAATCAACCGTCAGTCAAAAGGAATGATGCTTTCAAAGCCATACCTGAGTGCGCAGAAGGTGTTTGTGGGAAAGTCAGGGGAGGCGTTTGATAAGGATGCGCAGTATACGGTTGCAATGGCAACCGGCTCTGAGAACATAGAAAAATTTCTACAGACCAAATATCCAAACTGCAAAATTAAAGTGTATGATAGTGTCGAGAAGAGTTTTCAGGCGGTTTTAAATGGAGATGCGGATTTAGTGATGCAGAATCAGTATGTTGTGACCTATCTGCTGTCAAAACCTCAGTATGAGACTTTATCGGCATTTCCGGTGGAGGGACTAAGTGATCAGTTATGTGTGAGTTCGATTTATCTTACCGAAAAAGATGGAAGTCCGGATGCACTTCTGTTTGACCCGCGCCTGATTTCAATCATAAATAAAAGCATTGCACAGATCAGTACCGATGAAACATCAAAGATTATTGCTCAGTACACAACCGGAAAGCCATATCGTCTGAGCACAAGTGATGTGTTATATAAGTTCCGGCTGCCATTTACGGTAATTGCGCTGCTGATCGTGATCTGTCTGGTACTGTTTGGGTGTATTCTTAGGATTCGCCAGAAAAATATGGAAAAAATGAAAGTAAAGAATCATCTTCTTGCGGATGCGGTGGAGCAGGCACAGCATGCGAATACGGCAAAGAGTCAGTTCCTTGCTCGGATGAGTCATGAGATTCGCACACCGATGAATGCCATTGTGGGCATGACGGCACTTGCAAAGGCCAAGGTCAATGACGCAGAAAAGACAGTGGAATATCTTGATAAAATTGATATGTCTTCCAAGGTATTATTGAATATCATCAATGATGTTCTGGATATGTCCGCAATTGAAAGTGATAAACTAAAGCTGGCTCATAATGAGTTTGATTTTAAAGAATTGATTACTTCGATTTCTGCACTTTATTATACACAGAGTAAAGAAAAAGGAATTGATTTTCGGATTGTACTGGATAATGTCACAGATGAAACGCTGGTTGGAGACAGTTTACGGCTGAATCAGATTATCTTAAATCTGTTATCCAATGCATTAAAATTCACGTCAGCCGGAGGAAGTATTGAATTAGAAATCAATGAACGCTCCAGAAAAGAGGATAAAGCGTATCTGGAGTTTAAAGTTTCTGATACCGGATGTGGTATGGATGCCGATATGCTAAGCAGGCTGTTCCAGCCATTTGAACAGGAGAGTGCTGACACCGCACAGAAGCATGGTGGAAGTGGACTGGGGATGTCGATTACGCAGAATCTGATTACCATGATGCAGGGAACGATTCATGTTGAATCAGAAAAGAATAAGGGAACGACCTTTACGGTCAATCTTCCATTTGGAATTGGAAAAAGCAAAAGTAGTGAGACCACAGAAAAACTCAAGTCTGTGAAGGCACTTGTGGTAGATGATGACGAAGGTACGCGTGAATATACGACCATAGTTCTTGACCGAATGAAGATTGCGCATGATCTGGCAGCCAGCGGACAAGAGGCTCTAGAAATGATTGAAAAAGCGCACGATAACGGCACCGGTTACGATGTGTGCTTTGTTGACTGGAAAATGCCGGGGATGGACGGAATTGAAGTGACCCGGAGGATTCGTCAGGTGTTTGATGAGGATACCATCATTATCATTGTATCGGCGTATGATTTGTCAGAAGTCGCGGAAGAGGCAAAAGAAGCAGGAGCAAATTATTTTGTGACAAAACCAATATTCCAATCTACTGTTTTTGACGTCCTGATGAACTTAAGTGGCGGACAACTGGCAGGACAGAATACCGATATGGCGACATATGACTTTGCCGGACACCGCGTATTATTAGCAGAGGACAACGCGATTAACAGAGAGATCGCAATTGATCTGCTTGGTCTGGTAAATTTAGAGGTGGATGCGGTGACGAATGGGGAAGAAGCATATCAGGCATTCATGGAATCCGAGCAGGGAACATATGAAGCAATTCTGATGGATATTCAGATGCCGATTATGGATGGTTATGAGGCAACGAAAATGATTCGAGCTTCGGAGCATGCACAGGCCGCCGATATTCCAATCTATGCGATGACCGCGAATGCATTTACAGAAGATGTCAATGAAGCACTTAGCTGTGGCATGAATGGACATATTGCAAAACCGATCGATACAGAGATTTTATATGCAACACTTGCAAAATGCTTTGAGATGAAATAGTGAGATTAAAAAAGAGCCTTTTTTCAGGCTCCTTTTTGATGCTCTATGATAAAATTCACAGGCATTTCCGGGTGTAAAATCTTAAAGATTCGATTGAAGCGGTTATGAAACCATTGATTCCGTTCTTCTTAGTTACCATTGCAATTCGTGCTAGAATCTTTGTTAAAAGCGAATTCTTTAAATAAATGGTTTTCCGTTGATATTTAAAGAAAAATTGTTGAAAAGTGCATGAGAAACTCTCTCTGAATTGCAATTTCTATAAATAAAAGAACTTGATAGCAATTTTACAGAGAAATGATAGAGGATTTTCTTTAAAAGAGAGAGTAAGATAACATATTTATATTATCTTGTAAAAAGAATATATTTATGCTATTCTTTTTTTATAAATAAGTGGTTCCTCTTATATTTAGTTCTGGCGTATCGCCAAATTATTCAAACACATTTAAATTTAGGAAAATATATACCAATCTATTTAGTCAAAGCCGGAAATTTTTTACGTATTGACACGTGTGTAATTAGTGTGTATAATTCAAGGGAGAAGATTAATATGAAACGTAGAATACTAATTCAAAAATTGCAAAGCATTGGTTTCAAACTGCAAAGAAATGGTGGGAATCATGATGTTTATACTAGGGGAAATGATAAGGAAATTATACCAAGACATAAAGAAATTGATGAAAGACTGGCAAAGGCAATTTTACATAAATGGGAATTGTAGGAGGAGAGCAATATGAAAATGGTATATCCTGTAATTTTTACACAGACAAAAGATAGAGTACTTGTAGAAGTGCCTGATATGAGTATCCTGACGGAAGGAAATGATTTGGCAGATGCAATTCTTATGGCGCGAGATGCCATTGGAGTTAAGGGAATTGCAATGGAAGATGATGGAGAGAAACTACCAGATGCTTCAAACGTATATGCGATAGATTTAGCGGCAGGTGTATTTAAAGCAGAAGGAAAAGCAATCCTGTCTATGGTTGATGTTGATTTTGATGAATACAGAAGACGAAATGATAATAAATCTGTCCGCAGAAACGTTACGTTGCCCAATTGGTTGAATAGGGAAGCTGAAAAGGAGAAGATTAACGTTTCGAAAGTACTGCAAGAAGCGCTGATGTCGCGGCTGGGTGTATACAGATAATTTTGGGGTTGTCAAAATGCTGAAAAACGATTAATCTAAAGACAGACTTTAGGAGAAGAGGTGCAGCGATGTATAATTTTGACAAGGTAGTAGATAGAAGGAACACAGGATCTTTAAAATGGGACGTGAAGGACAATGAACTTCCGATGTGGGTCGCGGACATGGATTTTGAGACTGCACCTGAGATTCTGGAGTGTATCAGGAACCGGGTATCTCACGGCATCTTCGGGTATCATATTATTACAGAGGACTGGTATGGGGCATATGTGAATTGGTGGAAGAAGATGCACCGGTTTGAAATGCAGAAGGAATGGCTTATTTTTGCAACGGGTGTGATTCCTATTTTGTCGAGTGCAGTCAGAAAGCTTACAACAGTTGGCGAAAATGTGGTGATTCAGACTCCCGTGTACAATAATTTTTTTAACTGCATCCAGAACAACGGAAGAAATGTACTGGAAAGTCCACTGATTTATGAAGAGGGAGTCTATCGGATTGATTTTGACGATTTGGAAAAGAAGCTTGCAGATGAACAGACCACACTGATGTTTTTATGTAATCCGCATAATCCGATCGGTAAGATATGGAACCGGGAAACACTGCAGAAGGTGGGCGAGCTGGCGGCGAAACATCATGTTATTGTCATTTCAGATGAGATCCACTGTGATCTTACGGCACCGGGAAAGGAATATGTTCCATTTGCTTCCGTGTCGGAAATCTGCCGTGAGAACAGCATCACCTGCATTGCACCAACCAAAACATTTAATATTGCAGGAATCCAGAGTGCAGCGGTCGTGGTCCCGAATGAAGTGCTGAGACACAAAATGTGGAGAGCACTCAACACGGACGAGGTGGCAGAGCCGAATACTTTTGCGATTCCAGCAGCCGTTGCAGCATTTGAAAAAGGTGGAGCATGGCTTACAGAATTGAAAAGTTATCTCCAGACCAACAAGGAAATGGCAGAGCAGTTCCTGAAAGAAAATCTTCCAGAGCTTCGAATTGTGTCGATGGAAGCGACGTATCTCTTATGGATTGACTGCAGCAGAATCACGAATGATTCCGGGGAGCTGGCAGAATACATCCGGGAAAAAACGGGATTGTATCTGACCAGGGGCGATGCATATGGTGAGAGCGGCAAAACATTTCTGCGATGGAATGTGGCGTGCCCCAAAGCGCTGCTTATAGATGGGCTGGCACGGATGAAAGATGGCGTGAATCAGTATAAAAACAGATTATAATAAATGAACTATAGAAAGGAAATATGTGATGTCAGGAGTATGTTATATTATCAGCGGGGGCGATTTATATGGACCAAAGATTGAGAAGAGAGAAGAGGATTATATTATTGCAGCAGATGCAGGATATCGTCATCTGGATGAATTAAAGATAGAGTGTGATATGGTACTGGGGGATTTTGACTCGATTATGGCGGTTCCCCAGCACGAATATCTGATGCGTCTGAATCAGGAAAAGGATGATACGGATACGCTTGCTGCGATTCGGATTGGCATGGAGAAGGGGTATCAGGAATTTCATATCTACGGAGCGACCGGCGGGCTGCGCATTGACCATACCATGGCGAATATCCAGTGTCTTGCCTTCTTATTAGATAATGATAAGAAGGGATATCTGTATGATCATGATACAATTATCACCATGATCCGCAATGGAAGAATGGAATTTGATGAGTCTTACCGGGGCTATGCTTCTGTTATGTCTTATTCGGAGATATCTACAAATGTGAATTTGCAGGGGTTCAAATATGAACTGGAGAATGCAACACTGATGAGTTCATTTCCGATTGGCGTCAGTAATGAATTTGCCGGTAAGCCAGGCATCATTGCAGTAAAGGACGGAACACTCTTTATTACATACGAAGATCAAACGAAATATGCGGAGCAGACGCAGGAAATGGAGCAGGAACATTCGGATGAAGATATCAACTAAGGGAACCTATGCCATTGAGATTGTTGCGGATCTGGCAATCCATTCGGATGAGATGCATCTTGAAAGTCTGAAGAACATTGCAGCGAGAAGGCATTTTTCTGAAAAATATCTGGAACGAATCATCAAAGCACTCAAAGAGGGAGGAATCGTGCGAAGTGTGCGCGGTGCACATGGTGGCTACTCTCTGGCGAGGCAGGCAAAAGAGATGACGATTACCGAAGTGCTAAATGCAGTGGAGGGAGAACTTGCACCTGTGGCCTGTCTGACGGAGAAGACGGAATGTGGGATTGATTGTGATACGTGCCCGACAAGAGATACCTGGGGGGCGATGTGGAAAGAGATTCTGTCAGTGACGGATTCTGTAACAATTGCGGATATTGTCGGTTATAGAACAAAACTATAACCAACAATTGCTTTTTTCTATTTTACATTTGCAATGTTTTGTATTATACTTACGAAGTAATCACTTATAAGTTAAGTAGGAATTACAAAAAAACAGATCGGAGGTGTCGAATGAAAATATCTACAAAAGGAAGATATGGACTCAGAGCTTTGGTTGACATGGCGGCCAATACAGATGGAAAGCCGATGTCACTGACGAGTGTAGCAAAGAGACAGTGTATCTCATTGAATTATCTGGAGCAGGTATTTGGAACACTTCGTAAATCTGGAATTGTAACAAGCACGAAAGGTTCTAACGGAGGTTATCTATTGAAGAAACCGGCAACGGACATCACCGTGCGGGAAGTACTGCAGGCACTTGAGGGTGAGTTCACAATTGTTGAGCGCAGCGCAGAGGCAATGCAGGACCCACTTCAGCAGGCAATCCAGACGCTGTTGTGGGATGAGATCGATGCAAAGGTAAACGCATTGCTGGAGATGCGGACATTAGAACAACTGGTCAATGAATATAAAAGTACGATCGATCAGGGAAATGAAATGTTTTATATTTAAATTTTTTAAAATTAAAACCTACCAAAACGATAGGAATACTATTTAACAGAAAAGAGGACAAAGTTATGAGTGAAAAAAGAGAATACAAATTTGAGACATTACAGTTACATGTAGGACAGGAAAATCCAGATCCGGCAACCGATGCAAGAGCGGTTCCCATTTACCAGACAACATCATACGTGTTCAAAAACTGTAAACACGCTGCAGACCGCTTTGGTCTGGCAGATGCAGGAAATATATACGGGAGATTGACGAACTCAACACAGGGAGTATTTGAAGAGCGTATCGCAGCACTGGAGGGTGGATCAGCAGCACTGGCGGTTGCATCAGGAGCCGCAGCGATTACGTATACAATACAGAATCTGGCATCTCAGGGAGATCACATCGTCTCATCGAAATATATTTATGGTGGAACTTACAACCTGTTAGAGCACACACTTCCACAGCAGGGCATCACGTCAACGATTGTAGATACGGATCATCTGGATGAAGTGGAAGCAGCGATTCAGGAGAACACAAAATTAATATACATCGAATCGATCGGTAACCCAAATGCGAATCTGGTAGATATTCAGAAGATTGCAGACATTGCTCATAAGCATGGAATCGTACTGGTAGTGGATAGCACATTTGCAACTCCTTACCTTCTTCGCCCGTTTGAATACGGCGCAGATATTGTCGTACATTCTGCAACAAAATTCATCGGTGGACATGGATCTTCACTTGGTGGAGTAATCATTGAAAGTGGAAAATTTGACTGGAAAGCATCCGGCAAGTATCCAAAGCTGACAGAACCAGATCCAAGTTACCATGGTGTCGTATTTGCAGATGCATGTGGAGAAGCAGCTTTTGTAACGAGAATCCGTGCTGTCATTTTAAGAGATACAGGTGCAACATTGGCGCCGCTCAACGCATTTCTCTTCATTCAGGGAATTGAAACGTTATCTCTTCGCGTAGAACGCCACGTTGAAAATACAAAGAAGGTAGTTGAATTTCTTGCCAACCACCCGAAGGTTGAGAACGTGAACCACCCATCACTTCCGGACAGCCCGTATCATGAGCTCTATAACCGATACTTTCCAAATGGCGGTGCGTCAATCTTTACATTTGAAGTTAAGGGCGGAGAAAAAGAGGCACATGAATTTATCGATCATTTGAAAATATTCTCATTACTGGCAAATGTGGCGGATGTGAAATCATTAGTCATTCATCCGGCAAGCACCACACATTCACAGATGAGTGAAGAGGAACTTAGCAATTCAGGTATTAAGAAAAACACGGTAAGATTATCAATTGGAACGGAACATATTGATGATATTATCTATGATTTGGAGCAGGCGTTAGAAGTAATTTAACAAGCAGATTCTATTAGGAGGAATATGATTATGTCAAAAATATATGTAAGCATTACAGAATTAATTGGAAAGACACCGCTTTTAGAAGTAAAGAATATCGAAAAAGAATTAGATTTAAAAGCAAAGGTACTTGTGAAACTAGAATATTTTAATCCGGCAGGAAGTGTGAAGGACAGAGTTGCCCTCAATATGGTGGAGGATGCAGAGAAGAAAGGGCTGATTCAGCCCGGTGCGACCATCATTGAGCCAACAAGCGGAAACACAGGAATCGGTCTTGCATCTGTGGCAGCAGCGAAAGGCTATAAAGCGGTATTTACGATGCCGGAGACGATGAGTATCGAGCGCCGAAAATTATTGTTAGGTTACGGTGCAGAAATTGTACTGACAGACGGAAAAGCAGGAATGAAAGGTGCGATTGCAAAAGCAAATGAGCTTGCGGACGCGGATGATAATGCAATTGTTCTTGGACAGTTCATCAACCCTGCAAATCCAGCGGCACATCTTGCGACAACAGGTCCGGAAATTTGGAGTGAGACAGATGGCGAAGTAGATGTCTTTATCGCTGGGGTCGGTACAGGTGGAACGGTTACCGGAACCGGAACATATCTAAAAGAACAGAAGCCATCCGTTAAGGTTATCGCTGTGGAACCTAAAAATTCAGCCGTATTAAATGGCGGACAGCCGGGACCTCACGGACTGCAGGGAATCGGAGCCGGATTTGTGCCGGATGTACTGAACACAGAAATCTATGATGCAGTGGAGGATGTGGAAAATGAGGAAGCATATGCAGCAACCAAATTGCTCGCGAAGAAAGAGGGCGTGCTGGTAGGAATTACATCGGGTGCGGCACTTCATACAGCGATTAAAGAGGCACAGAAGGAAGAAAATGCGGGTAAGACGATTGTGGCATTGCTTCCGGATACTGGGGAGAGATATTTGTCTACACCGTTGTTTGAAGGGTGAAATTCATGTTTGTCGGGCTGGTTGAGGACCATCTGTGAAAACGGACAGCACTGTGGCGGGGGACGTCATAAAGGTTAAGAACTGCTAGATAAAAAGAGGCGAATCTATGCGAATCGTGATGAGGCGAGCAAGAATCTGATGATTCTTACTCTTCGCATCACTTGAAATTTGTACTTGAAGTACAAATTTCATCGCACAGATTCGCCTCTTTTTATTAACCAGTTCTAGGCTGTTAGAGAGAACCAAAACAAGCTGGAGAAAGTAAGTGAATATGGTAAGTTTAGACAAAATGGGCGAAGATCTGAAAACTGAAGGATATATTGCCCAATATAAATCATCATGGTATAGTTTTGGGCTTTAGGTATTATTTTTAAGCTTTTTCACCCAAAGTCTAAAATGAGAGCCGACAAATTACAGTCAATACTGGTAATCTGCCAGCTCTCGTTTTATTTCTTCTGGAACATTACCTGTTTGAGGATTGAACGTTACCTGATTTCCTTTTTTGTTTTTCGAGGTACATTGTTGCGTCCGCTTTTTTCACATATTCTTCCAAAGATTGGCGGTCATCTGGATTCGCACATACGTAACCGATACTTACAGAGATTTCATATGCAAGCTGGAGTTTCTTATTTGCCTTTTCAAGTTCAGAGTTGATTCGATTTTTCAAAAATTCACCGGTGTTATCGTTACACTTTGATACAACGATTACAAATTCATCTCCACCATATCTTACAATAATAGAATTCTCCAGACAGGCGGATTTCAATGCATTTGCAACGGTAATAATGGTCAAATCTCCACTTTTATGTCCGTAAGTATCGTTGATAATCTTGAGATAATTTACGTCAATGAAGACGATCAAGGTATGGTGCAGAGCAAACCGGTCGGTCTGTAGGAGGTTTTCGGCATGTCTTGTCAATCCGATACGGTTGTATACTCCGGTCATGGCATCTTCGACACTGAGTGCATCAAGAACCGTATTTGCCTGCTTGAGGGACATTCGTTCTAACATAATTTCCATTGACATATTGATACTGTGAGTCCAACTGAATAAACTTTGATTATCAACCATTTTAAGACTGTCAACGATGACGCAATATCCAATTTCTTTTTCCTGAAAATGAATTGGCAGTATCAGAAAAGTATGGCTCTCAGAATCTTCATAGTCTCCGGGAAATAAATCTCTTACGTTTAAAAACTCGCGATAAGTTTTTTTTGCTCCATTTTCCCATGCGAATAGAACAGAAAGCTTTTCATCAAATCCCGTCTGCGTGGTACTCTTATCAGCATATGGATGCAGATATTCCTGGCGATTTAACATAATGTACATGGAAGGACATCCAATTGCAGGAATGTAACGCACCAGTTGTTCTGTATATTCATTCCAGTCTGTAGATTGAACAAGTTCCTTGTGCATCTTTTGTACGTCGCCTCGCAGCTGTGTCTGGCGAAGCATGGATTCAATGATATGTTCGCGCCCGTGTTTGATTTCACTGGCATCACCCCTGCATCCACAACTGGAACGGTAGATAACATGACTGCCCAAGGTCGTATTAAGTGGAACGACTTCTCCCTGAATCAGCCGGAACAGAATATCGCAGCTGTGATATCCCGCATCAACCTTTTCACGGTCGACGGTAGTCAAACGAGGTCGATAAGTCTCAGAGAATCTGGAATTGTCGAAACCACCGATGAGAAAATTATCCGGGGCGTAGAGTTCTTGCTCGCTGGCGGCAGCGCAATAGCCAACTGCCATCTCATCATTTGCAGCAATGATACAATCAGGAATGCCACAGCCGGCAGCCTGAAAATCATAAAAAGCCTGATAACCATCCTGATAGACATAATTATAATGGCGAAACCATTTGTCATCCATCGATAAATGGGCGGCCGACATCGCATCCTGCACACCCTTCATACGAAGCTGCGTTTCATAATTATCCTTTGGTCCACCAATGAAAAAAATCTTTTTTGCGCCATGCTTTTCAATCATATGTGTTGTCATCTCACGCACAGTCCAATAGTTTTCACAACCGACAGAGTGCAGACCTTCTAAGGCATGTTCCATGCTGACAGCAGGCTTGCCACTGGTGACGAGCATCTTACGCAGCTTTTCACGCTCTACGGACGAAATGATATTATTCGATGCCATAATAAATCCATCATAATCTTCACAATTAATCAGAGTGAAGATATTATATTCACCCTGGTTATAAAGCGGATCTTCATTTTCGCCACCATAGCAGTTGAAAATATAAAGATCTGCATGCTCCTCTTCGATGCGCTTTCGAATTCCCCGTGTGACGTATTTCATTACCTCACCGTTAAATCCACCCTGCAATAAAGCGATCTTCTTTTTCATTGGATATGCCCTCCTTCTTATACCATTTTATTTTCGTTGCGCCATTGTCGGGGGGAAGTGCCATATACATTTTTAAAGGCACGGGAGAAATGTAACTGATTGGGATACCCAACCGCATTTCCAATATCAGCAATGGAAAGTTTGGTAAGCTTTAAGAGCTCGGCGGCCTTGGACATACGATAATTAATTAAAAATTCCTGTGGACTTTTACCAACATGGTCACGAAAAATCTTGCCAAAATAGCTGCGATTCAAATTGCAAAAATGGGATATGTCTTCTATGGAGATATCATTCTGAAAGTTCTGTTCAATAAAAGAAAGTGATTCTTTGATATAGAAATCACTCATTTTTCCACTCATAAGCATCTTTCTTGATGTACTGGATTTGGTCAGGTAGTCAAGAAAAAGGTATAGATGACCAATCAGGTGAAAAGGAGACTCTTTCGAGTGGTTGGCAATGTAGAGCATGGTATCTTTTAAATTAGATGACATGGATTTGTCATTAGAGCGATATATCGGAGCGTCGATAGACAGTCCGGCAAGAGAGAGTGCCTCTTTTACTCGAAGTCCATCAAACTCCAGCCAGGTATATTCCCAGGGATGGTCTTTATCAGCAGAATAGGTGGTAATCTGCTTTGGAGAAATTAAAAATCCCTGACCACTTCGAATGGTATATTTTTGTGAAATACCATTCGAGTCCATAGCAGTTAAGGTGCCGGTACCTGAAATTACATAATGAAAAAGATAATGATTTCTGGCAAAAGGTCCATAGGAATGCAGCGGTTCACATTCTTCCCACCCATATTGATATAAACTTAAATCTACAAATCGTTCATTTGGAAAAATAGAAAAGAGTACATCGCTCATTGTGGCTCCCTTCAAGTAGCATAATGTATTTATTGAACCATTATATATCAAAATGCTAGGTGACTTCAACCTCTAAATGTAAAAATAGCATTATGGTATAAAAGCGGAATAATATATGCATTTTAGCAATTGAGAATGAATGGTATGATTGTCTCAAGATCAACGACAGGAGGAAAATAAAAATGAAAACAATTACAATACAGACGAAAAATACAACTTATCAGATGGGAATTACAGATACCGGCTTTTTACTGCATCTGTATTATGGGAAAAAATTAAATTCAGAGTGTGACATGAGTTATCTGCTGACCTACTATGATCGTGGATTTTCGGGAAATCCATATGATGCAAAAGATGACAGAACATTTTCCATGGACGTGCTGCCGCAAGAATACCCCGGCTATGGAAATGGTGATTATCGTACAACAAGTATCAATGTGCAGGATATCAATGGAGTATACGGGTGCGATTTACGATACTGCTCGCACCATTTTAGTGATGGGAAATACAGTCTCCCAGGTATGCCGGCTGTGTACGCCGACATTTCGGAATCACAGACATTGTCTGTGGTTCTTAGAGATAAGGCATCCGGTATAGAAGTAACACTTTTATATGGCATTTTGCCAGCAGTGGACGTCATAACAAGGGCGGCAATTATTAAGAATATCGGAACAAATGAAGTGATTCTAGATAAAGCATACAGTGGTTCTTTAGATTTTTTGAATGGAAATCATGATATTTTGCATTTTCACGGACGACATGGGATGGAGCGGATAATGGAGAGAAATCCTGTGATACACGGGGTACAAAGTTTTGGGAGTAAACGTGGCACTTCCAGCCATCAGCATAATCCGTTTGTGATTCTGGCGGAAAAGGATACGACAGAGGATTATGGGAATTGTTATGGCATGTCGCTGCTGTATAGTGGAAACTTCAAATGTGAGATAGAAAAAGATCAGTTTAATCAAACCAGAATTGCCATGGGAATTCTGGATGAAATGTTTGCATATCCCTTACAGCCGGGAGAAACCTTTGAAACCCCAGAAGTGGCATTTATCATGTCTGCAAATGGCTTTACCCATTTGTCTCATCAATACCATGAGTTAATTCGATATCATGTATGCAGAGGAAAATATAAAATAGAAAGAAGACCAGTCTTAATCAATAATTGGGAAGCAACTTACTTTGATTTTGATGGAGCTAAGATTGTGGACATTGCAAAACAGGCGTCTGCATTAGGCGTTGAAATGTTAGTCTTAGATGATGGCTGGTTTGGGAAAAGAGATTCCGACAATCGTGGTCTGGGAGATTGGTTCGTAAACGAAGAAAAGATGGGCGGTCCATTGGCTGAGACCGTGGAAAAAGTAAATAAGCTGGGAATGAAATTTGGGCTATGGATCGAACCGGAAATGGTATCAGAAGACAGCGATCTGTATCGCGCACATTCAGACTGGGCGTTTTCAATTCCAGGGAAAAAACCGGTAACGAGCCGCAATCAGTTCGTCTTGGATTTCTCAAGAAAAGAAGTGGTAGACCATATTGTAGACCAGATTACGAAAGTAATCGATTCTGCACATATTGAATACATTAAAATGGACATGAACCGTAGTATCTGCGATGTATATAGTGCCGTAAACGGAATGCAGAACTATGGAAAAATTATGCATCAGTATGTATTGGGTGTGTATGATTTTATGGAGCGCCTATTAGTAAGGTATCCGAATATATTGTTAGAAGGCTGCAGTGGCGGGGGTGGCAGATTTGATGCCGGAATGTTGTATTATTGTCCTCAAATCTGGTGCAGTGATAATACAGATGCGATCGAACGGATAAAGATTCAGCATGGAACTTCTTTTGGTTATCCAATTTCAACGGTAGGTTCCCACGTGTCTGCGGTTCCCAATCATCAGACAGGCAGAACCACAAAAATCAAAACCAGAAGCACGGTAGCAATGGCTGGCAGTTTTGGCTATGAGTTAGATTTGAGTCTTATTTCTGAAGAAGAAAAACAGGAAGTAAAGCATCAGATTCTTGATTATAAAAAATACTGGGATTTAATTCATAATGGTTTATACTATAGGCTTCATCTTCCAGAAGAAGATCGGGAAACGGCGGCATGGATGTTTAGTTCCAAGGATCAAACGGAGGGACTGCTCAATGTTGTTACCTTGGACACGCATTGTAATGGCCCGATTTCATATATAAAATGTAAAGGTTTGAATGAGAACAGTCAATATATAATTGAAGGAAAATCACAGATCTACTGTGGAAGTGCACTGATGAGCGTGGGCTTGCCGATTCCTGTGATGCAGGGTGAATATCAGGCATTGCAATTACATTTTATAGAAGTGAAATAGAAAATACGGACAAAACTCATAGAAAATCGAGTTTTGTCCGTATTTATTTTAAATTCCGATTCTAATGTAATCTGCTGACAATGCTTCGAAAATACAACTAGAAATTCTTCACTGCAATTGCTTCAACCTCACACAGAACTCCCTTTGGAAGATCCTTCACAGCAACACAGCTGCGGGCTGGTTTGGATGTGAAATATTTTGCATATTCTTCATTGAATGTTGCAAAATCACCCATGTCTGCCAGGAAACATGTGGTTTTGACAACCTGATCATAGCCAATTCCGGCAGCCTTTAAAATCTCACCAACATTTTTACAGCTCTGAATTGCCTGAGCGGTGATGCCCTCTGGAATCTCGCCAGTTTCCGGAATAACCGGAATCTGTCCGGATGTAAATACCATACCATTTGCTACATAACCCTGAGAATATGGTCCGATTGCGCCAGGGGCTTTTTCTGTACTAATTATTTTCATTGTAATCTACCTCGCTTTCCTCTTTTTCAGTAAATGAACTGATCTAAAATAAATTTATAACATATTCTTGTTAATTGCAAGTAGAATTGTAGTAGTTATCTAGAATTGTTTTAGTGAAGATTTATCTCAAGTAAATCGGATTCCTGCTGATTGATGTGGGCTTCTAGACTGTTCTTATCTACGAGAGAAGAAACGACGCCTTCACGTGCAACACAAAAACCGGCAGCATAGACTGCGATTCTTACGGCTTTTGAAACTGAATAACCATAGAGGAGATAGGAAGCAAAAGCACTAATAAATGCATCACTGGCACCTGTTGTATCGATAGCTTGAAAATTAGCGGCAGGAATATATTGCTCGAGATCGTGAGATCTCACATAGCAGCCGCGACCACCCAGAGTTACAATCACGATTTCAATTCCCAAATTTAGAAGATATGCTGCCTGTTGTTCCATACTTGAAATATCAGGACATAATTCCATCAATTCATCTTCGTTTGGTATTAAAATATCAATTTTAGAGAGAAAATCTTCTGTTACTTTTCCGTGTGAAGATGGCTTCAAAATGGTTTTGGCACCATATTCATGGGCAATCAGACAGGCAGCTTCAATTGTCTGCAGTGGAATTTCGGATTGCAGAAGACAGTAAGCAGCGTCTTTGAACAGTTGCTGGTTATTGCGAATATCAGTTGGCGAAAAGCTATAATTTGCACCTGAAAGAAGTGAAATCATAGAATCGCCTTTGGAATCAATGAAAATATATGCTTTTCCTGTTTCTTCTAGAGGACAGCGTTTTACACCTGTGGCATCTACATTATTTTCCTTCAAAGTTTTGTAAATGTGAATAGAATCTAAATCAGCGCCCACATTACCAATTAAGGAAACACGATGTCCAAGCCTGGTGGCAGCAATCGACTGATTCAGAGCCTTTCCACCCGGATAGGTAAATGAAGTCAATGTCGATACGGTTTTTCTAGTGTGTGGCAGGCTGGCAACATTTAGGTAAGTATCCATGTTGATACTCCCAACTACTGTAATCTTTTTTGATGTAGTCTGGAATGGAGCACTTATTGTTGCAAGACTGTCTAGTCGAAAATCCTGCTCAAATTGTTTTGGCGTCTGATGACGGGACTCTATTTTATCTATTATTTTTGAACATAGGTATTGACCGTATTGGTTGTATTCGTTTGTATAAGTAGAAATTTTTGGAAATGCAGGCGTAGTAATCTTATCGCTCTTTAATGAAATCAGTGAGAAATCATTTGGAATATTGTAGTGAAGAAATTCCATATATTGATAGAATTCCAATGATTTCAAATAATTAGACGAGATTACAGCACTGATACGTTGTGTGTCAAACCGAAAAACAATCTCATCCGAAAATTCTGTAAAAACTAATTCTTTATCAAGACTAATATGGTGATCGAACAGACACTGATTGTATCCTCGAATAAAAGAATCTCTGCATCGACCGGGTGTAACGAGACATGCAATATTATGATGACCGTGTTCGATCATGGTTTGGGTCATATGATAGGCTATCTTTGTGTAAGGAAATTCTGAAGAGGACTCGTCACCGTCAGGTCCAAGTGTAATATAAGGAATCTCTTTTTTGTTGATATATTCAAAGGAAGTAGTATCTGTCATGGAAATCGGTTCCCAGATAATTCCATCAATCTGATCCTTGCACAGTAAAGTGAGACTCTTTAACTCCTGTTCGGCATCCGAAGCACTGTTGCATATAATTGTGCTATATCCGTTTTTTTGTGCTTCCGAGACAATTCCATCAAGAACTGAATCAAGGGACGATGAGGAACGGAATAGTACGCCAAGACGCCATGTCTTCTGGGCAGATGGAACCGAACCATAAGGAGTGTAATTATATTCTCTCACAATTCGCATTACTTTTTCGCGGGTATCATCGCTGATGCTGCTGTCCTTTTGATTAATAATTTTGGAGACGGTTGAAACGGATACGCCTGCACGTCTAGCAATTTCTTTTATAGTCATAAACATCCTCCTGTATAGGGGTATATACATAATAAAAAAGATTTATATACTTATGATAGAGAAATTAGAAAGGATTGTCAATAGTTTTCATGTACTGTCAATTTGCACAAATATAAAGAGAATATATTGGATAATTTGACGTTTTTAATAAAAACAGTTGACATTTTCATATTAGCTGTGTTAATTTTACGTTAGGAAAACAATTTAGGAAAATGATTTCCTAAGAAAGCAGGATAATAAATTAAAAACAAGGTAGGGATAAATGATGAGAATACTAAATTTTGGCTCATTAAATGTAGATAAAATTTATTCAGTGGATCATCTTGTGAAATCGGGAGAGACGATTAAAGCATTCCGATATAAGGAGTGTTGTGGCGGGAAAGGTCTGAACCAATCCATAGCACTTGCGAGAGCTGGTGCTATGGTATGTCATGCGGGAAGCGTTGGAAATGATGGTGGCGAACTTTTGACAATGCTTGAGGATGCGGAAGTAAGTACGAGCTATATTAAAATAAGTGACAAGCCAAGCGGTCATGCTATTATTCAGGTTGATTCGATGGGACAGAATAACATCATCATCTATGGAGGTGCTAACAATGATATCACAACCGAGTATATGGATGAAGTCTTTTCGCTTTTTTGTAGGGATGATATTCTGCTTCTTCAAAATGAGATATCAAATGTTGATTATGCAATTTTAAAAGCAAAAGAGAGTGGCATGAAGGTGGTCCTCAACCCATCACCAATCAATGAAGAATTAGTAAATTATCATTTGGAGTGTGTGGACTGTTTTATTTTAAATGAAATAGAAGGGAAAATTTTAGCTGGAATAGAGAGTGAACATCCAGAGGAAATTATAAAGAATCTAAAAGAAAATTTCCCAAAAGCAGCATTTGTTCTTACACTCGGAATCAACGGATCCTACTATTTTGATCAGAATCAGACCGTATTTCAGAAAATATATCAGACAGATACGGTTGATACAACAGGCGCGGGAGATACATTTTGTGGATATTTTCTGTCTTGTATGGCAGCTGGAAATGAAATTCGTGAAGCATTAGAAATTTCCAGCATGGCAAGTGCTATTGCTGTTAGTCAAGCTGGTGCAGCGCCAAGTATTCCGGAAAGGAGGAATGTACTTCATAAATTAAAGTGTTGGGACAAAGAGTTGGGGGAAGAACATGGGACAAAGATTTAGAAAGACAGAAAGCGAGGATGGATAGTAATGAAAAAAATAATTTTAGATGTTGACACAGGCTCGGATGACGCGATTGCAATTATGACTGCGGTTTTGAGCCCGGAGTTGGATGTACTGGGAATATGCACTGTAAATGGCAATCGCTGTGTAGAAAACACAACGGAAAATACTTTGAGAGTTGTAGAATATATAGGAAGCAATGTGCCGGTATATAAAGGATGTGCACTCCCAATGGTTGTTTCGTTAACGAAAGGAAGACGTGAATGCGTACCGTTTGAGGGACAAAAAAATAAGAAGGAAGATGTACACGGTGATTATCTTCCGATTCCAGAATCAACAATCACTTATGAAAAAGAATGTGCGGTTTCATGGCTGGTAAAAACACTGATGGATTCAGATGGAGATATTTCGTTGATTGACGTTGGGCCATTGACGAATCTTGCAATGGCAATGCGTATTCAGCCGGGTATTATCGATAAGATTGATACACTTTATATTATGGGCGGTGGCTGGCGAGAGCAGAACATTACACCAGCAGCGGAATTTAATTTCTGGATTGATCCGGAAGCAGCAAAGATTGTAATAAACAGTGGTTGTAAGATTGTAATGGTTCCATTAGATGCAACACATGCAGGTGCTATCTCAATTAAAGATGCAATGGAATTAAGAGAAGAAAGTTCACCGGGGGCGAAGCTAACTGCAGCTTTAATAGAACAAAGATTAAAAGGCTATAACAATTGGCAGCCGATGCAGGATCAGACAACAGTACCAATCCATGATGCGCTTGCTGTTTGTGCGGCAATTGACATGGACGTACTCGCTGATGTCAGGTATATTCATGTAGATGTAGATGCAGGCGGTGGAATATGTGATGGGCAAAGCGTATGTGATGTGGAACATAAAGATAAGGAAGCAGAGCCTAATGTTCATATCGCGTTAAATGCAAATGTAGGACGATTTGCTGAATTGCTAAAAACCACTTTGAAAAGAACAGTATAGTTTTCCACATAAAGGAGGAAAAAGTATGTACGATTTTGAAACATTAGTGGATAGGCATGCCATGAATTCTAATAAATGGGCAAATATGTACCGTGTGAATCCAGATGTGCCAAAGGGGATTGTTCCTTTTTCAATTGCTGATATGGAGTTTAAAAATGCACCGGAAATTATGGAAGGGCTTCGAGAGTTTCTGGATACAGCAATCCTTGGCTATGCGGCGGCTGGTGAAGATTTTTTAGGTGCAGTATGTGACTGGATGCAAAACAGACATGATTGGCATATAGAAAAAGAGTGGATTGCGGTATCAATTGGTGTAGTACCGGCACTTTCAAATATTGTTGCTGCATTTTCTGAGCCGGGTGACGGCGTATTATTAATGACTCCAGTCTACTTCCCGTTCAGCGAATCAATTGAAAGGAATGAGCGAAAAGTCGTTAAGAGTCCTTTGATTATACAGGATGGAAAATATGTCATTGATTTCGATGATTTTGAAGCAAAAGCAAAAGACCCTAAGAACAAAATATTGCTATTCTGTAGTCCGCATAATCCGGTGGGGAGGGTTTGGACAAAAGAAGAGCTTCGGGAAGTTGCGAGAATATGTCTTGAAAATGATGTACTGATTGTTTCCGATGAAATTCATTTTGATTTGATTATGCCCGGCTATAAGCATACAGTGATGGCAACACTTTCACCGAAAATCACAGACCACTGTATCACTTGTACATCTGCAAGCAAAACATTTAATTTAGCCGGGATGCAGGCATCGAGCATTATTATTCCAAACGAAGAACTTCGGAAAAAATTTGTTACACAAATGGAACGGGCGGGGCATTTTGGGTTAAGCATACTTGGTTATAAATCTTGCCAGTTGGCTTATACGAGAGGTGAGCCATGGTTAGAGGAATTAATAAATATATTACAGGATAATGCGACATTCGTAGAAGAATATATGAAGAAATTCATTCCTGAAATTAAAGTTTTTCCGCTGGAGGGAACCTATTTGCAATGGTGGGACTGTCGTGAGTTAGGGTTTGACTATAAGGAATTGTCTCACATTATGACACATGAAGCATATATATTCATGGATGAAGGCTTCATGTTCGGGGAAGAAGGAGAAGGGTTTGAAAGAATGGATCTAGCTTGCCCGCAGTATGTCATAGCAGATGCGTTAGACCGGCTTCGATGTGCACTAAAAAGATAAAGGGATAAAAAGGAGGAAGATACATGAGTAGTACAACAAAAGAATTAAAACGGGTTTTAAAGTTTAAGGATTTGCTTGGTGTAGCAATCGGGCAGATTATTGGTGCAGGAATCATGTCATTGATGGGTGTGGCTATCGGAATGACAGGACGAAGTGTACCGTTTGCCTTTTTAATTGCAGCGGTATTATCTATTATTAGTATTATTCCGACCATCATTGTTGGAGGAACATTGAGACTGCGAGGCGGCCATTACACAATGTCGGCATTGCTTGCAGGAAAACAGTTTGGTGGTGTGTATATTGTATTGTTCATTATCAGTAATATGACGATTGCCATGATGGCGTTGTCCTTTGCGTCATATCTGCTGGCTTTTTTACCGGGAGCAAATCATCAGATTATTGCCCTTATATGTCTGACAGTATTTTATGTACTGAACATGTTTGGAATTGATAAAATGGCGAAAGTCCAAAATGCAATCATCATTATTATGTGTATCGCACTTGGTCTTTTGGCAGTATTTGGAATGCCTCATGTTACACCAACTTATTTTCAAGAAGATTTTATGACAGGTGGTTTTCTAGGATTGATGAGTGCAGGTTCATTACTTACATTCGCAACGGGGGGAGCATTTGTTATTATAAACTTAAGTGCAGAGGCAAAGAATCCAACAAGAGATATTCCATTTGCCATTATTGTAGCAACACTGGGGGTTGGTGTGTTATACGGTGCAATCTCGTTTGTTGCGGCAGGTGTACTTCCAATCACAGAAGTTGCCAATGAATCATTGGGAAAGGTTGCAGCAGCTGTTTTTCCAAAGCCTCTTTATATTTTCTTCATGGTCGGTGGTGCAATGTTTGCTTTGATCTCTACATTGAATGCAACCTTTGCAAGTGCGACCAAACCGGTACTGCAGGCTTGTGTTGACGGATGGTTTCCAAAGAAGCTGGCATACATTCATCCGAAATATAAGACACCTATGATTCTTCTCACACTCTTTTACATTATTGGATTGATTCCAATTATTATTGGATTCGATATTGGAATTCTTGGAAGTCTGACGAACATTATTTGTCAATTGATTTTCATTATTATCAACATTGCACTCTGCAGGCTGCCCAAACTGGTACCGGAAGAGTGGGCAAAATCGAAGTTTAAAGTAAAGAATCCAACCATGATTTTCCTATCGGTATTATCGGTTGCTGGCTGTGTTTTGCAGATTGTATTACTTGCAAAAGATATGTCCAAAGGAATCCTGATTGGAAACGGTATTCTCATGGTAGGTGCAGTGATTTATGCACTTCTTAGATACAGGAGTGGTAAAGTGGAAATGGAAATAAGTTATGAATCACATTAGAATTCTCTAATATATAAATAAAAACAGGATAGCAATAAACATGGAAAGTAATGTTTATTGCTGTCCTGTTTTTGTTATCAGATAATAAAAGAAAATTGTCAGTGGTAATTCTAGCAGGTTTATTACGATATCTTTTCCATCGCAGTAAGAATCATATCTGCAGTGTTTTCCACGCCGTATAGATCGGTCTTTATAATCAGATCATAGGCAGAGGAAGCGCCCCATTCTTTTCCGAGGAAATGTTTACAGTAGTTTTTACGCTCTGTCTCGACTTTTTTGATTTTATTTTCTGCCTCTTTGCCGGTAGAGATATTTTCACGCTTCATCACTCGTTTTACTTTCGCGTAAGCAGAAGCAGTTACAAAGACATGGAACGCATGATGATTCTCTTCTAGAATAAAGTTGCCGAGCCGTCCGATGATGACGCAGGGCTCTTTGGCTGCAATGGCCTGGATAGTCTTAACCTCTGCATGGAAGAGCGCATCATATTTTCCCTCTTCTCCATTGACATATGCACAATTCTGGGAATACAGGCTGTATAAAATGTTGTGATCTAATTTTTGTTCATGCTCACGCACATATTCATCGGAATAACCGAGCTCTTGTGCTACCTGAAAAATGAGCTGGTCATCGTAGCATGGAATTCCAAGCTTCTTGGCAACGGCCTTTCCGACCTCACGCCCACCACTTCCATATTCTCTTCCAATTGTGATGACAAGTGGCTGTGCACTTCCGGGAGCAGGGACAGCTGTATCTGTGGAATCTGCTTTTGCAGGGAAGAGCAGCAGCGTTAATGGTTTTAACAGTTTTCCTAAAAATCGTGCAATCATTCCGACAATCAGTGCAGCAATGATCGTACCTTCACGAACACCAGTGAGTGTGTGGAACAGTACAAAAGACAAAATACCCGCCACAATTGCCATAGAAGCATCAAAACAAACCTTTGTGGTACCGAAATCAGTTCCGAATTTCCTGGTGATTGCAGTGACAAATGCTTCACCCGGCAGCATGATGACATCTGCAATTACTTCAAAATAAACACCAATACCAAGGATGAGACACCCAACTAGCAAGGAAATGATTTTAAAATAGTAAGCTTCCGGTCTTAACCATCCAAGGACAATCATAGAAAAATCAATGAAGTATCCAAATAGAATAGAAACAGGAATCTGCAGTAACTGAATTTTTTGAAAATCTTTTCGCAAAATGATCACCTGCAATGCAATCAGAAATAAACTGAAAAATATGGTAAATTGTCCAAGTGTTGGTTTGAATCCCAGACTTAATACATAGGGGATACTGGAAATTGGTGAAGTACCAAGGTCTGCCTTTGTGACAAAACTGACTCCGAAAGAACTGATAAATAGTCCGATTAAAAATACAATATAACGTTTTACTAACTCTCTTTTGCTCAAATAATTCACTCCTTTTTTTATATGCTTTCACTTACTAAAGTGTAGCAGTTAAAAAAAATGATGTCAACTGTCGGCATTTGTATCGCCCTCAAACAAGAAAATAAGAGACAAAATCAGTACAAAAATAGCGAAATAAGAGCATACTATGTTAAAATATGCGTGATGGCAATGAGCAGTGCCGGAAGAGGACAGTGAGGAGTGAAGAATATGGAGTATTTACTAAGAAGAATTTCGATACTAAATACGGTTGGAATTTTCTGTATAGGGAAAGAGGAAGACGCGGTGCAGAGTTTTCAGGAGCACAGCGAATATAATCCAATCGCACAGAGTGAAGCGTTAAGACAGCGTCTGATTGGCGGTGCGAAAAGGCAAAAGGAGCCGTATATCTGCAAAGATGATTTGTCTGTGTACTTCGCATGTATTCAGCAGGAAGAGCATTTTTATATGATTGGTCCGATGAGTCTGAAGCTGCTGGACCGTGTGGAGCATTATCAGTATTACCGAAGCTATGGAATGGCGGATTTTTCTGAAAAACGCCTTGTGCATTTTACATTTTCGGAGATGCTGGATATTGTTGAGCTTGTGACTAATATTCTGTTGAAGGAGGAATATACCGATAATGACTTGATTTATGCAAATCAGCTCGTACAAGAGACGAAAGAGCAGGAAGAGCAGGAACAGGTCTTATATGATATGAAGGAAGGGGAGGAGGAACTCTATCATCATACCTATCAGGAGGAACGAAAGCTTCTTGACAGTATCAGGGAAGGTCGGATTGAGGAGACACTTCGGTATTCCAGAAATATGGATGCCGATCTTGGCAAGCTGTCCAGCAAGGAGTTAAATCATTGGAAGAACGTTGCGATTGTGGCGATCACACTCTGTACACGTGCAGCCATCGACGGTGGCATTTCCCCGTCAATTGCATACCGAATCAGTGATTTTTATATTCAGAAGAGTGACGGCTGCAATGATATTGCACAGGTCATCAAATACCGCGACCATGCAGTCGAGGAGCTGACGCAGCAGGTGCAGAAGAAAAAGGGCAGAAAGACTTCCAGCTATGTAGAACGATGCAGAGATTATGTGGAGAAGCACTATCGAAATAAGATTTATCTAGCGGATATTGCGGACACATTGGGATTGAGTGAGACATATCTGTCGCGGTTATTTAAGAAAGAAACAGGTGTGCGTCTGCAGGACTATATTGTGGGAATCCGGTTGGAGCATGCGGCAAATCTCCTGAAATATTCGGAGGAAACCATTTCCAATATTGCGGAGTATGTCAATTTTCCGTCGCAGAGCTATATGGGGAAGGTGTTCAAGGAGAAGTATCAGATGTCACCGAAGAAGTACCGGGAGCAGAACAGTCCGACGGAGTACTTTACCGTCAAGCAGTGATGTTATCGTAAAAGTGGATACAAAGATAGAGAAAAACGTCGCAGTCTATGAGAATATCGTCGGGATATATAAAAGCCATGCGGCAATGGATGATGCATTAGGTATGGAACAATGGAAAATTGAAAATGGAATTGTTTTTTGCTCAGGAAATCTGGAAAAACAGGATCATATTACGTATTTGCCATGGTATATGTCAATGTTTATGGAACAGAAAAAAGTGGAAACCGGGTTTATTGTGGATGTCAATTTGGAGGGATTGAATTATATCAAGGAAGAGCATAATGAAATAGAATGGGATAAAATAACGACAAGAAATGCAAAATAAGAATATACCAAAAAACGAAAAATGGATAAGATGTGTGTTGTAAGGAAGCAGAGCAAGACATTTATAAAGGAGGAGAAAAAATGTTAAATCTAGCTACAAAACACAATGATCCAGAAAAGACTCTGGGTTGGGGCGAGAGAGTCGGTTATGGTTCGGCAGCATTTGGCTGGAACATGATCAATGGTATTCTTGGTACGTTCCTCACGGTTTACTTCACAAACGTTGCATTCTTAGATGCAGCAATTATCTCAACTATCATTGCTATTTCAAAAGTATTTGATGGTATATCAGATTTGATTGTCGGCCGTATGGTAGATAATACAAAATCAAAGATGGGAAAAGCAAGACCATGGTTACTTCGTATGTGTATTCCATTTGCGATAGCAACAATCCTGTTGTTCTTCGTACCGCCAAGCTTTCCGACAGCAGCAAAATATGTATACGTATTTATCATGTACAATCTGGTTAATACGGTTTGCTTAACAGCCATTCAGGTACCATATTACTCATTGATCTCGTTATTAACAAGAAATGCATATGAGAGAGGTTTCCTTGGAAATCTTCAGCAGATTTTCCAAACATTAGGAAATGTATTCATCAACTCTGTATTTACAATTATGCTTGTGAAATTTGCAGGAAGTGCAGAAAACTACATGACACAGAAAGCATTTACACTGACAATCGCAGTTCTCTGTCTGCTCATGGTAGTAGTCATTATATTCTCTACATTCTGTACAAAAGAGCGTGTAATAGATAAGCCATCTGGAGATTCAGAGAAACCAGAAGAGAATGTAAGCGTAATGACAGCAGTAAAATCTCTACTTACAAATAAATACTGGGTTATGATGTTCTTTGCAATGCTTGCGATTTTCTTTGTAATCATCTTCTATTCGATCGGTGGTGTTTACTATGCAATCTACATCCTCGGTGATATGGGACAGATCAGCTGGATGAACAATGCAATCTCAATTGCTCAGTTCGCAATCATGTTCGCAACACCTTTCTTCATGAAGAAAGTTGGAAAGCGTCCAATCTATGCGGCTGGATTCCTCTGCATGACAATTGGATTCGTTGGATTTGGATTTGTAGATACAAGTGTTCCGCTTATGATTGTATGTAATGTATTAAAAGGTCTTGGGCTTGGAATGTCTGGTGGTATGGCTATGGGTATGGTAGCTGATGCAATCCTTTACGGACAGTTAAAATCAGGCATCAATGCAGTTGGTATGGGAAATGCCGGAACTTCTGCAGCACAGAAAATTGGTCTTGGTTTTGGTCAGGCAATCTTTGGGTGGGTTCTCTCAGGCGCTGGATTCAATCCTGCATTAGATGCACAGGGAACTGCTCAGCCAGAGACTGTTATGACGGCAATCAAGTTTATGTACAACTACATTCCTGCAGTCATCTGTACATTGATCTTCATCATGATGGCAGTATTCTTTAATCTTGATAAAGACTTAAAGAAACTCAAAGCAGAAAAAGGAATTGAATAATAGGAGACGAAATACATAGTATCCTAGACTGAAAAATTGAGGCGATGAACCATGGGATAAAAGAGTACCAAGGGGCATCGCCTTAGACAATATTTCAAATGGAAGGCGGATCATCTTATGAAACGATTGAATGAAGTTTTACAAGGAAAAGAAGGAAATTACATGCTCCCATTTTTCTGGCAGCACGGAGAAGACGAGGTGACACTGCGCAAATACATGCATGTAATACATGATGCAAATATTGGAGCGGTCTGCATCGAGTCTCGCCCACACCCGGACTTCTGTGGTGATAAATGGTGGACTGATATGGACATTATCTTAGACGAGGCAGAGAAACTGGATATGAAAGTCTGGATTTTGGACGATTCGCATTTCCCAACAGGCTTTGCTAATGGTGCGGTAGAAAAGGCACCAAAGGAATTGCATCATCAGTACATGGTGCATCGGACTCTTGAGATGGCGGGTCCGGTAAAGTCAGCCAGTTTTTCTGTAAAAGAATATATGCAGCCGGCACCGCTTCCCCCATGGATTCCAGCACCGCTAAAATCAGATGATCCATTTGATGATGATAAACTGATGCGAATCTATGCGTGTGAAATCTTAGAAGGAGAAGTGATTGGTACACCAATCGATTTGACAGACAGAATCGATGGTGATGAGATTACATTTGATTTAGGAGAAGGCTACTTCCGAATCTATGTGACTTATATTACAAGAAATGCAAAGGGAAGAAATGATTATATCAATTTCTTAGATAAAGAGTCCTGCAGACTGCTGATTGATGCGGTATACGAGCCACATCTCGCACATTATGAGAGCTATTTCGGAAATGTCATTGCCGGATTTTTCAGTGATGAACCTCCGGTAGGAAACTCGGAAGGCTATATGCCGATCGGACCAATTGGATCGGTCACAAGCGAGAATCTTGCGTGGTCAAGAACGGCAGAAGAATGTATGACAAAAATCTATGGCAACGAAGACTGGAAGGACTTCATTCCTTATCTTTGGACGACAGCGAAAGATAAAGAAGAACAGGCAAAAGTCCGCAATGCTTACATGGATATGGTAACAACACTTGTTGCAGAGAACTTTTCCGCACAGAATGGAGCATGGTGTGAGGAACATGGTGTGGAGTATATCGGACATATGGTAGAAGACTGTGACTTAAGCATGAACCTTGGGACGAGCATGGGGCATTTCTTCCGTGGATTATCCGGTCAGCATTGGGCTGGCGTGGATAACATCGGTGGTCAGGCTATGATAGGTGGACAGAATGTACCAAGACATGCTCAGCCGGTATGCAAGGATGAAGCTGGATTTTATCAGTATGTGGATGCGAAACTTGGAGCAAGTCACGCAGCAATTGATCCGAAAAAACGTGGCATCTGTATGTGTGAGAATTTTGGTGCTTATGGGTGGCAGTCAGGAACGAAAGAGCAGAAGTTCTTGATGGATCACTTTATGGTAAGAGGTGTAAATCGATTTGTTCCACATGCATTTTCGCCAAAGGATTTCCCAGATCCGGATTGCCCGCCACATTTTTATGCACAGGGAGAAAATCCACTATACCGCGCATTTGGTAAACTGATGGCTTATAATAACCGCGTATGTCACTTGATTGACGGCGGGAAATCGATTCCGGATGTCGCACTTCTTTACAGCTCAGAAAGCATCTGGGCGGGGGATGCGGCAAGTAATATTCCAGCAGCGAGATATTTATCACAGTCACAGGTTGATTTTCATATTATTCCCGCAGATGTATTTGCTGAGAACGAAGAATATCCTTGCAGTTTTGATGGCGAGAAATTAATGGTCAATGGCGTAGCGTATGGTGCACTTGTGATTTCCGGATGTAATTTTTTGGAGGAACATGCGGCTGCATTCGTCATGGCTGCAGCAGAAAAGAACTTTCCAATTGTATTTACGAATCAGAAACCACAGGGGATCATCAGGAAAAGCGAAGAAGAAAATGCGCAGTTCGCAGTGGCAGTCGAAGGCTGTACGGTGGTACCTGTAAATGAAGTTGGAATCTATTTCCTTGAGTTAGAGAAAGAAAATGAAGCGTTCACACTTCAGACGGTTGCAAATCCTGCTAATGACAGACTGACGACGTATCATTACCGCACAGATGCAGATACATTCTTAATCTTAAATGAGCGGTCACAGAGTATCTATGAAGGAACATTGACGTTACAGGCAGCAGGTGTACCTGTCCGCTATTATCCTTGGGGGAACAGAACGGAAGCAGTCGCTTATGAAAACGCCGATGATTGTACGGTAAAAGTTTCTGTGAAAATCGCCCCATTGGAATTGTGTATCATCTGTTTTGCCGAAATACTGCCGGAAGTAAGGGACGTGCTTACATATGAAGAAGAGGGCGTTCAGATTCAAGAGTTTGCAGTGAACGCGGTAGATTCCAAAACGTATCTGGAACAGTTAGAGGCAGCAGGGAAAGGAATTTTTGAAAAGAGATGTTCTGTAAACTTGGATGCAGCGCAGGCGGAGCTGGTTGCAGCACCATTTACAGGAATGCAAAAAGCACATCCGGAATTCTCAGGTTACTATATCTATGAAACGAACCTTACATTAGAGGCAGGCAAGGCATACAGACTGGTTATGGATGAAGTAAATGAAAGCGTGGAAGTATTTTTAAACGGCAGAAGTCTTGGAATGAAACTGCAGGCGCCATTTGCATTTGAACTTCCGGCAGAATTGGTAGAAGAGGACAATGATATTCGCATCGAAGTGGCAACGTTAAATGAGCGTAAGGTGAAAGCGCTGGGGGCAGATATTTCCTGCATGTCTGTGGAGCGTCCGCTTTCAGCAACCGGACTTGTTGGAAATGTAACCGTGTACGAAGCCTTGTAGAGTAAAGGAGTGTAAAAAAATGGAATTATTTACAGCTGAAAAAATAAATGAAAACCTGACTTGTATTCGTCTGAAATCAGGAGAACTGCTGTATCTTCTGGAAGGAAAAGAGAAGTGCGCATTAATTGACTGCGGCTATGGAGCCGGACATTTGGGTGAGTACGTGAAGACACTGACCGAGAAACCGGTGACAGTGTTACTGACACATGGACATATTGATCACGCAATGGCAGCTCCGGAATTTGAAACTGTATATATGAATAAAAAAGATATCTCATTTTATCAGAAACAGTGTTCAGTGGAAGAAAGAATGGGATATGCGCATGCAGGACTTGGACCTGCAGCAGATGAGTTGAAGTTAGACGATTATACTCCCGCAGAACCGGATAAGGAATTTTTTGACTTAGAAGATGGAATGATGTTTGATTTTGCGCCATTTCATATTGAAGCACATGAATTTCCGGGACATACGCCGGGAAGTATGGTGTTCTTGATTCCGGAAATGAGGATTCTGATTCTCGGGGATGCATGCAACAATGCTACATTTATGTTTGACGAAATGTGCCTGCCACTGAATGAATACAAAAAAATACTGGTTGTAGTGAAAGACAAGTTAGAAGGAAAATATGACCGGGTGCTTATTTCTCATCACGTGATGGATGCAGATGTGGATATTATGGAACAGATGATAGAAGTATGCGATGAAACACTGGCAGGGAAAGCGGATGATCTTCCATTCGAATTTATGGGGATGAAGGCTTTCATTGCAAAGAAATGTAACGAACGATTCGAACGAGAAGATGGGAAGTTTGCGAATATTATTTATAATAAAAATAAATTATTTTGACACGATGAAGGTGGCGTGAGAAAGGAAAAGTAAATGAATTATTTAGCCATTGATGTGGGCGGCACATTTACAAAATACGCAGTTATCACGGATGAATGCCAGATTTTAGAGAAAGATAAATCGCCAACGGTAACAGAACCACTCGAAGGCTTTATCTCGTCGCTGGTAGACATCTATCAAAAATACGAGGGGAACGTAGATGGAATTGCTCTTAGTATGCCGGGAATCATTGATAGCGAGACAGGGTTTATGTATACGGGAGGTAATCTTGCCTGCATTACAAATCTAAATATTGTGGAAGTGTTAGAAAAGCGATGCGGTGTTCATGTTACAGTGGAGAACGATGCAAAATGTGCAGCTCTCGCAGAAGTGTGGAAAGGCGCGCTGATGGATGTAAGTGATGCGATTGTTGTCGTATGTGGAACCGGAGTTGGCGGTGCGGTGATCCATGACCGTAAGGTGCTGAAAGGAATTCATAATATGGCGGGAGAGTTTAGCTATATTATGACGGATGCAGAACCGGAATATACGCTTGACAATTCACTCGCCGGAAATACCGGTATCAAATGTATGATGAAGTTCGTATCAAAGCACACAGGAATTCCGGCGGAAGAGTTGGACGGAGAGAAAGCGTTTTCGATGGCGAACTGTGGGGATGAAAAAGCAATCGCCGGAATCCGCGAATATGTCAAGCATCTGGCAATTCAAATCAACAATTATCAGTTCATCTTCGATCCGGAGAAAATCGTAGTTGGCGGAGGAATCAGCGTACAGCCACTTTTCTTGCAGATGATCAAAGAAGAGTTAAAGAAAATCAATGCGGTGTATCCATGGGATCTGCCGATTGCAGATGTGGACGTGTGTAAGTTCTTTAATGACGCAAATCTGATTGGTGCGGTTTATGTACATATCAAGTCGAAGGAACGTAAGATTGATATAGACAAGATGAATGAACTTTTAGATATGGTGAAAGACAGACGAGAAGGGCAGTATTTGATGGAGCTGCTTGGAAAATAATGAAACGTGGGGATGGGCTGGTACCGTCCCCGTGGCTGAAAAGGAGGATATGGATGTTTCCAGAGAATTTTTTATGGGGCGGCGCAGTTGCCGCAAATCAATGTGAAGGGGCATATAATGAAGACGGAAAAGGCCTGTCAATTCAGGACGTGATGCCGCACGGAATCAAGGGCGCGAGAACCATTCGACCGACAGAAAATAACATGAAACTGGTCGGAATCGATTTTTACCACAGATATGAAGAGGATATCAAATTATTTGCGGAAATGGGCTTCAAGGTGTTCCGTACTTCGATTGCATGGAGTAGAATCTTTCCACAGGGGGATGAGACAGAGCCGAATGAAGCGGGACTTGCATTTTATGATGACTTGTTTGACGAGTGCCACAAGTACGGTATCGAACCACTTGTTACATTATCGCATTACGAGACACCACTGTACTTAGCAGAGCATTATGACGGCTGGGTGAATCCGAAGATGATTGGATTTTATACCAATTATGCAACAACGGTGTTTAAGAGATACAAAGATAAAGTGAAATACTGGCTGACATTTAACGAAATCAATTCAATCCTCAACTCGCCATTCATGAGTGGCGGAATCAATACGCCGAAAGAAGAATTGACAGAATCGCAGCTGTATCAGGCGATTCATCACGAGATGGTTGCAAGTGCATCGGCAGTAAAGCTTGCACATGAAATCAATCCAGACTTTCAGGTGGGCTGTATGATCTTAAGTATGCCTGTTTATCCATTGTCACCAGACCCTGCGGATGTAATCGAAGCGATGGAGGAGTCACATTTACACGATATGTTTACGGAGATTCATGTGCGTGGAGAATATCCGGGATACATGAAGCGCTATATGAGAGAACACAACATCGAAGTGACATTTGCACAGGGAGATGCGGAGATCTTGAAGAATACGGTGGACTTCATTTCCTTCAGTTATTACGTGAGCGTCTGCGCAACTGCAGATGAAGAGAAGAACATTCGCGGAGAGGGAAATCTTCTTGGCGGTGTTCCAAATCCAACGCTCAAAGCAAGTGAATGGGGCTGGCAGATTGATCCGAAGGGACTTCGCTATATCTTAAATACATTCTGGGATAAATATAGAAAGCCACTATTCATCGTGGAGAATGGTCTTGGTGCAAAAGATGAGTTAGTAGATGATGGAAAAGGCGGCAAGACAGTCAATGACGATTATCGAATTGACTACATGAGAGATCATCTGATTCAGGTTGGAGAGGCAATTCAAGATGGAGTCGACGTTATGGGTTATACGAGCTGGGGATGTATTGATTTGGTAAGTGCATCGACCGCAGAGCTGGCAAAACGTTATGGCTTCATTTATGTGGATCGCAATGATGATGGAAGTGGAACATTAAAGAGATATAAAAAGAAAAGCTTTGACTGGTACAAAGAAGTGATTGCAAGTAACGGAGGAACGTTATGATTCGAAAATATCCAAATTTATGTAAACCAATCACACTCGGTAGAGTGACATTTAAAAACCGCATGTTTTCAGCTCCGATGGGTGGAACTGATATTACAAACGATGGCTGTATCGGACCGAAGTCCACAGCATTTTATGAACTGCGTGCCAAAGGTGGTGCAGGAGCAGTTACTGTTTCAGAGTGCATGGTACATCCACAGACAGATGCATCACATGCGTATCATTTGGACCCATCCATCTTAAATTCGCTTGCCTGTGCAACCTACACCGCAGATGCGATTCGGCGTCATGGCTGTATGCCGTCGATTGAATTATCGCATTCGGGAATGTATGCCGGAACTTATATGACGGACAAGTCGAAGCAGAAGGAAATGTTCCAGTGGGGACCATCTGCCTGCATTCGACCTGACGGAGTAGAAGTGCATGAGCTGACACATGAAGTCATTGATGAGATTGTGAAAGCATACGGCGAAACGTCAGCGATGGCAAAGCGCGCAGGATTTGAGATGGTTATGATTCACGGCGGACATGGCTGGTTAGTCAACCAGTTCTTGTCACCATACTTCAATAAGCGTACCGACAAATATGGTGGAAGTACAGAGAACCGGTGCCGCTTTGCGGCAGAAGTGTTAGACGCAGTCCGGGCAGCAGTCGGACCCGTCTTCCCAATCGAATTCCGTTTATCCGGATCAGAATTATTCGAGGGTGGTTATGATTTAGAAGAAGGTGTGCGTATTGCACAGCAGTTAGAGTCAAAGATGGATTTACTTCACGTATCAGCAGGTACTTATCAGAGGGGATTTGGAACGACGCATCCTTCGATGTTCAAAGAACACGGATGTAATGTATATCTGGCAGCCGAGATTAAAAAGCATGTATCCGTACCGGTTGCAACACTGGGGGGATTAAATGATCCGGCACAGATGGAAGAAATCATCGCATCTGGAAAAGCAGATGTGGTAGAGATGGCAAGAGCACTTCTGGCAGATCCCTATCTGCCATCCAAAGTGATGCAGAACAGAGATGACGAAATCGTAAGATGTCTCCGTTGCTTTACCTGTATGGCAGAACGTGCGGCAACATCGACAAGAAGGTGTACCGTCAATCCGCTCATCGGACGTGAAATAGAAGGGGATGAAATTTACCCGGCACCAGTGAAGAAGAAAGTATTAGTGGCTGGCGGTGGACCGGGAGGTCTCTATGCGGCATATACAGCAGCAAAACGCGGACATGAAGTTGTCTTATGCGAGAAGGAAAGTGAGCTTGGAGGAATCCTAAAGAGCGAGCAGGCACTTCCATTCAAGTATGAGATGTATCAGCTCACCGAAACCTATGAGAAGATGGCAAGGGATGCCGGGGCAGAGATTCGTCTGAATACAGAAGTGACAAAGGCGTATGTAGAACAAGAAGTTCCTGACGCTGTGATTATCGCAGTTGGTTCGACGCCACTGGTGCCGCCAATCAAAGGGCTTGATGGTGAGAATGTCATTATCGTCAACAATTATTATAAAGAAACAGAAAAATGCAAAGATAAAGTCATCGTCTTCGGAGGCGGTCTTGCGGGCTGCGAATGTGCCATTCATCTTGGAATGGAGGGCAAACAGGTCGAACTTGTGGAAATGCGTGATGAACTTGCACCGGATGCAAATGTGCGCCATCGCCCACTTCTTCTTGCTGAGGTTGAGAAGTATGTCAATGTACATACGGGGCTTCGCGGCGTAGAAGTATCTGATAAAGGCATCCTTTGCAAAGACAAAGACGATAACGACGTAATGATTGAAGGAGAGACTGTGATCTGCGCACTTGGTCAGCGGTCAAGATTCGATGTAGTAGAAGAATTACGTAATAGTGCGCCGATTGTCTCTGTGATTGGAGATGCTGCGAAAGTATCGACCATTACCAATGCGGTATACTGGGGATATCATGCAGCGTTAGATATATAAACAGTATTTACAGGAAATAAAAGCTGTGCTATAGTGATGATACATTTCAGGGGAAATCTATTCCTCATGTATCATCACTTTTTCTTGGCGTATCGCCATGTATTCAAAGAAAAAGCTAACAACAAAAGAAGAGGCAGGTGGTTGTATTGGAGAAACAAAAAGAATTTATTTCATTCTTGACAATGCGCATAGTACGCATTAAAATAAAACTACAGCGAGGTGATGTGCATGAGGTTTCGTGAAGTAGAGAAACTAATAAAGCAGGACGGCTGGTATGAAGTAAGACAAAAAGGTTCACATCATCAATATAAACATCCAGTGAAAGCAGGGACGGTTACAATACCGGAACATGGTGGAGACCTAAATATAGATACTGTGAAGTCGATTATGAAGCAAGCGATAATATTGTAGTGGAAGAGTAGAAAGGAGAGTGAATTTATGAAATTGATTTATCCAGCAGTTTTTTATCCGTTTTCAGATGGCAGTGGGGGTTATGTTGTGGAATTCCCAGATTTACCGGGGTGTGTAACAGAGGGGAAAAATCTAGAAGAGGCATTCGAAATGGGAAATGATGCAGCAAGTGGCTGGATTTTAGGTGAGATGGAGGAAGGTAATTTAATTCCGGAAGCATCTGCTTATGAAACGGTTCCGAAAAGGACTGGTGGGCAGGTTAACATGATGATTCTTGATATGGATGCTTATGCAGAAAAATATGGGGAAAAGGCGGTGCGGAAAAATCTGACTATACCTGCATGGCTGAATACATTTGCGGAAAAACACAGTATTAATTTTTCACAGGTATTGCAGGAGGCCTTGATGAAAAAAGCAAAAAGGTAGTTTGATGTACTGTTGTATTGGATAAAGTTATGTAAACTCAAGAAAAAACAGCATTTACAGGAAATAAAAGCTTTGTTATAGTGATGATACATTTCAGCGGGAATCTATTCCGCGTGTATCATCACTTTTTCTTGGCGTATCGCCATATATTCATAGAAAAGGATTAAACAAAAGAAAAATGAAGAGGCAAGTGGTTGTATGTGAACAGTAACAGTTAAAATACCAAATAAAAATGAATAATTAAAAGATGTTGACGTTATATTTATGTGGAGATATAATAAAAATGAAGTAAATATCCGTAAAAGAATAAATTATACGGATAACGAATGAAATGAGGCGATTAACATGGTATTATCCTATAACGAATGTGTAAAAAAATATAGTAGCAATTATAAATTAAAGAAAGCTCTAGATGGAGGGGAATTGTATAAGCTTGCTCCAGGCATATATTCGGAAAAAAAGAATGTGCTGGATACTGCAATTATAAAAAAGAAATATCCAAATTCAGTTTTTACATTGAATAGTGCGTTTTATTATCAGGGATTAACAGATACTATTCCATCATTATACTATCTTGCAACAGACAAAGATGCAACAAAAATAAGAGATAAAAATATCAAACAGATTTTTGATAATAATCATAGTATGGATCTTGGAGTCGAGATTATAAATTATAATGAAGATGATATCCGAGTATTTTCAAAAGAACGATTACTGATAGAACTGGTTCGAAATAAGAACAAGCTTCCTTTTGATTATTATAAGGAAATTATTGGAAATTATCGGAGGTTGATTTATGAACTGGATTTCCAACTTGTTGAGGAATATGCGGAGCAGTTGCCAAAGACGAAACTGGTTATGGATACAATTCAGATGGAGGTATTTTAGTTGACAATACAAGAAATGTAACAATTAAAGGTGGAGTTGTAATGAGAAGTATAACTGGAAATGTTCGAAGGGCAACGCAGGATATGGATATTGATTTTATACGATATTCTCTATCAGATGATTCGATAGAGAAGTTTATTCAAAGAATGAATGGTCTTCCTCAAATATCAATCAAACAATATCTGGATATATACTAATAATATATAATCAAAAATGAAATGTATCATAATTGCGAGAAAGGAAGGTAGATAACATGAATCTAAGTGAAATGGAAGAACTAAAAAAAGAGTATCAGTTGGATAATAAAATAATTTCCGAGCAAACGGGAATTCCAGTTCAGGTTTTACAAAATATTTTTGAGGGGGACTTGATGTCGCAAGAGTACAATACGTTGCTGTCATTGGGGCGGTATTTTCGAGAACTACAAGAAAAGCTGGACCATGTTGCGGAAGCGTACGCTTATCATGCAAAAAAAAGGCAGGGAAACTACACGATAGAGGATTATTATGACTGGCCGGATGATCGGCGCATAGAGCTTATTGATGGTGTGATCTATGATATGGCAGCACCAAGTTATATACACCAACGGATTATTGTGGAGATACTGTATCAAATTGAAAAATATATCCGTGAAAAAGAGGGGAAATGTGAAGTATTGGTTGCACCTTTTGACGTTCAATTAGATAAAGATCATAAGACAATTGTTCAACCAGATATTCTGATTGTCTGTGACAAAGATAGAATTGAGGATCATCGGCTTTATGGGGCTCCGGATTTTGCCATAGAAATATTATCACCGTCAACAAAGAGTAAGGACATGATTATAAAATTCGATAAATATAAAGTAGCAGGAGTGAAGGAATATTGGATTATAGACCCTGAAGAACGAACGGTGACGGTACATGACTTTGCGAACAATCTATTCTCTGAAAATTATTCATTCCATGATCAAATCCCGGTGGGGATCTATGAGGGGAAACTAAAGATTGATTTGACATTTATAAAGGAATGAAGCTTATGTGGATATTATTTGCACTCGGTTCTGCATTTTTTGCCGGAGTGACATCAATTCTTGCAAAGTGCGGAATTAAAGAAACCGATTCAAGTGTTGCGACAGCTATTCGCACCATTATTGTACTTGTATTTTCATGGATCATGGTGATCGTTGCGGGATCTGCACCATCCATTATAAATGTGAGCACGAAGACCTGGCTTTTTTTGATCCTTTCGGGGCTGGCAACGGGAGCCTCATGGCTGTGCTATTTTAAAGCACTGCAGTTGGGACCGATCAATAAGGTGGTGCCAATTGATAAATCCAGCACGATACTGACGATGGTGCTGGCGCTTATTTTTCTGCACGAAGGAATCAATTGGATCAAGGTAGTCTGCATCGTTCTAATTGGTGCGGGCACATTTCTTATGATTCAAAAGAAAGAAGAGATAGAAGAGAAAAATGAAGGAAAAGGATGGATGCTGTATGCACTATTCTCTGCTGTATTTGCCAGTCTGACAGCCATACTTGGAAAAGTAGGAATCGATGGAATTGAATCAAATCTCGGGACGGCCATTCGTACGGGCGTTGTTTTGATTATGGCATGGATTGTTGTATTTGTAACTGGTAAACAGAAGGAGATTGCAGCTATCAACCACAAAGAGCTGTGTTTTATCTGCGTATCGGGGCTGGCGACAGGAGCTTCGTGGTTATGCTATTACAAAGCACTGCAGGATGGACTGGCAAGTGTGGTAGTGCCAATCGATAAGCTGAGTATTCTTGTGACAATTGCATTTTCTTATGTGGTATTTCACGAGAAATTATCAAAAAAGGCGATGATAGGGCTTATTCTTAGCGTTGGCGGGACCTTACTATTGCTCAGATAATTCAAAAGCTGACGGGCAAAAAGCGGTTGGGGACGTAGTAAAATTCAATTTTACTACGTCCCCAACCGCTTTTTTGAAAAAATTCAAAAAACTTGAAGAAATTCAAAAACTTCATTCGTTATAGATTAAGAACAGTGATAAGATAGACATATGAATTGCAAAGTTCGAAGGAAAACGGAAAGAGAAACGAGGGGAGGAAGATAATATGCAGCAGCTTGAAGAGATGATTGACAAGTATCAGAATCTGATTTTTTCAATCTGCTACAAAGTAACTGGGAATTATCTAGAATCACAGGATTTGACGCAGGAGACATTCCTTTCCGCGTATACGCATCTTTCCGATTTTGACGGTAACAATGAGAAGGCCTGGCTGTCAAAAATCGCAACGAACAAATCACTGGACTATTTAAAGAAGTCAAACAGAAGTATTCTGGCAGCAGAGGATACGATGTTTGACAAAATGGAATCAAAAGAACCAACCCCGGAGACAAAGGTTCTGGAGCGTGATGTCAGAGAGAGGCTGAAAAATTATTGCAGACAGCTCTCGCCTCCATATGACAAGATCGCAGAGTACTATTTCTATCAGGAATTGGAAGTATGGGAGATATCTTCTCTTCTTGAACGAAGTGAGAAGACCATATGGACACAAATTTACCGGGCAAAAGCAAAATTAAAAAAAATATACCGGAAGGAGGGTCATTTAGATGTCACACGTTGAAAAGGAAGTATTAGAAAAACTATATCGTGGTGAGTTACCGCTGGATGAACAGCTAGAAGTGCTGGAGCATATCAGTTCCTGTGAATACTGCGCAGCCGCATTTGCAGAAGTGGCAGAGGAAATGACTCTCGTGAAAGCACCTGCGAATCTGAAAAACAGTATTATGCATCAGGCGGGAGCACTTCCGGTACAACTTCAGACCAGAAAATATGCTTTATCAAAGAATATGCAGTTGATGCTATATAGCATGAAGATCGGGGCAGCCGTTTTATGTTCCATTATCATGCTGTTTACGATGGATGCAAATATGCTGCATATTCCAGAAACAGCCTTACCGGGTACGACATGGCTGTCCGACACAGCCGATAAGGTTACACAATCCATTCACACATTTACGGATCAATTTATTCATGGGGAGGTCATCAAAAATGATTAGACAAAAACGAGGTTTATTAACATTTATTTGTTCATTATTGCCGGGAGCCGGCGAAATGTACATGGGATTTTTCAAACAGGGAATCAGCATCATGCTTCTATCGATGGCGATTGTTGCATTCTCGAACATTCCGGGACTGGGTTCATTACTGCCGTTAGCTATCGTAGTATGGTTCTACAGCTTTTTCCATGTACACAATCTTGCATCTATGCCGCCGGAATTATTCGAGAAGGTTGAGGATCATTTCCTGTTTACAGAAAATGATGAGCAGCTTCAAAAGGCAATGCAGTCACAGAAAGCACGAAAAGTACTTGCAATCGCACTGATTGTAGTAGGTGGTGCAAGCCTGTGGAACGCTTTTAGTAATTTCCTGTATAACATTATGCCGATCTATGCAACGGATGCAGTTTCATCCTTTACAAGTAGTGTACCACAATGCCTGATTGCGATTCTTCTGATTTATCTTGGCGTTGTACTGATTAAAGGCAAGAAAAAAGAATTAGATGAGATGCAGGAAGACACACCGGATCAGGATCAGAATATCGTAGAACCTAAAATCGTAGAAGGCAAGATTGTGGAAGAAACAATCGTGGAAGAGACGGTGAAGGAAGAGAGTGCTGACGAAGGGGTGAAGTCCTGATGAAACATACACATCGAATCGGAACAGTCACATTTGGGGCATCACTGATTGCATTTGGAGCAGCATTTCTGTTACATTTTTTCATTCCGGCAGTCTCTATTATGACCGTGATTTCGTTTTGGCCAGTTATCTTTATTCTGCTGGGATTGGAGGTGCTGGTAAGTACCTTTCGCGGACGGGATGATCAAACGATGATATACGATAAGACCGGAATCATTCTTACGGCACTATTAGTCCTCTTTGCAATGGGGATGGGCGTGGTCTCACTCATAGTCGAGTACGCAATGCGATATACAATATAACGAATAAAAAAAGCGCACACAGCGCTTTTTTTATTTCCCCTTTAGCATCTCCCGATATTCGGTCGGTGTACAATTCTTATATTTCTTAAATGTCTTCGTAAAATAATTCAGATCCCGAATGCCACAGAGCGCGGCAATTTCCTGAATCGGAAATGTTGTTGTATTTAGAAGGAAGATAGCATGTTCGATTCTCTTTAAATTGACATAATAGGTAAGTGTCATTCCGGTCTCCCGCTTAAACAGCGTGGAAAGGTAGCTGCTGTTCAGCATCAAAAGCTTTGCGAGGGCAGACAAACTCAGATCATCCGTCAAATGGAAGGCGATGTGGTTGATTGCCTGACGGATTGGCTGGGTATAGTTCTTAAGAGAATGTGACTGCACGAGCAGACAGTATTCGCGGACCATACGGCGGCTGAATTTGTTCAATTCCTCAATCTCTGTTGTACGCTCGATTTCATATATATTTTTATCAAAAGTTTCTTCCAGATAAACTGGATGAATATGTCCTTTTTCGGCAGCTTTCCGGCAAATCGTGTTAAAGACAATTAACTCATTTTTCTTATCTCGCAGTGAGTCGGTAAATTTGTGATTATTGGCAATCACTTTTCCACCCTCCAGCATTTGATCAATCGTGATCAGATCGCCATTGGAAATGGCGTTCATCAGAACGGACTCATTGGTATACTGAAGCTCCAGCCTGTGCAGTGTATTTACGGTTGGAGAAGGATGATCAATGTTATAGACGGGTTTGATCAGACGGTCTTCACCAAACACAGAGACATAGATTTTCGTGTTTTTCCACATCTCTTCGGCCAAAAGCCGGGAGATTGCTTTGACACACCGCTCATCGGCCATAAAAGGAAGCGTCTGATAGTAGCGGTGCATGAATGCTGTTAAATTCCCCGGAATCTGGAGCTCATTGCAAAGCCCGATAATACGGGATTCTGTCATCTTTTCATACGTGAACGGTCCGATGAGTAGAATTGCGGGGCCGGGATTGTCCGGCAGGCGCACACACATATATTCACAGTGGTAAGCATCTGTAAGGCGGGCAATAATATTATCTTTTACAGCGTTTGCAAATTGGCGAGGCCATGCGGATGCGATCTGTTCCAATGCACTTTGGGATAAAATACCCTTTCGAAGACCACCGTCATAGGTGGGACTCCAATTAAAAGGCTCTGTGAGAACATAGGATTTCACCTGCAGTTCACGTAAAAGCTTTTGTGTAAAATGAAGGGTGTTGGTATATGGCATAATAAACGTTTCCTTTCGTAAAAACTCCTCTTGGACGTTTTGTGTCAATCTTTATAAGTGAGATTCAAATTTTACATTTAGATTATATTATTGAGGTTAACCTTGATAATAGCAATTGTAAATAAAAATATTACGAACATTCCCAAAGATTGTCGGGAAAAAAGGAGTGACAGATGCATAAATTGGTTCTTGACATTCAAAAAAATATTTGCTACGCTATTTGTTAGATACCTAACAGTTAGGAGGGAAACAAAGTGAAACAGGTACATAAAAGGCATGATGCAACGCTCGGATTTATCATCAAGGATTTGTCTAATATGATTAAAAGAGAATTAGATCATCAGGTGTTTGGTGATATGGATGAACCAATGTCCGGTGTTCATGGGTGGATTGTCTGTTTTTTATTTGACGAAGGAAAAGACCGTGATATCTATCAGCGTGATATTGAACAGGAATTTCATATTCGCAGATCATCCGTGACCGGATTGTTACAGGCGATGGAGAAGCACGGACTTGTGAAGCGTGAGTCGGTTGCCAGTGATGCGAGATTGAAGAAGATCACGCTCACTCCGAAAGCAATCGAGCGTCACTTGCGGATTACACAGAGAATCGATGCGTTCGATCAGGCTCTGGAAGCAGGCATTACATCAGAAGAGCGAGCAACTTTTTTACGGGTGGCAGAAAAAATTAAACATAATTTAGAAAGCAGGGAGAATCAGTCAGAATGATTAAAACATTATCAAAACAAATAAAAGAATTTAAAAAAGACTCCATTCTTTCTATTGTATTCGTAACGATGGAAGTAATATTCGAAATCATCATTCCCATTCTGATGGCATCGATTATTGACAATGGAGTGGAAAAAGGAAATATTAATTTTGTGTGGGGCATGGGTGCGCTTATGATTGTCGTAGCAATGTGCTCTTTATTTTGCGGCGTGATGTCCGGAAAGTATGCGGCCAGCGCCAGTACAGGCGTTGCAAGAAATCTAAGAACGGCTATGTTTCAGAATATCCAGAAATTCTCGTTTTCAAATCTGGACAAGTATTCAACGGCCGGTCTGGTAACAAGGCTAACGACCGATGTGACAAATGTGCAGAATGCATATCAGATGATCGTCCGCCTCTGCGCAAGGGCGCCGTTTATGCTCATATTTGCAATGGCAATGACCATTGTGATCAGCGGAAAATTATCGCTTATTTTCCTGGGAGCAATTGTGTTTCTCGGTGTCGTTCTAGGCGTGATCGTGATGAACGCATTTCCAAGATTCGAGCAGGTGTTCAAAAAATATGATGCCTTAAATGCAAGCGTGCAGGAAAATGTCAATGCAATCCGCGTGGTAAAGGCATATGTTAGAGAAGATTATGAGATAAAAAAATTTAATAAGGCAAGTGATGCAGTCTATCGCCTCTTTATTGGGGCTGAGAAGATGGTTGTTCTGAATATGCCTGTCATGCAGTTTGTGATGTATGCCTGCATTCTGCTGTTATCATGGCTGGGAGCAAAGATGATCGTGGCGGGAAGCCTGACGACCGGCGAATTGATGAGCCTGTTTACATATGTGATGAACATCCTGATGAGCCTTATGATGATTTCGATGGCGTTTGTAATGATTACACTGTCAAAAGCATCGGCAGAACGTATTGCAGAAGTAATCAACGAAGAATCGAATCTCAGTAACGGAGAAAATCCTATTTATGATGTGAAAGACGGTTCTATCGAATTTGAGCATGTTGCATTTGGTTACCGTGAAGGGGTAGATGTATTAAAGAATATTCATTTTCAGATTAAAGCAGGCGAAACCATTGGAATTATCGGTGGAACCGGCAGTTCCAAGTCATCTATAGTCCAATTGATTCCGAGACTTTATGATACGACAGCGGGGACTGTCAAGGTGGGCGGAGTTGACGTTCGCGCGTATGATATTGAAACGCTGCGTGACGAGGTTGCAATGGTGCTTCAGAAAAATGTATTGTTTTCAGGAACAATCAATGACAATATCCGATGGGGAAACGCGGATGCAAGTGAAGAGGAGATTCAGCGGGTGTGCCGCTTAGCACAGGCTGATGAATTTATTCAGACCTTTCCCCAAAAGTATGAAACTTATATTGAACAGGGCGGTAATAATGTATCCGGCGGGCAAAAGCAGAGGCTCTGTATTGCACGGGCACTCCTAAAAAAACCAAAGATCCTGATTTTGGATGACTCGACCAGTGCGGTTGATACAAAGACCGATACACTGATTCGAAAAGCATTCTTAGAAGAGATTCCGGATACGACGAAGATTATTATTGCACAGAGAATCAGCTCCGTTCAGGATGCGGACCGCATTATGGTATTAAATGATGGACAGATTGTCGATTTTGGGACACATGACGAATTGATCAGGACAAGTGAAATCTACCGCGATGTATATGAATCACAGGTGAAAGGCGGTGGTATCGATGAGTAATAACAAAACAAAAAGAAAAGTATCAGGTGGTTCCATTAAGAGACTGACTTCTTATATTATGAAGTATTATAAGGTACACTGCATCATTGTGCTGTTGCTGATTGTGTTCAGTGCACTTGCAAATGTTGTTGGGACGATGTTCATGCGGGATTTAATTGATGTGTACATCCTTCCGTTTATCAATCAAAAGAACCCAAGCTTTGATGCATTGGCACATGCGCTTATGGGAATGGCTGTGATCTATCTTGCGGGAACGGTTGCAACGTGGGGATACAATCGAATTATGATTCAGGTATCGCAGGGAACCATTTTAAAAATGCGAAATGAGATTTTCTCTCATATGGAAAGTCTTCCAATCAAATATTTTGATACACATGCGCATGGAGATATCATGAGCGTCTATACAAATGATACGGATACACTCAGGCAGATGATCAGTCAGAGTCTTCCGCAGATGGTCTCGGCAGTTATTACGGTTGTCAGTGTCGCGGTATCCATGATCATCTTGAGCGTTCCACTCACCATTCTTACTTTTGTGATGGTGGTGGTGATGCTGATCGTAACAAAGAATATTGCATCGAAGAGTGGAAAGCATTTCGCTGACCAGCAGAGACGACTTGGTTCGATAAATGGCTATATTGAAGAAATGATGGAGGGGCAGAAGGTTGTTAAGGTATTCTGCCACGAGGAAACGACGATTCAGGAATTTGAAAAGCGAAATGAAGAGCTCTTTGACAGCGCGAATAATGCAAATAAATACGCCAACATCCTGATGCCGGCACTTGGAAATCTTGGTAATATCAATTATGTCTTAAATGCGATGGTTGGAGCAATTCTGGCAATCTATTCTGTTGGCGGATTTACGCTCGGCGGACTGGCGTCGTTCCTGCAGTTTACCAAGAGCTTCAATCAGCCCATCGGTCAGATGTCCCAGCAGTTAAATGCAATAGTAATGGCGATTGCAGGATCAGAGCGAATCTTCAAGCTGATAGATGAATCTTCAGAAGTGGATGAGGGCTATGTAGAACTTGTCAATGCCGGGACAGCGGAAGATGGCAGCATCACAGAAAGTGAAAAAAGAACCGGTCACTGGGCATGGAAACATTTCCATCAGGCAGACGGGACAACAACCTATCAGCCGTTGGAAGGGGATGTGGTATTTGATGATGTCGACTTTGGCTATCAGGACGACAAAATCGTACTTCACAACATTAAGCTGTATGCGAAACCGGGAGAGAAGATTGCGTTCGTAGGCGCAACCGGAGCGGGTAAGACGACGATTACCAATCTGATTAACCGATTCTATGATATTCAGGACGGCAAGATCCGGTATGATGGAATCAATATTAATAAAATTAAAAAAGCAGATCTGCGCCGTTCCCTCGGAATCGTACTTCAGGATACGCATCTATTTACGGGGACCGTGATGGAAAACATCCGATTTGGAAAACTGGATGCGACCGACGAGGAAGTAATTGCGGCAGCGAGACTGGCAAATGCGGATGCCTTTGTCAAGCATCTGCCGGACGGTTATGAGACTGTGCTGACCGGAGACGGTGCGAATCTGTCACAGGGGCAGCGCCAGCTTCTTGCAATCGCAAGGGCAGCAGTCGCGGACCCACCTGTGCTGATTTTGGATGAGGCAACATCAAGTATTGATACACGAACGGAAAAACTGGTGCAGGAAGGCATGGATAAACTGATGCATGGCAGAACCGTATTTGTCATCGCGCATCGTCTGTCCACAATTAAGAATTCTAATGTTATCATGGTACTGGACCAGGGACGCATCATTGAACGGGGGAATCATGAAGAACTGATCAAAGAAAAAGGTATTTACTATCAATTATATACGGGGGCACTGGAACAGGATTAATTCCATACTTGACAAAATAATCTAAAATCACGTATGCTTAATAAAAGCCCTTTCATAGGCTGAGTTGTGAGAAGAGGTATGGTATGACAATCTATGATATAGCAAAAGAAGCAGGGGTGTCCATTTCCACCGTGTCACGCGTGCTGAATAACAAAGGAAAAGTAAATCCGGCGACGAAAGAAAAAGTAGAAGAAATCCTAAAACGGAATAATTACAAACCAAGTGCAATTGCACGGGGCATGGTAAGTAAATCGATGCGAACCGTTGCGATTATGACTGTGGATATACGCGTGCCGCATTATGCGCGCACAGCGTACACCATAGAAAGAGAATTCAGCCGGAGAGGGTATGAAGTGACCTTTTGTAATACCGGAGGGGAATATGAAGAGACAGAACGATATTTAAAGGCTGTGATAGAAAAGCAGGTCGATGGTATCGTGCTGGTTGGATCGGTCTTTAACAAATTATGCAAAAATGCGGAGATCGAAAAACTGTTACAGTCGATTCCTGTTGTATTGGCAAATGGGACACTAGAAATGGAAAACTCATATTCTGTATTAGTGGATGATGAATATGGAATCGCTCTTGCGGTGAATCATGTATTTGATAAAAACCATAGAGATATCTATTATCTGAAAGATCTGGATACCATGAGCGCCGAGGTTAAATGCGAAGGCTTTTTGAATGCATTAAAACGTCTCGGAATACCGGATGGAGAAGAAAGAGTTGTGAAAACAGTCTCAAGTACGGAGGGCGGAAGAGCGGCCACAAAGCAGCTTCTTCAGGATCATCCGGAAGTCTCTGCAATTGTGTGCGGGGAAGATATTACGGCTGCAGGAGTTGTGAAAGCGCTGCTCCATGCGGGGAAAAGGATACCGGAGGATGTGGCAGTTACGGGTTACAACAATTCGGAATATGCAAGGATATGCGAGCCGCAACTGACAACAATTGATAATAAGCCGGAGATGGTTGCGATGCTGAGTGTCCAGCTCCTAACAAGCTTGATTGAGAAAACGGAAACATATTCCTCCTGTACAATTCAACCAGAACTAATTCTGGGAGAGACAACATAAAAAAGCAGAGGCTGTAAAAAAAGTCTCTAATTAAGACTCGCCAGTTCCGGCAAATGCCGGTTCTGGCGAGTCTTTGTTTTGACAACTGTTATCTTGGATTATTTTTATAGATAAACATGAAAGCGCTTTTATAGCACGAAGAAACAATCAGCACTTTCAACAAAAATAAGAGATGAAATATATGCAAAATAACGAAAACACGGACGCATATTTAAAAGATATTGACAAAATCAGATAAAAATATATAATGAAAATTAAAGAAAGCGCTTTCACAAAGTGGAAAACGATAAAGGAGATTATGATGAAAAGAATTCAGTATGAAGTAATGGTAAACGAGTTTGCCCGCGTGTTAGAAAAGAAGGGGTTTGGCCATGAAGATGCAGACAGTGCAGCAGTTATTTTTGCACAGAACAGTTTGGCCGGTGTGTACTCTCATGGTTTAAACAGATTTCCAAGAGTGGTCAGTTATCTTGAGAAAGGTGAGATTAATCCAGATGCCCGTGCAACCTGCGAAAAACAGATGGGTTCGATTGAACGCTGGGACGGTCATAGAGGATTTGGTCCGTTAAATGCAAAGAGAGCAATGGACCGTGCCTGCGAGCTGGCAAAAGAAAATGGAATTGGATGTGTGGCGCTTGGAAACAATAATCACTGGATGCGCGGTGGTACTTATGGATGGCTTGCAGCAGATCACGGATGTATTGGAATCTGCTGGTCAAATACGATGCCGAATATGCCGGCATGGGGAGGTGTTGACAGAAAAATCGGAAACAATCCATTGATCTTATCTGTTCCACGTTCGAATGGAGACCATGCGATGATTGACTGTGCTGTCTCGCAGTTCTCATATGGTAAGATTGAGGATTGTAAATTGCGCGGTGTGCAGCTCCCGGTTCCGGGCGGTTATGACACCAATGGAGAACTGACGACAGATCCTGCTGAGATTGAGAAGACATGGCGGGTACTTCCGATGGGATATTGGAAGGGAAGCGGACTGTCGATCGCACTTGATCTGATTGCAACCGTTTTGACGGATGGTAATTCTGTTCAGAAGATTGGTACGTTTGGCGATGAAATTGGATTAACACAGATTATGATAGCAATTGATCCTGAAAAATTCAATACAGTGGATCAGACCGATGCGATTGTAGATGCGATTCTGGCGGATGTGAAATCCTCACAGCCGGTTCAGGAAGGCGGCGAAGTCTTCTATCCGGGAGAGATGGAATTAAAGAACATAAAAGACAACAAAGAACAGGGGATCCCGGTGATTGAAGAAGTGTGGGAATCCATTTTGAACATGTAAAAGAATTCATGTGAGCGGAAGGAAAGAACGAGGAGAAAACTATGGAATATGTAATAGGAATTCTGCTGCTCATCTCATTTGTCGGTCTTGCTGTTTATGCAGTAAGAGGCGGTAACCTGATGATGGGTATGCTGATTATGGGTGTGATATGGACGGTGCTTCCATTAATAGGGAATACATTTGCAACAAATCCGGATTTTGTAGCCGGATATCCGGGAGTTACAGACATTTCGATTGTAGATGCAATCACCAGAGTTTTCCAGTCAGGGCCGGAAGGCTGGGGAAGCGTACTTGTAAATGTAATGTTTGGTGCATGGTTTGGGCGTGTACTGTTGGAGACGGGAATTGCAGATGCATTGATTCGGAAAGCGGTAGAATTAGGTGGAGATAAACCGGTTATTATCTGTGTTTTGTTATCAACCGTTACAACTGCTATTTTTTCAACGTTGTTCGGTGCAGGTGCCGTCGTTGCAATTGGAGTCATTATTCTGCCGATTCTGATGAGTCTTGGAATTCCAAAAACGCTTTCGATTGGTTCGTTTATGATGAGTGTGGGTGCCGGAATGTACCTGAATCCTGTATTATCAGGTCAGTTCCTTGCATTCTTTCTCGGAGAAGATGGCAAGCAGTTAATTACATATGATGACCCAATGAGATTGAAATGGGCAGGAATTGGTCTGGCTGTTCAGTTAATCATGGTCATCCTCATGTGTGTTTTCTCTCTGAGAAAGAAGAAAACAGTTCATGCATGGAGTGCATCAGCACAGAGAAAAGCGCGTCCGGGGTATGTTCCTTCGATTGCGTTAGTTGCACCGGTTTTGCCGGTCGTACTGCTTGTGGTTTTTCATGTTCCGATTATTTTAGGATTCATTATTGGAAGCTTCTTTGCATTGATTGCATGTGGAAAACTGAAAACATTTCGCGGGGCCTGCCGCGTGCTGAACAAAGATTTTTATGACGGTGTCGTGGACACTGCACCGTTAGTAGGATTTCTGTTAATGATTCCGATGTTCAACAAGGCAGCAGAATTGTGTGTTCCATATTTTAATGCTTTATTAGGAAATGTAATTCCAAACAATACACTGGTTATCAGTATTGTATTTGCAGTACTCGCACCGCTTGGATTATTCAGAGGTCCGCTGACACTGTTTGGCTGTGGAGCAGCAACACTGGGTATCTTAAAAGGAATTGGTTTCTCAACACCATATTTATATGCTTTGATGGTCATTCCTTCTATTACAATGAATGTATCAATCTGTATGACACAAAGCTGGGTAGCGTGGGGTGTTAGTTACGCAAAGGTTTCAACAAAAGAACATTTGAAGAAAACATTACCTGTCGCATGGATTGTTTGTGCTGTGATGCAGTTAATCACTTATGTGATGTTTGGTTAAGGAGGATGCAATAAAATGAGTGAAAGAAAAGTAAGAATGGGAATTGATGTTGGAGGTACACATACAAAAGCAGTTGCCATTGATAATGCAACTCACAAGATTATTGGAAAATCTTCAGTGAAAACATCACATGATGATAAAACTGGTGTTGCGGCGGGTGTAGTACAGGCATTTCAAAATTGTCTGAAAGAGAACGATATTGATCCGAAGGATGTTATATTTGTAGCGCATTCAACGACACAGGCAACGAATGCACTGATTGAAGGTGATGTGGCGCACGTCGGTGTTGTGGGCGTGGGACCGAAAGGAGTCGGCGGCGTACTTGCAAAAGCACAGACGAATATGAAAGATATCAATTTAGGCTCCGGTCGCTTTATCCGACTTCATAATCGTTATATCTGCGATGAAAATTTATCGGATCAGCTCGTAAAAGAAACAATCCAATCCCTTGCCGGAGATGGTGCACAGGTAATTGTTGCCAGCGAATCTTACGGTGTGGATGATATGGAAAATGAACAGGGAATCTCGAAAATTGCAAAAGAAATGGGCATGGAGGTTACTGCAGCGAGTGAGATTACAAAGTTATATGGTCTGACACGCCGTACGAGAACAGCGGCGATTAATGCGTCGATTCTGCCGAAGATGTTAGGTACAGCGAATTCTACCGAAGAAAGTGTAAGAAGTGCCGGAGTCAAAGTGCCACTGATGATTATGCGTGGCGATGGCGGTGTTATGGAAATCAGCGAAATGAAAAAGCGTCCAGTGCTGACTATGTTATCTGGTCCGGCAGCATCGGTAATGGGAAGTCTGATGTATTTGAGAGCGTCCAACGGTGTCTATTTTGAAGTGGGTGGAACCACAACAAACATTGGTGTAATTAAAGACGGACGCCCGGCGATTGATTATTCTATCGTAGGGGGACACCGGACTTATATCAGCAGTCTGGATGTGCGTGTATTAGGCGTTGCAGGAGGCAGTATGGTTCGGGCAGACAAGAGTGGAGTAAAGGATGTCGGACCACGTTCGGCGCATATCGCAGGAATGGATTATGCGGTCTTTACACCAGAAGAAGAGATTGTTGACCCGAAAGTGATTTTCTTTAGCCCAAAGGAGGGTGATCCGGCTGATTATGTCGCAATTGAACTAAAAAGTGGAAAACGAATCACGATTACCAACACATGTGCTGCAAATGTATTAGGTTTGATTAAACCGGAGTATTTTGCGTATGGAAATGCCAATGCGGCTCGAAAAGCAATGCAGCCATTGGCGGATTATATGGGGAAAACCGTGGAAGAGGTTGCCACACAGATCTTAACGAGAGCATATGAAAAGATAGAACCAATCATCATGGGGCTTGCAGAAAAATATCGTTTGGAAAAAGATCAGATCAGTTTAGTAGGTGTTGGCGGCGGTGCGGCTGCGCTCATTGGATTCTGTTCTGACAAAATGGGACTTCGCTACTCGATTCCTGAAAATGCAGAAGTTATTTCATCAATCGGTGTTGCACTTGCAATGGTGCGAGATGTGGTAGAGAGAGTTGTTCCGAATCCGACGCCGGAAGATATACGTGCAATCAAAGCGGAAGCAATAGATAAAGCAGTCGAAAGTGGTGCGGCACCGGACAGCGTAGATGTTCATATCGAAATTGACCCGCAGACCTCAAAACTGACAGCAATTGCGCTTGGATCCACAGAGGTTAAGACAACAGACTTACTGAAAGAATGTACTTCGGAAGAGGCACTTCAACTGGCGGCAGAAGATCTGAAAGCCGAGAAGAATGAAATTGCAGAGGAATGTGCAACCAAGAACTTCTATGTCTTTGGAATGGAACGCAAAGGAAAGCATCCAGTTCGAATTCTGGATAAAAAAGGGTTTATCAAAGTACAGAGAAATGATGGAAAAGCGATGCTCTGTAAAGCAGGAAGCTATCGCAATATAGTATCTCAGATGTGGGAAGAACTTGCCATTTATCAACAGGATGCAATCTTAAGACCAGATTATTACATTTGCGCCGGAGCGCGCGTGATGGACTTCTCCGGTTCCGTTGACTTAGACAAAATCATGATGCTGATGGAAGTGGAAATGCAGATGATTAATCCGTCAGAAGATATCATTATAGTTGGAGCTAAGAACAGCTTATAATTAAAAAAAACAAAAGGGGCAGAAGGAATAAGGAGGAGCAAAATGGGAAATTACGAAAAATGGAAAACGTTAATGGATGCATTTTCCGGTCAGAAACCTGTGGAAAATATGCCTTCTTTTCCGGAAGTGCCGATCGTCCAAATGGTTCAGACACTGTGCAGTATAGAAGAACAGGTATGGGGGATGTATGCTTTTGAACGAGAACCGTTAGAGGGGAAGATTTCTCTCGGCCAAAAGAAACAGTATATAAAAGCAGCAAATGAGTGTGGAAGAAGCTGGGCAAAAAAAGTCATGAAAGAATATGAAACAGCGCAGCCGGAAACGATTGCAAAAAAGATGGGAATTGCTGTAAAGAAGACCGCAAGACCCATTGGTGGAGAAATTGTCCTATTTGCACAATTTGTCAGACCAAATGAAATTACGATTTTCACAGATTGCATTCATAAAGCGAATCTGTTAGAGAAGGAATGTGATTGTAAAATACTGCAAGAAGACATTTTAGAAAAAATTCTTTTGTCGCATGAATTATTTCATGCGGTAGAAGAAAAACACCAAAAAGAGATTTACACGCATACAGAGAAAATCGAATTGTGGAAGAAACCATTTTCAAATCGATCAAAGATTGTGTGCCTGTCTGAAATTGCAGCAATGGCCTTTGCCGCAGAAATTATGCGGCTGCAGGTCTCTCCTTATATGCTGGACATTCTTTTGACATACTCTTATGACAAGAATGCGGCATACGGACTTTATGAAGAAATCTGTAGTCTGCAGGCACAGTTTCATGATGAAGCAATACTTTGATTGGTGCAAAGACAAGAAAGGATTCAATTCATATGTTAACAACAAATATAAAATTAGCAGAAAAATATAATTATTTAAATACGAAGTTCCAAAAGGCTTTTCAGTTCCTTCGGACGGAAGATCTGTCAGCACTTCCGGTTGGAAATATTCCAATTGACGGAGATGAAGTATTTGCAAACGTACAGAGTTATACGACGATGTCGGTAGAAGAGTGTCCTTTTGAGAGTCACAGAGCCTATTTTGACCTGCAGTATGTTGTAGAGGGGGAAGAACTATTTGGCTATGAGCCATTGGAATGTTTGAACGCTTCCATGGAATATGATGCAGAGCGTGACTTAATCTTTTATGAGGAACCAAAAGAGAGTGGCTGTATACGGATGGAAAAGGAGGACTTTGCGATTGTAGCACCCGAAGATGGACATGCACCGCGACGTATGACTGTAAATGGTCCTTGTGCAGTGAAGAAGATTGTGGTAAAAGTCAGAGTATAACAAGTAAAAGTTTGAATAAAACAGAGATGTGAAACGGAGGAGATTATTCATGGAAATGACAATGCGCTGGTACGGGAAAGAGTATGATACGATTTCGCTGCAACAGATTCGCCAGACCAGATACGTAACAGGAATCATTACGACACTGTACCAGAAGCTGCCGGGTGAAGTTTGGTCTTTGGAAGAAATAAACAAAATGAAAAAGGAAGTCGAAGATGCAGGGCTTCATCTGGCTGGAATCGAAAGTGTCAATGTAAGCGATGCCATCAAGACAGCCGGCCCTGACCGAGACAAGGATATTGCGGCATATGTTGAAACACTGGAAAATCTTGGAAAAGCAGATATTCACATGGTCTGTTACAATTTTATGCCAGTATTTGACTGGACGAGAACGGAGCTGGAGCGAGTGCGAGAAGACGGAACTACCGTGCTGGCCTATAATCAGGATACGGTTGATCAAATGGATCCGGATCATTTGTTTGATTCTATTAAAAATGATATGAACGGAACCATCATGCCGGGGTGGGAACCAGAACGAATGGAAAAGGTAAAAGAACTTTTTGAATTGTACAAAGATGTGGATGAAGATACCTTGTTTGCAAATTTGAAATATTTTCTGGACGCTATCATGCCAGTGTGTGATAAATATGATATTAATATGGCAATTCATCCGGATGATCCATCGTGGAGCGTGTTCGGTCTTCCTCGTATTATTTCTTCACAGGAAAAATTAGAACGCATGATGCGTATGGTTCCAAACAAACATAATGGTGTAACATTTTGCATGGGATCATATGGAACAAATCTGAATAACAGTCTGATTGATACTATCCATATGCTGAAAGGGCGTATACACTTCGCACATATTCGCAATCTGCGGTTTAACGATGGCATGAGAGACTTCGAGGAATGTGCACATTTGAGTGAAGACGGCACGTTCGATATGAATGAGGTGATAAAGGCGCTGTATGAGACTGGATTTGACGGACCAATTCGACCGGATCACGGAAGAATGATCTGGGGAGAAAAAGCAATGCCGGGATATGGTCTTTATGACCGTGCCCTTGGAGCGGCATATCTGTGTGGACTCTGGGAGTCGGTGAAAAAAGCGCAGATGTAATTTTGAGTGAGATTGTGCTTTGATTACTTGAGTTTCCGCAAAATGTAATTTCAAAAGAGATAACTTCTTCTAAAGTACCAATCTGTCCTATTTTTGAAAAAAATGAAAAGACAGTATTGTGAATAGAGGTACTGAAATAAGCCCCGCCG
>JAQUVD010000055.1 GCA_028693555.1 Hespellia sp.
TTTGATAGCTTAATTTTACATCAAAAAGGAATTAGATTCCTTATATTTGGGGCATTTTTTGAAAGTTGTTTATAAAGACATGGTTTAATTCAGGTCTATGTGGATAAAACTGCGGAAACTCAAGTAAAATTACCTTTGACATTTTCGCACATATCTTGTATAGTGAGATTACATATAAAAGGGAGTAACCGACGCGAAAGCGTTCCCAATGTCGTCAGTACGGTGAGAAACACCCGGCGTTGAGTAGAACTGGTGAGACTTTTATTGCATGATGACATGCAATAGGAGTCTTTTTTTACTTCAATATTGCATAACAAAGATCAGATCTATCAAAACTATTAAAATCAGGAGGATGCCAATATGAAGGAATATTACCAATTATCGGCGAATGAAGTAAAACAGAAAGTGAATGGATACGAAGATCCAATCAAGGAAGAAGATGTAAAGCTACACAAAGAAAAGTTTGGAGCGAATGAACTCGAAGAGGGCAAGAAAAAAAGCTGGGTGCAGATTTTCCTGGAGCAGTTCCGTGATTTCCTTGTTGTTATTTTAATTATCGCGGCAATCGTATCAGGGTTCTTAGGTGATGCAGAGAGTGCCGTCGTCATTCTTGTGGTTATCACAATCAATGCAATCCTTGGAACGGTTCAGACCTTGAAAGCAGAAGCATCGCTAAACAGTCTGAAAGAATTATCAGGACCGGAAGCCAAGGTGCTTCGCAATGGAAATGTAGTACTGCTCCCGACACACGAAATTACAGTCGGCGATACGATTCTGCTGGAAGCAGGCGATGTGGTGCCTGCAGATGGACGAATTGTAGAAAATTACAGCCTGAAAATCGATGAGAGTGCACTGACTGGAGAAAGCCTTGGTGTCGAAAAGAATGAACAGGTCATTACAGATGAAGTGCCGTTGGGAGACCGATTGAATATGGTCTATTCGGGAAGCTTTGTAACGTATGGCAGAGGTACTTTTGTGGTGACACACATTGGTATGAAGACGGAGGTCGGTAAGATTGCATCACTGCTGAAATCGACATCAGAGAAGAAGACACCGCTACAGGTCAATCTTGACCAGTTTGGACAAAAGTTATCAATTATTATTTTGATTTTCTGTGGAATACTTTTTGGAATCAGTGTACTGCGTGGAGAAAACATTGGAAATGCGTTCATGTTCGCAGTTGCGCTGGCAGTTGCAGCGATTCCGGAGGCACTTAGCTCGATCGTTACCATCGTCCTTTCGTTCGGGACACAGAAGATGGCAAAAGAGGGCGCAATTATTCGTAAGCTTCAGGCAGTGGAAGGTCTCGGAAGTGTATCCATTATCTGCTCTGATAAAACGGGAACACTGACACAGAACAAGATGACAGTTGAGCATTACTATACAGAGGGAAGAGTGATTGCAGCAGATGCGATTTCTCCGAAGGATGACACGCAGAATCAGCTCTTAACATTTAGTATACTCTGCAATGATTCCACGAATAAAGAGGGTGTGGAGATCGGAGATCCTACTGAGACAGCACTTGTGAATCTGGGGCTGAAGCTTGGCAAGAATGCAGAAGATATTCGTAAGGCATACCCAAGAGAAGCAGAGATACCATTTGACAGTGACCGAAAACTGATGACAACCGTACATGGATTTGACGGAAAACAGCTGATGGTGGTCAAAGGGGCAGTGGATGTGCTGACAGAGCGCATGACGAAGATTCAAAAAGAAGAGAATGGTAAGAGTATTGTCTATGAGATAGAAGAAGCAGATATCTCAGCAATTAAGAAACAGAACCAGGAATTTTCGGAGAATGGTCTGCGTGTTCTGGCATTTGCATATAAAGAGATAGAGAAAGGATACGCACCGACGGTTGAGGACGAATCTGACCTGACATTCTTAGGACTGATTTCCATGATGGATCCTCCGAGAGCGGAATCCAAGGCGGCCGTTGCGGAATGTATCAAAGCGGGAATTAAGCCGATTATGATTACCGGAGATCACAAAGTGACTGCGGCGGCAATCGCAAAACGAATTGGAATTTTGCATGAGATGTCTGAGGCGTGCGAAGGTGCAGAGATTGATGGCTTATCGGATGAAGAATTAAAAGATTTCGTGGAGGGCATTTCTGTCTATGCGCGTGTTTCTCCAGAGCATAAGATCCGCATTGTGCGGGCATGGCAGGAAAAGGGTAACATCGTGTCTATGACAGGAGATGGTGTCAATGATGCACCGGCGCTCAAACAGGCGGACATCGGAGTTGCGATGGGAATTACAGGAACAGAAGTGTCGAAGGATGCTGCGGCAATGGTTCTTACGGATGATAACTTTGCAACGATTGTAAAAGCTGTGGAAAATGGTAGAAATGTATATAAGAATATCAAAGACTCGATTCAGTTCTTACTGTCCGGCAACTTTGGTGGAATTCTGGCGGTGCTGTATGCATCTATAGCAGGTCTTCCGGTTCCATTTGCGCCGGTGCACTTACTCTTTATTAATCTGCTGACAGATAGCCTGCCGGCGATTGCGCTTGGATTGGAACCACATACCAAAGATGTGATGGATGAGAAACCGCGTCCGATGAATGAATCTATTTTAACAAGAGACTTCCTTGCGAAAATCGGAAGTGAGGGGCTCGTTATCGCAGTGATGACTATGGTTGGCTTTATGATTGGTTACCGCACGGGCGGTGCAACGATGGGAAGTACATTTGCGTTCGGAACCTTATGTCTGTCTCGTCTGGTGCATGGATTTAACTGTAAGTCAGATCATCCGGTCCTATTTAGAAAAGAATTCTTCAATAATATTTACCTGATTGGTGCGTTTGCGGTCGGATTTGTTCTTATTACTGCAGTACTCATGGTTCCGGCACTTCATAGCATCTTTAAGGTTACGACACTGAGCGTATCGCAGATCATGATCGTGTACGGATTAGCACTTGCCAATCTTCCGGTGATTCAGTTAATGAAACTGATTAAAATAAAAGTCAGACAGAGGAAAGCGTAATGGATATAAGTAATTTAACAATAAAAAAACTGCGTGGATTGATTGTATTTACGCTTGTCATACTGGTTGGTCTCTGGAAATTTGATATCGTACTGAATGTGCTGCAGTTTCTGCTGGGCATTATCTTCCCATTTATTCTGGGAGGTTCCATCGCATTTATCATCAATGTGCCGATGTCGTTTCTGGAGAAGAAATTGTTTCAGAGAAATGAGAAAAAGAAGAAATATGCACGTCCGATCAGTCTGGTCCTTACGATCATTCTGGCGCTGGCAGTCATTGCACTGGTCATGTTCGTAGTGGTACCGCAGCTTGGAACTACGGTTGTGATGCTTGGAAGCAATATCGCGGCATTTGTTCCACAGCTTCAGGATTGGATTGGGACGTTCACTCACGAGAATCAGGAAATCATGAAGATGGTGAATCAGATTGCATTTGATCCGCAGGCAATCCTGAAATGGGCAATGTCATTTCTGGGAAGTGGAGCCGGCAATGTGATGAACTCTACCTTTGTGGTTGCGAGGACTCTGGCATCGGCGATTGCAACATTTTTTATTGCCTTTTCCTTTGCCTGCTATATTCTGGTGCAGAAGGAAAACCTGCATGTGCAGGTGAGAAAGGTACTCTTTGCTTTTATACCAAAAAAGAAGGGCGAAGTAGTTATAGAAATCTGTTCCCTCACTTACAAGACGTTTGCGAACTTTCTTGCGGGGCAGTGTCTGGAGGCGGTCATTTTGGGAAGTATGTTTGTTCTTGCCATGTCGTTCCTTGGCTTGCCATATGCATTATTGATTGGAATTCTGATTGCATTTACAGCATTGATTCCCGTGTTCGGAGCCTTTATCGGCTGTGGTGTCGGCGCATTTCTGATCTTTATGGTAAGCCCGAAACAGGCAATATTTTTTATCGTTTTGTTCTTGATTTTACAGCAAATTGAGGGGAATTTTATCTATCCGCATGTAGTTGGCGGTTCGGTTGGTCTTCCATCCATCTGGGTGCTTGCAGCAGTGAGCATCGGTGGAAACCTAATGGGAATCGTAGGAATGATTGTGTTTATTCCGATGGCATCCGTGCTATACGCACTATTCCGTGAGTATGTCTATCTGAGGTTAAAGAAGCAGAAGATTAAGTCGGTCACGGCAGAGAGTGTGGAGGAATATTCTCCGGAGGAAGTTGAACAGATGAGGATTGCTTTTTTGAAAGAGCACCGTGAATAAATGCAAGAAAAAAGATTCCGGAACATTCGTGAGAAATGTCCGGAATCTTTTTTTGTAAATTATTTGGACTGATAGTAACCCCAGAAATATAAGATCGGAAGGATGAAGCCGAGTAATGAAAGCGGTGAGAAACCGGCTGAGATGATTCCGCTGATCAGATTGTATACTGCGATAAGAAGATATACGATGGCAGCAATCATAACAATCTTTTCCTGCTTTGCTTTGATTCCGATGATACCGATTGCAACTTCGACGATTGCGATCACTACAGCGAGGATGGTGCTGCCCACGCTGACTGGAATGTTCGTCATCTGTCCGGCGGCGAAGAAGATACCGATAGAACCGATGGCACCAAGAGCACCGAATACAATTAAGAGAATAGATATTACACGTAGTAATTTGTTTGCTTTAAACATTGTTAAAAGCCTCCTTTTTTTGTCTTGTTATTTTATGTAAATAAATATATACTTATTATAAAGCGTTTTTATACATTTGTAAATGCAAACTAAGAGGGATGCAACTATTTGGAGGGAGTATGGAAGAACTTGTAAGAATTAGGAACATGATGAAAATCTATAATCCGGGCGAGAATGAAGTTCACGCACTTGATGGAGTGGATCTTACAATCAACAAGGGTGAGCTTGTGGCAATCATAGGTCATTCCGGTTCGGGAAAGTCCACGTTGATGAACATGATCGGGGCACTTGATACACCAACATCGGGTGAATATTATCTGCATGGAAAGGATGTCCGAAAGCTTTCAGAGAATGAACTTTCTGATATTCGAAATCAGGAGATCGGATTTATTTTTCAGGGATTTAATCTGATTGCCAATCTCGATGCGATCGGCAATGTGGAACTTCCTCTTATCTACAGAGGGATTGAGAAGAAAAAGAGAAGAAAGCTTGCAATTCATGCTCTTGGTATGGTTGGACTCGAGAGCCGTAAGAAGCATAAGCCATCCGAAATGTCGGGAGGCCAGCAGCAGCGGGTTGCAATCGCAAGGGCAATCGCAGCAAGACCGCCAATCATTTTGGCAGATGAGCCAACTGGAAATCTGGATTCGAAATCTTCGAATGAGATTATAGATATTCTGGTTGGATTATACCGGGAAGGACGTACGGTTATTATTATTACACATGACGATGAGATAGCTGCAAGAGCAAAGCGTGTGGTACGGATCATAGATGGAAAGATAGATGCAGATTATTATAATGAGGGCGTAGAGTAAGAGCTTAAGAAAGGGAGAATGTTATGCTTGAAGAGAAGAAAGAGGTAGAAGAGAAGGACGTGCAGGAAGTGCCGGATATGCCGGATATGGATGAACTGGATGAGATGGCAAAAAAGACGAAGAAAAAGCTGCCGAGCTGGGTTATTTTAATTATCGTTGGTGCAATCATCCTGATTGCAGTTGGCGCGCAGGCTCTCGCAGGTGGGAGCAAGAAGGCTACAGTAGCAACTGCTGTGAAGACTTATAAGGTAAAGACTGGTGATGTGCAGCAGGTGGAGAGCGTATCCGGTCTGGTAGACAGTGAGAATAAGAAAATTGTATATTCACCGGTGAATGCGAAGGTTACCGTCTGCAATGCAAAAGTTGGGAAACTGGTAAAAGCGGGGGATAAATTAATTGAATTTGATACAACGAAGCTGGAACAGGATAATCAGACCTCCCAGATGAATCTGGCACAGACACAGCAGTCTAATTCAGAGGCGTATCAGGCGGCCAATAAGGCAGCGGCTGATATGATTCAGGCGGCAGGTGCAGCAAATCAGGCACTCTGTGATACGGCAAACGCATTGGCTGATCAGGTGAATGCACAGGGAGCTGTGTGCGATCAGGCATGGGCTATTTATGACAGTGCGAAAGCAGATGCGGAGTCTGTAGCCAAACAGCAGGAAGTGGCAGATGCAAAAAATAATTTGAATGTATACAAAGATGATAATGGCAATTATACAGAGGCGTACTATCAATTGACATCAAAAATCGAGGAGACAAAAGCCGCATTAGATGCAGAACAGAACGACGAAAATAACGCAGCGTATGCTGCGGCATTAAAGGCAAAGGATGATAAGGATAAAGAAATCGCAGGCTGGGAAGCGACAATTGCAGCACCGACATCTGCTGTAGCCTCTGCGCTTGCGAATGCGAACGCACAGGATTCGACATACAATGCAATGTATGCACAATGGCAGTCTGCATATAATGCAGCAGCGAAGGGCACAAACGTGGATACCTCGTCCACTGAGATCAAGGGATCTCAGGCGACAGCAATGCAACTTGGATCCAATGCTGCAGAACTCACAGCAATGACGGCAGCCCAGTTGGTTGAGGCGGGAAAGAAAGGCCTTTCTGCTGATTTTGATGGTGTGATTTCAGAGGTGCAGGCAGCGGTCAATGCAGATGCAACACAGGGTGCGCCGATGTATACGCTGATCGATACCAATAAGATGATGGTTCAGATCGAAGTGCCAACAAACGATTATTCAAAATATAAGACCGGCCAGGCGGCAACTATCAGCATTGGCAATCATACATATAAGGGTCAGGTTTCTAATGTAAATGGAATGGCAACGACGAACACGAAAGGGAATCAGGTGATTGTCGTCACAGTGAAATTCATGGATGTAGATGAAAATATCGTAATCGGTGCAAGCGCCAAAGTATCTATGACGATTGCGGAATCAAAAGATACGATTTACATTCCGACTGAGGCACTCAATGTATCGACAGACGGTGATTTCGTCTATGTATTGAAAGATGGCAAAGTGAAAGAGACACCGGTTACCATTGGTATTTCCTCAGATTCCAAGATTGAAATTACAAAAGGTCTGAAGAAGGGCGACGAAGTGATTTCAGATACCAGTGTAGATCTGAAAGATGGTATGGAAGCGACAGCAAAAGGAGAATAGCATGGGTCAATTTGGTGAATATGTAAAAATGGCTGTCGATAATATTTTGGCGAATAAGGGTCGTTCCATTCTTACCATGCTTGGAATCATCATTGGTATCGCGTCAGTTATCACAGTTGTATCTGTTGGAAATGGCGTGAAAATGGATGTGCAGGAATCTTCGGAGCAACAGGAGGTCAAGACAATTGAGCTGCAGTCAAAGCGGGATGACATGTATCAGTCCGTCATCACCATGGAGGATGTGGCAGCGCTAAAACAGCAGTTAGGCGACAGGCAAAAAGGAGTTGTAGTTTCAAGTGGCGGGAATGGACAGCTTTCCACAGTAAAAGGACAATTTCCTGTCAGTATCACATATACAGTAGCAGATAAAGTGAATGATCCAAATTCGGAAGGCATGCTTGCCGGTGAGTATTTTTCGGAAGAGGATGTGACAAATGCGAATCCGGTAGCAGTCATAACCAAGGCTGATGCAATCAATATGTTTGGCAATACGAATGTTGTGGGCATGACGATTGACGTGACCATTGATAAGAATATCCAGACCTTTGAAATCGTGGGTGTAGAAGATATGACGGAAGAGCAGATGATGACGTCGGATGCGATGGCAATGGGAGAGACGCCTACGATCTCACTTGATACGCCGTACACGGTATCGGATGCTTTGGGAAATCCGTTAGAGGAGTTCGGTTCCGTCACGGTAATTTTATCGTCTTCCGATCAGGCGGGTGATGTGGAGAAGATTTCCAAGCAGGTGCTGACGAATCATCATATTGATGAAAATGTCACTTTTGCAAAATTTGATATCGGAGAATTGCTGAGTTCACTGGGTGGCATTTTGGATGCAGTCACTTATTTTGTGGCACTTGTAGCAGCGATCTCATTACTTGTTGGTGGTATCGGCGTTATGAATATTATGCTTGTATCTGTAACGGAGAGGACACGGGAGATCGGAATTCGAAAAGCACTGGGAGCAAGGATTTCCTCTATCATCACACAGTTCCTGTGTGAGGCGGCAATTATTTCAGGCATTGGCGGAATGATTGGAATTATCATTGGATTCCTTTTCGCGAAACTCATCGGAGTCGTTTCCGCATCATTTCATCCGGTGGTGAGTCTGCAGTCTGTGATTCTTGCAACGGTATTCTCGTGTGGAATTGGTATCATTTTTGGAATCTATCCGGCGAGAAAAGCGGCGAAGCTCAGCCCGATTGAGGCACTTAGACAATTATAATACAAGGAAGGTTCTTCGGATATCAGGTCGGAGAACCTTCTTTTGTCTTAAACTTGACATTTGTTTATTGATAATTTATAATCAAATAACATTATTCTTGAGGGAGTAGTTGGCACGAAAGTGCGGTATGTCAACATACTGGTTTTGATAAAACCTGGCATATCTTAAATAACGAGACTCATGCATTGTACTTTTTTGTGCTGCATTGGGTCATTTTTTATGCTCAGATACAGTGCCTGTATCTGATTTTTTTGTCTATTTTGTTATTCAGAAGATTTCGGGGAAAGGCAGAGCATGAGTGAAAATATCTTAGAGAAAGAGAGAGAAACAATGGGAATTATTGAAATTATTTTATTGGCAGTAGGATTATCAATGGATGCGTTTGCAGTTTCGATTTGCAAAGGGCTGGCGATGCCGAAAATCAACTTCAAAAATGCTGCGGTTTGCGGGGTATGGTTTGGTGGTTTTCAGGCGTTGATGCCGATGATCGGTTATCTGCTAGGGGCACAGTTTGCGCATTATATCACGGCAATTACACCTTGGATTGCGTTTGTATTACTCTTGATCATCGGTGGCAATATGATCCGCGAGGCCTGTTCGAAATGTGACTGTGAGGAAAATCCGGACCCGAAGCTGGACGTGAAAACAATGTTTATTATGGCCGTTGCGACAAGCATTGATGCACTTGCGATTGGCGTGACATTTGCAATGGTGCCGGTTCGTATGGTTGCGGTATGGTCCACACTTCTTAATACGATCCTTGCAGTTATCGTCATTGGGATTACGACCTTTATCATTTCATGTGCTGGCGTGAAAGTCGGAAATGTGTTCGGGACAAAGTATGAGAAACGGGCAGAACTTGCGGGCGGAATCATATTAGTCTGTCTTGGGCTTAAGATTTTACTACAGTCATTTTTCTAGAAATATGATACAATAATGAAAACAATGGAGAAAGACAATGAATGAAATAGAACAGTATTACAATAAATTCTGTGAGGATAAGCGGCTTTTGTCGCGTCATGGAACGGTGGAATATGTGACTTCCATGAAATATATCCATGAATGTCTGAAACAATATGAGAATCCGTCAATTCTGGATGTGGGTGCAGGAACTGGAAGATACAGTGTAGCACTGGCAGAGCAGGGATATGATGTAACTGCTGTCGAGCTGGTAAAATATAATCTGGGAATTCTGAAGTCCAAAAAGAGCAGTGTAAAAGCATTCCAGGGAACGGCAGTCAAATTATCGAGATTCGGTGATGAGAGTTTTGATCTCACGCTGGTATTTGGACCGATGTATCACCTCTTTACCTTTGAGGAAAAGCTGCAGGCACTAAGGGAAGCGAAGCGGGTAACCAAAAAAGGCGGAACCATTCTCGTTGCCTACTGTATGAATGAATATGCAGTCATCACACATGCTTTCAAAGAGAGACACATTCTGGAAGACTTGAAAGCTGGTAAATTGGACGAGAATTTTCGAACACAGACCAAAACAGAAGATTTGTATTCTTATGTGAGAACGGAGGATATTGCAGAACTTGATGAGGCGGCAGACCTAGAGCGCGTTAAAATTATTTCCGCAGACAGTGCTGCTGATTTTATGCGTCCTTTTTTGAACGCACTTTCGGAAGAAGAGTTTCAGGAATTTATACGATATCATCTCTCTATCTGTGAGCGGGGCGATATTCTTGGTGCAAGTGCACATACACTAGACATTTTGAGACGGAAATAACGGAGATTATTTGTGAAAAGAATAGTTGAAGTTCCTTGCAATCGAAGTTATAATAGTTGGAAGTGAATCGTTAACCAAAGAAAGAAGGAGACTTATCTTATGAAAATGTTATCAATTGCAGAAGAATTGGCAGGAAATGCATATCCTGGACGAGGAATCATTATTGGAAAGAGTGCGGACGGCAGCAAAGCTGTTACTGCATACTTCATTATGGGGCGCAGCGAGAACAGCCGTAACCGTATATTTGCAGAAGAGGGAGAAGGCATCCGAACAGAAGCATTCGACCCATCCAAATTAGTGGATCCGAGTCTTATCATTTACGCGCCGGTACGCGTGCTTGGCAATAAGACCATCGTAACAAATGGAGACCAGACCGATACAATTTACGAAGGAATGGATAAACAGATGACATTTGAGCAGTCTCTTCGTTCCCGTGAGTTTGAACCGGATGAACCAAACTATACACCACGTATCTCAGGTGTGATGCATCTTGAGAACGGGACATACAATTATGCAATGTCGATTTTAAAGAGCAATAACGGAAATCCTGACGCGTGCAACCGCTACACCTATGCATATCAGAATCCGGTCAATGGAGAAGGTCATTTTATCCATACTTATATGCAGGATGGCAATCCACTTCCAAGCTTTGAGGGCGAACCAAAATGGATCGGAATTACAGAGGAGATCGACGCGTTTACAGAGACGCTCTGGAGTAATTTAAATGAAGAGAACAAGGTTTCATTATTTGTTCGCTACATTGACATTGCCACAGGCGAATATGAGACAAGAATTGTGAATAAGAACAAATAAGGAGAATGCATAGAATGAAAGAATTAGAATTGAAATATGGCTGTAACCCGAATCAGAAACCATCTAAGATTTCCATGGGAGATGGAAGCGAGCTTCCAATCAAAGTATTGTGTGGAAATCCGGGATACATTAACTTTTTAGATGCTTTTAACGGCTGGCAGTTGGTCAGCGAACTGAAGAAAGCGACAGGTCTTCCTGCTGCGACTTCTTTCAAACACGTATCACCGGCAGGTGCTGCTGTTGGTCTGCCATTATCCGATGTACTTGCCAAGATCTACTGGGTGGATGATCTTGGTGAATTATCACCACTTGCATCTGCGTATGCAAGAGCCAGAGGCGCGGACCGCATGTCTTCTTTTGGAGATTTCATTTCACTTTCCGACGTATGCGATGTGGACACAGCAAAGCTGATCAAACGTGAAGTATCTGACGGCGTCATTGCACCGGGATATGAGCCGGAAGCACTTGAAATCTTAAAAGCAAAGAAGAATGGAAAATATAACGTGATTGAAATTGATCCGGCTTATGTACCTGCTCCAATCGAACACAAAGAGATTTTTGGCATTCAGTTCGAACAGGGAAGAAATGAGCTGAAGATTGACGATGCATTTTTCTCGGACATCGTTACAGAGAACAAAGAATTAACAGAGCAGGCAAAGATGGATCTTGCGATTTCTATGATTACGCTGAAATACACACAGTCGAATTCTGTATGTTTTGTAAAAGACGGACAGGCAATCGGTATCGGAGCCGGACAGCAGTCACGAATTCACTGTACGAGACTTGCGGGCTCAAAGGCAGATAACTGGTTCCTTCGTCAGTCACCACAGGTGCTGAATCTTCCATTTGTAGATGGAATCCGCCGTGCAGACAGAGACAACGCAATTGATTTGTATATTGGGGAGGATTATATGGACGTCTTAAATGATGAGGCGTGGCCAACGATCTTTCAGACAAAACCGGAAGTATTTACAAGAGAGGCGAAACGCGCATGGTTAGATCAGCTCACAGATGTGGCACTGGGCTCAGATGCATTTTTCCCATTTGGAGACAATATTGAACGTGCACATAAGAGCGGTGTCAAATATATTGCACAGCCGGGTGGATCTGTTCGTGATGATAATGTAATCAGCGTATGTAACAAATATGACATGGTGATGTCGTTTACAGGAATTCGTTTATTTCACCATTAAGAAGGAAAGCATTTATGGTAATAGAAACAAGAAGCCCGGAAGAGACCTTTACACTCGGAGAGACATTAGGAATCAGTGCGAAAAAGGGAACGGTTTATACACTGACCGGAGATCTTGGCGTGGGCAAGACAGTATTTACGCAGGGACTGGCAAAGGGACTTGGAATCACAGAACCGATCAGCAGTCCGACATTTACGATTGTTCAGGTCTATGAGGAGGGGCGTCTGCCGTTCTATCATTTTGATGTGTACCGCATTGGTGATGTGGAAGAGATGAATGAGATCGGATATGAGGATTACGTATATGGTGAAGGCGTGTCTCTGATTGAATGGGCGAATCTGATTGAAGAGATTATTCCGGAGAGACATGTAGCAATTCGGATTGAGAAGGATTTGGAACAGGGATTTGATTATCGAAAGATCACGATAGAGGATCATTCGAAGATAGATATGGGAGAGGAATAGGGCATGAGAATATTAGCAGTGGAAAGTTCAGGACTGGTGGCAAGCGTTGCCGTGGTGGAAGAAGAGGCAACACTGGCTGAATACACAGTGAATTACAAGAAGACGCATTCTCAGACGCTGCTTCCGATGCTGGATGAAGTTGTGAAGATGATAGAGCTCGATCTGGATACGATTGATGCGATTGCAGTGTCGGGAGGACCGGGATCTTTCACGGGACTGCGTATCGGATCGGCAACGGCAAAGGGACTGGGTCTTGCACTTGACAAGCCTTTGATTCATATTCCGACCCTGGACGGACTTGCTTATAATATGTATGGATGCAGAGACATCATATGCCCGATTATGGACGCGAGAAGAAAACAGGTCTATACCGGATTGTATGCATTTGAGGCGGAAAGTCTTCGCACGCTGGAGAAGCAGATGGCGATTCCAGTCGCGGAGCTGGTGGAACGACTGAACGGATGGAGAAGACCGGTGGTGTTCCTTGGTGATGGAGTTCCGGTGTACCGGGAATGTCTGGATGCAGGTCTTACCGTGGCACATACGTATGCACCGGCGCACATGAACCGTCAGCGCGGCGCATCAGTCGGGGCTCTTGGTATTCGATATTTCAAGCAGGGAAAGACAGAGACGGCAATGGAGCATCAGCCGGATTATCTGCGCGTATCCCAGGCGGAACGCGAGCGGGCAGAGCGCGAACGTGCAGCGCGTGAAGATGCAGAACAAGAGGCGCAGGCATGATCCAGACGAGAAAAATGAAAGCGGCAGATATCGAACAAATTGTGTCGCTTGAAGCAGAGTCGTTTCCAGATCCATGGAGTGAAACGAGCATAACAGATTCGATGGAACAGAATTTTTCCTTGTGTCTTGTGGCGGAAGATGAGCGTGTGGTTGTCGGATATTTGATTTTTTATCGAAATCTGGATGAAGGTGAGATTCTCCGGATTGCAGTGAAAAGTGATCATCGCCGCGCGGGAGTAGGCACAATGCTACTGGGTGCTATGAGAACGTATTGTGAACAGAAAGGGATCAAGCGCGTCTTACTTGATGTCCGTTCCAGCAACAAAAACGCAAAGAAATTTTATAAAAAGCAGGGGTTTGCCCAGGATGGGATGCGAAAGCATTTCTACTCCAAACCCGACGAAGATGCAATTCTTATGAGCCGCAGGTATTAGAACCTGCGGCTTTTACTGTTACCAGGCTTTGCGATGAGGTGGAAATACTGGCAGCAGTTTCCACTATACAGCCAGAACGAAAAAAAATATAATGAGCTTGTAACCAATTGATGAAAATCCAGATTCAAATACACAGGAGGATTTAAAATGCAGATTATGAAAAAAATCAAAAAAAATGATAGAGTGGTAGAGAAAATCATTTGTAATAAATGCGGACGAGAGATTCCGGTGCTTCATGGCAGAGCGGCAGCAGGGGTGTGCAGCATCCATCAGGTATGGGGATATGGATCAGACAAAGACGGCGAGGTGCATGAAATCGACATCTGCGAGGCATGTTATGACGAGTGGATGGCAGGATTTGCGGTGGAAGTGTAAAATACAAACCATCTTGGCAATATCTGTGAAATATGCTAAGATAAACCATAGTAAATAAATGAATTAGAGGGAATTAGATGTTAGATGTATGTTTATTAGGCTGTGGAGGAATGATGCCTCTTCCATATCGATGGCTGACTGCGCTGATGACGCGTTTTAACGGAAGCAGTCTTTTGATTGACTGTGGAGAGGGAACACAGATTGCGATTAAGGAGAAGGGCTGGAGCACAAAGCCTTTGGATGTGATTTGCTTTACGCATTATCATGGAGATCATATCAGCGGACTTCCGGGGCTGCTCCTTACGATGGGGAATGCGGATCGCACCGAGCCGCTTACGATGATCGGACCTAAAGGTCTGGAACGTGTGGTAAATGCACTTCGTGTGATTGCGCCGGAGCTGCCATTTCCAATTATATTCAAAGAGATTGATGGTGCTGAGCAGACATTCGAGATGAACGGATACAGATTGAAGGCATTTCGTGTGAATCACAATGTACTCTGCTATGGCTATACATTAGAGATAGACCGAACCGGGAAGTTCCAGGTGGAGAAGGCAAAAGAACTCGGTATTCCGGTTCAGAACTGGAATGCGCTTCAGAAGGGAAATGCAGTGGAGGTGGAAGGAAAGATCTTTACACCGGAGATGGTTCTCGGAGATGCAAGAAAAGGAATCAAACTAACCTATACGACAGATACCAGACCGACTGACTCCATTCGTGAAAATGCTGCAGGGTCAGATCTGTTTATCTGCGAAGGCATGTACGGCGAAAAAGAAAAGATCAAAAAGGCCAGGGAATACAAGCATATGACATTCTACGAGGCGGCAGAGCTTGCGAAGGAAGCGGAGGTCAAAGAGATGTGGCTGACGCATTACAGTCCATCGCTGACAAAGGCAGAAGAGTATATGGATGAAGTGCGGAAAATATTTCCACAGGCAAAAGCGGGCAAGGATCGTATGAGTATAGAACTCGACTTTGAGTAGTGGGAATCGAAAGGGCTAAGAAATGAAAGAAATAACAAATATTAATATACTGGCAATTGAAAGCTCATGTGATGAGACGGCGGCCGCAGTTGTGTGTAATGGAAGAGAAGTACTTTCGAATGTCATTTCCTCACAGATTGCACTGCATACGTTGTATGGCGGAGTCGTTCCGGAGATTGCTTCGCGAAAGCACATTGAGAAAATCAATCAGGTCATTGAAGAAGCGTTGGCGGAAGCGAACATGACTCTGGATGAGATTGACGCGATCGGTGTGACATACGGGCCGGGACTGGTCGGCGCACTGCTTGTCGGGGTGGCGGAAGCGAAGGCGATTGCATATGCAAAGAACAAACCATTAGTTGGAATTCATCATATCGAGGGACATATTTCCGCGAATTATATAGAGAATCCGGACTTGGAACCTCCGTTTATCTGTCTGGTCGCATCGGGTGGACATACCCATTTGGTGTGTGTCAAGGATTATGGAAAATACGAGATTATCGGCAGGACAAGAGATGATGCGGCAGGAGAAGCATTTGACAAGGTTGCACGTGCAATCGGGTTAGGCTATCCGGGAGGACCGAAGATTGATCAAGTATCTAAAGAAGGAAATCCGGACGCAATCAAATTTCCTCACGCACGGATGGAGGATGCGCCGTATGACTTTAGCTTCAGCGGCTTGAAGTCAGCGGTTTTAAATTACATCAACGGATGTACGATGAAGGGTGAGAGCTATCATCAGGCGGATATCGCAGCATCGTTTCAGAAGGCGGTGGTAGATGTTCTTGTGGAACATTCAATGCGAGCAGTGGAAATGTATGGTATGAATCGCTTTGCAATTGCGGGAGGCGTTGCGTCGAATAGTGCGCTGCGGGCGGCGATGATCAAAGCCTGCGAAGAGAAGAATGTGAAATTTTATTCCCCGTCTCCGATCCTATGTACAGATAATGCAGCAATGATCGGAGCGGCGGCATATTATGAGTACCTCGCGGGAACAAGACATGGTTTGGATTTGAATGCAGTTCCGAATCTGAAATTGGGAGAACGTTAGCGATAAATGAGTGGGAGGAAGAACATGCAGAAAGAAAAATGTACAGCAATTATATTATCTGCCGGACGGGGAAGCCGCATGGGCACCAAGATACATAAACAGTATCTGGAGGTGGACGATCGGCCAATCCTTTATTTCTCCCTGAAAGCATTTCAGGATTCTCCAATTATTGATGAGATTGTGGTCGTCGTGGGCGAAGGACAAAAGGACTTTGTGAAGACCGCGATTGTGGAACGCTATGGATTAAAGAAAGTCAGGCATATCGTGCAGGGCGGAGCGGAACGCTACCATTCTGTGTGGAATGGGCTGCAGATGGTCGATCACGGCTATGTGTTCATTCATGACGGAGCGCGTCCGTTTGTGGACGAGGCAATCATCAAACGGGCATATGAGAATGTCTGTGAACATAAAGCATGTGTTATCTCCATGCCGGTTAAGGACACAATTAAGACAGCAGACGATCAGGGTTTCGTTACGTCTACGCCGGATCGTAACCATGTATGGCAGATGCAGACCCCACAGGTGTTTGAATGTGAATTGGTGAAGACTGCTTATGCGGATTTGATGAACAATGAAGTTGCTGGTGTTACGGATGATGCAATGGTTGTTGAGCGCATGTCGGGGCACCCGATAAAGCTGGTAGAGGGAAGCTATGAGAATATCAAAATTACGACACCGGAGGATTTGGAGGTCGCGAAGATTTTAATGAAAAGAAAAAACAAAAAACTTTGAAATAGGTGTTGACATAGGCCAAGACAGTATGATAATATACATATTGTCGCTGACATGGAGAGGTATCGAAGTGGTCATAACGAGGCGGTCTTGAAAACCGTTTGTCCGAAAGGGCGCGTGGGTTCGAATCCCACCCTCTCCGTTTGACTAAGAATAGTGGAAACCAAGTAAAATCAAGGGTTTCCGCTATTTTTTTGTTTTCTAACACTAGTGTAAAGTGGTCACAAATCAATATAATGTGGTCACACTTTCTAAAAAACCTATATCTTGCGTATTCTATGCGCTTTTTCCATCCTTTTTTGAAAATTTGATAATATTACCAACCGACAGAGCATCAAGAGCATCAACGATTTCCTTTTTTGATTCCTCGGGACGGGATAAATCGAAGTTGTAATATTCTTCAGTAGTTGTTTCTTTTCGATGTCCCATGAATTCTGCAATTGTCTTGATATGTACACCGCGTTTGTAAAGAAGCGATCCATAGGTCTTGCGCATTTTGTGGAAGGACCGATAAAAACGATCTTCAGGAGCTGTATCAGGCTTATCAAATTTTTTGATGCAAAAGCGCTCAAGCTTAGAACGAACGGTATTTGCTTTTGGAATCGTACCATCCTCTAATGTGAAAAGATATTCAGGATTCATATTAAGCTTTTTGTAATGTTCATCAATTAGTTCAATTAATGAAAGCGCATTGGGAATAAGAATCACATCTCTTGCTGGTGCATCCTTTTTTAAACGATCAACTACATTGAATTCTGAAGTTTTCCACTTGCCTCCGACTAAAACATCTTTTCTGGCATACATTTGCGAGATATGTAAAAGCCTTTTTTCGATATTGATTGATTCAAATCGATTGATTGCAAGTGCTTCTCCAATCCGCAAGCCCGTGTAAAACAAAAATGGAAAAATCAGAAAACGAATATCGTTCGTTTCAAAATATTCTTCGAAGCTTGCTTTGATTAAAGCCTCTGCATTTTCAAGATAATAAATCTGAGAACTCTGTGCTTTTGATATCATTGAACTAGCCTTTGTAATCTCTACATCAACATAGGGCGTAGAAGCAATTATTTGCTCTTTTACGGCATATTTGAGAAGACCTTTGATAACTGCAGCAAGATTATAGTATTTCTTTTTATTTAGCCCTCTGTGCTCATACAAGGTGTTTGCCCAGATTTCGATTGTATTTGTTGTAATCGATGTAATAGGCCTTTCAATGAGTTCTTTTGAAATGTCATCATTCAAATAATACTTCTTCCAATCACAGTCGAGACGATGGACGGTTGTTGATTGTCTCGTTGCTGCTTTTGATTTAAGCCAATCCTCATAAATATCTTTCATTGTAAGTTGATCTTTAGATGTTTCCTGATTTTCTTCATTATCGAAATGAAAATGATATAGTTTATACAACGCTTTATAAAGTGCTTCTTCAGATGACTTTGCCATCTTTTTCTTTCGAATCACATTACCATCTTCATCCCAGACCGGTATTTTTGTGTACCAGCGATGATCATTTTCTCCTTTCCAAATACTGTTTTCGTGATACTTTTCTACATATTTTTTTTCTTTTTGCATATTTATTTTTTTTGAGAACTGTCGTTCTGTGAGTGTATCTCCTACTATATTTGATTCCTTCAAAAAATTCAAGAGGTTAGAGATGTCCTTTTCTGCAAAAAGTGAAAAATTAGATACTGTGTTAGAGTTTGTTTTTGCTCCCATTTTCATTTCCTTTCTAGCATTTGCTGGAATAAGGTTTTATTGTTCCAATTACAAAATGAGAGATTTATGATTTTGAAATTTATATGTTCTAGAACAAGGGGACAGAGGAACCGGATTCCTGACAAATTTAATGCGAAACAATGAGAACCTTGATATATTTTAATGCCGCAAAGCAAAATGGACTGTATATCCTTGACGAGCCAGAAGCTGCGTTATCACCACAAAGACAATTAACGCTTCTTCTGGAAATAAGTAATGTGTGGAAGAAGATGGAAGAATACATCCGTGTGATTATGAGGATACGGACAGTTATCAAAGCACTTCTATGTTCATCAATAATCGGGAGATGATTTAAAAAAGAGTGCTTGACGATTAATAATTCATATCAAAACATTTCAAATGGAGATTACATTAAGACTTGAGACAAATTTTTTTGTTTTGAGTAAAAGGTGGATAACGTATCGTGGACCCATAAAAATGAATCGTGGTGTAGCTGATATGATGAAATTATAAAGCAAGACGGGGGTGGAACTTTCTTTTGATGATTTTCCGTATATTATTCTCTGGTCATCAGCAAATGATGGTCCATTTGTGGCAATAGAGCCATGGGTTGGCTTATCGACCTGCAGTGATGAGAACGATGTATTTGAAGAGAAGAGAAATGTGCAGGTCGTGAAACCTGGCGAGAAGAAGGCGTATACCTTTACAATTACAGTATTGTGATGAAAAGCAGAACAGACATGGAACCACAAAAGCAGGAAAGAGTCATCTTCGATGAAGATTCTATAAAATGACAATGAATAAAAGGTTAAACAGAAATGTAGTTACAACTGCGATTGCAAGAGAACAGGCATGTTTTATGTGGGGATTGATGACAGATAATATCGCGTGATTTTGAAGGGGCTGTCGCACTAGCATTGCTTAAAATTCAGTGCGTAGTCTTTTGCTTGCATAAAAACTCAAGGAATCGTTTTAAATATACTTCCTGGTTGATAATTCAATCCCTGTGCTGTTTTACTCATAGGTGGGACTGCGCATTCGGCAATCTGCTTTTTTACCCACACGAAAAAGTCTTCAACTAATGGCTTGATTTCCATTTGCCGTATTTGAAGTCGTTCAGCTGATTCAAGTTCCTTCAGCTCTGTATCTGCATTGTAGAACACCGCAATCTTTTGCAGTGCCTGATACGCGACCGATTGTCTTACCGTTTCAGGATTCTTCTTATCGGCAGCTTTTACTGCATCTGAGAAGTCCCGTCTCGCGTGCGCCCAGCAATTTACGTTTGTCACATCTGTGAGAAGTTTATCAACCAGATGATACTGCTGGAGACCATCGGTTACAAGTACGCCTTTGTAATCCTTATAGAAATTCAAAGGAATTGTGTGATCTCGTCCTTTATGATATTCATAGATTACAATAGAGCGTTCCTTGTATAACTCGCCTGAACGATGCACCCACATATAACACACTTACTGTTTGGATGATCACTGTCCCCAATCACTTGTGTTGGTGTTTCATCTGCCTAAGTTACGTGCAGAGATATAAGTTCCTGATTCATTCGTTCAACAAAAGATGAAAAATACTTGTTAGCGCAACGAACAATCCAGTTTGACATCGTCTGCTTGGATATATTCACCCCATTGCGTTCAAACGCCTGCTCAATTCGATTTAAAGCAGATGAATTCACATACTTTACATTCAGAATAGATGTCAATAGAGATGGTGTAACAATGCTGTTCTTCAGAAGATCCTTTGGTCGATTACCACGCATGAATTCATCCTGATGGTCACCATCTTTTCCAACATAGACTTCAATCGTATGCACCTCAACTGTCCATGACTCCAGTTCATGACGAAGTCTCTTGTATGTTTCATCTGGAAGACGACGCCAGTTTCCCTTGCCATAGAACGCATCAGCTTGCCAAATCTGTAATTATTGGCAATACGAACATGTTCAATAAGCATCTCGATATTTTCATTCAGAGAATCAAGTTGATCTTGCATCATAAGAATAGATAATTTAATGTCAGCTATTCTGATAGGAACGAAAAGGAGAGGCTGTTGCAAAAGTAGGTTAAGAATCTACCGGAGCAACAGCTTTTTGTGTTGCTTCGAAGAGTTTGTTGTCTTTGGAAAGTCTGATTCGTGAAGTTTCTATGACATTGTATCCGGGAGGGTATATGCGGGATACATCAGATAATTTGGACAGCTTACGCACCATAAACAACAGAGGAGGGACAAAGTATTGAAAATAGAAAAATGATATGTAAAATAAGTTTAAA
>JAQUVD010000015.1 GCA_028693555.1 Hespellia sp.
AACTTCGCTACACCACTTCCTCCATCCATGCCATTACTGGCACCAACTTGTGGTTCACTACACTTGGCGGTAAATACCCGTGGTCAGACTTTCACTGACTAGATTAGTGCCATGCTTGGCACACAGTGAAAGGGGGTTCCTCTGTCTGATTGAAATCAGACAGAGAACCCCCCCTTTCACTTAACTTTTCTATTGATTGTCAAAAGCAAACAGAAAGATGGTACTGATAATCAGTCCAAACCCGATCAGCTCCGGTATCGCAAACTTCGTCCCCAGCACAACAAATGCCAGAACAGCCGCAACAATCGGCTCTACGCTTGAAATCAGATTGGCATAGACCGGGCCAATCATTGGCATCGCTCTTAGCGAACAGCAAAATGGAAGGATGGTACCAAACAAAATAAGAAACACCATACATCCAATTACCTGTCCATCGACAGCCACGTGGATTGTCCACGGTCTGACACAGATTGACAGCGCAATGCCGCCGAGCAGCATTCCCCATCCGCAGATGGTAAGTACATCAAATTGCTTCAATAGCTTGATTGGCAGTATCGAGTAAAGACAGGTTGATACCGCACACCCAAGTCCCCAGACCAGTCCCAGTGGTGATAATGCAAGCTCGTGCAGATTTCCCTTCGTTGCAATCAAAAAAATTCCTGCAATTGCAAGGCCCACCATCAAAAACTCATTCTTTCGCGGCATAATTCTTCTGCTCACTGCAAAAAAAAGCATCATCATCATCGGATTTAAATACTGCAGTACCGTCGCCGTGCCCGCATTAGAATAGCGAACTGCTACAAAAAAGCTTAACTGCACCGCCATCATTCCAAAGACACTGTAGATCAAAAGCCGCTCTCTGTTTTGTGTATTTTTCCATACCTCAAATATATCTTTTCTTTTTATAAGCTGATATGCCAGCATGATTACTCCGGAAATCAATAATCGATACGACACCAGCCATTCCGGGGAAACACCCTTTTCCCCAAACAGAAACTGCCCCACAACGCCGGTAATTCCCCATGAGATTCCGGCAATTGCCGCAAAAAATATTCCTTTTCTTTTTTCCATAATTTTATTCGTGTCTTAGCAGTCTTTCCACTCTTTCCCAAGTCTTTTGTACATTGTCTTCTTCACAGCCTTAAAGATATTCTCATATCCGGTACATCTGCACAGATGTCCTGATAATAGCTTTCGAAGTTCAGCATCCGAATATTCTACTCCGCTGTCAAGGATTTCCAGTGCCGTCATGATAAATCCCGGTGAGCAGAATCCACACTGAACAGCCGCCTCATCCACAAATGCCTGCTGAATATCCGACAACTCTCCATTTGGTCCTAACAGCCCCTCTGTCGTCGTAATTCTCTTACCTTCTGCCCAGACGGCAAGATAGATACAGGAATTATAAGCTTCTCCGTCAATCAGAACCGTACACGCACCACATTCACCTACTTCGCAGCCTTTCTTCACACTCGTCAGGCGGTAATCATTCCGCAGCAGATCCGTCAGGGATGCTCTTACGTCCACCATCGTTTCCGTCTTTTTCCCATTAATTGTACAGGTCAATAATTTATATTGTTTCTCTGACATCAGATCTCACCTCCCGCTCTTTTGACTGCCTTTTCAAGACCACGTTCTGCCATCACTTCACCGATATGACAACGGAATGCCTTGCTGGCTCTCCAACTGTCTCGCGGTGTCACATCCTCAAGAACCTTTTCTCCGAATTCTTTCATAAGCTCTTTTGAAATCTTTTTGCCTTTTACAAATGCTTCTGCCGTCTTCGTGCGCATTGGAATTGGACCTGCAACGCCATACGCGATTCTTGCGTCTTCAATCGTCTGTTTATCCGTAGATAACTTCACATTGACAGAACATCCCAGTGTTGCGATGTCCATTGCATTTCTCATTGCATACTTTGTATAATGTCCAAAGTATCCCTTATATGCTTTCTCTGGAATGAGAATCGCAGTCTGAATCTCTCCCGGTCTCAAATCTACCTTACCGGCTTTGATATAGAACTCTGAAATTGGAATTCGTCTCACGCCTTCCGGTCCTGTCAATTCTACAACAGCATCCCATGCAAATAATGTGGAGGCAGAATCTGCAGAAGTAACACCATTGCAGGTATTGCCTCCGATGGTTCCGATATTACGGATTTGAGGGCCACCCACCATATCAACTGCTTCTCCCAAAACCGGGATATATTTCTGAATGATGTCATCATGTGTAATATGCGAAAAACTTGTCAAAGAACCGATTCTGATATTTTGGTCTTCGTCCAGCGTAACTCCACGTAATTCGTCCAGCATATAGATACTGACCAGTTCTTTTCCGGCTCTTTTACCTTCTCGCATCTGAACCAGTACATCGCTTCCACCTGCGATGACCTGCGACTGCGGATGCTCTATTAATAATTCACATGCATGTGACACACTTTTTGCTTCATACAAAGCTTTCATATCATACATTGCTTATCCTCCTGACCTAAATCAATCCTTCTTCTTTAAACCGTTCAAACAGTACCTGTGGTCTCAGTGGTGCCTGATTCACTGCAACTCCGGTTGCCTGCAGTACTGCATTTCTAATTGCAGATGCCACTGGGCAGGCCGGCGGCTCACCGAGCGACTTCGTTCCAAATGCACTGGTAGGTTCTTCATTCTCCACAAATTCTGCCTCAAGATGCGGATGATCCATAAATGTTGAAAGCTTATAATCCAACAGATTGTTATTTAATGGTTTTCCGGTTTTTTCATCATATAATAAAGTCTCTGACATTCCATATCCGATGCCCATGCTCATTCCGCCATGCACCTGTGCTTCTGCCAGAGATGGGTTAATCAGTTTTCCACAGTCGTGCACATTCACAATGTCCACTAACTGAATCTTACACATTGGAACATCCACTTCCACTTCAGCAAAACAGCATCCGAATGAATACGCATTGGATTTGATCTGCGCCGTACTTTCCGAGGTAATATGTTCACAGTGTTCCAGACTGTACAATGCTTCTTTTGCCAGTTCTCCCAGCGTCATCAGCTCTCTGCCGTCTGTTGTTCTCACAATATTGCCATCGACAATATCAAGATTATACTCCGGCATTCTTGTCAATTCATGCGCGTATTTCAGAATTCGCGCTTTCATCAGAAGCCCCGTCTGTTTGATTGCAAATCCAGCCACATAAGTCTGTCTCGAAGCATACGCTCCTGTTCCAAATGGCGTGATATCCGTATCCTGTGTCGAAATAGTATGCACGTTTTCAAACGGAATACCGAGTACATCTGCTGTCATCTGCGCATAAGCAGTATCTGCCCCCTGTCCAATCTCCGTCTCTCCTAATTGAATCTGTACACTTCCATCCTGATTCAACACCATACGACAGGACGATGTCTCAAGTGAAATTGGCCATACCGCAGTATTATACCAGAACACAGACATTCCGATTCCCTTTCGGACATCACCTGTCTGATTCTGATATTCCTTTAATTTTCTTTCATAGTCAATATATTTCATTCCCTTTTCCATACATTGGTTAAAGGAATCGGTATACAGTTCATTCTTTGAAAATGGATCTACATAACCGACGGGCATCAGGTTTTGCTTACGGAATGCGATTGGTTCAATCCCCATTACTTTTGCCACATCATCCGTGTGACTCTCTACCGCGAACGCAAACTGCGGCATACCATACCCGCGCATCGCCCCTGCGACTGTCCGGTTGGTAAATACCGTATATGCATCACACTCCACATTCTCGCAAGGATACAATTGAGGAAATGCACCCATTGCCTTTGCTGCAATACTATGTCCGTGAGAAGCATATCCTCCCTGATTCGAATACGCCTCAAATTTTCTTGCCGCAAATGTTCCGTCTTTTCTGACGTAGGAAACGAGATGGAATTTCATCGCATGACGGACACGGTTGGACATAAACGTCTCTTCTCTGGAAATATCCAGCTTCACAAGACGGCCTCCGACCTGTTTGCATAAGAACGCACACAGTGGTTCGTAAAGCGCATCCTGCTTATTGCCAAATCCACCACCAATATAAGGCTTCACGATGCGGATTTTCCCCCAGTCCATTCCCACTGCCTGCCCGACGATTCTTCGAACAATGTGTGGAATCTGTGTCGATGCAACCACGGTCAGCCGCTCACCTTCCTGATATGCATAACAGATAAAATTCTCAATATGACAATGCTGGACGGTCGGCGTATCATACCAACCCTCCACTTTTGTCAATCCTTCTTCTTTGATGGCCTCCTCATAATTTCCAAAACGACTGCTCGTATGATTTAAAATATTATTCGGATACTCCTCATGCAGCCTTGGCGCATCATCCTTCATCGCCTCGATTGGGTCCAGCACAACCGGGTATTCTTCATATGTAACCTTCAGTGCTCTGACTGCCTGCGCTGCTGCCACTTCATCCTCAGCGATAACCGCTGCAATATCATCTCCATAGAATCGCACACGATCTGTCAGGACAAGACGGTCCGCCACATCCTGATGATTCGGATCAGTCGACCACGGATGACCTGCTGTTGGAAAATAATGCTTCTCCCCAATATCAAAGCAAGTCACAATCTTCACAACACCGGGCACCTTCTCGGCTTCTGCTGTATCGATGCTCAGCACCTTTCCATTTCCAATCGTGGAATGACATATCTTAGCGATCAGGGCCTGTTTATCACATAAATCGTCTGTATATTTCGCTCTTCCGGTTACCTTGTCCACTGCATCAACACGTTGTACGCTCTTTCCTACTACCATCATTCTCATCCCTTTCTGTTATAGTCTTTTATATTATTTTACCACTTACGTAGATATCCGTAAACCGTACCTGCTCTGATAAATAAATCATTCGTTCTAATCGATCCTTCACCGTAATATCCTGCGGGTGTCTCAATTCTTCATCATCTATCACAAGTGCATCCATTTCATATCCCTCTTCAAAGCTTCCAACATTTCCGAAGAAAGCGCCGCCGCCTTTGGTTCCCATATAAAATGCCTCTTCGAATGTCAATGGTTCCCATGAGGAATCTAAGAGTCTCCATCTTAATTTGGAAGCCTGAATCGCATCCGCCATCGCGCGAAGTATGGAAATAGAAGCGCCTCCAGCGATATCCGAGCCCAGTCCAATGGAAAATCCCTGCTGAATATATTTTTTAGCGGGTGCTACCCCGGATGCCAGATTCGTATTCGACTGCGGACAATGCGCAATGAATACATTTCGCTTCTTCATCAGCTCACATTCTTCCTCTCCGGAATATACACAATGTGCCATTACCGTTTTCCCGTTACTTCCGAACGCGCCAAGTCGATCATAAGCATCTCCATAGCAGGAAGATTCCGGTTCCAGTTCCTGAACCCATGCAACCTCCGATGGATTTTCTGACAAATGTGACTGAAGCGGCAGATGATATTCCTTTTGGAGCTTCGCAAGATCTTCCATCAGATCATCGGTACAGCTGGGGGTGAATCTCGGGGTCAGTATCGGCTGGATGCGCCGATACCTTCCCTTCACTACATCCAGCCAGTTTCTAACATTTTCCTTTGGTGTATCCTCACATAAATATGCAGGAGAATTGCGGTTCATACTCACTTTACCTACATAACCTTTGATGCCGCTTTGCTCCAGCAGATCCATCAGCAGAATCGTTGCTTCCTCATGGATGGTTGCAAATACACAGACTCTTGTTGTGCCGTTTCGTTTTAGATCTTCTACAAAGATCTCATACGCTTTTTTTGCATATTCTAAATCCTGATATTTGCTTTCTTCCGGAAATGTATAAGTGTCCAGCCACTCCAATAATTCCATATCCATACCCAATCCCCGGAATGCATATTGCGGCGCGTGCAGATGAATATCCGATAACCCCGGTATAATCAACTGTTCGCCGTAATCCTTCACTTCAATGTCTTTCCATTTCTCCGGAAGCTCTTCAAATACCCCTTTCGAAATGCCTTCCTCGCACACCAGATATCCGTTCGAAACAATGCAGAGCTTTTCCCGTGATTCACTATAAATGATATTACCTTTTAATGCAAAAATACTCATGTCCTTCTCCTTTCGGAATCTATCCTAATGTCATAAATGCATATCTTATGATAAATACAATGGATACCCCTAATGTCAATAAATTGATTTCCTTGCGTTTTCCTGTAAAAAGCTTCATCAATGTGTCAAGAATCAAGCCAAACGCAACACCATTTGCGATGGAATAGGTAAATGGCATGAAAATAATCGTACAAAATGATGGCAATGCTTTTGTCATATCCGAGAAATCCACATCCTTAATATTACTCAGCATCAGAATACCAACGAAAATCAGTGCCGGTGCTGTTGCGCAGGAAGGTACAATACTCACAAACGGCGCGAACACAATCGCAAGTAAAAACAGGAATCCGGTCACTACACTTGTCATCCCGGTTCTTCCGCCCGCCGCAATACCAGAACTTGATTCCACAACAGTTGTAACTGTAGATGTTCCCACCATTGCTCCTGCAACAGTTGAAATCGCATCCGACATCAGCGCTTCCTTCATGTGAATGACATCGCCATTTTCATCCATCATCCCTGATTGTTTTGCTGCTCCCATCAGTGTACCGATAGAATCAAACATATTGACAAGAGAGAAACTTAAGACAAGCATTACAACTGTAAATATTGTACTTAAAAGATTCTTTCCTACAAAGATTCCTGCAAAATCCATCTTGAGGAACGATACCTCTGCAAAGTCTGAGAATTTGGTTCCAAGATCCATGCTTAGTGAAGATAAATGTGTAACCCCTAATGGAACTCCTGCAACCGTTGCTACAAGGATTCCGATCAGGATTGATCCTTTGACATTTCTTGCATGAAGCACTCCAATTGTCACCAGTCCGATCAGTGCAACAACCGCTCCACAAATAATTGTCATGTCAGCGCCTTCTGTGCGCCATCCTGCGAAATCAACCAGACTCACGAGTGTTGCAGAATTCCCTACCACCAGTCCGGCATTTTTCAATCCAATAATCGTAATAAACAGTCCGATTCCCGGTGTGATTGCCGATTTTACAGAGTTTGGAATCGCTCTGATAATTGCCTCTCGCAGTCCAACTGCCGTAATCAGTACAAAGAATACACCGGACAGGAATACAATCACCAATGCCTGATTATAAGTATACCCCATTCCCAGTACGACTGTATAGGCGAAAAACGCATTTAATCCCATTCCCGGTGCCTGTGCAAATGGAACCTTCGCATAAATCGCACATAACATCGTCCCGATAAATGCACCGATACAGGTTCCAATAAATACACCGTTCGCAATTTTGGTCGCCATCGCAGCCTCGCCCATAATAACATAGGGATCTGATAATACCTGGGGATTCAGAATTAGGATGTACGCAATCGTAATAAACGTTGTGACTCCCGCAAGGATCTCTGTCCTCATTGTAGAACCGCTCTTTGTAATATCAAAGAACCTTTCGAAAATACTTTCCTTTTTCATTTTTTTCTCCTTTTTTCCGCCAACATTGTGCGATCAAACATCATGTTACTGTCAGCAAATTGTATTGGAGTATTAAAAAGGATACTTTCGTGCTCAAAAGTTTCACACAATACAAAAAAAGGCTGACCACATCATCACAATCGGATATGTAGTCAACTCTTTACGGTAGTTGGTAGAGACACCGGACCAATCTCCGGCATATACATATTTGGCATTTGTTATTTTATTTATCTGTAGTATAACTTTCACACCTACGAGATTCAAGAGACAAAATACCAAAGAAAATTTTTGTATATTAGTGCATTATGCTGAAAATAATTTATTTTTTTCTTGTTTTTTATCGTTTTGTGCCAATTTCTTTTTCTTTTGTTTCACAATCTCCGCCATACTCACTACCATTGCTACCAGAAAAAGGAAATAAAAATTAATCCCCCTGCTTACCAATAACATCGGAAGAAGATATCCTCCCTGTATAATGCTTGCGAATATTTTCCGAAATACAATCTCCGTAATTCCCTGTGCCCCCGGAAGCGGAAGCATATCAACTGCCACATAGATGCTTGCCTGCAAGAAAACCACAGTCTGTATTGACGCATCGTGAAAGCCAAATCCCCGATAGATCAGATAGGTTATAAAGAACACACTGCATCTCTGCAATACCGTCACGATAAAAACAACTCCCAGCTTTCCCGGACTCGCTTTTAGGAAGGTCACCGTCTGCCGGTAATTCGCAACAAATTCCGTTACCTTTTCCATTTTCGCATCCACAGCTTTGACAAGATGCATCTTTTCCAATTGAACCAGTGCAAGCCTTGAAACATGTATCATCCATTTTGGAAACAGCATTACAATAATAATCAGAATCACCAACACCGTATTCAATAATACGCCCAGTAGAAACAGCCAGTAATAATTGCCGAACTGCGCTTTCAGATGTGGTTTCCAAAACAGCCAGATGCCCAGTCCTACAATGACAAGTACGAATTTATACATTGCTGCTACCACCATCAAGACAACCGTAGATACGGCTCCCTTATTGCCATCTTTGCTCATATAATACAACTGCATCGGTTGTCCGCCTGTTGCTGACGGAGTGATTCCCGAATAAAAAAATCCGATAAAGGAATAGCCTACACATCGAAAAAGTCTGTTTTTCCCGCCATAGCTTTTCAACAGATACCAGATCATATAGCCTTCTGCACTGACAAAAAATATGCCCAGAGCTGCGGCAAGCACGAGATAATATCCCGACATTCCTCTGATTGCTCTCCATATTTCGGAAAGGTTCTGCCCCTTAAGCACCGTATAAAATGCCAGTGCCATGACAATTACAAAAAAAATGGCTTCTTTACCAAACTTTTTGTTATCCGTATATGTACTGGACTTTGCGTGGTTTTTCTGCTCTTCCATCGGTAATCTCCTCTAACCTTCCTTCAAAAACCGTCTCTTTTCCTTCATGAATCAAAAAGTCCTTTGGCGTTACAATCGATGTATGTTTTTCCCACTCCCATACACCACACACCTGAAGCACTTCTGCAATATAGGACGAACAGGTATAATAGTTCTTCTGTCGAAACGGAATCTGCAGTAAAATAAGTGGCAAGCCCAGGATCGTGTAATGATAGTACCTTCTGTTTTGCATTGCCTGTCTCAAACGTTCTCTAATCGCTTCTTTCTGTTTCGGTGTGCAGGTAATCTCACACACCTTATATTCTGCCATCGGATATTTTTTCAAAATACGATTTTTATCTTCTTTCTCAAACCCAGCCAGAAATGGAATCTCCGGATTTCTTCGTCCTACGCTATAACACTCCTCTAACGTTTCGTCCATTGATAATGCAACATGTATATATTTCTGCTTTAGCACTTTTCGAATGATACCCGCAAAGATTCCCGGTGTGCTCACAAATGCAATATATATCTTTGTCATCTTGTACTTTCTCCCATCTTGAATGAACATTATCACTGGAACTGCACTACTTTTTTCGCCATCCGATAACCGGACAAAGTAGCCCACCCTCCGATTTTCCCGGGAAGATATGTAAATCCGCTTAATGTTCCGTATTTTAATTTTGTATAAAGCTTCCGGTCTCTCGCTTTGATTTCCTGCCACAATTGCCGGCGCTTTCTGTATGCATCCTCGGTCTGGATCAGTAGCAGATGAATCGATGAAATCGCCATCATAATGGAGATATTTCTACACAGATATGCCGCCAGTTTCGGATAACGCAGCTTTACTTCTGTTAAGTCCGTCTGCCGGCTGACAATCTTCGTCACCTTGATCTGCTGATCAATTCGTTTCATTAAGACATTTTCGTTGACGGATTGATCTTCTCGTCCCAGATAGTAATGATAAAGGTCAATGTCGAGATAAAAAATGCGTTCTACATACGGAAGCGGCTGATTTGCAAATATATTATCCACATAAAATGTGTGTTCCGGTAAATGTACCCCACATCCTTTTAAGACTTCTGTCTTATAGACCAAGGCATGCATAATCAGGTACTGTGACGGCCTGAAATGTCCCATCTCATTCCATGTACATAGTTGCCCGATTGGAAAAAGATTTCTGTAATTCATCACCTTTGTCCTGCCCTCTTCCAAATGATCATATACATAATTGCATACCACCAGATCCGGCGCATCTTTTCTATTTTCAAAGTTTCGCAGCGTGCGCATCAGCTTTTCAAGTGCATCACCGTCAAACCAGTCATCCGAATCAACAACCTTAAAATACATCCCATCAGCAAGCTGCATACCCGCATTTACCCCGGAACCGTGTCCTCCGTTTTCCTTATGTATTGCATGTACGATATTTGGATATGTGCGCTCATACTCATCTGCTATCTTGCCGGTGTCATCCGATGAGCCATCATCAATGATCAAGATCTCAATCTCATTGCCTGCCGGCAATAGAGACTCGATACAACGTTTCATATAGTCCTGTGAATTAAAGCAAGGGACCGTTACTGTCAACAATTTCATAACTTATATCTCCTTGTGCTGTTATTTTTAGTAGCCTTATTAAGTATAACGCACGAACCTAAACATTTTTCTTCAAATTTCATAAGTTTTTCTTAATTTTTATCTTAGCATGATATCTCCATCTTTTGTCTGCACGATCAGGCTCTTTGTATCATCGCTTCCCTTTTTATCATAAAGCTGTTTTTCAACGTTGTTTGCATCCTCCGTTGTCCTTCCACCGAGTTGATGAGATGCATCGATTTCTCCATATTTCGTTTCCGCAGAAATGGAGATGGCATCGCTACAATCCGGATTCAGTTTGATATCAATCGAACCGTATTTGCTCTGAACATCAACTGTCTTTTCTATCAGAATATTCGTTGCACTGAGTTCGCCATCTTTTATTTGTATACTTCCCTGCTTCAATTCTGTGTCAATCAGATTCAGATCTCCATAACTCTGGTGAATCTCCATATTGTCTGCATGAACTCCCTGTAAAAAAACATCTCCGTCTGTTACCTGAATACTGCAATCTTTCAGTTGATTCTTTTCAGGAACATAAAGCCGGACGATATTTTGTTCTTCCAACGCCTCTTCATTGCCGAAGAGATAACTCAAAAAGCGAATATCTATGTGTACCTCAGAAGAAACTCCCACATCTGCTGACTCCTGAAGCAACAAGGTATCACCCTTCTGTTCATTCGTAAATGTATTCTGCTGATTGTTTTCATCTAAGTTGTAAGACAGATAGTAGTGATCATCTCCTGACAGTGCCAGCTCGAAATCAATATTTTCTAAATCAACCTTAAGATTTCGGATCTCTTCTATCTTTGTTTTGCTCATCGATTCACCACGATGATCCGCTTGCATAGCTGCTGCGCTCATTTCATTCAAATCTGCTTCTTTTACATAGGTTCTTCCGCCCAAAACGCTTCCCACGCCTAGAAGTCCGAGCCCGACACCGCACATTACTACACCCGCACAAATGAAATATTTTGTTCTATTCTTCATCCTGCATTACCTCCTGACCTTTCCACTTATTTTTCCCGCCAGCACTGCAATGCCTTTCCCAATCCATTTGCACAGCGCTATTACAAAAATTCCCAATAATATGCTAATCCCAATGCCAAGCAGCCCGACTCCAATTAAGATCAATGCGCCGGGAATGGAAACTAAGCTGGCAATCATTCCGCGAACCAGCACCTTACCTGCAACAATCACGATACTAAATACTCCAACAAATCCACAGAGCAGTACGCATGCAACACAGATAATCCCTGTTCCAATTACTGCTACTGCTGTAAATAGTAACGGAAGACCGATTGGTGCCGCAAAAATTGCCAAAATCGCAATTAAAATATTTTTTCCGATTGACGATGGTTTCTGCTGTACGCTATCGTCCGCCAATTGTTTTCCCAAAAGCTGCCCTAGCAGTTCCGACGCTGCCTGCTTTGGTGTCCCCAGCTCCTGTATTGCATTTTCTACATTTCCGTCCCCCACTTCATCAAAATACTCTGTGAAGTAGTCCATTGTATTTTGATAATCCTCTGGCGACAGCCGCTTGAGATACTTTTTCATCTGTTCCAAATACTCTGTCTTCGTCATGCCCTGACCCCTCCTTCTATAATTCCTTCTAGTGCGTCCCGATAAGATACCCATTCCTCTTTTAAATAGTTCAGCTGCTTTTTCCCTTCTTCTGTCATAGAATAATACTTTCTCTTTCTGCCCTGAAACTCACCTGTATAAGTGGTGAGATACCCGCTCTTCTGAAGCTTACTCAAAATCGGGTATAATGTAGATTCCTTAATGTTCGCGACTAATTTGACTGTCTGGCTAATCTCATATCCGTAGGAATCCTGCCCATCCACGACCGCGAGAATAATGCATTCAATCATTAATGATGATACTGGATAATACAAATAATCTCCTCCTTCTTGTGTAAATTTTTTATATATAATATTTTTATATATTGAATATTTATATATAGAATAACCCCTGCAATCCGATTTGTCAATCCCTGATTGCAGAGGTTATAAAAGCTGCCACACAATTGAATTATGTGGCAGCTTCATTTCATCCTATTCTTTTATCCTATCTCATTCTTATTACTGCCGGATATCCACATATCCCATCTTCAATGCTTCCTCTGTAAAGCTGGTTGTCCCTCCACTCGTTGATAAATTCAAATACATCTTATCTAACTCATCTTCATTTACAATGCCTGCAATGTGAAGTGTCACACTTTCTTGTGGCATTAAAGACGTAATATAGTTATTGTTACGTGTTCCGCCATGGATATCATAATACACCATCTCGCCAAGTGGACTTGAACCTTCATACGATATCGCATTCGTTTGATCGTCTCCATCTTCCTTTGCACGATCGTAGAATGTATACACACCGTCCTTTTCCACCGCTCGGTTGAATGTTCCGAAATAAATAACATCCTTTAATTCTGTCTCACTGGTATTTTTTAATTCAATCGTGACATAGACTAGTTTTTGTGGTATTTCTTCTGTGCGTACAATGTTATCCAGATTATTGATTCCATCGCCTGTTTTCAGATAGTAAATTTTGTTCGAAATCAAGTTCCCTTCTGCATCGATTTGCGATGTAATTTCACTGTCACCTGCATATGCCGGGTCCAGTATCGAAATATTATCCAGAATCTGCACATCCGTCACCGTTGCATCGATACATTCTGTCTCAAGCCAGTCTGTTGTATCCGTAGCTGCAACCGTTTCCATTGGAAATGTGTCTCCGATCTTATGCAGATTTTTCATTTCTTGTGCAGTTACCGTCTGCTTCTCCCCCATTCCTTCCAGTGGATCTCCGTCCTGCTTTAAAAGAGTGCTCCATGAACCTATATCGGAAACCTTTTGCATCTCTTGTGTCCCTGTTACTTTGAGATTTTCTGCAATCTTGATTGCTTCGTCCTTTGACACATCCTCGCCGATAAATATCTCTAATATCTGCCAATACTCTGGATAAGCAATATATATTTTCTTATTAAAACTGTTTTGATTCTCCGCAATGATATCTTTTTCAAGATAGATTCCATCCTGTCCATTCACAGAAATACCTTCACTTGCTATGACATTTGTATCTACAAGTGGCAGTTGATCCGCTGATAAATTTTCATCCATTGCAATGGTAGCAATCGAAATACCTCCCGTATAAGGTGTGTTTTCATAAAAATATTTTGACATGCCATCTTCCGGCCGCACCATACCATCTGGCAGATACTGTGGATCAATAGACAACACCGGAATCTCTGCCGGCACTTCCAGCTTCTCATCTGCATCGGCTGTATCTGTCTTTATAACCCCCGCCTTCAGACCATACGCCCCCTCTTTCTGCATTTGGAGCTGATACAATTTCACACCTGCATATGCGGTGCCGCCCAGTGCAAGTGACGCTGCCAGTGCAATCACCGCCACTTTTTTCCAGCTTCGTTTATACGTTCTTCTCTGCGATGTTTTTCCCTGCTGCTCTTCTGATAACTGTTTTGCAACTTCCTTCTCCATCATTTCCCTCATCTGATTCGGCATCTCAGGAAATTCCTCTTTTAAATGATTCAAATTTAACATCTCACTGCCTCCTTCCCTTCGAGCATCTCTCGTAATTTTGTTCTCGCCTTGTACAATCTGTTTTTGATTGCACTTTCTGTTGTATCTTCAATCGCCGCAATCTCTTTGATTGAAAATCCCTCCGCATAATAGAGGGATACGACCAGCCGCATGTCTCTCGGCAATTTCGAAATAGCCTGATACAAGTCTGAATAATCTTCCTCTATATTCGCAGCCGTATCAGACAGCGCATCAAACGATACCAGCTTTTTCTCTTTTCGCATGATCAGATAGCATTCATTCATAAGAATCCTCACAATCCAGGTCTTTGCAAACTGATCCTTCTTTAGTGTGTGCAGATTTGAAAAGGCCTTTACAATCATCTCCTGTATGGCATCCGCGCAATCCGCATCATTATATAAGAGTGATTTTGCAACTCTATATAGACTCTCTTCGGAAGAAAGAATCAGCTCTCCCAATTGTTGTTTTGTCATATGTTTGTTTTCCTTTCTGCCGGCCTGCAAATGTTTGTTACATCAATTAGATGCATGAAGATGGCATTTGGTCTCTGACTTTTTGTACTTTGGCGAATGAAATAATCTATCTAATGGGGTTAATTGCAACATTCTAATGCTATATTTACAGCAAAAAAGTCAGGAACTTTGTATCGTTCCTAACTTTTTAACATTTCTATAAGAGATCAATCACTTCTGTCAAATTTTCACACACTTTATAGGTTCTATTTAAAACGTCGTCAGTTACCTGCACTTGATCCGGAATATGTATCACCTTTGCACCTACATGATAGCCCGCCAAAATTCCAGCCGGACTATCTTCAATCACCAGACAGTCTTTCGAATCAACTCCAACACGCCTTGCCGCCTCCAGATAAATATCTGGTTCAGGTTTGCTTGCCTCCACAGTATCACCATAAACTACAGCCTGAAAATATTCATATATACCTGTCTGTTTTAAATATCTTTCCGCCGTTTTCCGGCTCGTTGATGTTGCAACTGCCAACTGAATCCGATGTTCTTTCGCATATTTCAAAAGCTCATAGACTCCTGGCTTAACAGGAAGCCCATTCTTTGCAATATCCGCCTCCATATATTCCGTTTTCTTTTCGCGAAATTTTTTATACGGAAAATCCATACCAAACCGTTCCAGATATAATTGAGTTCTCACACGCAGATTCTGTCCTTTATAACTATTTATAAAGGACACCGGCAGATCCAGTTCCCATTCTGCCGCTGCCTTCACCCATGCCTCGGTTGTCAGGCGCTCTGTATCAAACAAAACGCCATCCATATCAAATAGTATTCCTTTGACTCTATCTGCCATTGTCTTCCTCCAGTAAAACAGTCTTATGGTACTATATTTAATTCAATTCCCTTCGACCTGATAATGTCAATCCATTCTTCTGTAATATTTTTATCCGTAATAATTCGATCAAAACAATCAATATTCGTCACAAAACATGGCTTTATTGTTCCAAATTTGCTAGAATCCACAAGCAATATTTTTTCTGCTCCAGACTCTATGATTGCCTGTTTTAACTCCAGCTCGTAATTATTCATACAAGTGACACCCATTTTGTCATGCACACCTGCTGCCGAAGCAAACACTTTTGTTGCCCGAATTCTTTTTATCAATGAAATATTTTCCGGAGACTCAAAAAGTGTTGTATCCGGATGATAATATCCACCTCCGAAAATGATAGAAATATTCGAATTGTTACATATTTTGTTTAAAATATTTAAATTACAAGTAAATATTGTTGACTTTGTATCCCTGTCGATATTATCCGCTAAATATTCCACTGTTGATCCATTATCAATAATTACACAGTCATCCTGCTGAACCAATGATGCCGCAAACTTTCCAATCTGCTCTTTCTCTTCTTTATGAGATAACGTTGCCTTAGAAAGTTGATATTCATCTTCCATATCATTTAAGGAATATTGAGCATTTAATACAGCTGCTCCCGGTATGTCTAAAATAATATTTTTGGCTCTTAATTCTTCCAAATCCCTACGCACTGTCATTTCCGAAACGTCTAGCATGTGGGTTAAATCACGAATCGTTGCACCATTTTGTTTTTTCAGTATTTCTATCAATTGAATTAATCTGTCATTTTTTTTACTCACATAAATTACCTCTCACAAAATATATTTTCTTTACAAACTGCTACTATAATAAAAATCGCATTCTATTGTCTACACAAGTCACAGATTTCTCAATTTCTAGCCACAAGCCTATCATTTCTATTATAACATATTTTTCTATTACTTATTATAAAAAATTTTTTAGATGCTCGACAACTTGTTCTGTTGTAAAACCATACTTGCTGAACAACTCATCTGCCGGTGCCGAAGCTCCAAATGTATCCATTGTAATATAGCATCCATCCACACCGATGTATCTTCCCCACGACATACTGCAGCCTGCTTCGATAACTGCTCTCTTTACTGCGGCTTTGGGAATGATTGTCTCTTTATATTCTGTCGTTTGCTCCTCAAAAAGATCAAGGCACGGCATACTTATCACACGGATTGAAGTCCCCTGTTTTTCCATTATTTCTGCTGCTTCGACTGCAAGAGATACTTCAGATCCTGTTGCTATCAACAATAGATCTATCTTGCTCCCCGATTCTTTTTTTAAGATATATCCCCCCTTCAGTGCCTCCTTACTTGTGTTTTCCAGCACCGGAAGATTTTGTCTGGATAGTACAATACAAGTTGGCGTCTTTTTAGAACGAATAGCACTGCACCATGCCGCCTTTGTTTCTATCTCATCTGCCGGTCTGAATACATGCATGTTCGGAAGTGCCCGCAGCATTGTAAGCTGTTCAACAGGCTCGTGTGTCGGTCCGTCCTCTCCCACACCTATGCTGTCATGTGTTAAAATAGAAATCATTGGTATTCCCATAAGCGAGGACAGTCGCAGCATCGGTTTCATGTAATCAACGAATACAAAGAATGTTGCTATATATGTGCGCATTCCTCCGTATAGTAAAATTCCATTTGCAATGGCTGTCATTCCCAACTCTCTTACACCAAAATGAATATTCCTGCCCTCAGGATGAGTCGCTGAAAACTCTAGTTCCCCCCTCATAACTGTCTTATTGGATGGCCCTAGATCAGCAGAGCCTCCAACTAGATTTGGTAATTTATTCTTAATATAATTTAAGGCATTTCCCGAAATGCTTCTTGTCGCTTCCGGCTTCATACTTCTTTCCCAAAAATCCTTGTCATCAATCAGACTATCTTTACAGCTTTCATCATAAGCAAGATCCAATGATGCCTTTAATTCTGGATAATTCTCACAATAGGCTGCAAACATTTTATTCCATTCTGATTCTTTCACTGCCCCCTTTTCTGCCACCGTGCGATAATGCGCATACACTTCCTGCGGCACTGCAAAAGCTTCTTCCAACGGCCAATTCAGATTTTTTCTTAAAACTTTTATATTTTCTTCACCGAGGGGTTCTCCATGTGCCGATGCACGTCCCTCTTTAGCAGGGACTCCGTATCCTATTTTAGTTGTAATCTTAATAAAAGATGGTTTTTCCTTCTCTGCTTTCGCCTGTTCAATTGCTTTTCCAATCGCATCCAGATTATTTCCATCCTCAACTGTAATCACCTGAAATCCAAATGCCTCAAAGCGTTTCGGAACATCTTCTGTGAACGCTATTTCTGTATTTCCTTCAATGGTAATCGAATTAGAATCATACAAAACAATCAGTTTATCCAACTTATTTGTTCCTGCAAGGGACATAACTTCAGAAGAAATTCCTTCCATCAGGCATCCATCGCCACACAGAACATAGGTATAATGATCAAATATCGGGAATCCATCCCTGTTATACACTGCAGCCTGATGTTTCTCTGCCATTGCCATTCCAACCGCCATTCCGAGACCGGCACCTAATGGTCCGGTTGTTGCCTCCACCCCGACAGTATGCCGATACTCCGGATGCCCCGGTGTCAATGAGTCCAGTTGACGAAATCTTTTTAGTTCATCAATTCCAAGGTTTCCATAGCCAAACAAATGTAAAAGTGAATACAACATAGCCGAACCGTGTCCTGCTGATAAAATAAATCGATCCCGATTCATCCATTTCGGATTCTGTGGATTGTGATTCATATGATGAGCCCATAGTTCATAGGCGATTGGTGCTGCTCCAAGCGGAAGTCCGGGATGTCCCGAATTTGCTTTCTGTATTGCATCTGCTGATAATATTCTAATGGCTTCTACCGCTAAATTTTCTTTCATGCTATTTTCTCCTTTTTCTTTTTGTTTCCAATGACACCAAGCTTTTTTAACTTTGTTGTGTACGAGCTTGTCATCAACGCTATAATTGCAAACATAAACGGAAACATCTTAATAATAGACGGCGAAACGTTCATTCCTAAGAGTTCAATTCGAATTCCAATCGCATCTGCCAAGCCAAATAAAAGAGTAACCAATGCCGCAAATATCGGATGGGCATTCCCAAATACGAATGCTGTAAAAGCATTAAATCCTCTTCCCTGAATCATATCTTCAGAAAATTGCGACACAGAGATGGTAGATAAATATGCACCTGCAAGACCACATAACGCTCCTGACATCAATACCACTTCCCACTTTATCAAATCAGGCTTAATTCCTGCTGTTCTAGCTGCCACTTCTGATTCACCCACTGCACAAATTGATAATCCTATCTTTGTTTTAAATAACATAATGTAAATAATGATCACCAAAGCGATTGCAAAATACGTAACTATACTCTGTCCACTCAAGCAGCTGAGAATTGGAATATCTTTAATAATCGGGATTTTTATCATATCCAGCTTCTGTATTTTATCCGGACTATATGCACCTTGCACATCAAAGATTGTACGTAATAAATACGATGTCAATCCTGCCCCCAACATATTCATGGCTATACTGGCTATAATATTATTTGCTTTAAACCTGGTTACAAAAACTGCATATAACGAACTGTAAACAGCACCAAATACCATTGCTCCTATAAATCCTGCCCACACACTTCCTCCAGTAAATTGAACCACTGCAATCGCTGCGAATGCACCTACTAGCGAAAAGCCTTCTAAAGCGATATTAAAAACACCTGCACGCTGGCAGAGAAGTCCTCCTAAAGCCATTAACATAAGAGGTGTTGCCATTCGTATCATAGATGCTAATGTATCAGTAATAACTGCAATACTCATCCTACTTACCTCCTTCTCTTGCACGTACTGTTTTTATTCTTAGTTTTCTAATTTTCGGAAGTACAAATTTAGCACTAATTGTAATAAATATAATTGCTGTTACAATGTCAGTAATTGCGGATGGTACGTCTGTAATACGTTCCATATTGATTCCACCATTTTTCAGTGCGCCAAAGAATGTCCCTGAAAAAAGTACCCCGATTGGATTGTTGTTTGCAAGCAGCGATACTACAATTCCGTCAAATCCAAAATCAGGATTAAACGCTGCCAGTAGTCTATGTTGAACGGCTGTTACTTCGATTGCGCCTACAATCCCTCCAATTGCACCGCTCAATCCCATCACTTGAAGTATTGTCTTTTTGGGTTTAATGCCTGCATATCTGGCAAGGACCGGGTTTGCTCCGACAATTTTTATTTCATGTCCAAAGGCAGTTTTAAAGAAAAGAAATGCTAATAATAACATTAAAATAATTGCAATATAAATTCCAATATTTGCTGAGGATGGTTCAAAAAAAGAAATACGAGGAAGCCAAGTATTCTCATTTAAAACTTTACTTGCATTCATATTCATATTTTGCTCTGGCGACTTTAGTGGTCCGGTAACCAGATACTCTACAAACAGTTCCGCAACAAAATTCAAGAGCAGTGTCGAAACAATTTCATCTGTTCCAAGATACACTTTCATCAGTGCAGGAATCATTGCAAATGCTGCCCCTGCTGCCATTGCCGCTATAAAAACAACAACGACAGAAACACCCTGATTCAAAGATTCCGGTATAATGACTGCAACAGCTGTCGCAGCAGCGGCCCCCATATAGATCTGTCCATCCACACCTAAGTTGAAGACTTCTGCTTTATATGTCACGCAAATTGCAAGACCGGATAATATCAATGGAGTAGCCCAACGAATCGTTCCTGCAATATCTACTGTCAGACTTTCTGCAATACCTTTTATGATGGCAAATGGCTCATATCCGGATATTGCAAGAAACACCGTAGCCAAAAGCAAAGCAAGAACAATCAGGCTCACTTGCTTCCCAACAATACCAACAGTCGATAACAGCTTACTATTTTCTTTATTTTTCACCATTCTTATCCCCCTGCCTTTTCGCTCCTGTCATGTATGTACCAATTGTTCTTTCGTCTACCTCTCCTCGTTTAAATTCTGCTACAATTTCTCCCTCATACATCACAAGTATTCGATCAGACAGAGAAAAGATTTCATCTAGTTCTGCGCTGATAAGCAGAACACCTCTCCCCGAATCCCGCACTTCCATGATTTTATGATGTATAGACTCAATTGCGCCTATATCAACACCTCTAGTAGGCTGCGCTGCAATCAAGAATTCTGGATTTGCCTCCATTTCTCGTGCAAATACCACTTTCTGCATATTGCCGCCCGACAATGTTCCTAATTTATATGTCGAGTCCGGTGTTTTAACACCGAAGTCTTTGCATAGACGTTCTGATAATTGATGTAGTTTTTTGTTATTCATTATTCCGTTTTTACAGTATGGTTTTTGATAATAACGATTTAAAATCAGATTGTCTCTGATTGAGCAACTAACTGCGGTTCCCATACCCAAACGGTCTTCTGGAATATGAGCCATTCCGTCCTCACGTCTCTGGCGAACGTTTTTTTCAGTTACATCTTCACCCTCCAGAATAATTTTTCCATCAGTAGGATAAATCATTCCTGAAATCGTATCAATCAGCTCCGCTTGTCCATTTCCCTCTACTCCTGCAATTCCAACAATTTCACCTTTGGCAACTTTAAAGTTGACGCCATTTAAAGCAGGTAATCCTCTTTGATTTCGTGCATAAATGTTTTGGACTTCCAAAACCGTTTCTCCAGGACAATAATCACCTCTTGGAATATCCAGATTAACCGTTCGTCCTACAATCATATCCGAAAGACCACCGGTATTTGCCTCACTTGTAGATAGCGATCCCGTAACAACACCTTTTCTCATTACAACAATTTCATCTGTAATCGCCATCACCTCTCGCAATTTGTGAGTAATAAAAACAATTGCGCAGCCCTGCTTTTTTAGTTCCTGCATTACTTCCAAAAGCTTATCCGTCTCCTGTGGAGTCAGCACTGCTGTAGGTTCGTCCAGAATCAGAATCTTTGCATCACGATATAAAGCTTTGATAATTTCTACCCGTTGTTTTTCTCCGACTGAAAGCTGATAGACTTTTTCATCCAGGCTCACTGGCAGATCATATGTCTCCATGATTTTTTTGATTTTATTTTTAGCTTGTTTCTCATCAATCAGTCCGTGCTTTGTAGGTGTATTCCCTAAAATAATATTCTGCAAAACACTCAGATTCGGCATCAGCATGAAATGCTGATGCACCATTCCAATTCCTAGCTTTATTGCCATGTTTGGTGATTGAATATGGACTTCCTTGCCAAATAATCTGATCACCCCCTCATCAGGTGCCGTCATACCATATAACATATTCATCATTGTCGATTTCCCAGCACCGTTCTCGCCAATCAGACCAAGTATCTCTCCCTCGTTAACGCTTAGAGAAACCTTGTCATTCGCAATGACACCCGGATAAAATTTTGATATATTCAACATTTCCACTGCTACTGCCATAGTATCATCCTCTTTTATCCTTTCATCTTAGTATCCATTTTCACGTTACCTGATTCATCCCATTCTTTCAGAATCTTCATTGCTTCTGCTGCTGCAAGACAAGCCTTTTCCTCTCCTCCGTTGTCTCCCCAGCGATCCAGTACACGATTTGAAATGACAGAGAGAATTGCTCCCATTCGCATACCATGCAAATATCCAACTATCAACTGACCTGAAGTTTCCATCTCGATATTGGTTACTCCCGCTGTCTGCAGATCAGGAACAATTTTTTCTGCAAATGAAGGCCAATACCCACTCCCATCTTCATTCAATGGTCGTCCCTGTCCAATGTAAAACGAACCAACTGTATAATCCAGCCCCAATCCGTAACGGAAACCTAGTCTCTCACACGCTTCCATTAGAGCCATGACAACATATGTATTTGCAAATGCAGGAAATTCCGGTTCCACATATGTGGCACTTGTTCCATCTTTTCTTACGCATGCAACCGGAATAATCAGATCGCCCAAATCAAACTGTGGTACGATGCACCCTGTTGTTCCCACACGAATACAAGTGTGAACACCAAGAGTATTTAATTCATGTAAGCAAATTTCAGAACTCGGACCACCGATTCCGGTCGAGGTGCAGCCCATCTCCATACCTTTGTATTTTCCTGTTACCGTTTTATATTCTCTGTATGAAGCTACTTCTTTTACTTCATCCCAGTTTTTTGCAATTTTAAGTGTTCTTTCTGGAGCCCCTGGTAATATAACGTATGGTGGAACATCTCCTTTTTTCAGTTGCAGATGATATACACCTTCATTTTCTGCTTTCGGTGCTGAAGCTTTATTTATTTTGTCTTCCATAACGATTCTCCTTCCTTGCACAACATTTTTCTTTTAGAAGCTGCCTGAAAGGGCAGCTTCTAAAAAGATAACTCATCTAGTTTTATTTCGATACAATTCTATCCCAACTTGGTGTTTCAGTATCAAATGGTATCTCTAACGATCCATCATCAATCTGTTTTTCCAGTTCTTGTGCTTCTGCAATTGCTGCTTTCATCGTTTCACCATAGTCCTTACTTGCGTCTGCAAATCTTGTAAATGAATCCCAGTCCATAAAATAACCACCATTCGTAAGATCTCGGATACCGTGCTCGCCGCCTGGATATTCATCATTGATTAACATTTCAATTGCTTTGTATACGGTATCTCCAAATCCGATACCCTCGATACCGTAAAAGCCGTCATAAGTATCATAATAATCTGAAATTTCTCCTGCACATAAAACACCTGCATCTTTACATGCCTCAACAACACCTGCATTCGATGAACCCGAGTCTGTCTGCACAACATCACAGCCCTTCGAAATCATAGCACTTGTAACCTCTTTTGCTTTTGCCGGATCTTCATAACTTCCTACATATGAAAATTCAACAGTAGCATCTGGATTTGCAGCTTTAACGCCTTGCATAAATCCATTTCCTTCTGCATTTGGAGTAGGTTCTTCCGCCCCGACAATCATACCAATGTGATTAGACTTCGTTAATTTTCCTGCAATATATCCCCCAAGATAAAACGCAGCTTCACCATGAAATTCCGTATCCCATACATTATCATATTTTTCACTGCCATCATTGATTGTCTGAAAAACTGCGGCATATTTTGTATCTGGATATTCTTGCGATACCAATTTTGTAGCATCAGTCATATAACCATATGTCGTAACAATCAAATCATAGCCAGCTTTCGACATTGCTCGTACATCTTCTTCATATTTTGATGCTTCCGCTGATTCAAGTTTCTTAATCTCAACACCAAAATCCTCTGCTGCCCGATCTGCTCCACTAGCTAAATCATCCATAGATGCCTTATCTCCAAATTTTTGATTTACAACTAATGCAACCTTTAACTTTCCTTCTGTGTTATCTGATGAACCTGAATCACTTTTGCTTCCACAGCCTGCTACAAGACCAATTACCATTGTTGCCGCTATCATCATTGCCAATACTCTTTTTTTCATACATTTTCATCCTTTTCTTTTGTTTTTATGAAGAAAGCGCGCGAGCTATTTTTTCTGCTGCCATCTGCACTCTATTCATGACATTAGTTACATCCATTGTCAACAGGCACCTGTTTTTTACAACCTGTGTGCCATCAACAAAAACATCCGTCACATCACTGCCAGTTGCATTAAATACAATCGCGGATGTCACTGTTTCTTGTTCTCCGATTAATAATGGCTGCATGTGTGGTGTTCGCGTTTCGATTAATATAAAATCTGCTTTTTTCCCCACTTCAATTGTTCCATATTCTTTTTCCAAACCAAAACATTTCGCACCATTTATTGTTGCCATATCAAGTATGTCAGTCTTTTTCAGGCTACGTGTTCCACTTGTTAAAGAATGTAACAGATACATACCTTTCATTTCTCTAAAGATATCATTTGAGTTATTCCACATTGCTCCATCCGTTCCCAGACAAACTGTAACTCCTGCATGAATCATTTGAGGAATCGGCGCTACTCCGTCCTGAATCTTCATTTCGCACAAAGGTGTGTTAACTACTTTCGTATCTGTTTTGGCAAGCTGCTTAATCTCAGCCTCTGAGACATATACCACATGCGATCCAATCATGTTTTTTCCAAGCAAATCATTCTGATATAGATAATTAACTGCAGTTGTCTGATATTTTTGCTTTACAAGATCTTGCCTCCATGTATTTTCTGCAAGATGACACGTAATATAAACATCTTTTTCTTCAGCGATCTTTTCAATTCTTTTTAGTCTTCCGGTATCATAGTCCTCTTCCGAAACACTTCCAAGCACAGGTATTTTTTGCTTTTTTCGGCATTGTTTTACGTACTCTGAAAGAAAATCGTCAGACAGAAGTTCATCAGGCTTTGAAAAATCAACCCGGACATCTTCAGCAAGCGCTCCTCTGATTCCAGTCTCATCCATTGCATCCACTGATTTTCGACCCAATCCCCAGTACATATTTTCCATGATAAATGTGGTTCCTGAAAGAAGAGCCTCGCAATAGGTAAGCTGTCTTGCATAATACCGATCCTCGTCATGGATCAATGTATAAAACCAATTTGTGTCTGTAAATTTCTTGTTTTGCTCAAAAAGGGTCATATCATCTCCAAGCCCTCGTGCTAGAGTCATATCTCCATGGCAATGACCATTTACCAGCCCCGGCATCAATATTTTGCCTTCTCCATTAATCCATTCTGTACAAAAATCCTTTTCTATTCTTCCGGCAAGAATCTCCGCTATGTGCTCCCCATTTACCAGAACAGAGCCAATAAACGGTTTGTATCCATTGTGTGCCGAAACAATCACTGCTCCTGAAACGCCAATATCATATTTCATATTTTCACCTACTGCGCCATCTTATAAATTTCTTCTACATCCCGAGCATTTAAAGCCTTTATTCCACCAATATCGCCAAACCGACATGCAGTCTCTGCCATCATTTTAAACTTTTCGTCATTTTCTACACCGATTTGTGAGAGGCATGTCGGTGCTCCCATCCATTCGAAAAATTCCCGGAGCCTTCTAATGCCTTCCTTGGCTGTCTTTTCCTGATTATAAAAATCCAGATCCACATCAAACACTCGATTCGCAAACTGAACAAACCGGGGGAGATTCTCCTTGTATACGTATTCTGCCCAACACGGGAATAATACGGAAAGCGTAGAACCATGTACTGCATTATATTGCGCACTTAGCTGCGCTCCCATCGTATGTGTTGCCCAATCCTGATTTCTCCCTGTTGCCAATAATCCATTATGCGCCACAATCGAAGTCCACATAAGTTCTGCACGGGCATTATAATCAGTCAAATCAGTCATCAATGTCCGGGCATTTACAATGATTGATTTCATCACACCTTCACACATATAATCCGTTAAATTCACCTCTACAGAGCTAGAAAAATAACGTTCCATTACATGTGAAAACATATCTACAATACCAAATATGGTCTGCCGCTTTGGAATCGTCATTGTCAGTTCTGGATTCATTAACGTAAATACCGGTCTGATACAATCAGCCATAACATCTGCACTTTCACCTGTCTGATCATTTTTGAGTACACTGCCATTACTTCCCTCACTGCCAGTTGCAGGTAATGTCATCACAGTTCCTACTGGAATACTTTCTGTTGGTGCTGCCTTCTTAGAGTAAAAATCCCATACGTCTCCATCATATCCTGCACCAATCCCAATCGCTTTTGCAGTATCAATGACGCTGCCTCCGCCTACTGCAAGAATACATCCAACCTTCTTTTCTTTGCATATTTCAATTCCTTTTCTTACCAACTTAACCTTTGGGTTTGGCTCGACACCAGGCAGTTCATAGTACTCCACGCCAGCCATTTCCAAAGACTCTGTAATTCTGGCATGTAGCCCTGTTTTATATGTAAACCCGTCTCCATAATGTACAAACAGACACACATCTGATATTCTTTTTATTTTCTCTCCGCAAAGTTTGTCCGCATCTTTCTGCAAAATAAATTCTGTCGGTGACATAAATTCAAAACTATCCATGTTTTTTACCCTTTCATTTCTTGTAAGAAAGAAGTGCCTTTTGGAAATTGATAGCCAAAATATTCTGCAATTGTCGCGGCAATATCAGAAAATGTATTGCGCACCCCTAAGTTCACTCCTTTTTTTAAATTCCTTCCATAAACTACAATTGGAATATGTTCCCTTGTATGGTCAGTCCCCGGAGTCGTTGGATCACAGCCATGATCTGCAGTGATAAGAAGAATGTCATCTTCCATAAGCTCATTCAGCATTTCAGGAAGAAATCGGTCGAAATCTTCTAACGCATCCGCATATCCTTTCGGGTTGTTTCGATGTCCATAGAGCATATCGAAATCGACTAGATTCACAAATAACAGACCATTGAATCCTTCCCTTAGATAAGAAATTGTTGCCTGAATTCCCTCTTGATTATTCTTTGTGTGATTAATTTCTGTCAGACCCCTGCGGTTAAATATGTCCTCAATCTTACCCACTCCAATTACATCTTTTCCTTTTTCACTCATAAGATCCAAGATGGTGTACCCGGGTGGATCCACAGAAAAATCTTTTCTATTCTCCGTTCGATAATAATTACCACTTTCGCCCGTAAACGGTCGACAGATAATTCTACTGACGGTATCAGCTCCGCTCATGAGCTTCCTTGCAATCTTACAGATTTCATATTGCCTTTCCAATGGAATCACACTTTCATGCATTGCGATTTGCATTAAGCTGTCTGCCGACAAATATACAATGGGATATCCTGTCTTTACATGCTCATCGCCTAATACCTGAATAATTTCTGTTCCTGATGCAGGATAATTACCGATTACTTTTGTCCCTATTTGCTCTTCCAGCTTTTCAATAATTCTAGGTGGAAAAGAGTCGCCAAATACTTTAAAAGGAGTTTGCACAGTAAGTCCTGCAATTTCAAAATGTCCATTTGTTGTATCTTTTGCTTTCGCGCATTCCCTTGCTTTTCCAAAACATCCCTTCGGGTGTTCTACACCAGAAAGTCCTGTATCAGAAATATTAAATAACCCTAATGATTTCATATTTGGAATTTGTAGTCCTCCACAGAATTCATCCACATGCTTCAAGGTATTCGCTCCCACATCTCCAAATTCTACTGCATCTGGCAACTCACCAATCCCTACACTGTCCAATACGATGACCGTAAATTTCCCCATGTCCAACTCCTTCTCCAAGCCTATCTTCTATTCCTTCGTCAACAATCCAGGTCCATTGTCCTCTTCCCATGCAAACACTTCCCATACATTTCCCTCAAGATCCTTGAAATATGCGGCTCTTGAACCAAAACCATACGTAGTCGGCTCCTTTATACAGTACACTCCATTCTCAATCAATTCCCCGGCAATATCATCTACATCCTGAAGCGTATCAACCTTCACCGCAATCATGAAGTGATGTCCTTCTCCGTCAATATATCCATGATCCACCACCTCACACAAACCTTTTTTATCCCAAAGCGTGACGGCTGTTCCATAGAACTCAAATTCTGCATAATTTGCATGATCTGAATCTGGCTGAAGTCTTTTTACCTGAAATCCAAATTTTTCTGTATAAAACTTTAGTGCCCCCTGAAAGTCCTTCACAAACAGACAGATATCATTTATTTTGGTTAACTTCTCCAATTTACTCATACTATTGCTTCTCCTCCATCGTTTCTAATTTACTTCTAAACCAAATACTCATCCAGCCACTCGCCAGCCCTAATGCACAATACAGCAGAACAATACCTGCAGCATCAATTATTCTGATTCCTTCTACATAATTCATTATGCCAAAGAAAGCACCTGCCCCAATAAAAAAAACGGAAACATTACTAATGCACCATGGCGCAAATTCAAAACACATCATGAACGGTACCACGATCAATGCGACAATCGGAACGGTCAGGATTCCTGCTCCTGTGAAAACACCTGACAATTCCATCATAATCACCGCAAAGACGATTCCCAATACATAGCCCATAATCCCTTTCACCGCGCCCTTCAGATTGCTTCCGAGCAGGAAATATAACGCCCAGCCCTGAAATGCGATAAAAACAAAACCACTGTGCCCACCAGGTGTCAGATGCTGCCCGATAAGTTGATCTATCAGTTGAAGCAAAAACGACTGAATTCCAACGTATACCGCAAATATCAAAAATTGACTTTTTTTCATTTTATCAACTCTACTGCTCACCATTGGCAGCATTCATAAATCTTCTCTGATACGTCACAATCTGTGGTGCCGATGTATTCTGAGCCAGATAACTTGGTTCCGTTGTGATTACAATTCGATCCGTCATATCCTGGAATTCCGGTTCTGTCATTAACTTATCAAGCTCTGGATACATTCTTGAACCTTCGATACTGCAAATAATCAGCCGGGTATCTTCAAGATTCGAATTGCGAAGCATTCTGAGGTTATGTCTTACACCATCCATACCATCAAAGCCTTCTTTTTCATTGATTTTTCTATATTCTACTGTCTCTCTTGCAATCTTTTCAACCATGCGCAAATCTACATTCTGATCGTCCTTTGACAAGATGTCCCACTGAACCATGAACGCTCTCAGTCCTTCCAGGAAACGGTCATCATATGTTTTTGTATAGGCTGTCAGCATCCCATTAATGTAGGTTGTGACTCCCATTCTTTGTCTTACAAAACTATTGATAAAGTACGGCTTTGCCTGTAATGCCATGCCTGTCTGCCAAGGTTCAAACATCAATGTATAATTCACCCTGAAGCCATGATCCTTCAGCTTCAATGCTAAATTATGACCATACAGATAATCCGCTGTCGCGCCTTGGTTCCAGCGTGTATGAAGTCTCTTGTCCCCCGTCAGAAGTTCATTTACATTTCCAGCATTAACAGGTCCTGTATGGGGTACCTTGATTACCATTCGGTAATCAGAAAACATCTCTCTGAAATGTTCTGCTTCCTCTAAAATTTGGCTAAAATCTGCAAATGGATCATTTAATTCTACACTAATATCGCTTCCAGGTCCCAAAATACTGCTGATTTCTCCCATAACTTCATCTCTGGTCTTGAACTGATTTCCAATATTAGCTTCTGGGTTATTAATAAACAGATCATAGATAATACCTGGGTTACATGTCAGATTGCCAATTAGGTTTTTAATTGGTTTCAATTCATATGGGTTTGCCGTATCTGCCGAATAAATGAACTTTGTTGCTCTTTTTTGCCCGTTTTTATCATATGATATATTTCTTACCAAGTCAATTTCCAGAATCTGACATTCCTTCATATTATAGCGAATTTCAAACCCTGCAGGAGTCTCACCTTTCGGAACATTAAATGTATGAATTACATCTTTAAAACGATCGCTCACACCAATTTTTTTTACTCTTCCAAGCAGAAATCTATATTCATCAAGACTAATATTCTGATGAAGAGCTCTCTGCACATACTCTTCTTCTTTTGATATTATCTGAATGTCGTCTCCCACAAGAGACTCTAAACTATAATTCACTGATTGCATTGTGTCCTCCATCATTTTTCTAATTCTTCTAAATAATTGCGATACTCTTCAACAAGTCTTCCAGCGCTTCTTGTTCCACACAGCTTTACATCTAAATGTTCAAACATATATAATGCTGCTGCCAATGTGAATGTTCGTGGAACTCCTGATACCTTGATTTTTGTTTTTCCTGAAAGATTTTCCTTCATAACTCTTACCTGCTGTTCTGTTGGAAATGCCTGTGAGCCAGTAGCTGTTTTTACATATGTAACACCGCATTCACAACAGATCTGTGTAAGTTTTGCAATTTGTTCATCTGATAAAAATCCAACTTCAAAAATTAATTTTGTATCGCATCCTTCTCCACAAATTTTTACAAATTCACAAATCTCATGGCGAACCAATTCCCAGTCTCCATCTTTTACAGCACCTATATTAATAACCATATCGCATGCTGTACACCCTAGTTCAACCATTTCCTGAAGTTCTGACAATTTTGATTTTGTTGACATTGCACCATATGGGAAACCAACAACAGCACTTGGTCCTACATCAGATCCCTTTAATTCTCCTACAACAAGCTCTGCCCAGCAGGAATTAACATTCACTGCATTTACATGATACTTTTTTGCAATATTGCATGCTTCAATAATATCCTTCTTTTGTAAATTTGGTGCAAGATACGCCAAATCTAAGTGTTTTGCAAATTCATTTACTGTTAACATCATATATCCTCCTAATTATTTCATCTTCATATCCTATGCGCATTCTCAATATGATTTGTTTGTTACACTCACAATATACTACCTCAATAATGTTTTGTCAATAACATTTGTTATATTTCAAACATTATTTTCATATTTTTGTAATTCTCGGAACATTTGTTGCTGTTTTCACAAATATTAACATGTATCAAAAACAGCATAAAAAATATCCAGCAGTTTTTTCTGCCGGATATTTTTATGCTGTCCGTTTAACTGGATGCGAATTAAATTAGTATCATAGCCTTTTTGTCATTTCGTTAATCCTAATATTCAATTTTCTTATCTTTAAAATAATATTCTTTATCATGTTCATTCACTTCTCGCAGAATCCTGCATGGATTCCCCACTGCAATCACATTGGATGGAAGATCTTTTGTCACAATGCTTCCCGCTCCCACAACAACATTATCACCAATTGTAATCCCCGGCAAAACGATAACGCCTGCGCCAAGCCAGCAGTTCTCGCCAATGTGCATCGGTGCATTATATTGATATTCATCCCAGCGAAGTTCTGGAAGAATCGGGTGCCCGGCGGTTGCAACCGTGACATTCGGTCCAAACATCGTATGACTTCCCACATAAATATGTGTGTCGTCCACCATTGTCAGATTGAAATTAGCATAGATATGATCTCCGAAATGGATATGATGACCGCCAAAATTTGAGTGGAATGGCGGCTCAATATAGCAGCCCTCTCCGATTTCCGCAAACATTTCTTTCAGCATTGATTCACGCTTATCAAGCTCACTTGGTCTGGTCTGATTAAAATCATATAAACGGTCCAGATATCCGAGCTGTTCTTTCATCAGTTCTTCATCCCCCGGCAGATATAATTCTGTACTATGCATTTTCTCTTTTATGTTCATATTCCTTTCGTTCCTTTCCAATCAACTTTTCATTTCTTCTATTATAGAATAAGAAGTTCCTCATATCTATACGAATATTGATTAGAATTATAACAATATTTCGTCCTCCAGCAGATCAATCACCTTTGTCATGTCTTCCACAATCCGGTATGTCTTCTGGAGCACTTCTTCCGGCACCGTAATCTGATCCGGAATATGAATCACTTGGGCTCCAGCATGATATCCAGCCATCACTCCGGCTGTGCTGTCTTCTATCACAAAGCATTCCTCCGGCTTCACTCCAATCTGCTTCGCCGCCTCCAAATAGATGTCCGGTTCCGGCTTGCTCGCTGCCACTGAATCACCATAGACAATTGCCTGAAAATCCTCATAGATTCCAACCTGACGCAGATACGCTTCTGCCGTACTTCGGCTCGTGGATGTTGCAACTGCCAGTTTGATCTGATGTTCCTTTGCATATTTCAGAAGGTCATAAACGCCCTTCTTGACCGGAAGCCCATTCACGCGGATGTCTTCCTGCATATATTCCGTCTTCTCTGCGCGAAACTCATCATATGGAAAATCTGTTCCAAATCTCTGCAGATACAATTTTCTGCTTTCCACTAAATTCTTGCCCTTATAACTGTTAATAAATGATACCGGCAGATCAATCTGCCATCTCTTTGCAGTCTTTTGCCATGCTATGGTTGATAACCGCTCTGTGTCGAGAAGCACGCCATCCATGTCAAATAAGATTCCTTGTATCCTCATCTCTTTACTCCTTTTCCTGTCTCCTATCCTTCCTCTAATCAGTTCACGATCCGAGCAGCACTTTTGAAGACTCCTCCAGTTTGGTCTGCATCATTCTGATGTCGCCTGCCTGTCGGTCTGTGATGGTATCCGGATTGCTCTTTAACACCAGTTTTTTTAATTCAGCGCAATCTCCTTTGATTCTCTTTTTGTCTGCTTTTTCGAGCGTATCGCCTTTCTCTTTCAATAGACCTTCGACCTGATATACAACACGTTCTGCCTCATTTCGAATATCAATTAATTCCTGTTTTGCATTGTCTGCCCGTTCGTATTCTTCTGCCTCTTTTCTTGCTCTCTCGATTTCCGACTCCGACAGATTGGAGCTTGCTGTGATCGTAATCTCCTGTGCATTTCCTGTTCCAAGATCCTTTGCTGATACTGTCACGATTCCATTTGCATCAATGTCAAACGTCACTTCAATCTGCGGATGTCCTGCCAGTGCTTTTTTGATTCCGGAAAGCTGGAAATTACCAAGCAGCTTATTGTCTTTCGTAAATTTTCGTTCTCCCTGATACACCTTAACATCTACTGATGTCTGAAAATTGCCTGCCGTCGTAAATATCTGTGAATAATGGCATGGAATCGTGGAATTCCGGTCAATTAATCTGCTCGCAACACCACCGACCGTTTCAATCGAGAGTGACAGCGGCGTCACATCCATCAGAATCACTTCCGATGCCGTACTTCCGACAATCAGCTCATTTCCAAACTTTGCTCCCTGAATAGCAGCTCCGATTGCAACACATTCATCCGGATTGATTCCCCGGCTCGGCTCTTTCCCCATTAATCTTGTAACCATGTCTGCTACCGCTGGGATTCTGGTAGAGCCTCCCACCAGAACAATTTTCTGAATGTCTGCCGTACTTAATCCTGCATCGGCAATTGCACTGTGCACCGGTCCGGAAGTCTTCTCAACAAGATGTTTCGTAAGATTATCAAACTCTGCACGGCTGATTGCCATCTCCAAATGTACCGGCTGTCCTTTCTGCATCGTAATAAACGGAAGATTAATGTTATATGTCATAGCTGTAGAAAGTGCAATCTTTGCTTTTTCCGCTTCTTCTCTGACGCGTTGCATCGCAGTCGGGTCTTTCTCAAGCTTCACACCGGTATCCTTTTTAAATGTCTTGATGATATAGTCAACCAGACAGGAATCAAAATCGTCACCGCCCAGATGGTTGTCCCCAGCTGTCGCTAAGACCTCGATCAGGTTATCACCAATCTCAATTACCGACACATCAAAGGTTCCTCCGCCAAGATCATACACCAAAATCTTCTGCTCCTGTCCATTATCCAGACCATAAGCCAAAGCCGCTGCAGTTGGTTCGTTCATGATTCGTCTGACATTCAGTCCGGCAATTCTTCCTGCATCCTTGGTTGCCTGCCTCTGTGCATCATCAAAATATGCCGGGACTGTCACAACAGCATCATATACCTTCTCGCCCAGATAGTCTTCTGCATCCTTTCTCAACTTCTGTAAAATCATTGCTGATATCTCTTGCGGGGAATACTGCTTTCCATTCAGGGTTCTGCGATATTCCTTCCCCATCTCCCGCTTAATCGAAGAGACCGTCTGGTTGACATTCACAGCAGCCTGTCGCTTTGCTGTCTCACCAACTAAACGGTCTCCCTTATCTGTAAACGCTACGATGGATGGAGTCGTTCTAGCTCCCTGTGCGTTCGGTATTACAACAGATTTCTCTCCTTCTACTACTGCTACGCAGCTATTTGTTGTACCTAAGTCAATTCCAATTACCTTTCCCATTATATCATCGGCCTCTTTCTTTCCTATACTGATGTTATCCTACCACTAAGATGTTTTGAATACAATAAACATCGTCTAAAGAAATCTAAAAATTTGATGATATATCCAAGACATCAGATTTTAAATATAAAGAGATCTTCAATCGGTGCTTTTACAGCTCGTGAAATATCAATAGCCAGTTTCAGCGAAGGGTTATACTGTGCTTTTTCCAACCGCATAATTGTTTCACGCCTTACGCCAACAAGCTTTGCCAATTGTTCCTGTGTGAAGCCTTGTGCAACTCTATACATTTTGAGGTTACATTCAAATGCAGTACCCATATCTTATTCTCCCTTTTCGTAGCGATATAATAAATAATTGCTAAGAAACAGAACCAGAGCATAGATCAATGAAATAGAAATCAGCATGAAGATCGCACACCATTCAACATACTGTGAAAAAAGACCCATGCCAACAAGCCAGATCGTAATAAATAACAATTGAAATCCAGTTTTATACACTTTTAATTCTGCACGTTTTTTATTTTCCATATACAATTCATCTTCCAATGTATTTGACATTTTTCCTTCAAAGAAAAAACCAAAGAACCCAAAGAAGATAAAGAAGATGAACGGAAAAATAATTTTACTTTCTGTGTATGTCCAAAATCCCGCGAAACCGGCAAAGCCAAAGAATCCGGCAAAGCCCAGAAGAGGAGAAATTCTTCTGCTGTATCTTTTGTCCGTCTGCTTTTTTTGAATGGCGGCCTGAACGATACTGATTACCAGATAAATAACATAGATGGCAGCTAACGCACCAATGACAAGCATAGGAATGTCCTTTGGAATAAAAACATATTCTGACAGATTGGTTTCATATACCCATCGTCCATCATTGAATAAAAGTGAGTATACCACTCCTATGATAATCAATATAACCATTCCAATTCCCATGATAACTGTAGCTCTAAGCTTCCGTTTTGACATATGATGTCCTCCTTCAAATGTGATATTATTGTCACTTTATAGTGATAAATATATCATATTCACCAGCCCCAGTCAATGCTAAATTGATACAAATACATCACTTTTTAAGTGTACAACGTAAAAAGACCTCAAATCATAAGATTCCTCTTACAATTCAAGGTCTATTCATTTTATTACTGTTTTGTCAGAGGATAATGAGTGTTACCCTGTGACGCAATTTATTAATTACGCATTCTTTGCGGTGATCGCTGCCTGCGCTGCTGCTAATCTTGCGATTGGGACACGGAATGGGCTACAAGATACGTAGTCAAGTCCGATAGCGTTACAGAATTCTACAGATGTAGGATCTCCGCCGTGCTCTCCACAGATACCAATGTGTAACTCTGGGCGAGTCTTCTTACCTAATTCGATCGCCATCTTCATAAGTTTGCCGACACCATCCTGGTCAAGTCTTGCAAATGGATCGCTTTCGAAGATCTTAGCATCATAGTATGCATCTAAGAACTTACCAGCATCATCACGTGAGAATCCGAATGTCATCTGTGTTAAGTCATTTGTACCGAAGCAGAAGAATTCAGCTTCCTTGGCGATCTCGTCAGCAGTAAGTGCTGCTCTTGGGATCTCGATCATAGTACCAACTTCATATTTCAATGAAGAACCTGCTGCTGCGATCTCAGCGTCTGCTGTCTCAACAACAAACTGTTTCACATATGCTAATTCTTTCTTGTCTCCTGCAAGTGGAATCATGATCTCTGGTACGATCTTCCAGTCCGGATGAGCTTTGTCAACCTTGATTGCTGCACGGATAACTGCCTTTGTCTGCATCTTGCAGATTTCCGGATATGTGACAGCAAGACGAAGTCCTCTATGTCCCATCATTGGGTTGAACTCGTGTAAGCTGTTGATGATTGCTTTGATTGTCTCTACAGATTTGCCCTGAGCATCTGCTAATTTCTTGATGTCATCTTCATCTGTTGGAACGAATTCATGAAGTGGTGGATCTAAGAAACGGATTGTAACCGGATTTCCTTCCAATGCTTCATATAATTTCTCGAAATCTCCCTGCTGTTCTGGAAGAATCTTCTCAAGTGCTGCTTCTCTTTCTTCTACTGTCTCAGAACAGATCATCTCACGGAAAGCATCAATTCTGTTGCCTTCGAAGAACATATGCTCTGTACGGCAAAGTCCAATACCTTCTGCGCCAAGTTCAACTGCCTTTTTAGCATCTGCAGGTGTATCAGCATTTGTACGAACTTTCATTGTTCTGAACTTGTCAGCCCATCCCATGATTCTTCCGAATTCACCTGCGATTGTAGCATCAACAGTTGTAATCAGACCATCATAGATTGCTCCTGTAGAACCATCTAAGGAAATAGCATCTCCTTCATGGAATTCTTTTCCATCCAGTGTGAATTTCTTGTTCTCTTCATCCATAGTGATGTCTCCACAACCAGATACACAGCATGTTCCCATACCACGTGCAACTACGGCTGCGTGTGATGTCATACCACCACGAACTGTTAAGATACCCTGAGCTGCTTTCATACCAGTGATATCTTCCGGAGATGTCTCGAGACGAACAAGGATTACTTTCTCTCCCTTTTCATTCCAAGCTACAGCGTCTTCTGCTGTAAATACAACTTTACCACAAGCTGCTCCTGGAGAAGCTCCTAAAGCTCTTGCCAATGGTGTTGCAGCTTTTAATGCAGCAGCATCAAACTGTGGATGTAATAATGTATCTAAGTTACGAGGATCGATCATGGCAACTGCTTCTTCTTCTGTTCTCATGCCTTCGTCTACTAAGTCACAAGCGATCTTAAGTGCAGCCTGAGCTGTTCTCTTACCATTACGTGTCTGTAACATGTATAACTGACCATGCTCTACCGTAAATTCCATATCCTGCATATCTCTGTAATGTTTTTCAAGGTTCTCACAAACTTCGTTAAACTGCTTGTATGCTTCTGGGAATTTTTCTCCCATCTCTGAAATGTGCATTGGTGTACGAACACCGGCAACTACATCTTCGCCCTGTGCATTTGTTAAGAATTCTCCGAAAAGGCCTTTTGCTCCTGTACCTGGGTCACGAGTAAATGCAACACCTGTACCACAGTCATCACCCATGTTACCGAATGCCATAGACTGTACGTTAACTGCTGTTCCCCAAGAATAAGGGATATCATTGTCACGACGGTATACGTTAGCACGTGGGTTGTCCCATGAACGGAATACGGCTTTGATTGCTCCCATTAACTGCTCTTTTGGATCGTCTGGGAAATCTGAACCGATCATTGTTTTATATTCAGCCTTAAACTGACCAGCTAACTCTTTTAAATCTTCTGCTGTAAGGTCTACATCCTGTGTAACGCCTCTGTCTGTTTTCATCTTGTCGATGAGCTCTTCGAAGTATTTCTTACCTACTTCCATAACTACGTCAGAATACATCTGGATGAATCTTCTGTAGCAATCCCAAGCCCAGCGAGGATTACCTGACATCTCAGCAATTGTATTGACAACGTCTTCATTCAATCCAAGGTTGAGGATTGTGTCCATCATACCAGGCATAGAAGCTCTGGCTCCTGAACGAACGGATACTAATAATGGATTCTTATGATCACCGAATTTCTTTCCTGTGATCTCTTCCATATCTACGATTGCTTTCATGATCTGCTCCATGATCTCATCGTTGATCTGCTGTCCATCCTCATAGTACTGTGTACAAGCCTCTGTTGTGATTGTGAAACCCTGAGGTACCGGAAGTCCTAAGTTAGTCATCTCTGCTAAGTTAGCTCCCTTACCACCAAGAAGGTTTCTCATGCTTGCGTCGCCTTCTTTAAATAAGTAAACCCATTTTGCCATGTTTAAAGTTCCTCCTAATAGAATATTTGATTTTTTATGAGCAAGAAAAATACGACGAATCCAACGACCGTTTTTCTGCTTAACATAAATAGGTGCAGTCCTAAGAATACTCCGACTGCACCTAATATTTTAAAGGTTTTCACTGTATCCGTCAACCTTTTTGTATTTATATTTGTACAAGATTCATGTCTTAAATTTGTATAATATTCACATAAGAAGTGAATTCTGTTATACATTTTATGGTTCTATAATGCCTTTTTGTATATCTCAGCAATTTCTGACTGTGTAAATACAACCGGATTGTTCGCAACACCTGCTGCCGATACCTTCATACAGTTCTTTGCCATCCACGGAATATCCCCCTCTGTGATGCCAAGATCACCGAGTCTGACTTCGAGATCCAGGTCATGAAGCAGTCCTCTGATTTTCGTGGCACAGTCGGAAGCGGTCAGACCGCCGAAGATTCTTGCAATCTTGCTGAACTTGAAATGATCTCCTTTGTAGGATGCCTCAATAATTGTCGGTGTCAGTGCTGCCAGCCCCTGACCGTGCACGATATCCTTCAGACCACTCGCCGGATGCTCCATCCCGTGCGCAAGTGTAACACCCGCCTGATTAATAACCATACCGCCGATTGTGCTTGCAAGCGTAATCTTTTCCCATGCACTCTGATCCATGCTGCCTTTATATACATCCACCAGATTTTCAGCCAGCAGTGAAATGGCATATAAGCTGAGTGCATCCGTAAACGGCTGTGCGATTCTGGACGTATAAGCTTCCATGCTATGACAGAGCGCATCAAACCCAACTGACGCGAGTACTTTCTTTGGCATTGTCATCATGCATTCCGGATCGACAATGGATGCCTTTGCAATAATAGCATTACAGCGAAGCGATTTCTTATCTCCATTCTCCGGGTTGGTAAGAACTGCAAATCCATTTCCTTCCGAGCCGGTTCCACATGTTGTCGGAATCAGAAACAGAGGTAATGCCTCATCACTGCGCAGACGATTATAAATGTAATCATTGACATCCCCCTCATTGACTGCAAGAAAGGCAATTGCCTTTGCACAGTCCATGATACTGCCGCCTCCGATTGCCACAACCGTGTCACAGCCGTTTGTTTTTGCAAAAGCCGCGCCGTCCATTGCTGTTGTCGTCAGAGGATTTGGCTTTACTTCATCAAACAGTGCTGTCGCAAATCCGGCATCCTCCAGATATCCTTTGACACGGTCATATAAGCCTGACTTCTTCGCACTGCTTCCTCCTGTAACAATCAATGCTTTTTTGCCGTAAGGCTTTGCAAGTTCACCGACCTGCTTTACTTTCCCACAGCCAAATACAATATTGGCAGGCAGGTAGTAAGAGAACTCCATTGCAGGCTCTGTTTCTCCTGAAACTGTGGCAACTCCATGTACCGTATCCATCGCTGATTCAAACGTTGTCTTCTTTTCTACCGCACCTGCTGCCGATACGTCTTCATCCTCGATTGCAACATCCATATGTGAACCGAATTTTTCTTTGTATTTTATCTTACAGGCAATACAAAAGACGATTCCGAGAACGGACCATCCGCCTGCCATCAGCCATTCCTGCCATACAAGTGTGCAGCCGGAATTTGGAATCATATACATTGCTACCATGAGTCCTGACATGATAACGGCAATGGTTCCGACCAGCTTATAATTTTTCACCTTATAAGGTCTTGCCATATCCGGTTCTTTCGATCTTAAAATAATAAATGAAATCGCTACCATACAGTATGCCAGACAGCAGCCAAAGTTACCTGCATCTACAATCCACACGAGCATTGCACGCCCTGCAAATGGTGCAAGAATCGATAATGCTCCGATTAAATAGAGTGCGTTGACCGGTGTTTTATGTTTCGGATGAAGCTTCACGAAACATCTTGGAATCATGTAGGATTCCGCCATTGAATACATTGCACGGCTTCCACCAATAAGGAATGAATTCCAGCTTGTGACAATCCCACACATACCGCCGACAATCAAAACTTTTGCCATCACGCTGCTGTGAAATGCTTTTGCCATCGCATCCGCCGTGACAAGCCCTGAACTTCCCATTGAGGCTGCAATATCCGATGGGCTCAGTACATATCCAACACCCAGGATGATCAGTGCATAAAAAGCAACTGCCAGGACAATCGATAGAATCAGTATTTTTCCGATTTTCTTTAATGGCACATTGATTTCCTCGGCCGCCTGTGGAATGACATCAAATCCGATAAAATAAAATGGTGTAACAACCGCTACTCCTATAATTGCCTTTACCATATTTCCGGAAGATGTTCCGACAAAGAGCTGGCTCTGAAGGTTTCCCATATCCCCCGTAACTGCTGATGATGCGATCAGCAGAATTCCAACACCACCGATAATGACTGTCAGAACCGTCTGAAGGATTGCCGCAGTCTTTGCACCTTTGATATTAATATAGGTAATGAATGCTGCAACGACAACAGCAACTGCTACCCATGAAGCATAGATATCGAAGCCTGCCACGGTGTACATATATCCCTGCAGAAAGCCCGGAAAAATGTACTGAATAATCGTAGGCAGTGCACATGCCTCAAAACATACAACACTGACATATCCTAAGATAATTGCCCAAGTGCAGATAAACGAACCAACCGCCCCCATAGCCTTATAGCTAAATACATGTTCTCCACCGCACTGTGGCATGGCTGCCGTCAGTTCTGCATAGGTAAGTCCAACAAAGAACACCATGGTTCCACCGATACCAAAGCCGATGACTGCCCCGAGCACACCGCCCGCTTCGATCCAGCTGCCGGAGGATACTACCCAGCCCCATCCGATCATCGCTCCGAATGCGATGACAAGAATGTCCCATGCACTAAATACTTTATCAAATTCTGATTGTTTCTTTTCCATTTGTCATCACCTCCTACTTCTCTTCGAATCTCAGATCAATCATCTGCATGATATAATCGGTCGTTTTTGCCCATCCGAGCACACTGCTGTCAATTAACATATGGCGGTTGCGTCTGTCTCCACGATACGTTCCTGTCATATATTTATAACGGGTATGCATCATCTCGTCATTTGCCTTGATTTCTTCGCGCGCTTTCTTTTCCGATACGCGCTTCTGTTCCATCACCGCTTTGACACGGATTTCTTCCGGCGCATAGATGAAAATGTTCAGCACATCATCCCGTTCTTTCAGAATATAATCGCTGCATCGTCCGATAATCACACAGGAAGACTGCTCTGCGAATTTCTGAACCACTTCGAATTGTGTGTAAATTACGCGGTTTGTCAGGTTCGCGTATCTGCGTCCGTAATTGGTTTCGAAGCTGTATCTTACATAATTCTCTGTATCTGCTTTTTCAACCAGATCACGCTCAACACCTAACTGTTCTACCACCTGATCCACCAGATCACGGTCGTAGTACTCAATGCCTAAGTTCTCCGCTATTGCTTTTCCTATCTCCGGACCGCCGCTGCCGTATTCGCAGCCGATTGTAATCACCATATGTCTCATCCCCAAATTCTCCTTTTCTCTTGACGCAGAAGAGCGAACCTATCCCTAGATTCGCTCCCTTGCATTTTGTTCTATATTCATTTTCTATGCAACTGCTTCCACTGCTTCTTTTATAATCTCAAATGCTTTGTCGCAATCCTCTTCCGTAATAATCAATGGTGGAATCATGCGAATGATATGCGCTCCAATTGCAGTAATTAATAAATGTCTATGTAAACATTCATGTTTCACTTCAACTCCAGAAATGGTATCGTCAAATTCAACGCCCACTAACAGCCCCTGTCCACGAACTTCTTTTACATGTGGAAGTGTCGCGAGTTTTGCTTTAAAATATTCACCCATTTTTTCTGCATTTCCAGCAAGATCCCGATCCAATAGTTCCTCTACTTCTGCGAGTGCTCCTGCGCAGCTAACCGGACTTCCACCAAATGTGGTGCCGTGTGATCCCGGTGTAAATGCTTTTGCCACTTCTTCTGTTGCACAGATTGCTCCGATTGGCATTCCGCCGCCGAGTGCCTTTGCCATCGAGATGATATCTGGTTTGATTCCGTAATGCATAAAGGACATGATTTTTCCTGTACGGCACCATCCGGTCTGTACTTCATCTAAGAGAAGCAGCATCCCCTTCTCATCACAGAATTCCCGAAGCCCCTTCATGAATTCCATCGTTGCCGGGTGGACACCACCCTCTCCCTGTACCGGTTCTATCATAATTGCGATTGTATTCTCTGTACAGGCATCTTTGAATGCCTGAAGATTATTGTATTCCACATATGTAAATCCCTCTGTCATCGGTCCGAAACCAATCTGGCATCCGTTATCCGGCTGTCCGGTTGCAGACATCGCGCCAAAGGTTCTTCCGTGGAATCCCATCGCTGCAGTTACAATGTTATATTTGTTCGGACCGTATTTCTCAACACCATATTTGCGAGCCATTTTAATCATCGCTTCATTTGCCTCTGTACCTGAGTTCTGGAAGAAAATCTTATCCATTCCAATGGCAGTACATACCTTCTCAGCAAGCAGCGCCTGCGGAATTGTATATGGATAGTTGAAAGTATGCATAATATCTGCGACCTGCTCCTGCACTGCTTTCACTACTTTTTCATTACAGTTTCCGGCTGAATTTACTGCGATACCTGCATAAAAGTCAAGGTAAGGTGTACCTTCTTCGTCATAAATGTACTGATCTTTTGCTGTCTCAGCGAGGAAATCAAATCTCTCATATGTCTCGATCATGTACTTATTTACTTTATCTTTGATATCCTGTGCTGTAAGCCCTGTGTCTTTTAATCTCATTTTCGTTTCCTCCTGATTCTTTGTTACCTGCTGCATGTTGCTACTGCTGCTTCAAATATATCTAATCCTGCTATCAACTGTTCGTCTGTCATAACAAGCGGTGCAAGGAAACGGATGACATTGTTATAGGTTCCTGCCCCCTCAACGAGAAGTCCATTGGCTGCGCATTCTTTGATGATTGCACCTGTCAGCTCCGGTGCCGGTTCTTTTGTCTCTGTATCTTTGACAAATTCAATTCCGACCATTCCGCCAAGTCCGCGTACATCACCAATGACCGGATATTTATCCATCATCTCTTTGTATCTTGCTGCCACCGTTTTACCAATTTCAAGGGAACGCTCTGCCAAGTGATCTCGTTCCATAATTTCAATGGTCTTTAATGATGCTGCACACGCAAGTGGGTTCCCACAATAAGTTCCGCCGATAGTTCCCGGTGCCGGTGCTTCCATAATCTCTTCTCTGGCAATGATTGCGGAAAGCGGAACGCCTGCTGCAATCGATTTGGCTGTTGCGATAATGTCCGGTGCCACGCCTGCCTCTTTCCAATATTCAGATGCAAACATGCGGCCCGTTCTACAGAAGCCTGACTGTACTTCATCCGCAACCAGCAGGATTCCTTTTTCATCACAAAGGTTTCTCACTGCTTTGACCCATTCGATTGGAGCCGGGATAAATCCACCCTCTCCCTGAAGTGGCTCAACTACGACTGCCGCGATCGTGTCTGCCGGTGCACACTGCTCAAATACATCTGTGATGCTCTTCATATAGTAATCAACAAGTGCTGACTCTGGCATTCCTTCCGGTTTTCTATAGTAATTCGGGAACTGCGCCCGGTAGATACCCTCGGGGAAAGGTCCCATATCTACTGCATACGCTTTCTTCGATGTCATCGACATCGTAAGATTTGTTCTTCCGTGGAACGCTCCTGAAAATACAATGATGTTCGGTCTCTTCGTAAATGCTTTTGCAACCTTTACCGCATTCTCATCTGCTTCCGCACCACTGTTTGCAAAGAAGACTTTTTTCTTTTCGCCCTGTACCGGTGCAATCTGTGCAAGCTTCTCCGCAAGTGCGACATATCCTTCATGTGTCACGATATTGAACATTCCGTGGAAATATTTATCTGCCTGATTCTTCACTGCTTCCACAACCTCCGGCTGGGAATATCCGATATTAAGTACACCGACTCCACCAATCCAGTCAAGGAAATAATTGCCATCTACATCCTCAATCATCGCGCCCTCTCCCCGCTCGATGGCTACCGGGTAACCACAGCGGATGGATGATGGTACGGCTGCCGCTCTTCTGTCTATCAGTGCTTTTGCCTTTGGTCCCGGCAATGTATCTGTTATAATTTTAGGTAATGCTGTTCTTAACATCTTCGTGTTCCTCCTTAAATTCTCTTTCTAAACAAAGAACGCACAACGAAAGAATTTTCCAACTCCTTCGTTGTGCGTTACGTATATTCTGCCATACTTCTCACTCGTGCGCCATATACCAGTGACACAAGATTTTTTCTTCTTTTTGTGCTGACAGCATAAATTTATTTACATTTTCACTTTAGCATGCTAAACTTTCTTTGAATCATTCATCCATTTGAAAGGAGTGCTTATGTCTCTTACCCTGCAGGACATCTACGAATCTACCAAAAGTAAATACCGACTGAATCTAATTACCCCTCTCCACACGTTAAAACAGGTTATGAACTGGGTCTATATCGGCGAAGATATCACAACATTTGACTATCTAAACGGTGGCGAGCTGGTCATCACAACTGGTCTGTGCATTCACAATTCCAAAGAACTCTACGATTTTATCCATGCCTTGATTCAGCACGAATGCTGTGGGCTCATCATCAATATCGGTGGGTATCTAAAACCGAAGAATATTACCTCGGACATCCGCCAGCTTTGTGTCAAGAATGACTTTGCACTCTTTACAATGCCCTGGGAGATTTCGTTTCAGGCAATCACCAAAGATTACTACAATCGGATTTTCGAAGACAATCAGACCGACACTGCCATCACCGAATCCTTTCTCAGCATTCTCCGGCAGGATCAAGATTTCGAGAACAGTATCCTGTTACTGGATGATTATCAGTTTACTGCTCCTGAGTCTTATTGCATGTGCGTGCTCAACTATCGTTCTTCTATTGATGAAGCCACGACCCTGTCCCAGACCGAGGAGTGGCAAAAGCAGCTTCTGTATTCCATCGACAATCTGCTTCACGATGATTCGCTCAAGTATCATGTCATGATTTACAAGAATACCATTGTCTTTATCTGCTGTGATTCCGATTTGCAATTAATACGCAAGACAATGAATCAGATTTTAAGTCACCTGAAAATCATCCGTCCGCGATTTGACTGCAGGATTGGAATCGGATCACTGACACATCATCTGGCAGACATCGCGGTCAGCTATAAGCGCGCTTGTGCTGCACTTACCATGGCAGAATATCATAAGCTCTCCCTTTATACCTTTGAGGAAATGGGATTCTTCCGGCTCCTCTTATCGGTGCACGATCAGGCGCTTCTCGATTCCTATCTGGATGAATATCTGGGCTCATTGATTGCTTACGATAAGCAGCATCGCAGTAACTATCTGGATACGCTGTATCAGTATCTTTTGTCAGACGGGAGCATTCAGGCAATTGCCGCCGCGATGTTCTGCCACCGCAATACAGTCAATTACCGCGTACGGAATTTGAAGGAAATGCTGGATTGTGATTTAGATGATATGAAGGTGAGATTTAATTATATGGTTGCTTTTTGCGTAAAAGAATACCTCGAGATCTTGTAAGCTCGAGGTATTCTTGATTTTAAACTGATAATTATATTTATACTACTGTAGACACCCTCTTTCACTTTTTCAAGTCTTTTTTACAATGTTTTTTTCTTTTTATGATTCGAATAATTTCCGTTCCCACAATAAGAGCACCGATATACCCGATTTTATGTGAATTAATCCACAGTAATTGCGGCCAATTATATGGAATGAAATTGCACACAAAAAAACTGCTGATCATTAATATACTCGGCAAGTCAATCATTAGTACTTCAAGCACGACACTACACTTAGGAATTTCGCTCAATAAGATCAATAACACACTTATCACTATGTAAAATAAGACTTTCAGTATATAGGCATAAAATACATACTCTATTTTTGTCTCCATATGAAGTTCATATTCCATTTTTGTCTGTACGCATATATCTATGAAAGTACTGACGTATATAATTACTATTAGAAGTATGACTTTAGGATTCTGATTCGTTCCATTTTTTATTTTCATCTCACTCATATATTCGTTCCCATTATATTGATCATATAACTTTTATTGTTCAATATATCTTTCTTCCAAAGTAATAATCGTATCTGCATAATTTAACGTAAAACCGGACTATCAGAAGCATATAAATCAAAATACCAATTATCATTTCCTCTGCTCAATTCATAACAATAATGATAGGCGTTTTTCTCACTAAATTCCATCGCATAGATAAAAGGCGCTTTCTTTTTCACTTCTGCCTGATTCGTTTGACCAATCTCAACCTGATGAATCTCTAACTCTTTCCAAAATTGGAAATTCACAAAGTAAATGTATTCAAAGTTCGTTGAGCCAAATACAGACCGATTGACACTTTTATTCTGTTCTTGCACGAGATGTTGCTCTAAATGTGTCAAATCATCAACACGTTCCGGAAACATTGGCATATATTTCACAATAGCAATTGGCGGCAAAAAAAAGAAAATTCCGATTGCTATAATGATTCCAATTATAAATATTCTCTTACCAAAACTTTTCATATTTGTCACCTCAGCAATATTTTTACAACTTACAGAACCGTGAGACTCACTAATTTTTAAGTTACTTCGTAACAATATAATTTTCTTCTTGAACCACTTTCGTCTTGTACTGTTCCAGATAATGATTCCATTCATCTGCGGTATCCGTTTCTTGTCCATTCCCATCATACTGTTGCTGCAAATCAGAAACATACTTTTGAATCGGCAGATTCTTTCTATAAACTTCCTTTTGATATTGCCAATATTCCTCTTCTGAATCAAATTGGCTGATCAGAACCTCTATATCCGTTTTATTCTCTGCTGTTGACATCATTGATTTCAACTCATTTAAATACTCATCCACTTCTTCGTCTGTAACGTCGTATCCTTCTTGAAGAGCTTTCTCATACATCGCTTCTCTCTCCATCGAATATGATATTGCCTTCTCCTCAGCCTCGCTTTCAGACAATCCGCTCGTAATAAAAAATTGTTTTGCCTGCTCGATTTCATCTTGTGTAACAGTCGCATGCTCTCCCTGTGCATAAACCTTTGAGGTATCTTGTTCTTCTTTCCCACCTGCAAAATCTCTTAATTTCATGCCCCATTCTGCCATCAAAGACGAAGACGAATGATGTGCCTTAGTCAAGGCTAAAACGATTCCCATAACCAAAACAAGGCTTGCCAGTATGATTCCTATTTTTTTCTTCATTAGATTTCCCTCACATTCAGATGTTCGTGGATTTTCTATTGCACCTCAAGCAGCTTATTCTTCAGCTCTATCTCCAGTTTCTGAAGCTCTGCTTCCGCTTCCCGCCTCTTTGCTCTTCCCTCTTTTTGGATATTCATCACTTCATCAAAAGTGGAAATGAGTGATTCGTTCGTCGCTTTGAGCGTCTCCATATCTACGATGCCACGTTCTGATTCCTTTGCAGTTTCTATCGTTGCCATCTTTAACTTCTCTGCGTTCTGTTTGAGCAGTGCATTTGTCATGTCTGTGACTTCACGCTGGGCTGCTGCTGCCTGAGAAGAATGTTCCACACCAAGAGCCAGAACCATCTGACTTTTCCACAGCGGGATTGTATTTACCAGCGTAGACTGAATCTTCTCTACCATCATCGTATCATTCCCCTGCACGAGACGAAGCTGCGGTGCTGTCTGCATCGCAATGGTGCGTGTCAACTCCAGATCATGGATCTTCTTCTCAAATCTGACACACATGGAATCAAGATCCCGCGCTGCCTGTGCATCCTCCGGAAGATTGCTCCGTCCTGCCTTATCTAATAATTCCTTCAACTGAGTATCACGAACTTGGTGCAGTTTCTTTTTCCCTGCAAGCACATACATGGATAATTCTTTAAAATAAGTAAGGTTCACTTCATACATTTTATCAAGAAGCGCAACGTCCTTTAACAACTGTACCTGATGAGATTCCAATGCCTTACAGATATGGTTGATGTTCGTCTCTGCTTTGGAATAGCGGGCTTTCATTGCGGAAATCTTTCCCGATGTCTTTTTGAAAATTCCCAGAAAGCCTTTCTCTTCCTCTTCGCCAAAGCCTTTGAGTTCCTTCACAACACCGCCAAGAAGCTCGCCGACCTCGCCAAGGTCTTTCGTCTGTACCTTTTCCAGTGCCGTTTCTGAAAAGTCTGCTAACTTTTTCTGTGTTCCTGCTCCATACTGCAGAATAACAGAAGAATCCGTCAGATCTATCTGGCTCGCAAATGTATCCACCATCTGTCTCTCTGCGTCCGACAAGACCGGCTCGTCCACCTTTTGTAATTCCGGTTGTATCTGCTGTGCCACCGGTGCCTGTTCTTTTGCCCCAAAAGGATCGAGTGTCAAGGTTGGTGCCGCGTCAAATTCTTCAAATTCATTTCCCATGATTGTACCTCCAATTAATTATGTTATTGAAAATCGTCCTGTTTCAAACCTTCTTGTGCAAGCATTGTATTTAACACAGAAATATCCGATGAAACATCCCACGCTGTGCGTTCGAATAAATCATCCAACAGCTTTTCGAATGCACTGTTTAATGTATCCAGTGTCTGTTCTATCTCCTGTTTTGAGGAAATGATGTTCTCCCCCTGAATCGGCTGCCCGTCGAGTTGTTCGTAGGCTTCTAATAATTTTACCGTTGTCGGCAGATAGTAATCCATCATCCTGTGAATTCCATTTACAGAGGAAGGATCCTGCTCCACCCGGTCAAAAATGCGGTCTATCAGCTCTTCCATCCTGGAAATCTTCTCTGAAATTGCAATTCCCGGAATCGCGTCATTACAGGAATGGATTTTGAGAATGTATTCATTTCCCGCTTCTAAAATCTCACGTACCTCAGGAGCTACAGCCGATGCCTGCCGCTCCTGTGCCTCCCTGCGAATCTGTTCTGTCTCAGCATTCAATCTGCGAGCTTCCATCATCTTCTGATACTCGCCGTACATCTGATTGCTCGTGATCAGGCATGTCTGCTGCTCGTCGAGATGCCCTTCTTTGAACCATCTTCTGGAAATCATATCGTTCAAATCCTTGATTACCTTTTTTGATGACTTTCCGCTTACTTCACAGAGTCTTTTGATATCGCAGTACTGAGCGGTCCGCACCTGCTCCAGATACATCGAAAACCGTTTTGTTCTGCCAAGTTTTGCGAGTCCATTTCCTAATAAAATGCCACTTCCAACGATCACCAGCCCCATGCAGAGCAATGCAATAAGGAAGCCTGTTGGCAGGACTCCCATAAAAAGCGCTATCATCAAAAGCACAAAAACAGTAACCGCCGAGACACTGCCAAATGTAATACCCAGCACTGTCATGGCGATCCCTCCCATCTTTGAAGCCATTGGTCTTGCGTATAGATTTGCGGTCTGCGTCACCGGCCTGACTTCTGGGTTCTTCTGGTTTCCACTATAATTTCTTGCGTTATTGGCAGCATTCTGCGCCACATTCCGGGACACATTTTTAATGCCCGAATACACACTTCCAACCGCGTCGTTAATTGTATTATTGATGGTTTGATTCAATTTATTAAAATCCTGAGAATCGATTGCATTCTGTACGGTTTTCCGGATATTTTCACCAAGTTCTTCCCAATCTTGATTCTGCATAACTTCCTCCAAATATTTCGTCATTTTTATCTTACTAAAGTATAGCTGAAATGCATCCAAAATGCAATTGTATTAGAAATCTCGTGACAAATGTCACCAAAAACAAAACATCCCGAAGCAGTTTTAATCTGACTGCTCCGAGATGTTACATTTTCCAATATATTTGTTGATAAGACTTTGCTACTCTGCGTCTTTTAAAAACGCTGCATAAGCTCTGGTTGCTTCATATACATCTGCCTTGCTTGCCACTTCCCACGGTGCATGCATGTTGAGCACTGCAACTCCGCCATCAATGACTTCCATGCCAAACTGCGCAAGAATGTAGGCAATTGTTCCGCCACCGCCTGCATCAATTTTCCCCATTTCCGTCATCTGGAACGCAACCTTGTTGTCATCGAAAATCTTACGCAGCTTTGCAATATATTCTGCATTTGCATCGTTTGATCCACTCTTGCCGCGGGCTCCGGTGTGTTTTTTAATCACAAGACCGTATCCCATCTTTGAGGAAGACTTCTTATCGTACACATCCGAATACATCGGGTCGTAAGCTGCACCAACATCTGAAGAGATCATTTTCGAATTAGCCATGCATCTGCGCACTTTTAATTCACTGTAGTCCCCAGTCAAATTAATGATCTCAGCAACTGTATTTTCAAAGAACTTCGAGTGCATTCCGGTCGCACCGACGCTTCCGATCTCCTCTTTGTCCACCAATACACAGCAGGCCGTTCTTTTTACATCCTTTGTGGCAAGCATTGCCACAAGTGAAGTATAGGCACATACTCTGTCATCCTGTCCGTATGCGAGGATCATGCTTCGATCAATTCCACAATCTCTGGCTTTGCCCGCCGGTACGATTTCAAGCTCTGCAGATTGGAAGTCTTCTTCCTCCATTCCATACTTTTCTTTTACCAGTTTCAGCACGCCCGCTTTCACTGCATCCTTTTCTTCACCCTTCAGCGGCTTACTTCCCACAAGAATATCCAGCGCCTCGCCTTCCACGACTTCTGCCGCTTTCTTGTCCATTCTTTTGCTTGACAGGTGAATCAATAAATCCGTAACCACGAATACCGGGTCCGTCTCATCCTCACCGATTATGATGTTCTGAGATGTTCCATCTTTTTTTACAACCACGCCGTGAATTGCAAGTGGAATGGTCACCCACTGATATTTCTTAATTCCTCCGTAATAATGTGTATCGAAATATACCAGCCCGGTGTCCTCATATACCGGATTCTGTTTCAGATCCATTCGCGGTGAATCGATATGTGCGCCAAGGATATTCATTCCATTTTCTATTGGCTCTGAACCGATTTGAAATAGAATGACGGTCTTATTCATGCCGACTGCGTAGACTTTATCTCCTGCTGTTAATGCTTTTCCTGCTTTCATTGCATCGTCCAAATTTTTATATCCTGCTGCCTTCGCCTGCTTTACTGTCTCCACCACGCACTCGCGCTCAGTTTTTCCTGCGTCCAAAAATGCGCGATATCCGGTGTTTACACGTTCTAATTCCTGAAGCTGTGCTTCACTATACACTTCCCATAAATTTTGTTTTTCCATGTCTTTCATACCTCCTGATTATGTTATTATACCCCAATTTCGGGAAGTAGTACATGCAAATTTACATCTATGCCGGTATCGTCACAACACTTTTAATTTTTCTCACATCACATTCAAGAGAATTTAGTCTTACTAATATCAGTTCTCTCTCCTCTTTGCCTTTCAATGCTTCGTCAAACTTTCTTGATAGATCAAGGTGACCTTCCGCAATTAGCCTTATATTGCGATTGGTCTCATTCTCCAAAGTTAATTCCAGATGATTCACACGACCAGTAAGACTCTGAACATCTTTTTTCAGGCCACTAACATCTTCTTTCAATACTCTGACATCTTCTTTCAGACCACTAACATCTTCTTTCAGTACTCCGACGTCTTCTTTCAGACCACTAACATCTTTTTTCAGTACTCTGACATCTTCTTTCAGACCACTAACATCTTCTTTCAGTACTCTGACGTCTTCTTTCAGTACTCCGACGTCTTCTTTCAAAACATGAATATCTTCTCGTATTGGTGTAAGTTCTTCCTTAAACTTTCGATCTATCATGTTTTCTATGTTCTCTAACAATTGTCCATTATCCATATGCTTACTCCTTTTAACCTCTATGTGTTGTATAGCTACACGAGTCTAAACACCTCCTGATTACCGACTGTTCCGCCGACTCCACGGTTTTGTCCTTATTAACAAACCTGGATTTTCCGGCGAATGCCATGATATGCAAGATGCATTAGAATGATAGATTTGTCTTACCAAAAATATATCATATGGAATTAGAAATATCAATATGGTATATTTTACAAAAATCTGCATATTTTATGAGCGCCCAAAAAAAGCCATCAGGAATTCTTCATTTTCCTGATGGCTTTTCTTGTTTTCTTCTTTTACCACGTAAACTTCTTCTCGAAGTACGCTTTCAGATCTTCAATTTTAATTCTCTCCTGCTCCATGGTATCTCTATCACGAACAGTAACTGCTCCGTCTTCTTCAGAATCGAAATCATAAGTCACACAGAACGGTGTTCCGATCTCATCCTGACGGCGGTATCTCTTACCGATATTACCACGGTCATCGAATTCACAGTTATAAGTCTTTGCTAATTCTGTAAATACTTTCTCCGCGCCTTCGTTCAACTTCTTAGACAATGGAAGCACGCCAATCTTAACAGGTGCAAGTGCCGGATGGAAATGCATTACCGTTCTCGTATCCGGTTTTTCTTCTGTTCCGATATTCTCTTCATCATAAGCACTGCAAAGGAATGCGAGTACCATACGGTCGGCTCCGAGCGATGGCTCGATTACGTATGGAATGTACTTTTCCTTTTTCTCATCATCAAAATATGTCATATCCTGTTTTGATACATTCTGATGCTGTGTAAGGTCGTAATCCGTTCTATCTGCGATTCCCCATAACTCTCCCCATCCAAATGGGAATAAGAATTCTACATCGGTTGTTGCCTTACTGTAGAATGATAACTCTTCTGCATCATGATCTCTGTATCTTACTTCCTCTTCCTTCAGTCCAAGACTTGAAAGCCAATTGAGGCAGAAATTCTTCCAGTAATTGAACCATTCTAAATCTGTATCCGGTTCGCAGAAGAATTCTAATTCCATCTGTTCGAATTCACGGGTACGGAATGTAAAGTTACCCGGTGTAATCTCATTTCTAAAAGATTTACCCACCTGTCCGATACCAAATGGGATCTTCTTTCTGGATGTGCGCTGTACATTCTTGAAGTTAACAAAGATACCCTGCGCTGTCTCAGGTCTTAAATATACGACGTTCTTCGCATCTTCCGTAACACCCTGAAATGTCTTGAACATCAGATTGAACTGGCGAATATCTGTAAAGTTGTGCTTTCCGCAAGATGGACATGGTACCTGATGCTCATCAATGAATTCCATCATCTTCTCCTGTGACCATGCATCCACCGCACCCTCTAACTCGATGTTATGCTCGGCGCAGAAATCTTCAATAATTTTATCTGCACGAAATCTCTCATGACAGTCTTTACAATCCATAAGAGGATCTGAAAAGCCGCCAAGATGTCCGGAAGCAACCCATGTCTGCGGGTTCATCAGAATCGCACAGTCAACACCTACGTTATAAGGGCTCTCCTGAATAAACTTCTTCCACCACGCCTTCTTAACGTTATTCTTTAATTCCACACCCAGATTTCCGTAATCCCATGTATTTGCAAGTCCGCCATAAATCTCTGAACCCGGATATACAAATCCACGCGATTTCGCAAGGGCTACAATTTTATCCATTGTCTTTTCTACCATGATATCATTCCTCACATTTCCTTTTTTTCTTATTATCTTTATATTAATCAGTCAATTGTTTCTTATTATACATACTAAGCGCCGTTTTTTCAAGTATTTGCCTAAATTCAATCCAGTTGAACTAACGACTTAGCAATTCCAGCATCTCCAGCGAGTTGAACCGCTTATCAATATGCACTGCAAGATACCGTTTCATAATCAGTTCCAGCTTCTCCAGCACTTCATCCTTCACTGTAAATGTATACAGCTTTTCCACCACACTGGACTCAATATACTGCAGCGTATACAGTGTCGAGCCATCAACCGAAATACCATCGATGACATTTCCACAACAATCGGTGCACACCAGACCACCCACTGCCGGTGAAAATACGACCGGACGCTGCTTATCTGCGCACTGCACGCACTCGAACACCTGTGGACCTTCTCCATTGATGCAGATGATCTTAAGCTCATAAATGCATCTTATCAGCCGATTCGGGATGTGTGGGTTTACCAGTGCCCGCATCGTCTGATACAATAATTTCAGCACCTGCTTCTCATCATTGAATTCTTTCGTATAATAATTGGCAAGTTCCAAAAAATAGAATCCGTAGTAAGCACCGACCACATCCGACCGCAGCTCCGCAAAGTAATTGGAAATACTTGCGGACTGAATCGTGTAGGAGGTTCGTCCCTCATACATTGTGAACTCTCCAAACGTAAATGGATTCACAGCTCCTACAAGCTGACTGTTCGGCCGCCTCGCACCTTTGGCAAATGCCGAGAGTTTTCCATGTTCTTTTGTCAGTATGACAACACGTTTGTCATATTCACCAATCGGCGCGGATGACAAGATCATCCCGGTCACTACAATTTGATTCACGATTCATTATTCTCCGTATATCCGAAATTCTTCATCTGGAAATCACTGTCACGCCAGTTCTTCTGCACCTTTACCCAAAGCTTTAGATTCACCTTTTTATCCAGCATCTTTTCCAGTTCAAACCTCGCCGTACTTCCGATTTTCTTCAGCATTGCGCCCTGTTTTCCAATGATAATACCTTTATGAGACTCCCGCTCGCACACGATCGTTGCTTCGATATCAACCAGTCTGCGCTTATATTTCATAGTATCAACCGCCACTGCAATTCCGTGTGGAATCTCCTCGCTTAAGGAATGTAATGCCTTCTCGCGGATAATCTCCGCAACAATCTGGCGCTCCGGCTGGTCTGTGATGGTATCTTCATCATAGAACATTGGTCCATACGGCAGATACTTCATGATAACTTTAATCAGTTCCTCTGTATTCTCACCGCTTCTCGCGCACAATGGAACGATTTCTGCGAAGTTTCCGCACGCTTTCTGGTACGCAGCAATGCAGGGAAGAATTTCTTCCTTCTTTACCATATCAATCTTATTGATTACGATGACAACCGGAGTCTTTGCTTTCTCCAACTGCTCAATGATATGCTTTTCGCCCGCTCCGATAAATGTCGATGGCTCAACAAGCCAGAGCACGACATCGACTTCATTCAGTGTCCGTTCTGCCACATTGACCATGTATTCACCAAGCTTGTTTTTGGCTTTGTGAATTCCCGGTGTGTCGACGAAAATAATCTGCCCCGCATCCGTTGTCAAAACAGTCTGAATCTTATTCCTTGTTGTCTGCGGCTTGTTCGATGTAATCGCAATCTTCTGTCCGATCAACTGATTCATCAATGTGGATTTTCCTACATTTGGTCTTCCGATTAATGTTACAAATCCTGATTTAAAATTATCCTGCATACATTCTCCTTTTTCTTTAGCTTAATGTCTTCACTTCCATAAACATGTCCTTATTCTCTTCTACTTTTTCTTCACTGCCAATCACGCAGATCTGCTCTGCGGCAAGCACTGCTTCTACAACCTTCGACAGATTACGAATGTCCTCCTGCGAGGCATCTAAGACTTCTTCCCGCTCTTTTTGAATCATTTCCGCTGACACATGGTTCATATACAGATTCATCGCGCGGTCACCCTTTGCGGATGGCGTCATCGGACGATCCATATTACTGATGGTTCCAATGATATATTTTGTCATATCCCGTTCATCCACCGTAAATGTCTTGAGGTACGCAACGACTCCTTCATACACCTTCATCGTACGCTCCAAATTCGGATCTCGGTATGATACAAAGTAGCCATCGCCAATTCGGTTAAAGCCGCTCATGCATCCATAAGCGCCGCCCTGTACCCGGATATTCTGCCAGAGATATTCATAGCTCATAATCACTTTCAGAATCTGCAGTGAGCCGTGATACTCTGCTCCGCCATCAATAAAGTTGCCTGCCCGTGCCACATACTGAACCTCCGATGAGGTCTTAAAGCCTTCATTCTTCTTTTCGCAATGAATCACACACGAGTTTTCCGAAACCGTTTCCTCCTGATTTAACATTTTTGAAACTTTTTTGATTCCTTGTTCACATATTTCTAACTTTTCTTTTGCAGATGTATAACTTACCATCATATGATCTGCACGGAAAATCTGTTTCGACAGGGTCTGCAATTTTGCAATCAGATCCGCTTTTTCTTCCTCAAAATTATCATCAATTCTCCGGATGACCTCGTACACGCCAATTCCATCCGTATCATCTTTGAACTTCGACATCGGAGACGCGTAAGAAAGTGCCCTAAGAGCTGCCGTTGTATGTCCTGCTGACAAGAATCGCATCTGAAGTCTTGACTTTGTCATATCCAGAATCTCTTTTAACCGCTTCTCATCATCCAGTTTTGACTCCATCAAAATCTCACGCATCATTGCAAATGCAATCGGAAGCTTCTCATATAATGCCTTTCCTTTGATTTCGAATGTTGTCTTGAATTCCTTTTCTTTGATTTTTGATGCATCCGGATATAATTCCAGCGATGTTCCAATCCCACCTGTATGAACATTGATCTCATTAAAAAGTTCCCCGTATCCATAATTGGTCGTATCGATAATTCCAAGCACAGACTGGAGAATGCTGACATACGGAATCATCGCCTCAGAAATTCCAGACAGATCAAACATCAGATCCAGATAACCAATTCCGTTCGTCTCTTCTTCATGAAAGACAAGTGGCACACCATCTACATCCAGCACTTCATTGTGGAATGGCGTAATCTCTCTGGAAATATCACTTCTCTTTAATACCGGAATCTTTTCAAGATTTTCTTTCGAATCCTCCGACTCCTGATATTCTTTCAAATGTTTCGTGTTTACCACAAAAGCATCGATCTGCTCTTTCGAAAGTCCTGCTTTCAACTCCGCCAGCTTCTTCTTTAGTTCCTCATCCATACGAGCGGTTCTGCCACGTTCTGGTTTAACGACCACAATTGATGCATGAGAATTATCCAGCAGATGTTCCTGAATCAGTTGTTCGAAATATCCGGTTGAAACCTGCATCTTAAGGAAATCAAACGTAGGAATCGCCTGCATATGAATAAACGGTTTCTCCTCATCATATAACCAGCTGTCAAATATCTGCAGTCCGTACATCAGTCCTTTTGGATAATTTCCAAAATCAGCTTCGCGGAAACGGAACTCATGATAGTTGATGCCCGCCTCTAATGCCTTCTGATCCATTCCATTTTTCACAATATTCTGCAGTGTCTCTTCAATCACACGGATAAAGCGTTCCTTCTGCTCTACATTGGTCCCTTTCGCAATCACAGAAAAAATTGGCTGATAGATTCCATTATCGTAAGAGCCCATGATATCTTTCCCGATTCCGGCATCTGTAAGTGCTTTCTTCAACGGTGCTCCCGGCGCAGATAAAAGTGCATAGTCCAAAATTTCAAATGCTAAATACAACTTCTCATCTAAACTGGTTCCAATCACTTTATTATAAGAAAGATAAGTGTTATCTTCCTCCGGTTCCTCATTTGTAATAGAGTAGGTCTGTTCCAATTCCACGACCCGTTCAAATGACTGCTGTTTTTCAATCTCAGATTCCACGCAGATCTGTTCAAACTTACTTAGATATTCTGTATCCAGCCATGCCAGCTTCTCTTCCATATCCATATCGCCATACAGATAGATATAACTATTCGACGGATGGTAATATTTCCCATGAAATGCAAGAAACTGTTCATAGGTCAGATCCGGAATATTCTTCGGATCTCCGCCGGACTCATTTGCATAAGTTGTCTCCGGGAATAAGGAATTCAAGATCACACGGTCGAGTACGCCCTCCGGGGAAGAAAATGCCCCCTTCATCTCATTATAGACAACGCCATTGTATTCTAAATCGTCATCTTCACTCTCAAGCTTGTAGCTCCATCCCTCCTGACGGAAGATTTCTTCATGCTGATAGATGTTCGGATAGAAAACGGCATCCATATAAATGTGCATTAGATTCTGAAAATCCTTATCATTACAGCTTGCAACTGGATAGACTGTCTTGTCCGGATACGTCATTGCATTTAAAAATGTATTCAAAGATCCCTTTACCAGTTCCACAAATGGATCTTTCACCGGAAAGTTCTTCGAGCCACACAGCACAGAATGCTCCAAAATATGTGCCACTCCGGTACTATCCGCCGCCGGCGTGCGAAATCCGATGGTAAACACCTTATTCTCATCCTCATTTTCCATCAGCAGCACCCGTGCACCACTCTTTTTATGTCGAAGCAGATATCCCTCCGATCCTAAATCAGCCAGATTCTCTTGCTGCATTAATTCATAATTGGTTAAATTCCCCAAGTTCATCTTCTAAAATCCTCGTTTCTCTTCATTATAAGTCGATTTTCTCAGACCTATTTTTCCACTTATTAGTATGCCCTTTTTTTCTAAAAATTGCAACTGATTAATTCCTCTAACCCACGCTGCCGTTTCGCATCTTTCCGATGATACAGACCAATCTGATGACTGTTGCCACTTCGTTCGCAGAACATCGGATAGAGAAACCCATCGTCCGGCTCTCCCGGTTCGTACTCACCCTGAAGCGGGCAGATTGCGCAGATGATGTAATCATAGACCTCCTCCGACTCTCCCAGCCGCTCCTTGTCTGCTGCTTTAACCGGGACATCGTACACATCCCTAAACATAAAAATCGCATACTCCTGCTCCGACTGGTAATGCTCTGCAATAATGTCATAAAACGTCTCCATCAACGCATCATTTTTCAATTCACTTCTTCGAATTCCTTCCAGAAGCTGACGCATCTGTCCGCTGTGCTCTGTCCCAAATGCATAATCTTTCAATTCCTCATTTGTCTCGGAAAACGGGATTGCTTTTGCAAGATTCAGATTTTTCTGTCGTTCATTCAGGGGAAGCCTCAAAAAGTTCGTATTGAACGTCCCTTCCACGAACCCATCCTCATCCATATATGCCCCGGCAATTCTTCTCATGGAAGTTCTGCTCGTGGTCATTCTCCTTGTTAATTCCAGCATATCCTCTCGATTTATCATAGTTTTGCCATACAACCTTTCTATTCTCATTTTTTTATAAAATATAAGTTTTTTTCTTCATATTTAATTAAGAGTTCAATCACAATTTGTTCAAAATCATATTATATACTATAAAAGAAATAAGAGATAGGTTTTCTCTTAATCATATAAAAGGAGCCATCGCATTTACGGACAGTAGTTTGTCGTAAAAGTGATGGCTTCGACTAATTTTAGATTGTATGCTATGTTTCCAGTTATGATGTGTGTACATTAAGATCCGTGAATGTATAAGTGCCACTTTCATTTCCACTTCTCTTTTTAAATCGATACATCTGTTTAACATCAGGGTACTTGTCCTTATCTACTACTTCAATTTACCCAATATCTTTTCAGCATCATAATCCGGTGCATATTCCTTCGCTACATCCATAATCGTCTGTATGTATTCCGCTTTTTCTTCCAAAACATCCGCAATCTCCTCGCAGCTTTGATTCTTTTGAATCTTTTTACACACCATTTTAATTAGTTTTAACAATTCGCCTTCTTCGCGGCCTTCTTCGCGTTCATATACTTTCTCTTCCCACGCCTGCATATACTTCACTCCAATCTCTTCACTAGATTTCACTTGTTTCACGCACTCATGGATTTTCTTAATCAACTCACTGCCAGATTCTTCTGCCGTTTTATCGTCAGTGTTTTCTACATATTTGAGAAAATCAATCAATTCCTGACTCACTTCATCTGGATTCTTTCCCTTTGTGTTCAGGAAAATTCTCGTCGCCCCATCTTCGAGTTTCAATTCAGGTACTTCCTCACACTTTGCATGAAATGTGTATTGATATTTTCCACAGGCAAACAAGTCAAACGGCGTTATCATAATGATATAAGAATCGTTCAACAAATTGTAGCTGGTTGAACCCGATGGCAAGAGTCCTGAGTCAATCAATGCCTGATAGAATCGTGACCTCTTTTTCAAGTCAGTTTTCCTGCTCTTCTGCATCTCGGTGTTGTAGATATTATCCTTATCGTCCATCGAAAACACATCTAGCCTGACTGATTTTAGATAAGGCAATGTCTGCAGTTGTTTCTCCACCTCATTCTTTGGTAATAGACGAATTGCATTCTGCATGATAATGGTGAGGACTGCCTGATGTGCCTCTGGAATTTCCATCGTCTCATCGAACAGAAATCGATCTGTCAATTTTAAATCTCTGAGTAGCGTCATTGTTTTCTGGTTCTCCATTTACTTCTCCTTTTCTCTCTTATAGGCGATCTGAATTACTAGAAAAAGATAGCAAAAGAAAACTTATATACCCCTAGTATATCAGACCCTTTGTGAATATGAAACTGTAACTTTAAACTTTGAGATCATTGACGGAATCGTCGTGAACTCCAGAAATTCTTTACAGCAAGAACTGCTGTGAATTTTTTATAGCATAACATAAATTATTTGGTCATACAAGATATAATCTTTTAAATCTTAAATCAATCTCAAAAATGAAAATTATAGGACAAGGGGAATCGCCCCCTTGTCCCAACTTGTCCTAATTACTCAGCTCCGTAAAGAGTGATTAACTTATTAAGGTAAGCATATCTTTCTTTCGCTTCCTTCTCAGATTTAGCAAATAACTGAGCAGCTCTTTCTGGATTTGCTCTCTTAAGTGCATTGTAACGAACCTCTCCGTCAAGGAAGTCCTGATAGCTCTCTGTTGGAGCTTTGCTATCTAATGTAAATGCTGGTTTTCCTTCTTCCTTAAGTGCAGGATTGAAACGGAAGTTGAACCAATATCCTGAAGCTACAGCTAACTGCTCTTCTGTCTGAGCTTTTGCCATACCTTTCTTAATACCGTGGTTGATACATGGAGCGTAAGCAATGATAAGTGATGGTCCTGGATAAGCCTCAGCCTCTGCAATTGCTTTTACTGTCTGGTTGTAATCAGCTCCCATAGCAATCTGTGCTACGTATACATATCCGTAACTCATAGCGATGCTTGCAAGGTCTTTCTTCTTAATCTCTTTACCAGCGGCTGCGAACTGTGCAGTTGCACCTGTTGGTGTAGCTTTTGAAGACTGTCCACCTGTATTAGAGTAAACTTCTGTATCAAATACCATAATATTGATATCCTGTCCACTTGCTAATACGTGGTCAACGCCACCAAATCCGATATCGTAAGCCCAGCCGTCACCACCAAAGATCCACTGTGATTTCTTAGCAAGGAAATCTTTCTGAGCAAGAATCTCTTTCTTGTCATCGTTATCGCATCCGCACGCTTCCATAGCTGCGATTAATTTGTCTGTAGCAGTTCCGTTAGAAGCTCCACATCCAAATGTATCAATATATTCTTTTGCAGCTGCTGCAACATCTGCATTGTCAGATTCTGCGAATCCTTCCACTTTAGCTTTCAATCTTGTTCTGATTGCTTTCTGAGCCAATAACATACCAAGACCAAATTCAGCATTGTCTTCAAACAGTGAGTTAGCCCATGCAGGACCCTGTCCTTTGGCATTTACTGTATATGGTGTAGATGGTGATGAGTTACCCCAGATAGAAGAACATCCTGTTGCATTTGCAATGTACATTCTCTCACCAAATAACTGTGTAATTAATTTTGCATATGGTGTCTCACCACATCCGGCACAAGCTCCTGAGAATTCTAAGAGTGGCTGTTTGAACTGAGAACCTTTTACGGTAGCATCTTTGAATTTCGCAACAACTTCCGGTTTAACAGGAATGGATGTACCAAAGTCAAATGTAACCTGCTCAGCATTCTGAATTTCTTCATTTGCTGCTGCATTCTCCATTGTAAGTGCATTCTCGCCTTTCTTTCCTGGACAAACATTTGCACATGATCCACAACCTGTACAGTCAAGAGATGAAATCGTCATTGTGAATTTCATTCCCGGCATACCGATCATATCGATTGTCTGTGTTCCTGCAGGAACCTTAGCTGCCTCTTCTTCTGTAAGTGCAACCGGACGGATAACTGCATGAGGACAAACATAAGCACAACGGTTACACTGGATACAGTTCTCTGAGTGCCATACCGGAATGTTAACTGCAATACCACGTTTCTCAAATGCTGCTGAACCAGAAGGTGTGTTACCATTTACATATTCATTGAATGCAGATACTGGTAAGGTATTTCCTTCCTGTGCATTTACTTTGCTCTGAATGTTATTAACGAAATCAACAACATCTTTTCTGTCTCCTGCTGCTGTCTTAGTTGCAAGACCTTCATCTGCTGCATTTTTCCAAGACTCTGGAACCTGTACTTCAACAATCTGCTGTGCACCTGCATCGATCGCTGCCCAGTTCTTTGCTACAACATCATCACCTTTACGGCCGTATGTTGCTTTTGCTGCTGCTTTCATGAGTTCATTTGCTTTCTCCTCTGGAATGATAGCTGCCAGTTTGAAGAATGCTGACTGAAGAATTGTGTTGATACGAGTTGGTCCCATACCAGTTTCAATACCAATCTTCACACCATCAATCACATAGAATTTAATGTTGTGATTTGCAATATATGCTTTTACCTGTCCTGGAAGATGATGTTCGATTCCCTCCATATCCCATGGGCAGTTCAATAAGAATGTACCACCATCAACTAATTCCTGAACCATGTTGTATTTGTTGATGTATGATGGGTTATGACATGCAACAAAGTTTGCTGTTTTAATCAGGTAGGTTGACTTAATTGGTTTCTTACCAAAACGTAAATGAGACATTGTAACACCGCCGGATTTCTTTGAATCATAGTCAAAGTAAGCCTGTGCATACATATCTGTGTTATCACCGATGATCTTGATTGAGTTCTTGTTCGCTCCAACGGTACCATCAGCTCCAAGTCCCCAGAATTTACAGTTGATTGTTCCTTCTGGTGTTGTAACAAGTGGTGCTCCAACTTCAAGTGAAAGGTGTGTCACATCGTCATTGATACCGATTGTAAATCTCTCTTTGTCTTTGTTGTTGAATGTAGCAACAATCTGAGCTGGTGTTGTATCTTTTGATCCTAAGCCATAACGTCCTGAGTTAATCTGTACGCCGTCGAATTTTGTTCCCTTTAACGCAGAAACAACATCTAAGTATAATGGCTCGCCCTGAGCTCCCGGCTCTTTTGAACGATCTAATACATTGATTAATTTAACAGAATCCGGAATTGCATCGATCAAAGCTTTTGCGCAGAAAGGTCTGAATAAACGAACCTTTACAACTCCGACTTTCTCGCCTGCTGCCATTAAGTAATCGATTGTCTCATCAATTGTGTCACATACAGAACCCATAGCGATGATGACTTTCTCAGCATCAGCAGCTCCGTAGTAGTTGAACAGTTTGTAATCTGTTCCGATCTTCGCGTTTACCTTGTCCATGTAATCCTGAACGATAGCCGGCATAGCCTCGTAGTATGGGTTACAAGCTTCTCTTGCCTGGAAGAAGATATCAGGGTTCTGAGCAGATCCCATCTGACATGGATGATTCGGATTCAAAGCACTTGCGCGGAACGCTTCTACTTCGTCCATATTCATTAAGTCAGCTAATTCTTCGTAATCCCATGCTTCAATCTTCTGAATCTCATGAGAAGTTCTAAATCCATCAAAGAAATTGATGAAAGGAATCTTGCCTGTCAGTGCTGCACAGTGAGCAACTGGAGATAAGTCCATAACTTCCTGTACACTTGATTCACAGAGCATAGCTGCACCAGTCTGACGACAGGCGTAAACATCTGTGTGATCTCCAAAGATTGATAATGCATGACTTGCTAATGCACGGGCAGATACCTGGAATACTCCCGGAAGCTGCTCTCCAGCTACTTTATATAAGTTAGGAATCATTAAAAGCAAACCTTGTGATGCTGTAAATGTTGTTGTCATTGCTCCTGCTGCTAATGAACCATGTACGGCTCCTGCTGCACCTGCCTCTGACTGCATCTCTGTGATCTGAACTGTCTGTCCAAAAATATTCTTTCTGCCTTCTGTCGCCCATTCATCAACATGCTCGGGCATAACTGATGATGGTGTGATTGGGTAGATAGCTGCTACTTCTGTGTATGCATACGATACGTGAGCGGCGGCCTGGTTACCATCCATAGTCTTCATTTTTCTTGCCATTTTCTTTATTCCTCCTTAAGTCTACATTGTAAAAAAAATTAATTCACATGTACTTTCATTATAGCCCCATCACCCCCAAAAGTCTAGTAATGATTACGCGATTCTTTGTTCATTTTCACAAACATGGAACGTTATTTTTCCTTTGAAACCGTTAACATTTCCAAATGTATCCAATGCTTGCCGCGAAGTCTGTACGCACTGGTAAATATTTTCAGGCACTGATCAAGCTTTAATACCATGTAGACATACAGTACCGGCCACTTCAGAACAAAAGCCGTAATCACGCCAAGAGGAATCGTAAAACACCACAAGAAAATCAGATCATTGCACATGGCAAATCTGACATCTCCTCCGCCGCGCAGAATCCCCATCATATTCATAGTCTGGATGGATCTGCACAATTCCACGGCAGCTCCAATCAGCATAATCTGCTTCGCATACACTCGTGTCACCTCAGTCACCTGATAAAAATCAGTGATAAATCCACGGCAGAAAAGCATGATGATCATTCCGAGAACCCCAACAACGACAGAGGTAAGCTGGAACAGTCTTTTGTCTTTTTTTAGCTGTCCGTAATTCCCCGCTCCAATCAGATTTCCGATCAGTACACAGGCAGCTGAATTCATTCCGGAAACCACAACACCGGACAGTTCACTGATATTTGCATAAATTGCGTTGGCTGATACAATCTCCGTTCCCATTCGTCCCAGTATCATCGCAACCACAGCCTCCCCCAGCGCCCAGAAAAGTTCATTCAAAATAACCGGGACACTTGTTGAGATATAGATGCGGAAAAGCTCCGGTCTGCCACCCAGCAAATCTTTATCAGTAGAAAACAGTTTCCACAGATTTAATTTTCGTTCTTTCTTATATATATAAATCAACAGCAGGATGCTCTCTACCACTCTTGCACATAATGTCGCAATCGCAGCCCCGCGGATGCCCAGCACCGGCATACCACATTTTCCAAAAATCAGAACATAATTCAAGCCAATGTTAACGCACAGTGAAATTGCCGATAAGATCATGGCAATCCGGACAATGTGAACTGCGCGCAGGACGCAGAGTGTGACTGTTGTCGCCGCAAAGAACAGATAGGACCATGCTACGATTCGAAGATAGTCTGCCCCCATGGTAATGACAGCAGCATCTTTTGTAAACAGCCGCATAATCTGCCGCGGAAAGCAGATGGCAGCCATGGTAATCACGCATGCGATTGCTGCTGTCATCCGGTATGTATACACTAAAATCTGATGGATTGCTTCCTTATCTTTCTTTCCCCAGAACTGCGCAGCCAGTACATTTGCACCACCGCCGATTCCATACACTACAAGAGTCACAATAAAAAACACCTGGTTCGCAAGGGAAGATGCCGCAAGCGGCACCTCACCCAGCTGACCAAGCATCACGGTATCCATCAGATTTACTGCAAAATTAATCAGATTCTGCATTGCAATAGGCAAAGCAATCCCTAATAATAATCGAATTCTTTCTTTAGTCATGTGTCTTAAAATAGCTTTCCATTACACTGTTATCATGTGGTAATGTCAAGTTTCTCCCTCCATCAAAAGCAAGTCGGTAAGCGATTACCTGTACAGCCACCGACAGTTCAATTGCAGTAAAATGTTCCGTAACAAGTTCTACCTGGAGATCTTTGTCATCTACTACCTTGCTCCCGATCACAAATCCATTGTTCTTTACTTCCTTCATCCATCTTGCAAGCGACAGACCTTTTCTTTCTTCCGTACCGTCATTTAATACGATGACACAGTGATTATAGTTGTATCCGTAATTCGGTCCGTGCATTCCCTCTTCCAGTTCGTATCCAACCGATGCGATCTGCGGGCATTCCCATACCTTCATCGCCGCCTCAAGTGCAAGACCGTAAAGGGAGCCTGCCCCTGTAAACACAAGAAGCTGTGACTGGAACATTCTGCGTCTCGCATCATCCATCCATTTCAGCGAACTTTCGATCACTGCTTTCGTGCTTGCCGGAAGACGTCTTGCTTCCTCAATATATGCATCGAATTCTTCCTGTGTAAGATTTCCGTAGATTTTACCAACGGTCAGCCCCAGTATCATCTGAGTCAGGACAGAGGTGCAATATCCAATGGTTCTCATCGGACAGTCCTCGATGCCACTTCCCATATTGACAACGATACTGCTTTCCTTCGCGAGCGGTGTCTCTTCACTTTCCGTAATCGCAACAGTCAAAAATCCTTGTTCACGAAAGCTTTTCTGTGCTTCGCGCACGAAATGAGAGGTGCCTGTCTGTGAAGTAAACACATAAAGCGCATTCGGATTTCGCAGATAGCGGTCGTACATAAATTCATTGGAGCTGACCACAGTTGTTCTGATTTTGCTTACCTTCTCGATGAACGGGCGTGCCGTCATCGCCGATGTATTTGACGTACCCGATCCGATGAAAATAATCTCATCAATCTTCTTTTCTGTGATTTTTTCGCTTAATTCTTTCAGATAAGTCTCATGATGGTCCAGCACATTTTCAAGAGCCTGTGGAACTCTCTCAATACATGTTATAATTGATTCCATATCATATCCCCTTTTTAAGAAAAGCGGACAAAGTATGTCCGCTTTTTCGTTTCATCTGTGATTAGAAAATTCCAACTACCTTTCCAAGAACACCAACTACCATCATGCCGAGCATGATCCAGATTGGTTTTACATTTTTCTTCAGTAGCTTGTAGCATACAAATGTAAGAAGTAATGGCAGAAGATTTGGGAAGATCTGGTCCAGCATATCCTGAACAACCAGTTCTGAACCCTGTATCTTGGCGACTGCCGGTATACTAAAGCTGACCATCGAACACGTCATTGCACCGACTGTCATCAGTCCGACAATCCCTGCACCTTTGGTGATTTTTCCTAAAAGACCATTCTCGCTTGCGCTCTTTAAGAAAGTCGATCCCATATTGTAACCTGCAAATACGCCATAGTAACGAAGCAGATGTGCAACTACATTATATAGTAATAAGTGAACAATTGCACCAAGGATACTTCCCTGTGCTGCCAGTGCAATACCAATTCCAAGAGCAATGATACGAAGTGAACCCTGGAAGATGGAATCACCGATGCCGGCAAATGGTCCCATAAGTGAAAGTTTAACTGCATTGATAGATGTTTTATCAAATTTTTCATCTATGGAAGCTTCTTTCTCCATAGAGGTAGATAAACCAGTGATAAAACTTCCCATGGTTGGTGTCGTGTTGAACAATTCATAATGACGTTTGTAAGCCTCGATACGCTTGTCCTCGTCTTTGTAATATCTCTTGATAACGGGGATCATGGTATATACATATCCAAGAGCCTGCATTCTTTCATAATTATATGTAGAACTCAGTGTCATGGTTCTCCAAAACACCTTTTTGAGCATTTTTTTGTCTTCCGCGTCATTTACTTTTAATGCCTGATTAATCATTAAACAAGTCCTCCTCTCCGTTATCTGAAGCCACCGTTGCTACTGCGGTTCCTTTGTCATTTGACTCAAGAATGATTGCAAGAATCAAACCTACGCAGGCAACACCGATAATCGGTACATTGAAGAAACATACAAGAATTACTCCAAAGAAGAAGTACACTGCCATCTGTTTTGACCACATCATTCTAAGAAGAAGCGCAAAACCTACTGCAGGCATAAGACCTGTTGCGTAATCAAGACCACTCTGTACCACTGCTGGGATTGCATCAAGCATGCCCTGTGCAAATCCGGTTCCCCATGCAAGTGCAACGAAAAGAATTGCCATTTTCGGAAGATCCGGTAAGAATGATACCAGGACATGAACCCGCTCGATTCCTTTGGCATCCCCCTTTTCCACCAGTTTCTCAACATATGGGTTTACTAAACCGTTAATGATGTATTTTAATAATGTAAATGTAGAACCAAGGGCTGCGATTGGTACTGCAAATGTAAGTGCAGTCTCAACATCCTGACCCAGTGTGATAGAGAACGCGACTCCGATTACTGCTCCAAGTGAAGCATCTGCCGGAAGGGTTCCTCCAATCTGCATAACTCCTAAAAATACCAACTGTAATGTAGCACCAGCTATAATACCTGCCTGAAAATCGCCAAGTAAAAAACCAACGATTGGACAAAGAACCAATGGTGTATTGATCATTGGATACGCAAACCATGCCTCTGCCCATGTGATTACCCATACCACAAGGGTAATGATTAATGCCATTAAAACACCCATCTGTATTTCCTCCTCATTTAAAAGTTTTTCAAAACATCCTCTAATGTTTTTGCAGAATCTGATGGCACCATACGAAATTCGATCGAATCCACCAGTTTGTCAAGTTCCTTCAGATTTTCAACATCCTCTTCATTGACATGCACTGCAGCAGCAATCAACTTACTGCCCTCTCTTTTTTTAATTCCTCCGATATTTACTTTTTTTACTGCATTTGTTTGTTTACACAGGCGAACTGCATCTGCGATTGTTCTTACGATTACGAAAATTCCGATTTTTTCTGATCGCGGATCATTCAAGAGTGCTGCTCCATCATCGACAGAACGAATTGCAAGCTTCATTCCACTTGGTTTTGCCATCTTAAGTGCCATCTTTGACATCTCATTTTCCATGACCTCGTCATTTGCAATCAAGATGGATGATGCTTCCACATTACTTACCCATGTCACAGCAACCTGTCCATGGAGTAAACGTTCATCAATTCTAAGCAAACTTACCATAAGTCGTCCTCCTCTTCTTCCTTCAGACCTCCAACTACAGAAGAGTCAAAATATTCAATTCCATCTCTTGCCTCTTCAAAGAGTTCTTCTTTCATCTCCGAGCATTTTACGCCCGGCGGCATCATGGCCAGCCCGATTGCCAGTGTCAGATTCATTCCGCTGATGACGCACACGTTTGGCTCAGAGCACAGCTCCACCATACGGTTGCATACACTTCCTCCTTTCATATCACACAGAATAATAAATTCCTCCTCGGGACATTCTGCCCGGAGCTTTTGAACCTGTTCCATGATTGCCTGTGGCTGTTCCCATTTGTCCAGGCCAAACGCTTCTGCCTGAACTGTATCTCCAAGAATCATCTTCAGCGCGCTTTTCATGCCTTCTGCAAGACTTCCATGAGATGCTAATATCAATTTACTCATAACAATCCCTTTCTGAAACACGTAGTGCCTCTGAAACGGGGCACTACCTATTGGGCTTATATTTTATAATTCAGAATCATCAATTACGACTTTGCTCAAATCAATTTCTCCGCCGAGTGCATCTACGTCTGCAAGAATCTGCTCTGCAGAAGCGCATCCGATACCAAAACGTGTCGCGCCGAGTTTGTACATTTTAACCAATGTATCTAAGTCTCTTACTCCGCCTGCAACTTTTAATTTTACTCTGTCACCGATTGTATCCATGATAACTTTTACATGGTGAAGTGTCGTTGGTTTTCCTACTGAGAATCCGGAACCTGTCTTTACATAATCTGCGCCGGCTTCTATAGAAAGCTCACATGCTTTTCTAATCTCATCATCTGTAAGAAGCATTACTTCCATAATTACTTTCAGTGGAACACCAGGTGTTGCTTCACGAACCGCTTTGATATCATTTAATACCAGATCATATCTGCCTGCCTTTAACCAACCTACATTGATCTGCATATCATTTGTTGCAGGCTCAAGTGCCATGAACTGATGTGCAAGAAATACTTTCGTCTCTGTTGTCTCCTGTCCTGTTGGGAAACCAAGAGATGTACCGAATTTTGTTACCTCAGCATCCTTTAAAAGCTCTACCAATTCTGGATAATAACATGGCCAGCAGAAACAGGTTCCGCATCCATATTTTTTACATACATCTACCATATGCTCTACATCATGAATGGTTGTATCCAGCTTTAATACGCTTGGGTCCATCATGTATGCAATGTCATCCTTTGTTAATATCTCTTTTCTTGGTCTTTCTGTTAATAATCCTTTCATCTTGTTCACCTTTCCTTTGATTAAATTTTATAGTTAATACGGAGATTAGTCCGTCCAGCTAACATCATGTATGAAGTGCTGATACTTTTCCGTGCTGCTTTCTGCACTCGATAAAACGCTGTGTATATGGTTTGTTATAGGTTACACATCCTACCGGCTGCTGACGGATCATCAGTTCTTCACAATTCATACACATGGTGCAGTAGTGAATCTCATCTTCTCTTCCTTCTGCCAGTTTTGCAGGTGTAAATGGATCTGCAAATGACTGTCTTCCAAGTCCGACCATGTCCATCATGCCCTCTTCAATACATCTTGCACCTACCGGGAAGATTCCTGATTTTTCAGGGTCAACAGACAACAGTTTATTCTTTTTGCCTCTAAACGGTGTGAAATGTGATCCTACAACGACCGTTTCAGGCTTTAATGCCTTTTTCATCATATCCGCAAAATAAATATGTAAATAAGAGAGCTCAGAGCCATCCTTGAGGCATTCCATATAATTCATTGCGCTATGTACATTTCCAAGAGATTCTACAAAATAGCTTGCGCCCCTCTCTTCAAGTCCCTTGATCAAATCAATTGGTTCTGTCATATCCATCAGTGGAGAATCCGGACCGGCACTGCCAAATCCACCCGGATAGCCTTCCCACATTGACATCTTGGAGCCGATTAAAAAGTCTTTGCTTACATTCTTCTGAATCCGTTCCATCAGATCATATGCCCATCTGGATCTGTTCTCCCATGATCCGCCATATTTCCAATCGCGGTCATTATACGGGCGGATGATCTGTGATCCAAGATAGCCGTGGCAGAGCTTCATGTCGATGCCGTCCGCACCTACATTTTCAGCAATTTTAGACGCAAGTACGAATTGATCCATGATATGGTCTACTTCTTCTTCCGTAAGAATATCTCCCCCAAGGCCATACGTTGGTTTGACACAGACTCTTCTTGAAAATTCCGGTTCGCTGATTTCACCTGAATGTGTCAGTTGAAATACAATCAATGCATCCGGATTGACTTCTTTTAATTTTTTGATGAAATTTGCCAGTGCTTTTTCATTTCTCGGCATAATTTCCAACTGCGTTTTTCTTGCACGAGACTCATTCGTTACTGTAATAGCCTCCAGATCAACCAGTCCAAAACCACCTTTATAGAGGTTTTCATATCTCTCTAATGTCAGGTCGGTTGGATTTCCTTCTGCATCCGAATCCACACACTCCATAGGCTGTGCAAAGAATCTGTTCTGACATGTTTTATTTCCAATTTTAATTGGACTTAATAACGTTTCTTTGTATCCCATTTTCATCCTCCTTTTTATTCCAGTTTTTCGCCACTGGCAAGCTTCATGATATTTTCTTCCGAGAATTCATCGACATTCAATTCTCCGGTGAGACTACCTTCGTGCATGACCATCACACGGTCTGCAACGCCCATAAGTTCCGGCATTTCAGACGAAATAAGAATGATGCTGACTCCACTCTGGACTAATTTATCCATCAAAAGATAAATTTCATATTTCGCACCAACATCGATTCCTCGTGTCGGTTCATCCAGAAACAGGATCTTACATTCGCTTGCCAGCCATTTCGCCAGCACAACCTTCTGCTGATTTCCACCCGAAAGGAACTTACATATTTTATTGATATCCGGTGCAACGACCTGTAACTCATCAAAATATTTCTGCACCATCACCTTTTCCTTGCTGCTATCAACAAATCCTCCCTTAGAAACTTTGTTAAGCGCCGCGGCAGCAATGTTATCCTGAATATCCTGATTCAAAAACAGTCCCTGTGTCTTTCTATCCTCCGTTGCAAATCCAAAGCCATACTTTACGGCCTGATTTGGTTGAGTGATACGAACCTCCTGTCCGAACACCTTAATCGTTCCTGATTTGTATCTGTCGGCACCAAATATCGCTCTTAAGACCTCGGTACGTCCGGCTCCTACCAGACCGCCAAATCCAAGGATTTCACCCTTTTTCAGTTTGAACGATACATCTTGGAACCTCTCTGCTGTCAGATTTTCTACCTCCAGCACAGTCTCATCACTTTCCATTCTATGCCGTGGTGGAAAGGTATCTTTTAAATCTCTTCCAATCATTTTGCTGATCAGCCAGTCTTTATCGATATCTGCGATATTTGCATCTGTAATATATTTTCCATCCCGGAGCACGGTCACTCTGTCGCAAAGAGCAAACAATTCTTCCAATCGATGAGAAATATAGATGACGGTAATTCCATCCTCTTTTAATTTTCTTACAATTTCAAACAATCGATCGATTTCGCCTGTCGTCAGACTGTCCGTCGGTTCATCCATTACAATGATTTTGGAATTATAAGACAATGATTTTGCGATATCTACCATCTGCTGCTGCGCTACGCTTAAACGCTTAACAGGTATCTTATAGCTTGGGAGTGTTCCCCTGCTCGCATAGTCCAGATACTTTCCGGCAAATTCATTTTCTTCTTTTGTGCTGATAATGGAACATTTATTTTTTTCCTGACCCAGCATGACATTTTTAATTGCATTCAGCTCAGGTACCAGGCTCAATTCCTGGTATATAATCGATACACCTTTATCGATTGCATCTCTTGGGTTTTTAACTGTGACAACCTCGCCATTAATTTTCACGGTTCCCGCATCAGGCTTATACACTCCGGAAAGAACCTTCATTAATGTCGATTTTCCAGCTCCGTTCTCACCAATCAATGCATGGATTTCTCCTTTTTTTACATGCAGATCAACGTTATCCAATGCAGTTACTTTAGAAAAAGTCTTGGTAACGCCCAGCATTTCCAATGCATATTCACTCATAAGCTTCTCCTTTTTGCGCTTAAACCGCTACTTTTCCTGTTTTTGGAATACAACTGCCGCAAGGATAATAACACCCTTGATCAGGCTCTGCAGGTTCGGATCCGCTCCAATCAGGTTCAGGATATTGTTTACCATCGCCATAATGATAACTCCGGCAAATGTTCCTGCCAGTGTTCCGACTCCGCCACTCATGGCTGTTCCGCCGATAACTGCTGCTGCAAGTGCATCCATGTCGTATCCGGTACTTCCGTTTGGCTCACCGACTCGAACACGGGCCATTAACATGACACCACCTAAGGCCGCTGTGAATCCACAAAGAACATATGCCATAATCTTGTTCATCTTTACTTTGATACCGGTCAGTCTCGCTGCCTCTGCATTGCTGCCGATTGCATAGATGTGACGTCCATAAATTGTTTTATGTAAAATAATAACGAAAATTGCAAGCATCAAAGCATATAAGATGACTGCACAGGGGATTCCAAATACAAATCCGGAGCCAAAGTTCTCCCAGAATTCGCTTACTTTTCCGCCCGGAGCACCTTTGGTGTATACCATTACGATTCCTTTTACGATCATATTCATCGCCATTGTAACAATAAATGCTTCCAGTCTTCTTGTTACGATTACAATTCCATTTACCAGACCAATGAAACAGCCAAGTAATAATACGAGAATGACAGGTCCAATCATAATTCCCGTCTTTCCTGCTGCTACGCCCTTCTCCATCATATCTGCCAACAGACAGGCCGTAAGTGCCATAATACTGGTTACAGAGAGGTCAATTCCTCCCACGAGCAGAACAACTGTCATACCAATGCTGACTACACCTACGATTGATGCCTGTCTCAAGATATTCATAATATTTGAATATGTTGGGAAGATATTCGGAGAAGCGATCGTCGAAATTACGAACACAAGTATCAGCGCAATATACGGTACACTCACCGGATTGCCCAATATTCTTTTCACAATATTTGTTTTTTCCTTTTCCTTCGTCACGACTTGCTCCTCCAATCATCATCCTGAGATTTTATTTGTATAAAATAGTACGTTCTGTTGCTTCAGGACTTACCAGTACCTTTACTAATTTAGGATTCTTGCGAATCTCATAAAGTGCATCTTCCAGATCCTCTAACGGAACAATCATGGAAATGAGTGGTGTCGGGTCAACACGGTCGTATTTCATCAGAGTGAGTGCGTCACCCCAGTCATATCCGATTCCGGCACAGCTTCCGCTGATCTTCTTTTCACTTGTTACAAATTCTACTGGCGGCAGACTTGCAAAATCATCTTCTGCACAGATACCAAACGCCTCAACTTTTCCACCTTTGCGCACCATTTGGAATGCCTGCTCATAAGTAGAAGATCGTCCAACTGCCTCAAGTACAAAATCTGCACCAACACCATTTGTAAGCTTCATTACTTCTTCTACCGCGTCACATTTTGATGCATCAATCACATAATCCGCAACAACCTCTTTTGCCATTGCTAGACGGTCTGCATTCATATCCACCATAATGACCGGTGCTGCTCCGCGAAGCTTTGCAAGCTGCGCATGCATAATTCCAAGACCCGCGCCAATCACTACAACACTTCTTCCAATGGTACAATCCATCTTATGTGATGCATTTAAGCATGCGGTAAGCGGCTCAACAAATGCTGCTTTTTCATCGGATACTTCATCCGGCACTTTATAAATATTCTTCCACGGAACCTTTACGTATTCTGCAAATCCACCATCTGTGTGAATACCGATCTGTTTGAAATTCGTACAGAGAAGTGGCTCGCCGATGCGGCAGTGATAGCATGTTCCGCAAGGAGTACAGATATCATATGTAACACGATCACCCACTGCGATATCCTGTGCATTCTTTCCAACTTCAGCAATCGTTCCATATACTTCATGTCCGGTTGTCAGTGGGATGCATTCTACTTCATCCGCATATTTTCCATTAAATGAGCCCCAGTCAGAGCCACAGATTCCACAATATTTTACTTTCACCAATACTTCATCATCATTTATTTCAGGAATCGGAAGTTCTTTCAATTCAAAATGTTTCACTTCCGTGAGAACCTGTGCTCTCATTTTTTCTGCCATTTTCTTATTCCTCCTATATTAATGTAATGTTCTATTTTGTAAATAATTTGTCGTTTCGTCCTTCATAAGGAGCATCGATCATAAGCGGTTTCAGGAAATCAATCGTCTTCTTCACTCCATCCGCACGTGACATAATGACATCTTCATGCTCGTAATTGAATACACCGTCATATCCGGTAATAAAAAGTTCACTGATCAGGCGTTTCCAGTCAACATCGCCCCAGCCCGGAATTCGGAAACGGAATGAGCGGTCCAGTCTTCCCCAGCCGTCCTGCATATACATATTCAGTCCGCCTCTTGCAAGATTGTGTTTTACAATCTCACAGTCCTTAGCATGAACGGTTACAATACGTCCCCGCAGGTCATCCACGAACTGATTCACATCTACTCCCGAAAACAGAATGTTTGCAGGGTCAAGATTGATACAGAAACTTTCATGATGATCCACCACTTCCAATAATCGGAGTGTGGACTGTGTATCGTATACAATGTTGTTCGGATGTGGTTCAAATGCAACCTTTACTCCATATTCTTTGTATTTGTCAAACACGTAGCCCCACTTCTCGGCAAACTGTTCTTCTTCACATTTCCATCCGTTCGGTTCCGGCCAGTCATTGATATGTCCATAATTCTCCATCCCGGAAAATGCTACAACTGATTTCACTCCTAGTTCTGCTGCAAGCTGTCCGGCACGAATCATACTTTCCTGTCCAAAGCGAATCTTCTCTTCTTTGGAACCGGGACAGATGCTGTCCATCCCGGCACTGTAAGGTCCCATAATCAAAGGAGAGTCTGCGTGGTTGCTAAGTGCTGAGATAAACAATCCCTGATCTTCAATTTTCTTTTTGAATTCTTTTGCATTGTTTCCTTTTAAAAGTTCTGGAACATCCACCTGTCCATTGTCCGTATATGCCGGAAGTTCAACCGCGTCATAACCATTGTCTGCTGCGATTTTACAAACTTCATCTACTGGAAGTTCCGAATAATTAACTACACAAAACCCAATTTTCACGTTCTATTCCTCCATATCTTTCATCCTACAATCATTTTAGTATGTCCAGTCGAAATCATCTCCGTCTTTTACTACGTAATCACCAACGTTTTCCTTTGTTACTACGATAGGATCTTTTACAACAATCTTGTCTTCCGGATCTTTTCCTTCCAGCGTGTCAATTGCAAGGTGAAGAGCCTCTACAGAAGCTGCAGCCGGGAACTGAGTCAAGCCATAGCATTTGCCTTCTTCGATCAATTTACATACGCCGTTGATACCATCTGCATTTACAATAATAATACCTTCATCGTCTCTGCCTGCTTCTTTGATTGCATCCCATGCTGCTAATGTAACACCGCCATCCTGTGAGATCACTGCATCGATTTCACCAGGTCCGTATTTGCTCAGGAAATCTTCCATTGATGTTTTTCCTTTTGATGCCTCAAAATCGGTGTACTGTCTGTCAATAATTTTAATGTCCGGATATTTGTCAAATACTTTATTTTGTCCGGCTTTCTGTCCGTTATCTGTTCCTGATCCTGCGATGGAGTCAAGTGCAATGACATTTCCCTTTGCTGAACCATTTTTCTCTGTCAGTGCATCTACGATCATCTGTGCACAGGCTGCTCCGTTGTTCTCATCTGTCCAGCCTACAAAGTGTGAATAATCTTCTGTTGTCGCTGTACGGTCAAATAAGATTACCGGAATTCCAGATGCATAAGCTGCCTCGATACCCGGATTAACTGCATCCTCTACACAAGGTGTAATCAAAATTGCATCCAGATCCTGCTGAAGCATTGATTCAATGTTACTGTTCTGTGTGTTTGCATCATCATGTGCGTCTGTCTCCACGATCTTGATGTTGAGTTTGTCTGCCTCTGCCATCAGCTCGTCACGCATCTTTACACGCCAGCTGTTTGATACGGATGCATTTGCAAATCCGATCGTGTACTTTGCATCACTTTTCGCCGATGCTGTAGATCCTGCTGTTTCATCCGCTTTCTTTCCGCACCCTCCGAGTAAAAGGGTTCCTACCATTGTTACTGCTACAAACGCTGAGATAACTCTTCTTTTTTTCATAAAACTTCCTCCTCTTTCTTTTTTAACAGTGACCTTTCTGAGAGCTCCTGTCTAACTATTTAATAATATAGCACATTTTCTTTTATTTGTCATTATTTTTCTTTCATTTCCTTTTGTTTTTTTCTTTTTCTTTTCGTTTTTTGGTTGTCAGCCCCTATTTTTTTAGTTTTTCGTCATTTTATCTGATATTATACATTAATGAATCTATTTGAGAGATTACTTATTTTTGTTATCTTTCGTTTCTTTTCGTTTATTGTCATTGTCATTTATTTATTTTTATGTTATCATTGTAAATAGCTAATATAGAATGTTTTTTAATATGATAAGGATGGAATTATGTTTAAAGTTGAACGAATCAGACGTATAAAGGAAATCTTACGAGACTGTCACCAGATTGAAGTCTCAGTACTTAGCAATCTCTTAAACGTTTCCGATGCGACAATCCGTAATGATTTGGAAGAATTGGAACAGGATGGATTTCTCACCCGTTTTCACGGTGGTGCAACATTCAACTCGCCTGATACATCGCTTTCTGACAATTCGCAGCCCACTATGTCCACAGTGGAGTACCATAAAGATAAGGAAGAGATTGGTATTATAGCTTCCCGTCTCGTTCAGGAACGTGAATGGATTTTTCTGGGTCCCGGTACAACTACTTATTATATTGCAAAGGCACTGCGCGAGCGCGGTCAGATTAATGTACTGACCAATAATTTTCTCGTGGCCAATATACTGTACGATGTTCCTACCATCCGTCTTGTTTTTCTTGGCGGTCAGGTGGATCACCTCGGAAACTATGCAGTTCCGGATGATCTGGACAAAGAGCTGCAGAACATTTACCTCGACAAAGCATTCTTTTCCGTGGACGGTGTCGATCTAAACGCCGGATACACGCTGTCAGACAAAACTGTTTTCGATATCATTCATTCTGTTATGAAACGATCCAGAGAACCAATTATGGTTGCTGACTGCAGTAAATTCGAACAGACTGCATTTATGACAATCGGAAATTTATCGCTGACACCAACTATTATTACAAATGCCGGAATCCCAGATGAGTATAAAAGATACTATCTGGATCACGACATCCGTGTGTATTCGTCATTTGATTTGAAGCCTGCCGCTTTTTAATGCTTTTCAAATACGGCGGATCATTTTGGAGTTTTAATTATGAAATTTTTTTCTATTGAGACAAAAAATCTAACAAAAATCATGGAACGCCCACTCATCAGCGATATTTCCTTTACTGCTCATTCCGGTGAAATCCATGCCATTATTGGTAATAACGGAGAGGGGAAAACCTTGTTTGCCAAACTCCTTGCAGGAGTGCGCCCCAAAACGAGTGGCAGCATTCTCATCAACCATGAACCACTCGATATTACAGATGTTGTATCTGCCCAAAAATATGGCATTTACATGCTTCAGCAGGAAGAGGTCCTTTTTCCAAAGCGAACAGTACGTGATAATATCATTGCCGGAAATGAAAAGAAGCTTGGGCTGAAAAATCGCTTCTTCAGCCCTTCGAAAAAAAGATTGAATCAGGTCTGTCTGGACTATCTAAAGCTGTTTCATATGGAAAATTTGGATCTGGATGCTCCAATTTCTTCGTTCAGTGTCATGGAGAAACTGGTGGTTCAGTTATGCCGCATTTTAATCTGTGACCCAAAGGTCCTTATCTTAGACGAGCCTTCCACTGCGCTTACTACAGCCGAGCTTCGGACAGTCTTTGATTTTATGACAGATTTCAAGCAGAACACCGCAATCATTCTGATTACGCATAATTATTCTCTGCTGATGCGTTATTGTGATCGGGTATCCGTTATCGATGACGGAACAATCACCGCATCTTTTACGCGGGATGATTTTACACTGCCGGAGTTCAATGAATGTATCACTCATTTGAAGATGAATGTCAAATATCCAAAACTTCCGATTATTCCGGGAAACGAACTCATCCGCTTCGACCATCTTTCGACGGATCTGCTGGAGGATATCCATTTTTCCATGCGCCGCGGTGAAATCATCGGGCTTGCAGGATTAAAGACAGGTCAAAAACACAGCTTTCTGAGCACGCTCTCCGAAGAGCTTATGCCCAAAGACGGTCAGATTATTTACTCTGATACACTCCGCCGCCCATTTTTCAGTCTAATCAGCGGAGACGAAGCAAATCAGGCACTTTTTATGGCACACTCAATTCCGTTTAATATAGCTGTGTCCAATTTTCAAAAAGTGACAAAATACGGACTCTTTTCCAAACGCATGATGAAGGGATATGGGATCTACTATCTGAACAAATTAAAAATCAAGGATTCCGACATCCATACCCGCACCTGTCACCTAAGTACCGGCACCAAACAGAAAATTGTAATTGCACGTTCCCTATTCACACAATCGAATATTTACATATATGATGAGCCCACCAAAAATCTGGACTCAACAAGCAGACTGGATCTTTACAATATCCTGAATGCATTAACTTTAGACGGTGCATCTATTCTCCTGATTTCTTCCAACAACGCAGAGCTCGTCGGCATGTGCAGCCGCGTGATTCTTACAAAGGACGGAAAACAAATCGGGAATTATTCGACACAATACCTTTCTGAGGAAGCCCTGTCTAAAGAATTAGAATAATGTAAAGGGAGAATTACTATGAAAAAAAATAAACTAATTGCTTATGATCTTGGAACCGGAGGAATTAAAGCCTCCTTATTTGATGTGGACGGAAAATCTCTCGCTGAAGTTTTCCAGCAGTATGAGACCTATTTTCCCGCCGACAAATGTGTAGAACAACGTCCGCTGGACTGGTGGCAGGGGGTTTGCTCCGCAACCGGGCTTCTGCTGAAACAGAGCGGATGTGCTGCTGAGGAAATCGCCTGCACAGCACTGTCCGGTCACAGCCTTGTGGCTGTCCCTCTGGACAAAGATAAGAACCTGCTTCTTGATCAGGTTCCAATCTGGTGCGATATGCGCGCCGGAGATCAGATTCCGAAATTTTTTAAAGACCTTTCCTACGAGGAATGGTATCCGGTTACCGGAAATGGTGATCCGGAAGAATGCTATACGATTTTAAAGCTCATGTGGATGCGACAGCACCAGCCTGAGATATTCGAAAAAACAGACAAAATACTGGGCTCCAAGGATTTTATCAATTTCAAATTTACCGGAACCATCTGTACCGATCCGTCTTATGCATCTGGTTTTGGCGTGTTTAATTTATTAAAATGGGACTATGAGGACCGCTTTTTTGAAGCTGCCCAAATCTCGAAACGCATCTTTCCCGAGATTCGTCCTTCCGATTCCATTGTGGGATATGTCACAGAAGAAGCATCGAAAGAATGTGGCCTCTGCGTGGGAACTCCGGTTGCCTGTGGCGCAGTTGACAACACTTGCATGGCTTTGGGCGCAAGAGGTCTTGAAGAGGGCGTCGCATATACCTCTCTCGGTTCTTCCAGTTGGATTGCCGTAACATCGCAACAGCCGATTATTGATCTGAAGACAAGACCTTTCGTCTTTGCCCACGCACAAAAAGGATATTACACTTCCGCAGTATCCATCTTCTCTGCCGGAAATTCATTTCGATGGATCAGAGACCGTTTTCTGATGGACTACGCCAATGATACAGACACCTATGAGATCATGAATCAGATGGCAGAGAGTACGCCTCCGGGAAGCCACGGTGTTCTCTTCAATCCGACGCTTGCCGGCGGCAGTGCACAGGAGCCAAGCCCGAACCTAAAGGGTGGATTCATGGGACTTACCCTTGCAAACACAAGAGAAGATCTGGTTCGTGCTTCCATGGAAGGGGTCGCTATGGCTCTTCGTAAGACACTGGACATTCTGCTGAAGCAGGTCGAGATCAAAGGTGAGATGTTATTGTGCGGCGGTTGCAGCAAGAGCGCAATCTGGCGCAGGATTTTTGCAGATATCTACAACATGCCGGTCATCAAAACCAATATTGATCAGGATGCCGCTTCTCTCGGCGCCGCCGCACTGGCAGCAAATGCTTGTGGGCTCTGGGATGGCTATGATAAGATTAAGGAGATTCACGTTATCGAGGATCGTCTGACACCAGACCCTGAGACCAATGCCTATTACGAGAAACTGTTAGATATCTACGGCGAGTGGACACTTGCACTTGCGAAGTTAGGTGAAATGAAAACAAATTAGAAGCACAAAAAGGGACTGTAAAAAAAGTTTCCTAAAAGAAAAATTGCTCAGGCCGTGAGGTCTGAGCAATTTTTTGGTATAATTAATTATGCGAATAAATAAAAACACCAATGATAATTATACTGTAAGACAGTTAAAATTACCATTGGAAATCGAAAAATTAATT